>CANJWZ010000020.1 GCA_947478725.1 Comamonadaceae bacterium
CGCTACGTGCTGCAAAGTGAATCGTTTGCCAAAGCCAAGCTGGACACCGCCTTGATCCCGCGTGAAGAGGCGGTGCTGTTCAAACAAGAGCGGATTGGCTTGCCCATGGCCGTTGCATGCGCTGTGGCGCAAACGCTGTTGAAGGAAAAGTCCTTGGAGACGAATGACCCCTTCAGCCGCCGCGATGGCTGGCAGTCGCATGGCGTGGCGCTGCGGCGCTTTGAGTTTGAGTTTCATGGCGAACTGCACCCAGCTGCCCTGACTTACCTGCACGAGGGCGCTTTGCATCTGGCCGCAGGCGGTGTGGCGGGCGTGCTGACTTTTTCATCAGCAGCTGACGCCATCAACGTTCAGTTTGACGGGCAGCGCATCACCGCCAGAACCTACCAGCATAACGGTGTGACCTATATCTTCAGTGGGCAAGGTGCTACACAAATAATAGCAATTGATTTGCTGGCGCATGCTGGTGTGGCACAAATCGAAGGCGGCCGTTTGACCGCTCCCATGCCGGGCAAGGTGGTGTCGTTTGCGGTCAAGGCGGGCGACAAAGTCAGCAAGGGCCAGGCGCTGGCCGTGATGGAGGCCATGAAGATGGAGCACACCATTGCCGCACCGGTGGACGGCGTGGTCGAGGAGCTGCTTTACGCACCGGGCGACCAGGTGGCTGAAGGCGCAGAGCTTTTAAAACTGGGAGCTTAAGCCGATGCGCGTGACGTTTTGCTGTACGGATACGAAGGCCCAACCCTGGCTGGACGGCCTGCGCGCTGCCCTGCCGGGCGCGCAGCTTGAGCTGTGGGCGCCAGGCGCCAGCCCAGCCGACTACGCTGTGGTGTGGGCACCCCCGCAAGCCTTTTTTGACGCGCAAACGGCCCTCAAAGGTATTTTCAATATCGGTGCCGGTGTGGATGCGCTGATGAAGCTGCGCCTGCCTTCGGGCGTGCCAGTGGTGCGGCTCGACGATGCGGGCATGTCGGTGCAAATGGCTGAATATGTGTGCCATGCGGTGATCCGGCATTTCAGGGAATTTGATGCCTATGAAGCCGATCTGGCAGGCGGCCAATGGTCGTTTCGCAAGCCGCGTGTGCGTGCAGACTTTCCTGTCGGCTTGATGGGCTTGGGCGTGCTGGGTGAGCGTGTGGCGCTGGCGCTAAAGCAGTTTGATTTTCCGGTGCTGGGCTGGAGCCGCTCAGCAAAAGCCGTCGATGGTGTGCAGTGTTTCTCAGGAACGGATGGGTTGGATGACTTTCTGGCCGCCTCCCGCATCCTGGTCTGCCTGCTGCCCCTGACGCCTGAAACGGACAGTATTTTGAACCGGCGTCACCTGACACAGCTGTTGCCTGGCGCGTATCTCATCAATGTGGCGCGCGGTGGCCACCTGGTGGATGATGACTTGTTGGCGCTGATTGACAGCGGGCATCTGGCCGGTGCGACGCTGGATGTTTTCAGACAAGAACCCTTGCCACCCGAGCACCGGTTCTGGAAGCACCCCAAAATCAAGGTAACGCCGCATACATCTGCACGGACCTTGCGGGACGAGAGCATTGCGCAGATCGCTGGCAAAATTCAGGCGCTGCAAGGCGGTGCGGCTATTGGCAGCATCGCAGGCATCGTGGACATGAAAAAAGGATACTAATGACGTCGCCCCCACGGTCGTTCGCTTCGCGTAACTCCCTGCCCCCCGAGGGGGCCGCTGCCCTTGCAGGGCGCACTGCCGCCAGAGGCGGCGCTCTCGAGGCTGTCCAACCCCACTCAAGTGGGCTTGGAGCCGCAGCCTCAAGCCTGCGGACTGGCAGAGCCAGATCCGCGGCCCCTGTTTGATTTAAGAGATTACCGTCACTCACCGCGCATTGCCTGCATATTCCGTGAAAGTACCTTTATGAACCTGCCTTTCAAAGTCAAACTGGTGGACGTTGGCCCGCGCGATGGCCTGCAAAACGAGAAAGCACCAGTGCCTGCGGCAGTCAAAATTGAGCTGGTGCATCGCTTACAAGAAGCCGGCCTGAAGGAGCTGGAAGTGACCAGTTTTGTGTCGCCCAAATGGGTGCCGCAAATGGCCGATGCGCTGGACGTGATGGCCGGCATTGAGCGACGGGCAGATGTTCGTTATTCGGTGCTCACTCCCAACATGAAGGGCTTTGAAGCGGCGGTCACGGCCAAGCCCGATGAGATCGTGGTGTTTGCCTCAGCCAGCGAAGCCTTCAGCCAGCGCAATATCAATTGCTCGATTGCCGAGAGTATTGAACGCTTTGCACCGGTGGTAGCAGCGGCCAAAGCGGCTGGCATTCGGGTACGCGGCGCTATTTCCTGTGCCGTGGGTTGTCCGTACGAGGGCGATATTGCGCCTGACCGGGTGGGGATGGTGGCCGGGCTGATGGCGGGCATTGGTGTCCAGCATATTGGTGTGGCCGACACGATTGGGGTGGGCACGCCACTGAAGGTGCAGCGCGCCATGGAGGCCGCGCTCAAGCACTACGGCATCAACGATATATCCGGCCACTTTCACGACACCTATGGTCAGGCACTGGGCAACACACTGGCCAGCCTGCAAGTGGGCGTGTGGCACTTCGATACGTCTGTGGCTGGCCTGGGCGGTTGCCCTTATGCCAAAGGCGCGACCGGTAACGTCGCCACCGAGGACGTGGTCTACATGCTGCACGGTATGGGCATTGAAACCGGCATTGACCTGGACAAACTGGTTGATGCGGGTCAGTACATCAGCGACTTTTTGGGCCGCAAGCCCAGCTCGCGTGCGGCTACTGCTTTGTTGAACAAGAGGGTTGGCTAGGTGCGCAGCGACGGGCCGCCCCTAGCAAGCACAGCCCCCTCGGGGGGCAGAGAGTTACATGAAATGAATGAACGTGGGGGTCTTACTTTGTGTGGTTCGGAATTGATGGCGCTGCCTGAAGGCGTTCAAAAAGTAGCCGCTTTGCTGCAAGCCAAAGCTCACCCTCATTTACCCGTCATGCTCGACGATGCGGCACGTACCGCACAGCAGGCGGCTGATGCGCTGGGCGTCAGTGTGGGTCAGATTGCCAAGAGCATTCTGTTTCGCCGCCGGTCAGACGATGCGGCCGTGCTGGTGGTCACATCGGGCGACCAGCGGGTTGATGAAAAAAAACTCGAGGCGCTGGTGTGCCCAGACGGCAAGCGCCTGGGACGGGCCGATGCGGCGTTTGTCAAAAGCAAAACCGGGTTTTCCATCGGTGGTGTGTCGCCCCTGGCGCATGCCACGCCTTGTGTTTTGCTGATCGATGCATCTTTGTTTCGGTTCGATGAGATCTGGGCCGCTGCCGGGCACCCGAATGCGGTGTTTCAGTTGGCACCGGCAGACCTGGAGTGGCTGACGGGCGCGCCTGTGGTGGACGTTTCTGTTAACCCCGTGGAGGAGCAATCAGCCCAGTCAAGTGCTATTTCGTTGGTAGCATCTCGGGCTCTAAAAATAAGGGCTACAGCCGAGATGCTGTCGCCCTGTATATCGGTGTGCCGCATGCATGCCGTGACCGGTTTGTGTGAAGGCTGCTTCAGAACCCGCGATGAAATTGCCGCCTGGGGCAACGCGGATGACGGTGCCAAAAGAGCCACCTGGACGCGCATTGAACAGCGCATGACTGACCTGCAGGCTTGACGCATGAAGCACATCACCTTTCACCTCGACTTTATTTCGCCCTACGCTTATCTGGCGTTTGCGCAGTTACCCGAGGCATTAAAGGGCATCAGCTACGGCGTTGATTACCGGCCGGTGTTGTTTGCCGGCATGCTCAAACACCACGGTCAGCTGGGGCCGGCCGAGATCGCTCCCAAGCGCGACTGGACCTATCGGCAAGTCATGTGGCTGGCAGACAAGCTGGGGCTGGAGATGCGCATGCCTGCAAGCCACCCGTTCAATCCACTGCCGCTGCTCCGCTTGGCCCTGGCCTGTGGCCAGCGGGCGGGCGACAGCAACCGCTATGTGTGTGAGCAGATTTTCAAACACGTGTGGACCAGCGGCGCAGACATGAACGATGCTGCGGCTTTTGAAACACTGCTGGCCCAGCTCAAGCCCCGCCATGACCTGGAAGGCAGCGACGTTAAAAACGGTTTGAAAGCCAATACCGACGCCGCCATCAGCAAGGGTGTTTTTGGGGTGCCCGCTTTTGAAGTCGATGGCCAGGTCTTTTGGGGCCTGGATGCGCTGCCCATGCTGCGTGACTATCTGCTCGATGCGCCCTGGTTTGAAGCCGGTGGCTGGGAGCGCTCGCGTCAGGTCGCGGCAGGGGTTGTTCGACAGTGATCGAAAATTGACCCAGCGTTTTCCCTCAAAATCCGCATCTTGAAAAGTTTTTGTCGGGTTTTCCCTTGAGTTGTAAGGCCTTGTTAGTTTCGCGTCAGAACGCGGTCAGCCACAACCAAAACAATGCACGAGTCTTCCATTTTGGAAGTCTTATTATTTTTTGGAGACAGCTATGGCAACATCAACCGTCGCTCCACGTCCCATGAGCGCTGAAGAGAAGAAAGTGATCTTCGCTTCCTCGCTGGGTACCGTGTTTGAGTGGTACGACTTTTATCTGTATGGCTCACTGGCCGCTGTGATCGCCAAACAGTTCTTTGGCGGACTGGACCCCACATCGGCCTACATTTTCGCGTTGTTGGCGTTCGCTGCAGGCTTTATTGTGCGTCCGTTCGGTGCGTTGGTTTTTGGCCGCCTGGGCGACATGATTGGCCGCAAGTACACCTTTTTGGTCACGATCGTGATCATGGGTTCGGCGACGTTTATCGTCGGCCTGCTGCCTAACTACGCCACCATCGGTATTGCTGCCCCGATCATTCTGGTCGCACTGCGCATGCTGCAAGGCTTGGCATTGGGTGGTGAATATGGCGGCGCTGCCACTTATGTTGCCGAGCATTCCCCCATGGGCAAGCGTGGCGCGTACACCGCCTGGATTCAAACCACCGCCACGCTGGGTTTGTTCCTGTCGTTGATCGTGATTCTGGTCACCCGCGAATTGACCGGCCCGGCTTTTGAAGTCTGGGGCTGGCGCGTTCCCTTCCTGCTGTCCATCTTGCTGCTGGCCGTGTCGGTTTACATTCGTTTGAGCATGAACGAATCACCCGCTTTTGCCAAGATGAAGGCTGAAGGCAAAACCTCCAAAGCGCCGCTGTCCGAGTCCTTCGGCCAGTGGAAGAACCTGAAAATCGTGATTCTGGCGCTGATTGGTTTGACCGCAGGTCAGGCCGTGGTCTGGTACACCGGTCAGTTTTATGCGCTGTTCTTCTTGCAGTCGATCGCCAAAGTGGACCCGAAAACCGCCAACTTGCTGATTGCCGCGTCGCTGGTGATCGGTACGCCGTTTTTCATCTTCTTCGGCTCGCTGTCAGACAAAATTGGCCGCAAGCCCATCATCCTGGGTGGCTGCCTGATTGCTGCCTTGACCTACTTCACGGTCTTCCCCATGCTGCTGAATTACGCCAATCCGGCGCTGGTCGCTGCACAAAAGGCTGTACCTGTCACTGTGACTGCTGATCAGGCCACCTGCTCCTTCCAGGGCAGCCCGATTGCGCGTCCGATCGACTTCACCAGCTCCTGCGACATTGCCAAGCGCACGTTGACAGAGAACTATATTCCCTACAAAAACGTGACTGGTGCAGCCGGTTCTATCGCTGTCATCAAGCTGGGTGACAAAGAGATCCCGTCCCTGAACGCCACCCTCAATGACAAGCGCGATGCGTTCTCGCCTGACAGCGGCAAAGCGATTGCAGACTTCAAAAAAGCCGTGGTTGAAACCGCGAAAACGGCAGGCCTGACAGCCAAAGCCGACGACAAGACCATGAACAAAGGCATGGTGTTGGCGGTGCTGGTGTTCCTGGTGATTCTGGTCACCATGGTGTATGGCCCGATTGCTGCCATGCTGGTTGAGATGTTCCCAACCCGTATCCGCTACACCTCGATGAGCTTGCCTTATCACATTGGTAACGGCTGGTTTGGCGGTTTGCTGCCCACCACGGCATTCGCCATGGTGGCTGCGACAGGCGACATTTTCTATGGCTTGTGGTACCCGGTGATCGTTGCAGCCGCCACCTTCGTCATTGGCATGCTGTTGATCAAAGAGACCAAAGACGTCGATATTTTTGCCAACGACTAAGGTTTAGTTTTTGTCACCCAAGGCCCTCGCCGCTTGTCGAGGGCCTTTTTTTTGTAAAGAGCGCATCATGTGGAAATTGCTTGTTGGATTCATCGTTTTTGCCGGTTTGGCTTTGTATCTGCTGATGAAGGGCGGAGACATTGACATGAGCGGAGAAAAGCACGGCTTATTGAATGCCCATGTTATTTTTGTGAAGGTTTGATGCTAAGGTTACGTTTCGTCACTTGAACTTGTAACCGCCTCCTTGAACCTCGTCTTCATCTGGCTGCAGCGCAACTGACTTACTGGAGGCGAAGATGATTTACACCAAAACCGAGCTGGGTAGAACGGTGCTGCAGGACAGGTCACTGGGCCTGAGTCCCCGGCAGCGCTCAGCGTTCATCCTGTTTGATGGCGCGCGCGGTGTGGAAGAGGTGCTCAAGCTCACCAAGGCCCTGGGGGTGACAGCTGATGACATCAGCTGGCTGGTTGAATTGGCTTTGTTGGCGCCAAAGGATGCAGTCGCTGACCGCCAACAGGCTGATGCGGCACAGTCTCCCTTGGCAGCGCCTGGCCTTGGTGCTGCCTTGCCGGGCTTGACAGCGTCTGCAGGCGAGTTCCCCGCTCTCGACGACCAGGCGCACTATGCCCGCGCCTATCCCATCGCGGTCCGTTTGACGAGCAGTCTGGGTTTGCGCGGTTTCAGGCTCAACCTCGCGGTTGAATCAGCCGCTGATCTGGAAGCGCTCAAAGACCTGGCCCCCAAAATCAAGGAAGCCGTGGGCATGGACAAGTTCAAGGAACTCGAGGACGCGCTTTACCGTTAGGTGCCTGTGATTGGTCGTCGCATGCCCGATAACCACATGGACAGCTTGGCCGCCGTGCCTGCCTAAAATGTCCGACCTCTTCAGGAAAGCACTCACGACATGCCCCAGGGAACCATCCGCATTCGCGGCGCGCGCCAGCACAATCTCAAAAATATTGACCTGGACATCCGTACCAATGAAATGACGGTCGTCACCGGGCCAAGCGGTTCGGGCAAGTCGTCGCTGGTGTTTGACACCCTTTTTGCCGAAGGCCAGCGCCGCTACGTCGAAACCTTTTCGGCCTATGCCCGGCAGTTTTTGGACCGCATGGACAAACCTGCCGTTGACAAGGTCGAAGGCGTGCCGCCGGCGATTGCGATTGACCAGACCAATCCGGTGCGAAGCTCGCGCTCGACGGTCGGCACCATGACAGAGCTGAATGACCATCTGAAGCTGCTTTATGCAAGGTCGGCCCAGTTGTTTGACAAGCAAACCGCGCAAGCCGTGCGACATGACACGCCCGAGTCGATTTATGCGGAGTTGATGGCGCGCACGGCTGAGTTGGATGCACAATTTTCCAACGGGCGCGCTCCCGAAGGAAAATTAGCCCCCTCGGGGGGCAGCGAAGTACGCGAAGCGACGAGAGTGGGGGCTCGTGTGGTGATGACTTTTCCGGTAGAACTGCCCGGCAATACCAGCGCAGAGCAACTGGAGCAATGGTTATCAGCCAGCGGTTTTACCCGCGTGCATGCCGAACGTGAAGTGGCCACACCTGCTGGGCCGCACAAACTGCTGGATGTGGTGGCCGACAGGTTTCGGATTCAGACGATTGAAAAAGCGCGTGCGGTTGAGGCGATTGAAGTGGCCATCAAGCGGGGTGGTGGGCGCTTGAATGTGTATGTTCAATCAGATGGGCAAGATGAAAAGATGTGGCGCTTTTCCACTGGCTTGCATTGCCCCGACAGCGACACGCGTTACACCGACCCAACGCCCTCACTGTTCTCGTTCAACTCCGCGATGGGCGCGTGCGACAAGTGCAAGGGCTTTGGCCGCGTGATTGGCGTGGACTACGGCCTGGTGATCCCTAACGACAAGCTGACGCTGCGCGCGGGTGCGGTCAAGGTCATGCAAACCCCGGCCTGGCAAGAGGCGCAAGACGATTTGATGCGCCACGCTGAAAGCGCCGGTATTCCGCGTGACACGCCTTGGTACAAGCTCACGCCCGAGCATCAGGCCTGGGTGATCAACGGCTCGCCCAACTGGAATGGCAAGTGGAGCCAGCACTGGTTTGGCATCAAACGCTTTTTTGAATACCTGGAGTCCAAGTCCTACAAGATGCATATCCGCGTCTTGCTGTCCAAGTACCGCAGCTACACGCCGTGCGAGACTTGCGGCAGCGCACGCTTAAAGCTCGAATCGCTGCTGTGGCGGCTGGGTACCCAAGAAGCAGCCGATGCCGTGCTGCCACCGGCGGAGCGTTTCATGCCGGTTGGCGTGACGTGGACACGCGCGCAACTGGAGGCAATGCCAGGCTTGTGTTTGCACGACCTGATGCGCTTGCCGATTGATAAATTACAAAAGTTCTCGGCCAGTTTGTCGCACGCTGCCCTGGGCGATGACGCAGAGCAAAAAGCCCTCAAGTCCCTTTTTGAAGAAATCCAGACCCGGCTGAAATACCTGTGCGACGTCGGCATTGGCTACCTCACACTGGACCGGCAAAGCCGCACCCTGTCGGGCGGTGAGGTGCAGCGCATCAACCTGACGACGGCGCTCGGCACCTCCTTGGTCAACACCCTGTTTGTATTGGACGAGCCTTCGATTGGCCTGCACCCGCGCGACATGAACCGCATCACCCAGGCCATGCACCGCTTGCGCGACGCGGGCAACACGCTGGTGGTGGTCGAGCATGACCCGGCGGTGATGCTGGCCGCCGACCGCATGATCGACATGGGCCCTGGCCCGGGTGAGAAGGGTGGGCAGATTGTGTTTGACGGCACGCCGGAAGACTTAAAGCATGCCGACACGCTGACGGGTGCTTACCTGGGAGCCCGCAAGCAGGTCGGCATGGGTTTCAAGCGCCCGGTGACCGACAGCACGCCGCGTTTGATTCTGGAAGGCGCACGTGACCACAACCTGAAAAATCTCACAGTCGATTTTCCTTTGCAGCGCCTGGTCTGCGTGACGGGCGTCAGTGGCTCGGGCAAGTCCACGCTGATGCAGGACATTCTGGCCCCCGCGCTGCTGCGCCAGTTTGGCAAGGCCACCGAAACGCCCGGCCTGCATGACCGCCTGATGGGCGCTGACCATCTGACGGATGTGGTGTTTGTTGACCAGTCGCCCATCGGGAAAACCGCACGCTCCAACCCGGCCAGCTATGTAGGCGCATGGGACGCGGTGCGCGAGCTGTTTGCCCAGGCACCGTTGGCACGGCAGCGCAGCTACACCTCGTCCAAGTTCAGCTTCAACAACGGCGATGGACGTTGCCCAACCTGTGGCGGTTCAGGTTTTGAGCATGTCGAAATGCAGTTTTTGAGTGATGTTTACTTGCGCTGCCCGGACTGCGATGGCAAGCGCTACCGTCCCGAGATTCTGGAAGTCACCATCGAGCGCAAAGCCATCGGTCAAACCGTTTCAAAGATTTTGAATGTGGCTGATGTGCTTGACCTGACGGTCAGCGAAGCCGTACAACTGTTTGCCCAAGACCGCGAGGTGGTGCGCGCCCTGCAACCCATCGTGGATGTGGGGCTGGAATACGTCAAGCTCGGCCAGCCTGTGCCCACGCTGTCCGGCGGTGAAGCCCAGCGCCTGAAGCTGGCGGGGTTTTTAGCCGATGCGAGCAAAACCCGCAGCGCCAGCAAGCAGGCTCTGGCCCTGCGCCACCCGAGCAAGGGCACGCTGTTTTTATTCGACGAGCCCACCACCGGCCTGCACTTTGACGACATCGCCAAGCTCATGCGTGCGCTGCGCAAGCTGCTTGAAGCGGGCCATTCGCTCATCATCATTGAGCACAATCTGGACGTGATTCGTTCTGCCGACTGGATCATTGATCTGGGCCCCGAGGGCGGCGAAGCAGGCGGCCTGCTGGTGGCAGAAGGTACGCCCGAGCAGGTGATGGAGCACCGCACATCACACACCGCATTGGCGCTGCGCGAGTATGCAGCGGTGATGAACAAAGTGCACGCGGTTGAAGAGCCGCGCGCCAAAGCCTGGAAGACGCGGCCGACGTTTTCAAACGACATTCAAATCGTCAACGCCAAAGAAAACAACCTCAAGAGCCTGTCGGTCAACATTCCGCGTGGCAAGTTCAATGTGGTCACGGGTGTGTCCGGTTCGGGCAAGTCGACGCTGGCGTTTGATATTTTGTTCAATGAAGGCCAGCGCCGCTATCTTGAATCACTCAACGCCTATGCGCGCAGCATTGTGCAGCCGGCCGGCCGGCCCGAGGTGGATGCGGTGTACGGCATACCGCCGACGGTGGCGATTGAGCAGCGCCTGTCGCGCGGCGGTCGCAAGTCCACGGTGGGCACCACCACCGAGGTATGGCACTTTTTGCGACTGCTGTACGTCAAGCTGGGGATTCAGCATTGCACCAAAGACGATGCCGCCGTGATGCCGCAAAGCCCCGAGAGCATTGCCGCACAACTGATGAAAAACTACCGCGGCAAACATATCGGCTTGCTCGCGCCGCTGGTAATAGCACGCAAAGGTGTTTACACCGAGCTGGCCGACTGGGCGCGGCCACGTGGTTACACCCATTTGCGGGTCGATGGCGAGTTTTTGCCGACCACAGGTTTTCCGCGCATTGACCGCTTCAAAGAGCACACGGTGGAGCTGCCGATTGCCAGCCTGCACATTGACCCGAAGAACGAAGCGGCCTTGCGCTTGGCGCTGACAGTGGCACTGCAACACGGCAAAGGCCAGGTGCATGTGCTGGCCCCGCTGGACGGCTTGCAGGGCGCGATGCTGGCGGGCACGTCAACCCAGGCGATTGGCAAGCTCGAAGCGTTCTCGACCAAGCGCGCCTGTCCGGTGTGCAGCACCTCGTATCCCGAGCTGGACCCGCGCCTGTTTAGCTACAACAGCAAGCACGGCTGGTGCCCTGATTGCGTGGGCACAGGCGTCAAGCTGACCAAAGAACAGCGCAAAGTGTTTGACGACTCGGTGCAAGATGCCGACAACAAGGGCCGCGAGCAAAGCTTTGCCGAGCCTGACGTTGAAGATGTGGCCAACACGGCCTGCCCTGGTTGCGCAGGGACGCGCCTGAACCGGCAAGCTCGGGCCGTCAAATTTGCGGGTGTGGGCATTGCCGACATCGCATGCTTGTCGGTTACCGACGTGCGGGCCTGGGTTGAAAAACTGGCCTTGGTTGGCCGCGAAAGCGGCATTGCGCGCGACCTGATTCCCGAGATCAAATCACGCCTTGAATTCCTGGAGGATGTGGGCTTGGGCTACCTCACGCTGGACCGTGGCGCGCCCACGCTGTCAGGCGGCGAGGCACAGCGCATCCGGCTGGCGGCGCAACTGGGCAGCAATTTGCAAGGTGTTTGCTATGTGCTCGATGAGCCGACGATTGGCCTGCACCCGCGTGACAACGCCATCTTGCTCAGCGCGCTGGGCAAGTTGAGCGAACGCGGCAACACGCTGGTGGTGGTCGAGCATGACGAAGACACCATTCGCCGCGCCGACAACATCATCGACATCGGGCCCGGTGCTGGCAAGCGCGGTGGGCGTCTGGTGGCGCAGGGCAGTGCGGCACAACTGTCTGCGGTGCCAGACTCACTGACGGGTCGTTATCTTGCGAACCCGCTGATTCACCCCCTGCATGCGCGGCGCGAAACAGTCACTGAATTAGCCGACGTCCAACCGGCGAACGCCAGCTCAGCGCAACCGCTCAAACCCGTCAGCAAACAAAAAGCCGCCAAACTCAAAGCAGCCGCACTGATCGCCAACGCTGCATCGGCCAGCACGCTGCACAACGCCGCCCCGGCCGCTGCCAGCAAACACACCTCGTGGCTGACGGTGACCAAAGCCGATTTGCACAACCTCAAAGACGTGACGATTGACGTGCCGCTTTTCAGGCTGGTCGCCGTCACAGGCGTCTCAGGTTCAGGCAAATCGACATTGGCCCGCGATGTGCTGCTGACCAACGTGCACGCCGCTGTCATGCAGCGCAGCACCAAGGCAGGCCGTGACTCAGACGATGCAGGCCACCATCCGACATGGGCCGGTTGTGAAAGCATCGCAGGCTACCGCGTGGTCGACCGCGTGCTTGAAGTGGACCAAACCCCGATCGGCAAAACGCCGCGGTCTTGCCCGGCTACCTACATCGGTTTTTGGGACACGATTCGCAAACTGTTTGCCGACACGCTGGAGGCGCGCGCCCGCGGTTACCAGGCTGGGCGCTTTAGCTTTAACACCGGCGAGGGCCGCTGCCCGACCTGCGAAGGAGCGGGCGTGCGGACCATTGGCATGAGCTTTTTGCCCGACGTGAAAGTGCTGTGCGAAACCTGCCACGGCGCCCGCTTTAACCCCGAGACGCTGGCGGTGACCTGGCGCGGCAAAAGCATTGGCGATGTGCTGAAGATGGAAGTCGACGAAGCGGTGGAATTTTTCAAATCCATGCCCAGCATCGGCCACCCGCTGCAATTGCTCAAAGACGTTGGGCTGGGTTACCTCACGCTTGGCCAGCCCTCGCCCACGCTGTCGGGCGGCGAGGCGCAGCGCATCAAGCTGGTGACTGAATTGAGCAAGGTGCGTGACGACATCACAAGGCGTGGTCAAAAAGCGCCGCACACGCTGTATGTGCTGGACGAGCCCACCGTCGGCCTGCACATGGCTGACGTTGAAAAGCTCATCCATGTGCTGCACCGCCTGGTCAACGGCGGCCACAGCGTGGTGGTGATCGAGCACGACCTGGACGTGATTGCCGAGGCCGACTGGGTGATTGACCTCGGGCCAGACGGCGGCAACGCCGGTGGCAGCGTGGTCGCCGCTGCACCGCCTGAAACCGTCGTCAAGCTGGGCACCCACACCGGAAACGCCCTGCGCGGCGTTCTGGAACGGCTTTGAGTCAGCTTGATTGCTATTTATTCAGGAGCTATTCATCCTTATATTGATTGAGCTACAGGCCAAAATACGCATGGAAAGCCCAATTTTATGTTTTTGACGTCTTTCAGGTGTTCCCCTGATGCGTTTTGCCTTCTGCTGACCGATGATGTCATCACCTCACTGATTGGAGTCCCATGAAACGCCGCCACTTGCTGCAATCTGCAGCCGCACTCGCTGTGCCCACCCTGCTCAGCCAGGCGGGTGCCCAAAGCTTCCCGAACAAACCCATCAAGCTGGTGATTGCTTTCCCCGCAGGCGGGCCCACCGACATCACGATGCGATCGCTGGCTGACAACGCCTCCAAAATCCTGGGCCAGCCGGTGGTTGTTGAAAATAAACCCGGCGCGGGCGGCACGCTGCCGGCCCAGCAATTGCAAAGCGCTGCGGCTGACGGCTACACGGTGGCGCAAATTCCGTTGGGCGTGTTTCGCCTGCCGTACACCACCAAACTGTCCTGGGACCCGATCACCGATTTGACCTATGTGCTGAACGTCACCGGCTACGCATTTGGCCTGGTCGTGCCCACGGATTCACCGCTCAAAACCTGGACGCACTTTGTCGGCTGGGCCAAGGCCAATCCCGGCAAGCTCAGCTATGGTTCTACCGGCACCATGACCAGCCCGCACCTGACGATGGAGCTGATTGCGCAAAAGCTCGGCATTGAGCTGCTGCATGTGCCGTACAAAGGCAGTGCTGACCTGATGCAGTCCATCTTGGGTGGCAACATCATGGCCGCGGCCGATTCCACCGGCTTTGCGCCGCAGGTTGAAGCGGGCAAGCTGCGGGTGCTGAACACCTGGGGTGCAGAACGGCTGGCCAAATTTCCGGATGCGCCCACGCTGAAAGAGCTGGGCCTGGACATGGTGCAAAACTCGCCATTTGGCATTGCGGCCCCGCGCGACACGCCACCAGCCGTGGTCAAGCGCTTGCATGACGGCTTCAAGCAGGCCATGGACATGGAGAGCTACAAAAACACCCTGGCCAAGTACGACATGACACCCATGTACATGAGCTCGTCGGCTTACCTGAAGTTTGCGCAAGAGACTTTCAAGCGCGAGAAAGCACTGGTGGAGAAGCTGGGGCTGCTTAAAAGCTCTTAGCGTGACTGCGCCGATAGGACGGCCCGAGCCACTTCGGCAAACCCAGCGCCGCGTTCAGCATTGGTGAAGTAGCGCGGCAAATGTGCCAGCTGCGCCTCAAAGCGCCGCACATTGGCCACGCCAATGGAATTCGGGAAAGCGTCGAACATCAACTGGTCGTTGGTTGAATCGCCCACGAAGACCCAGTTGTCCATTTCTGCATCCAGGTCTCGCGCAAACAACTGGCGCACGGCCCAGCGCGCGCCCACCACCTTGTTGTGCTCGCCAAACCAGCCATTGATGTGGATGGAGCTAACGGTGGCCGTCATGCCTTCGGCCTGCATGATGGCGACGACTTGCGCTATTTTTTCTGGTGGCAGATGGGTGAATTCGCTGTGGTCAATCGCCATGTCGGTTTCACGCCCAGCACTATCGCGCGCCAGCAGCGTGCCCGGCACCTCTTGCAAGATACGCTGACCGATTTGTGCCATGCGGGCGAAGTTGCTGGCCCTGATGGCATCGCCCTGTTGATATGATTTCAATAGCAGATTGCGCTTGTTTCTATTGGCTTTCGGGTCTTTTTGATGGACTTTTTGAAGCAAAACAGCGCCGTTTTCAGCCACAATTGCATCGACGGGCCAGCGCATGGCAAAAGGCTCGCTCCAGCCGACCGGACGGCCTGTGATGGCGATGACAGCCAAGCCTCGCGCCTTCAAGTCACCCAAGGCGGCCAGTGCATCTGGCGTGATCGCGCCCTGCGTGGTCAGCGTGTCGTCAATGTCTGTGAAGACGCCTTTGATGCGGCTTCTGGCCTGCCAAGACCAAGAATTTAAGGGCTGCATGACGAAAGTGTCGCATGTCTGTACAATATCGGGTTCTTGAGGAGCGTTGCAACCCACGGCATGTGGATTAGGCTCAAGATTTAACTTTGCAACCACGCTCACCCGCAATGCTTGTTCGCCGGGTGAGTTTCCAAACTCTCCAGACGTTTCAGCATTGCGCACGTGGCCATTTTGCCCAATTGATGTTTGATCTCATTTTTTGATGTTGGAGAACCGTATGAACGCCGTCCTTAAACCTGTTACTGCTTTCACTGATTACGTGATTGCTGATCTTTCTTTGGCCGCCTGGGGCCGCAAAGAATTCAAAATTGCCGAAACCGAAATGCCGGGCCTGATGGCCATCCGCGAAGAATTCGCCAAGGCTCAGCCCCTCAAAGGTGCCCGTATCACTGGCTCGCTGCACATGACGATTCAAACCGGCGTGCTGGTTGAAACGCTGCAAGCCCTGGGCGCTGACGTGCGCTGGGCATCGTGCAATATTTTCTCGACGCAAGACCACGCCGCCGCCGCGCTGGCAGCGGTTGGCACACCTGTGTTTGCGATCAAGGGTGAAACCCTGGCCGACTACTGGGATTACACCCACCGCATTTTTGAGTTCGGCGGCGCCAAAGGCACCCCTGAAGAAGGTCCGAACATGATTCTGGACGACGGCGGCGACGCCACCTTGCTGATGCACCTGGGCACCAAGGCTGAGAAAGACATCTCCCTGCTGGCCAAGCCTGGCAGCGAAGAGGAAATCTGCCTGTTCAACGCCATCAAGGCGAAGCTGGCGATTGACCCGACCTGGTACAGCCGCCGCCTGAAAAATATCATCGGCGTGACCGAAGAAACCACCACGGGTGTGTTGCGTTTGAACGAAATGTCCGCCAAGGGCACACTGGCCATTCGCGCCATCAACGTGAACGACTCCGTGACCAAATCCAAGTTCGACAACCTGTATGGTTGCCGCGAATCGCTGGTTGACGCTGTCAAGCGCGCTACCGACGTGATGATTGCTGGCAAAGTGGCTGTGGTTGCCGGCTACGGCGATGTGGGCAAGGGCTCGGCCCAGGCACTGCGCGCCTTGAGCGCCCAGGTGTGGGTGACCGAGATTGACCCGATCAACGCGCTGCAAGCCGCGATGGAAGGCTACAAAGTCGTGACGATGGAATACGCTGCTGACAAGTGCGACATTTTTGTGTCCGCCACCGGGAACAAAAACGTCATCACCTATGAGCACATGGCCGCCATGAAAGACCAGGCCATCGTTTGCAACATCGGCCACTTTGACAACGAAATCGATGTGGTGTCGCTCGAGAAATGCACCTGGGAAGAAATCAAGCCGCAAGTCGACCACGTGATTTTCCCGGACGGCAAACGCATCATCCTGCTGGCCAAAGGCCGCTTGGTCAACCTGGGCTGCGGCACCGGCCACCCCAGCTTTGTGATGTCGTCAAGCTTTGCGAACCAGACGATTGCACAAATCGAACTGTTCACCAAGCAGGCCGACTACGAAGTGGGCAAGGTCTATGTGTTGCCAAAACATCTGGATGAAAAAGTCGCGCGCTTGCACCTGAAGAAAGTCGGCGCTGTGCTAAGCGAACTGAGCCAGGAACAGGCTGATTACATCGGCGTCAGCAAGTCTGGCCCGTACAAAGCCAACGCCTACCGTTATTAAAAGCTACTGCGCACCCGTGATACTGCGTTGCGGGTCCCGTCTGCGAATCCTCACGTACCTTCAGTACGCTCCGGTTCGCAGCCACCCGCGCCTTGTCTGACGGGCGCTCGCTACGCTTTTAGCCTGCTACCTCCAAAGAAATCCATGCGCGCTGACCTTTTTCTCGTCGAACACGGCTTTGCCACCACCCGCTCCCAGGCCCAGCGCCTGATTGGCTCGGGCGTGCAGTGGCGTGTTGTGGTTGACGAGGCAGAGGTCGCTGCGCCGTGGAAACGCGTGGCCAAGAACGGTGATGAGATCCCAGATGCGGCAGAAGTTGAAGTGCTCGACAACACCGAGGCCAAATACATCTCGCGTGGTGGCTTGAAGCTCGAAGGTGCATTGAAAGCCACCGGGCTTGACGTGACCGGCCTGCGCTGCTTTGATGTGGGTCAGTCGACCGGCGGCTTTACTGATTGCCTGCTCCAGCATGGTGCTGTGCAGGTGGTGGGTGTGGACGTCGGTCATGGCCAGTTGCACGCCAGCATGCGTGACGACGACCGGGTGGTGTGCCTGGAAGGCATCAATGCACGGTCATTGACGTCCGCTGATCTGGTGTCTGCTTACGCTCAGTCTTATTCGTCTGATGACGACACAGATGCGGATCGTGATGCAGAAAGTGAACCCGGCATTGACCCTGTTTTCGATTTTCTGACAGGTGACCTGTCCTTTATTTCACTCACGCTGGTGCTGCCTGCCGTCGTGCGCCTGCTCAAGGCCGAGGGCCATCTGTTGATGCTGGTGAAACCGCAATTTGAACTGCAGCCCGGCCAGATCGGCAAGGGCGGTATTGTTCGTGATGCTGTGCATTTTGAGTTTGTTGAAAAGCGTTTGCGTGACTGTTGTGCTGAACTTGGCGTTGACGTGCTGGGCTGGATGGCATCCAGCATCGAAGGCGGTGACGGCAACCGCGAGTTTTTCATTCACGGCAAAAAAGGCAGTGACGTCGGTCTGGACGACAAACCTCTGCCTGCTGCGCTACCGCGCAAAGCCGTCAAACGCACACCGCGTGCCGAAACACGCGCCCTGCATGCTGCGCATGAAGACTCTGAAGAAGCCCACGCTGGCCAGCACGGTCCGGCGCGGCGCAAACAGCGTGACTAAATAGCGTGACTGACTGCGGTCACGCGCGATTGAAGAAAAGCTTTTCATGAACCACACCAAGCTTCCGATCAGTGTTGAATTCTTCCCGCCCAAAACGCCTGAAGGTGCTCAAAAGCTGCGCGCGACGCGGCAGACGCTTTACGCCTTGAAGCCCGAGTTTTGTTCCGTGACCTTCGGCGCAGGGGGTTCGACGCAACAGGGCACCTTTGCCACCGTCAGTGAAATTCTGGCCGAAGGCTTCTCTGCCGCCAGCCACTTTTCATGCATTGGCGCCACCAAAGCTACGGTACGCACGCAACTTGAAACCCTGCAGACCATGGGCGTCAAGCGCCTGGTAGCGCTGCGTGGCGACCTGCCCAGCGGCTATGGTGCCGGCGGTGAGTTTCATTACGCGAGTGACCTGGTGGCCTTCATCCGCGCCGAGACGGGCGATGCCTTTCACATCGAAGTGGCCGCTTACCCTGAGGTGCATCCACAGGCCAGGTCGGCCGATGACGACCTGAAGGCTTACGTCACCAAGGTCAAGGCCGGTGCCAATTCAGCCATTACCCAGTATTTTTTCAACAGCGACGCGTATTTCCGATTTGTTGACGATGCGTACAAGCTCGGCATTGATGTTCCCGTCGTGCCGGGCATCATGCCAATCACCAGTTCCACCCAATTGATGCGCTTTTCAGATGCCTGCGGTGCAGAAATTCCACGCTGGATACGCCTGCGTCTGCAGGGCTTTGGTGACGACACCGCGTCCATCAAGAGTTTTGGCCTGGACGTGACAACCGACCTGTGCGACCAGTTGCGCAACGGCGGTGTGCCGGGGATTCATTTTTATTCGATGAATCAGGCCGGGCCCACGGTTGAGATTTGCGAGCGGCTCCAGCTGGCTTGAGCCCGCCATAACTGCCCGCTTGAACGGGCCTTGTTTCAAGCCAATATTCAATGGAGCAGTGATGTGCTGGCGCGGTCTAGCCGCCGCTGTCCAGCGTAAAACCGGCATTTCGGTCTTGCCCCAGCAGCGTGACCATCTGCGGCAGCGCTAGCTGCAACTGCGCTTTGAGCGTGTGCGGCGGGTTGATGACAAACATGCCGCTGGCTGGCAAGCCGGGTCGGACCACATCGCCTTCATCATCGGTGGTCAACTTGCTCGACTTGACAGTCAAAACAGCATTCAACCAGGGTCTCGATGCTTTCACCGCCAGCGTTTTCAGCTTGCGCGGCAAATCATGTGCTTCTGGCCGGGGGATGACCGGGTACCAGATGACGTACGTGCCGGTGGCAAAGCGCTTGACGGCATCTGCCATGCAGGCGCTGACGCGGGCGTAGTCGCTCTTCATTTCGTAACTCGGGTCACAAAAAACCATGGCGCGGCGTGATGGCGGCGGTAAAAAGGTTTTCAGGGACTCAAAACCGTCTTCACGGGCTACGCTGACCTGCCGGCCTGCACCGAGTTGCGCAATATTGCCTGACAGCGACTTGAAGTCAGTCGGGTGCAATTCAAACAGCTTGAGCTTGTCGCGGCCTTCAAGGAACTGCTGGGTAATAAAAGGGGAGCCGGGATAGATTTTGAGCTGGCTGGCATCGCCGGTCTCAGCAAACTTCGGGTTCAGGCCGCGCAAAACAAGGGCGTAATCTTCCAGGGCAGGGCAGAAGTCATCTGGCGTGATGGCTTTTGGCGCTTCCTTTTTAGGTCTTGCTGGCGTTTGGATTTGCTGGACTCCACCTTCACCGGATGCCTGAAAAAGCTTGAAAACACCCTCTCTGGCCTCGCCGCTGGTCTCGGTGTAGTCGCCATCGAGCCGGTACAGCCCGGCACCGGCATGGGTGTCGATGACGCTCAGGGCGGTGTCCTTGCCGCACAGGTACTTGCATAGCGCAATCAGGATGGTGTGTTTGAGGACGTCGGCATGGTTGCCGGCGTGAAAGGCGTGGCGGTAGGAGAACATCTTGCTATTTTCGCCCCTAAACCGCTGGTACAGGCATCCTATCTTGACGCCAGCCCTTGATATTTCATATAATGGTGGGCTTCGCAGCGCATTTGTGGTTCCGCGGCGAAGCCAGGTCTCGGTATCGTCTTGCGACCGTAAGCTGAGTCAATCCTGCCTAAGAGGTTCCCACCAGAGGAACGCCGACCGCAGAAAAGAGCCCGCCAAACCCTTCTTTTAAAGAGAAAACTCATGAAAACCTTCAGCGCAAAACCCGCTGACGTGGTGCACGAGTGGTTTGTGATTGACGCGACCGACAAGGTCCTCGGACGAGTAGCCAGCGAAGTTGCTCTCCGTTTACGCGGCAAACACAAGGCCATTTACACGCCTCACGTCGACACCGGTGACTTCATTGTCATCATCAATGCAGCCCAGCTGCGTGTCACCGGTGCCAAGCCGCTTGACAAAATTTACTACCGCCATTCGGGTTACCCTGGCGGTATCACGGCGACCAACTTCCGTGACATGCAGGCCAAACATCCTGGCCGCGCGCTTGAAAAAGCGGTCAAGGGCATGTTGCCAAAAGGCCCCTTGGGCTACGCCATGATCAAAAAGCTGAAGGTGTACGGCGGTGCTGAGCATCCACATACGGCTCAGCAGCCAAAGGTTCTGGACATTCCAGGCATCTCCATCAACGCTCAGAAAGAGGCCGCCAAATGATCGGTGAATGGAACAATGGCACCGGCCGCCGCAAATCCAGCGTCGCTCGCGTGTTTCTGAAAAAAGGTACCGGCAAGATCACTGTCAACGACAAAGACATTCAGGTGTTCTTTGGCCGTGAGACATCCATCATGATCTGCCGCCAGCCCCTGTTTTTGACCAACCACGTCGAAACGTTTGACATCATGGTCAACGTGCACGGCGGTGGTGAGTCTGGCCAGGCAGGCGCTGTGCGCCACGGCATCACCCGTGCTCTGATTGACTATGACGCAGCCTTGAAGCCAGCGTTGAGCCAGGCAGGCTTTGTGACCCGTGACGCACGTGAAGTCGAACGTAAAAAGGTCGGTTTCCGTTCAGCACGCCGTCGCAAGCAGTTCAGCAAGCGCTAATGGCGCAAGCGGCATGTCTGTCGCTTTTCCAAAAAGCCGCCCGGTTTGCCCCTGGCGGCTTTTTCTTTTTTGTTGCACGCAAACGGTGCACAATGCCTAATCCATCACAGCGCAGCCATTCGTTTTGAAATTTCGCCTGTTTCGTCGTCGCCTGACCATCAGCTCCCCCCGCATGTCGGTGCGCAGCGCACTGCCTTGGCCGGTTCGCTGGATGGTGGGCGCTGTCATGCTGGGGTTTTCAGCCGCCATTGGTTTATGGGCGTTTGAATTCGGCAAAGGCATTGCCGGCTTGGACACCGGCGCCAAGGACGAATTGAAGCTGTTGCGCCAAGAAGTGGTGCAACTCAGGCAAGACCGTGACAAAGCACAAACCATCGCCAACACGTCGGGTAGCCTGCTGACGGCTGAAAAAGCCACCCAGGAAAAAATGGCGGTGCAGCTCAAGCAGCTGGAGTCTGACAACCGCCTGCTGCGTGACGACCTGGGATTTTTTGAAAAACTGCTGCCCGCGGGCGGCTCAGATGGCATAGCCATCCGTGGCCTTCATGCCGAGTTGCTGTCGGCTTCGCAGCTGAAATGGCAGGTTTTGGTGATTCAGCCGGTTAAAAACGCGCCGGACTTCAATGGCAAGATGGAAATCACCCTCAGCGGCATGCTGGCGGGCAAGCCATGGACCGCCAACCTGCCTGGCGGGGCACAGAACTTGCAGTTCAAGCAATTCCGGCGGATTGAAGGGGTACTGGATTTGCCCCCCCAAGCCGTGGTAAAAACAGTCACCGCGAAAGTAGTGGAAGGCGTTGCTACCCGATCCGTTCAGACCTTCAAGCTATAAAACCCCTTTTTAGGATTTTCATGTTCGGTAAAAAAAAGCAGCCCTCCATCAAAAGCCTGATTGCCCAAGGCAGTAGCATTGAAGGCAATCTCAAATTCACCGATGGGTTGCGCATTGACGGTGAGGTCATGGGTGACGTTCGGGCTGCCGAAGGCGGTGCCAGTATTCTGGTCATCAGTGAATCAGCGACGGTCAAGGGGCAGATCTATGCGGACCACGTGATCATCAATGGCCGCGTCATAGGACCGGTGCACGCGTCAGAACTGCTGGAATTGCAGCCAAAAGCCAATATTGAGGGCGATGTGTCCTACAGGGCGCTTGAAATGCACCAGGGGGCACTTATCGCTGGGCAGTTGAGGCCGATGAGCCAAGACGCTGAAGACAAACCGGTTCTGAAGCTGGCAGCCAACAACGGCTAGCAGCCAGAGGCGACAAAGCACCTGTCAGCATTGTGGTCAGGCGTGTTGAGTTACCATCATCTATCGATTCTGAAGTCAGGAGTTTCTTATGAGCGCCGTTGCTGAAATTATTCCTACCCAAATGCCCGACCCATTTGTCTTTACCGACAGTGCGGCCGGCAAGGTCGCCGAGTTGATTGCCGAAGAAGGCAACCCGGACCTCAAACTGCGCGTGTTTGTCCAGGGCGGCGGCTGCTCAGGGTTTTCTTATGGCTTCACGTTTGATGAAGTCACCAATGACGACGACACCACCATGACCAAAAATGGCGTCTCCTTGCTGATCGACGCGATGAGCTACCAGTACCTGGTAGGCGCCGAGATTGACTACAAAGACGACCTCGAAGGTGCGCAGTTTGTGATCAAAAACCCGAATGCGACCAGCACTTGCGGATGCGGTTCCAGCTTCTCGGCTTGAGATTCTGGCCCCCAACAAAAAACCGCCCTTGAGGCGGTTTTTTGTTGTCCGCTATTCGTCAAGCCGGATAGCTTGCGCCCAGCACCCGAAGCCCAGCAGCGCCTGTCACGCTGGGCAGGTTGCCGGGCATGCGCAACGTGGTCTGTCGGGCCAGCCAGGCAAAAGCCGCAGCTTCGACCTGTAAAGGCGGCAATCCGTGTGTTTCGGAAGAGACAACTTTCAAAGACGGCAGACCGGCTTGCAGCCGCTGCATCAGGTAGCCGTTAAAAGCACCGCCTCCGCAAACAATCAGTTCTTTGCTATCTTTTAAGTAGCTGTTCGCACTCGTAATACAGGCCCTTGCGCTGAATTCGGTCAATGTGTTTTGCACGTCTTCGGGCCGGTAGTTGGTAAAGGCTTGCAGCTTTTGCGCAAGCCAGCCCATGCTGAACAAATCTCGCCCCGTGCTCTTTGGGGGCGGCATTGAGAAATAGGGTTCGTCCAGCAAACTGGCCAGCAATGTGGGAATCCCTTGACCGCTGGCGGCCCACTGGCCGCCTTGGTCGAAGTGCTGGCCGGTGTGCTGAAAACACCAGGCATCCATCAGGGCGTTGCCGGGGCCGCAGTCAAAGCCCAACACCTGACCGGTTGCTGGCAGAACGCTGAGATTGGAAATGCCGCCGATGTTCAGCACCAAGGCGGTTTGCCCGCCCTGACCGAAAACACTTTGGTGAAAGGCCGGTACGAGCGGTGCGCCCTGGCCACCGGCTGCGACGTCGCGGCTGCGAAAGTCTGCCACCACGTCAATGCTGGTGCGCTCGGCCAGCAGGGCTGGGTTGTTCAGTTGTGTGCTGTAGCCTGATCTGGGTTGATGCCGCACGGTCTGGCCGTGTGCGCCTATGGCTTGAATGTCTTGGGCGGTGAGCCGGGTCTGTTCAAGCAGCGACTTGACGACGGATGCATACACTTCAACCAGCTGGTTGGCAGCCATCGCGGCGCGATGTAGCTCGTTATGTGAGGGGGTATTGAGTGCCAGCAGTTCCGTGCGGAATTCGTTTGAAAACGCTTGCGTACTGTTTGCCAACACCCGGAGTCTGGCGCCGGAAAAATCAACCAGCACGCCGTCTGCGCCATCGAGCGATGTACCCGACATCAGGCCGATGTACAAATCGTTCATGACTCAATATTCCTGAAGGACATTGTGAGAATTTTTCGACGGGCCGCTACCAAGGAAAAACCAGCCCCCTCGTCGGGGCAGAACGCTACGTCAAACGAGCGAACATGGGGATTGTTTACTCAGCCCGGGTTTGACCTATCGTGGCAGCAGCTTGCAATTGTGTGCTGACGACTGCGGCCAAGCGTTTGAAGGTGGGCAATGCGGCCAGTGGCACAGGAACGGTCTCGCTCTGGCGGGCAATGGTCATGGGGTCCTGGTGAACGCCATTGACACGGAACTCAAAATGCAAATGGGGTCCAGTGGCCCAGCCCGTGGCGCCTACCAGACCAATGTTGTCGCCTTGCGCCACACTTTGACCAACCCGCACATTGACTTTGCTCAAGTGAGCGTAGA
This sequence comes from Comamonadaceae bacterium, assembly GCA_947478725.1. GTDB lineage: Bacteria > Pseudomonadota > Gammaproteobacteria > Burkholderiales > Burkholderiaceae_C > Polaromonas. The sequence continues at coordinate 24,016 of CANJWZ010000020.1, forward strand.
CCGTTTCATGGCCATTGCGGTGCTTGACAAACACCACATTGCCATAGCCGTTTTGACTGCCTGCAAACGACACCACACCGTCGCCCACCGTGCGCGCCGGTGTACCGATTGGGGCTGCGAAGTCTGTACCCAAATGTGCACGCCACTTTTGCAAAATCGGGTGAAAGCGCATGGAAAAGCCGCTGCTGATACGCGTGAACGCCAGTGGCGAGCCCAGGTAGGCGCGGCGCAAGCTTTTGCCGTCCAGTGAGTAATAACCGCCTTTGTAAGCCGTGCCATTTGCGTCCTGACCAGGGGGCTGAAACCACATCGCCTGATGGGTCTTGCCGGCGTTGACAAACTCAGCTGACAGCACCCGGCCAGTGCGCAGCGGTTCGCCATCGGCCTCGAGCGCCTCGAAGACCACGTTGAAGTGGTCGCCTTTGCGTAGCGCCCGGCGAAAGTCGATCTCACTGGAAAACATCTCAGCGATTTGAACGGCTACCGCATCCGGTATGCGCGCCTCGTCGGTGGCGGCAAAAAGAGAGGTTTGGATACTGCCGCTGGCCAGCCGGGCGTTGGCCACGTAGGGGGCGCTTTCTATCCGGGAGACAAACGACGCCCCGATGCGCTCAACGACCAGCCGCTTGAACAGGGTGTCATCGTCGCTCGGCCAGCGGGTGCTGAGCTTGGTCAATTCCTGTTTGTCGCTGGCTTCGGCCGTGATGGTCTTGCCGGGGCGGCCCGCCAGTGCCAGCCGGGCATTGGCGTCTTTGCGTAAAAACGCCGCTGCCGCCGGGTCCGTGATGTTGAGGCGTTTGAGCAGCGTGTCCGCTGTGTCATTGCCGCGGGTGATGTCGGTACGAAACAGTTTGAAACGGTGGTCAGCCAGCGCATCCAGCTGCGCTTGCAGCGGCAGCGTCTGCACGGATTCGAGCACCTGGCGTACAGGCAGATCGGCTGCGTCAGGTGCCAGCGGCACAACGCCAAAAGCCGTCACAACGGTGCCGAGCAGCAAGGCGGCCAAACTGCCAGCGACCCGTTTCGGGTGGCGCTGCAGGCTGGCGGCGATTGAATTTAAAAACTGTACCGAATCTGAAAATTGCAAAACTTTGAGTCCCAACGAAGGTGCGTGATGCCAAAAATGAGGTTCTTGCGGAGGCGCCAAAGCGGCCTTGAGTTGCGCATCTAAAATAGAGACCCTGCAAGAGAAGTGCCAGTATATCTGTCAGACGACCCCGCGACCTGCTAAAAACCCTTATGAATCAAGCTCCTGTTACAAATTACCCGGTGACCGATCGCGTCAAGAACGCCCTGGCCATATCTCTTCGGGGCTGCGAAGAGCTGATTCCGCAAGACGAGTGGGTCAAAAAGCTCGCCAGGTCAGAGGCCACGGGCGTGTCGCTGCGCATCAAATTGGGACTGGACCCGACGGCACCTGACATTCACATTGGCCACACCGTCGTGCTGAACAAAATGCGCCAGTTGCAGGACCTGGGTCATACGGTCATCTTTTTGATTGGCGACTTCACCACCCTGATTGGCGACCCGTCTGGCCGCAACACCACCCGACCGCCGCTCACGCCTGAACAGATCAAGGCGAATGCCGAAACTTATTACAAACAGGCCAGCCTGGTGCTGGACCCGGCCAAAACCGAGATCCGCTACAACAGCGAATGGTCAGACCCGTTGGGTGCGCGCGGCATGATTCAACTGGCGGCCAAATACAACGTGGCCCGCATGATGGAGCGCAATGATTTTCATGACCGCTTCAAGGCTGGCACACCCATCAGCGTGCATGAGTTTTTGTACCCGCTGATGCAGGGTTACGACTCGGTAGCGCTCAAAAGCGATCTGGAACTGGGCGGAACCGACCAGAAGTTCAACCTGCTGGTCGGCAGACACCTGCAAACTGAGTACGGTCAGGAGCCGCAATGCATTTTGACCATGCCGCTGCTAGAAGGCATCGACGGCGTCGAGAAAATGTCGAAAAGCAAAAACAACTACATCGGCATCTCTGAAGACGCCAACACCATGTATGCCAAGGTGCTGAGCATTTCTGACGTGCTGATGTGGAAGTGGTACACCCTGCTGTCCTTCAGGAGCGAGGCCGATATTGCGGCGCTCAAAGCCGAAGTGTCCGCTGGGCGCAACCCAAAAGATGCCAAGGTGGCGCTGGCCAAAGAAATCACCGCACGCTTTCATTCGGCCGCTTTGGCGGATGCAGCCGAGCAGGATTTCGTCAATCGCAGCAAGGGCGGTATTCCGGACGAGATCGCCGAGATCAGCCTGCCGCTGGGCGTGGACGGCGCGGCGCAAACCATTGGCGCGCTGCTCAAAGCCACGGGCCTTGCTCCCAGCACCGGCGAAGGCAACCGGCTGATTGACGGCGGCGGCGTGCGCGTGGACAGCCAGGTTGTCAGCGATAAAGGACTCAAGCTCGGCGCGGGTACTTACGTTTTGCAGGTCGGCAAGCGCAAGTTTGTGCGCCTTAACCTGGCCTGAGCTGGCATGCTGGCGCTCATCCAGCGGGTGCGCCGCGCCAGCGTCACCATTGAAGGCACGGTTGTCGGACAGATCGGCGCGGGCCTACTGGTACTGATTTGCGCCGAGCAGGGCGACACACGGGCGCAAGCTGACAAGCTGCTGGTCAAAATCCTCAAATTGCGCATCTTCAGTGACGAACAGGGCAAGATGAACCGCTGCGTCCAAGACCTGGACGGCGCGGGGCTGCATGGCGGCCTGCTGCTGGTCAGCCAGTTCACCCTGGCCGCTGACACCTCCGGCGGTAACCGCCCCAGCTTCACCCAAGCCGCCGCCCCCGACCTGGGCCGCTCTCTGTACGAGCACTTTGTGCAGCAGGCGCGCGGCGCACACAGCGACGTGGCGACCGGCGTCTTTGCTGCCGATATGCAAGTGGAGCTGGTCAACGACGGGCCGGTGACGATTCCGATACGGGCCTATAATCATCGGCCACCCCCTCCAAGCCATGTTCCAACTCTTATTCCACCCGCGCAGCTTCGGCGCAGCCCTTAGGCTGCGGAGTTTGGCGCTGGGGCTTTGCGGGCTGGCATGCGGCTACGCGGCTGCGCAAAGTGCAGCCCCGGCCAAATCCTGCCCCGCGCCGCAGCAGATGCAGGCGCTCAGCCAGGCCCCCATTACCGTGCGTTTCGTCGGTGACCTGGTGCTGGGCAACAGCCATTTGGTGGACAACATTCCCGCAGAGTGGGACGCCATGTACTTTGGAAAGGTGGAGGCCTATCTGAAGAATACGGACCTGACCTTGGGTAATCTGGAAGGCGCCCTGACGAATTACAGCAAGACCTTGAAGGTCACCGGTACCGGGCGTTCCTATGCTTTCCGGTTTCCGCCGCGCTACGCCAAGCTCTTGAAAGACACCGGGTTTACCGCCCTGAACGTGGCCAACAACCATGCCCGTGACTTCGGCGAACAAGGCTTTGCCGATACCGGCGACAACCTGCGCCAGGCCGGGATTGCGGTGGTGGGCCTCAAAGGGCAGTTCGCGACCCTGCAGGTCAAGGGTTTGCGGATGGGCTTGGTCGGCTTTGGCTTTTACCCGCACCAGAACATGGTGCAAGACCTGGCCGCGGCCAGCCAGTTGATTGCCCAGGCCAAAGCCGCGTCCGATTACGTCGTGGTGACCTTCCATGGCGGCGCTGAAGGCGATAGCGCGGTTTTTCATGGCGATAGCAACGAGCTGTTTTTGGGTGAAGACCGGGGCAATGCGGTGGCCTTCTCCCGCGCTGCCATCGACGCAGGTGCCGACTTGGTGGTCGGCCATGGCCCCCACGTGTTGCGGGCCATTGAGTGCTATCAGGGGCGCCCGATTTTCCACTCACTGGGTAATTTTGTCGGCGTTGGCGGTTTGTCCATTCGCAGCATGGCTGCTATGACGGCTATCGGCGGCGTGCAACTCGGCCCCAAGGGCGAGCTGCTGGGGGTGGAGTTTTTGCCCCTGCGCTTCAGCGAACGCAAAGTGCCGCAAGCCGACGAGCGCGAAGACGCCAGCCATTTGGTCAACTGGTTGGCCGACAACGCCAAATTCAGCGGCCAGTTTTTGCGCGTGCCCGCCAATGACGCCAGCCGCAAGGCCTTGGTTGATTGGGCGGCAAAAACAGTTCCATCGGGCAAGGTGCGGGAATGAGCAGCCGTATGCAACAGCTTCATCGCCCCTATCGCATGCGAGCCATCTGGCTGGTTTTGGGTGCGCTCTTGGTGTCAGCCAGTGCCTGGGCGCAAGAGGTTCCCGTCGGCAGCCTGAATGCCGCGACCCTGCAGGGCAAAAGTGGCGCGGAGTCCCCACCGCCAGCCCCGACCTGGGACCAGCGCCTGAGGCGGATTGCCAGTGACTTTATGGGAACCCGCTACCGCCTGGGCGGCAGCTCCCAAGATACCGGCTTAGACTGTAGCGGGCTGATCAAGCAAATCTGGCAACGCTTGGGGCTGGCCGATCTGCCGCATCAAGCCGCGAACATGGCCAGGCTGGGTGTTCCGGTGCAACTGCGTGACATCCAGGTCGGTGACCTGGTGTTTTTCAACACCACCGGCAAACAAAACTCCCACGTTGGTGTGTATATCGGCGACGGCCGCTTTGTGCATGCGTCGTCAGTGCTCAAAAAAGTGACTGAAAACTCACTGAGCGAAGGCTATTACCAAAAAACGTTCAACGGCATCCGCCGTCTTGCTGGCGTCAACACCGTGGCGGATGCATCGGCTATTTCCGAATAGGCTTATCTGAAGGCAGGCCGGTGCGCCTGGGTACTTCAATACGGATTACGCACCCCCAAGCCCGCCAGGATATCCACCTCCCGCGCTTCCATGGCCTGCGCATCTGCAGCTGAGGTTTCATGGTCATAGCCCTGCGCATGCAGCGTGCCGTGCACCAGTAGATGCGCGTAGTGGTCGCGAAGCGTTTTTTTGTGGTCTTTGGCCTCCTTGGCAATCACGGGTGCGCAAAGCACCAGGTCAGCGGTGACCATCGGCGCCCGCGTGTAGTCAAAGGTCAGCACATTGGTCGCGTGGTCCTTTTGGCGGTAGTCGCGGTTCAGTGCCTGGGCCTCATCGCTGCCAACAATCCGCACCGTGATCTCGGCATCGCTTTCAAGCGCGTGGCGAATCCAGCGGGCCACGCTGTGGCGCGGCAAGGCGGCGCGGTGGCGGGCGGCATTTTGAATGTCGCCAAATTGTAGCGACAGCTGTAGGTTTTTAAGAGCCATTTCGGTTCCTGGCCCTTGTTTTACTTGGGCTAGTAGCTACTGTATTGGTAGCAATTGTTAATTCATCAACAGCACCGGGCCTTTTGTTCGCGCCCCTGGCTGTCTTCTTCACGTCGCCAGGCGTCTTGTCCACGCCGTCAGGCGCACGGTCATACGCATCCACAATCCGCGCCACCAGTGGGTGCCGCACCACGTCCGCGCTGGTCAGCCGGGTAATGGCAATACCGTTGACACGCTTTAAAACCCGCTCGGCATCGACCAGCCCACTGAGTTGCGTGCGCGGCAAATCAACCTGGCTCACATCACCTGTGACCACCGCCTTGCTGCCAAAGCCAATGCGGGTCAAAAACATCTTCATCTGCTCGGGCGTGGTGTTTTGCGCTTCGTCCAAAATCACGAACGCGTGGTTCAAGGTGCGGCCCCGCATGAAGGCGAGCGGCGCAATTTCAATTTGCTGGCGCTCAAAGGCTTTTTGCACCCGTTCAAACCCCATCAGCTCATGCAGCGCGTCCCACAGCGGCCGCAGGTACGGGTCCACTTTCTGGCTTAAATCACCGGGTAAAAAGCCCAGCCGCTCGCCAGCTTCCACCGCAGGGCGGGTCAGCACAATGCGCTGCACGGCACTGCGCTCCAGCGCATCCACAGCGCAGGCCACGGCCAAATAGGTTTTGCCCGTGCCGGCAGGGCCAATGCCAAAGGTGATGTCATGGGTGGCAATGTTTTCAAGATAAGTGCCCTGGTTGACGGTGCGCGCACGCAGGTCGGCGCGCCGGGTGGTCAATGTGGTGCTGCCGTCGGGCGCATGCTTTAAGGAGGTGTCGCCCGCCATCATCAGCTGCACGGTTTCCTCAGCGATCGGCCGCTGCGCCATTTCATACAGCGCCTGCAGCACCTCCAGCGCCTGGGTCGCGCGCGCCTTGGTGCCGTCAATCTTGAACTGCTCAAACCGGTGCGCAATCTTCACGTCCAGGCCCACTTCAATGGTGCGAATGTGTGCATCCATCGGCCCGCACAGGTGGCCCATGCGGGTGTTGTTTGGCGGCGTGAAGGTGTGGCGGAGGATCAAGGCAGGGCGTCCTGAAGAAGATGAAGGGGTGATTGTCCGCTGATATTCCCATCACGGGGTGACTGATAACATCCAGCCATGATTGGACGAATTCAAGGCTTTCTAGCCGAAAAGAACCCACCCGAAATTTTGGTGGACTGCAACGGCGTGGGCTACGAGCTGTTGGTGCCCATGAGCACGTTTTACAACCTGCCCGTGCTGGGTGAAAAAGTCAGCCTGCTGACCCACTTTGTGGTCCGTGAAGACGCTCAAATCCTGTACGGCTTTGCCACATCGACAGAGCGCGCAGCTTTCAGGCAACTGGTCAAAATATCCGGCGTCGGCCCGCGCACCGCCCTCAGCGTGCTCAGCGGCATGAGCGTGGAAGAACTCGCCCAGGCCGTCACCCTGCAAGAGGCTGGCCGCATCATCAAGGTGCCCGGTATCGGCAAAAAAACCGCCGAACGTTTGCTGCTCGAGCTCAAAGGCAAGCTCGGTGCAGACATCGGCGTGAACGTCAGCATCAGCAATGACAGCCAGTCAGATATCTTGCAGGCGCTGGTGGCGCTGGGCTACAGCGACCGGGATGCGGCGCTGGCGCTCAAAGCTTTGCCTCAAGATATTGGGGTGTCTGATGGCATCAAGCTGGCATTGAAGGCACTGGCCAAATGAGCGCCGCGCCGGGCCGCCCCAAGCAAGCTCGCACCCCCTTGGGGGGCAGCGTCGTACACACAGTGACAAGCGTGGGGGCCACTAGAAGCGCCGCGCCGGGCCGCCCCAAGCAAGCTCGCACCCCCTTGGGGGGCAGCGTCGTACACACAGTGACAAGCGTGGGGGCCACTAGAAGCGCCGCACCTAGCCGCCCCAAGCAAGCTCGCACACCCTTAGGGGGCAGCGCCGTTCACGCAGTGACAAGCGTGGGGGCCCATCGTTCATGACCATCCAAACCGACGACTTCAACCTGGCCGACTTGCCGCCCGCCCGGCGAGTCATGTCAGCTGCGCCTGATTCTCCTAAAGAAGAGGCGATTGAGCGCGCCCTTCGGCCCAAGCTGTTTGACGAGTATGTGGGCCAGACCAAGGTGCGTGAGCAGTTGGAGATTTTTATTGGCGCGGCCAAAAAACGCAGCGAGGCGCTGGACCATGTGCTGCTGTTTGGCCCGCCGGGTTTGGGTAAAACCACACTGAGCCACATCATTGCGCATGAGCTGGGCGTGAACATGCGGCAAACCAGTGGCCCAGTGCTCGAAAAACCCAAAGACCTGGCGGCGCTGCTGACGAATTTAGAGAAAAACGACGTGCTCTTTATTGATGAGATTCACCGCCTCAGCCCAGTGGTTGAAGAGATTTTGTACCCCGCGCTGGAGGACTACCAGATCGACATCATGATTGGTGAAGGCCCGGCAGCGCGCAGCATCAAGCTGGATTTGCAGCCTTTCACGCTGGTCGGGGCCACCACCCGCGCTGGCATGCTGACCAACCCGCTGCGTGATCGCTTTGGTATTGTGGCGCGGCTGGAGTTTTACACCGCTGAAGAACTCGCCCGCATAGTTAAACGCAGCGCGGGGCTGCTGAATGTGCCAACAGACGAAGAGGGCGGTTTTGAAATCGCCCGCCGTTCACGCGGCACACCGCGCATTGCCAACCGGCTGCTGCGCCGGGTGCGCGATTTTGCAGACGTCAAAGGCAAAGGTGAGATCGACCTTAGCATTGCCAACAAAGCACTCGCCATGCTCGACGTGGACCCGCAAGGCTTTGATGTGATGGACCGCAAACTGCTCGAATGCGTGATTCACCGCTTTGACGGCGGCCCGGTGGGGCTGGACAACATAGCCGCCAGCATTGGCGAGGAGCGCGACACGATTGAAGACGTGATTGAGCCGTATTTGATTCAGCAGGGCTATTTGCAGCGCACCCCGCGTGGGCGCATTGCCACGCTGGCAGCGTATCGGCATTTGGGGGTCGCACCGCCAGCGGCAGGAAATGAGTTGTTTACTTGAACAATGTCTCAAGGGTCTTCTAGAAATTCAAATTTTCGGGATGAAGCGCAAGGCGCCCGGAGCGCAGGACACCGGAATGCACCTGTGTGCATGAGGATTCCGAGCACCGCGCAACGCCGCGATCCACCCGAAAAATGAATTTATAGAAGTGCCCTCAGGTCAGCGCACCGCGCGCATCCACCTTGATGATCCGCTCCACCACACCCTTGAGCAGCCCGCCACGCACCCCAATCATCACCTGGTGCAAGTTCACGGTGGGGTCGCAGTGGCCGGGTATCAGCCACAGCATGCTGCCCAGGCTGGGCAGGCGGGTGCAGCCTGCTGCGGGTGTCAAGATCCCGTGCTCGTCGCCACCGTTTGAGTATTCCAGTTGGCTGCGGCTGCTGAAGGCATGCACCTTCGGCAGGCCAGAATCAATCGCGTGGCTTTTGTGGCCCGCGTCACACACCGCATGTCCGGCATGCACACTGATGACCTGGGTTTTGACAAACAGCGAGTGCTGGAACCGTGGCTGGCCCACGGCAGGCAGGTTGGCGGCGTAGTCGGCATCCATGAACAAATAGGAGCCGGCCTGCAGTTCGCCATACAGCTTGCTGGCCGCTTCAAGGGGGGCGGTGCCGGTACCTGCGCCCGTGACCAGCGCCACCTTGATACCTTCGGCTTCTATCAGCGCGCGGGTCTGCTGCACAGCCATGATGGCGCTGAGTATGGCGTCACGTCTTTCGTCCGGGCCGCGCAAATGCTGTGCCTTGCCGTGGTAAGCCTGCAGGCCCGCAAAATTCAAGGCCGGGTGCTTGCGAATCTCGATGGCCAGCGCGACAGCAGGTACGCCAGGCTCGACCCCGCAGCGGTTCTGCCCCACGTTGATTTCAATGAACACGTCGATCGACGACGCCAGGCCTGATGACAGGCGGCCTTCGTTCATGCCGATCGCCAGGCGGCGTATGCCTTCTATGCTGTCAACGCAGATGGCCAGTTTGCCGCCCATGGGTATCAAGGCGCGCGTCAGGGCCGCAACACGTGCCAGTTTGCTGGGCGCGATCACCTCATTGCTGATGAAGATGTTGTGCACGCCGCCCGCCACCAGCGCTTCGGCCTCAGATGTTTTCTGGACGCACACGCCGACTGCACCTGCCTTGATTTGAAGCTTTGCCAACTCGGCGCTTTTGTGCATCTTGGCATGTGGCCGCAGCATGACCTGGTGCTGCGCTGCAAACGCCGCCATGGTTTGCAGATTTCGCTCCATGGCGTCCAAGTCAAGCACCAGCGCGGGTGTGTCGATGGTGTTCACACTGTGGCCGATCAGGTCATTCATGTGTTCAGCCTGCCGCATCATCCAGCGCGTCGTCATTCAAATGCTGTGTGTCGGCCCAGCCGACCAGCGTGAAGCCTTCGGGCGTCCAGAGCAGCCGGTTGATGGCCGCATTGCCCAGCGCCCAGGTGCGCGGGGCCTGAATGTCCAGTCGGGTAGCAGCCCGGTACAGCACATCCATCACGCCGCCGTGACCGACCAGCGCAATCTGCTCACCGGGGTGCCGTGCGGCCAGGCGCTCGGCGGCCTCGACCACACGCGCGCTCAAAGCCACCAGCGATTCACCGCCACGGGGTGAAAACTCCGGGTCACGCCTGCGCCAGCGCATCGACTGTTCGGGCAACAAGGCTGCAATCTCGGCAAAAGTCTTGCCTTCAAAGTCGCCAAAACCACGTTCGCGCAGGCCAGTTTCTTTGATGACTTGCCGGCCATGGGTCTGGCCCAGGTATTGCGCTGTTTCCCAGGCGCGTGTCAGGTCGCTGGCGTAGATCGCCTGGATGGTTTCGCCGCGCAAGGCCTCAGCCAGCCGCTCGGCTTGCCAGCGGCCGTTGGCACTGAGCGGAATGTCCAGTTGCCCCTGAATGCGGGTGTCCACGTTCCAGCTGGTTTCACCGTGCCGGATGGCGATGATGCGGGTTGGTTCTATCATTTATTGATGAAAATCACAAAAAGAAATTTTTCGACGGGCCGCCCCGAGAAAAATGAGCCGCCCTCGGGGGGCAGCGTTGACACGAAGTGAAAAGCGTGGGGGTCATGTTATCTAGGGATTTCAACATTAATTCGCCGGCTTCCAGCAGGCGGCTGCGGAAAGCCCAGCAAGGCAGCGTCCAGCATCGCAGGCAGCACTGCAAAGCCATCATTCCAGACACCGTCATGCAGCGCACGGGATTCAAACACCACTTGTTGGCTTGTCAGGTCGCGCATCAAAATGCCGAGCGAGCGTTTGTAGTACGACTGGCCAAAACCGATGGGAAATGACAGGCCGAATGAACTCCCGCGGCTGCCCCCACTGGCGAACACCCCAGGGCCGCCGAAGCCAAAGCCAGGGTCAGGGTAACGCTGAACGATGTCAGTGGCCAGCAGCACCTGCACGCTGTAGCGAGCCTCAAGCGGGCTGAGCGTCATGCCAACTTTTGACAAGCTGGTGGTGGCCAGTGCCTCAATGCGGTCTTGCTGCGCGGCTGTGCTTTGGGATGGCAAACGCTCAAAGCGGTAGGGCGTGCCCGGCGCTGGCGGTGCGGCCGTCCAGGCTGAAAACGCGGTGACATCGCTGTCGACGATGCGCATGCTGGAGCAGGCCGTCAGAAAAACGCTCACCACCACCATCAGCTCGCTTGCCAGCGCTTTTCCTGCCCGGTTCATAGCGCCCGCCCATCGGTTGAACACACAAAAATCATAAAGCTCAGAACGACTGTATGTTGATGACCGATCGGCCCGCAAGTTCTGTTGTCGTCGGCCCCTTGAAGTCGTCAGCATCAAACGCCTTGTCGCCCTCTGCATCGGCAACACCCGTGGTTTTGATGCCTTTGAAGTCATGGCGCTTGCCGTCCATCAAATGCGAGGGCACGATGTTTTGCAGGGCGCTGAACATGTTCTCAATTCGGCCAGGGAATTTTTTGTCCCATTCGCGCAGCATGTTGCCGACCTGCTTGCGTTGCAGGTTCTCCTGGCTGCCGCACAGCGTGCAGGGAATGATGGGAAAGTTTTGCACATCGGCCCAGCGGCTCAGGTCTTTTTCCGGCACATAGGCCATCGGCCGAATGACGATGTTTTTGCCATCGTCACTGACCAGCTTGGGCGGCATGCCTTTGAGCTTGGCGGCAAAAAACATGTTCAAAAAAAATGTTTGCAGCATGTCATCACGGTGATGGCCGAGCGCGATTTTGGTGGCGCCCAACTCGCCGGCGACCCGGTACAAAATGCCGCGCCGCAGGCGTGAGCAAAGTGAACACAGCGTTTTCCCCTCGGGTATCACCCGCTTGACGATGCTGTACGTGTCCTGGTTTTCAATGTGAAAGGGCACCCCCAGCTTGCTCAAATAGTCGGGCAGGATGTGCTCTGGAAAGCCGGGTTGCTTTTGGTCCAGATTGACGGCGATCAGGCTGAAGTTGATCGGCGCGCGCTTTTGCAATTTCATCAAGATGTCCAGCATGGCGTAGCTGTCCTTGCCGCCAGACACGCAGACCATCACCTTGTCGCCTTCTTCAATCATGTTGAAGTCAACAATCGCACGGCCGACTTCCCGGCACAGGCGTTTTTCCAGTTTGTGTTCTTCGCGTTCAAGTTTGATGGCCCCCACGCTCCCCACTGCGTGTGGTTCGCTGCCCCCCGAGGGGGCGCTGCGCCTGCGGCCCGGCAAAGCCGGTTCCGCGGCCCCTGCTGGTAAAGATGAAGCCACCAAGTGTGTTGCTTTGCGTTCTGCGCTGGTTGTTTTTGTAGTGTCGGTCGCCACACTCATTTTTTCAACTTGCATGCTGTTCACCACTGCCCTGTCTCGATACGAATCGCCACTTCGCAATCGTCAAATATTTCAAGCTTGGCAATTTTGATCCGTACGCCCAGCACACCAGGCAGCTGCATCAGCCGATGGGCGAGTTTGCCGATCAATGTTTCCAGCAAATTCACGTGTTTGGCGGTGCATTCCGTGATGATGATCTGGCGCACCTTGCGGTAGTCCAGCACATGGTGGATGTCATCGGCGCTGGGTATCAGGGGCTGCATCCCCAGGTTGAGCTCGGCATCGACCTGAATCGGTTGAGGCGATGCTTTTTCGCTGTCGAGAATGCCAAGACTGGCGTCAAAACGCAAACCTGTTAGCGTCAAAATCTGGGTGCCGCGGGTGTTGAACATATCAGGTGTGGTTTGTCATGAGGGAGAAATCGCGCGCAAACTTCATCAGGTGTTGGCCACCATCGACCAGCAAGGTGGTGCCGGTGATGGACTGGTTTTCGAGTGCGAATTTAACGGTGGCGGCCACATCAGCGGGCGTCGACGAGCGGCCCAGCGGTGACAGCTTGTGCAGCGCTTCAAACTGTGCGTCGCTCAGCAGGTGGCTGGTCAGTGTCAGGCCCGGCGCCACACCCACCACCCGCACCTGTGGAGCCAGTGCCATGGCCAGCATGGTGTTGGCGGCTTCGAGCGCCGCTTTGGACAGGGTGTAACTTAAAAAATCGGGGTTCTGGTTCCAGAGCTTTTGGTCCAGCAGATTGACCACCGCTCCGCGAACCGGCTTTTCACCGCGCGCCTGGCGGCTGGCCAGATGCGTGTGCAGCGCTTGCGCCAGCAAGATCGGCGCGCCGGTGTTGCTGTGCAGGTGTTTTTCAAGTGCTGCAAAGCTGAAGCTGGCAGCATCGTCCTGCTCAAAGGTTGACGCGCTGTTGACGACGGCATCGATCTGGCCAAAGCGTTCAACCACGCTCGGCACCAGCGCTTTGACTGCATTTTCGTCCCCTAAATCAGCCTCAAACAAGGCGGAATCGCCCTGAATACGTGTGCAGGCAGCTACGGTTTCAACAGCATCTTGCGCAGAGCTGCGGTAGTGCACCGCCACTCGCCAGCCACCTGCGGCAAGTGCCAGGGCAATCTCGCGGCCCAGTCGTTTGGCTGCGCCGGTGACGAGAACGACAGGAGAGGGTGGGTGTTGTGACATGGGTGGGTAGGGGGCAATCGTTGACAATCTGAACTTAGACGCATTGCCATGACAACCCCCATTTTAGCGACCCCCTTGCACATCCGAATCCACGAGGCCATAGCGCAAGCCGGCGGCTGGCTGGGCTTTGACGTGTTTATGAACATGGCGCTGTATACGCCCGGTCTGGGCTATTACGCCAACGACCTGCGCAAGTTTGGCTTGATGCCTGGCGGCCGGCTAGATGCTGGCAGCGATTTTGTGACCGCACCCGAGATGTCGCCGCGCTTTGGCCAGGCCCTGGCGCGGCAGATGGCCCAAGCGTTGGAGGCCACGGGCGTGCACCAGGTATGGGAGTTTGGTGCCGGCTCTGGCGCGCTGGCCGAGCAGATCTTGCAGGCACTTCCGCAAGTCACGCGCTACACCATTTTGGATGTGTCGGGCAGTTTGCGGGCCCGTCAGCAGCAGCGCCTGGCAGCCTTTGAGGGGCGCGTGCAATGGGCGACAGCCTTGCCCGACGCCATGCGCGGCGTGGTGATTGGCAATGAGGTGCTGGATGCCATGCCGGTGAAATTGCTGGCGCGCCTGAACGGCGTTTGGCACGAACGGGGTGTGGTGGTTCATCAAAGCGCCTTGACGTACGCCGACCAGCCGACCGACTTGAGGCCGCCCATCGAGGTGCCGGGCACACATGACTACCTGACTGAAATCCATCCGCAAGCCGAAGGCTTTGTGCGTACCCTGGCGGACAGGCTCGAAGCAGGCGCGATTTTCATGATCGACTACGGCTTTCCCGAGCATGAGTACTACCACCCGCAGCGCAGCATGGGCACCGTGCTGTGCCACCGCGCGCATCAGGTGGATGCCGATGCACTGGTGCATGTGGGCAGCAAGGACATCACCGCGCATGTCAACTTCACCGGCATTGCCCTGGCTGGGCAAGAGGCCGGCTTGCCCGTGTTGGGTTATGCCGGGCAGGGGCGTTTTTTACTCAACTGCGGTGCGCTCGATGGGATGGAAAACGCGCCGATTGCCGATAAAACCATGGTGCAAAAGCTCATCAACGAACATGAAATGGGCGAGCTGTTCAAGGTGATCGCCTTCGGTGCGAAGCGCACGCCGGTGTGGCAGCCGATGGGCTTTTCGGTGGGCGACCGGACCCATACCTTATGAGCCCCCACGTTCACTCACGTCGTTTAATTTTCTGCCCCCCGAGGGGGCCGTTTTTCCGTTGGGGCGGCCCGGCGGGAAAACATTTTTTGCAAAGCTTTCGCGCATGATTCGCTGGATGATCGTTATTTTTCTGACCCTGGTGTTTATCAGCGCGCTCACGCCGTGGCTGAACAAGCTGGGCTTTGGCAAACTGCCGGGCGACTTGCGCTTCAAGCTGTTTGGCAAGGAGCGCTACATTCCGCTGACCACCACCATTTTGCTGAGTCTGGTGGCCAGCATCGTGTCGCAGCTAATTTGACGACTGGATCTGCTGCGCCACTGCCGTCACCCGCGCAGCATGCACCCGCTCACCGATTTTTTTGCCATCCAGCCCCTCGGCCTGCGCCGCCTCGGCAATCACGCTGGTCATCACCGACTGCGCGGCTTTCAGCACACCCGCCAGCCGCTGGCGCGGCGGGTAGGGCGATTCATGCAGCCCCAGCCGCCCGCGCGCATCGCACTCGCAGGCCAGCAGCACAGCGGCAAAACGCTGCGGCTTGCGAAAGGCATCGCAGCGCTCCAGCAACCGAACCAGCGCGGCGGCACTGAAGTCAGCACTGCGGTGAATGTTGCCGTGCTCCATGGCTACGACGTCGGCCAGCTCGCGGCATTCAACCGGTACGCGCAGTCGTTCACAAACGGTTTTTGATAACTTGGCGCTGCGGAGTTCATGACCGATGTGGCGCGGAATTAAATTGGGGTCAGACTCCAATCTAATTCCTTTGCCCAGGTCATGCATCAGGCAGGCAAAGCGCACTGGCAAGGGTGCGTCCTGTCGCGCCGCCATATCAAGCACCATCATGAGATGCACACCGGTATCGACCTCGGGGTGATGGTCCGCACGCTGCGGCACCCCCCACAGCCGGTTGACTTCCGGCAACAAACGCTCAAGCGCGCCGCATTCGCGCAGCACCTCGAACATGCGCGATGGTTTTGCGTCCATCAAACCGCGCGACAGTTCTTGCCACACACGCTCGGCCACCAGCGCGTCGGCTTCGCCATCCGCCACCATGTCCTTCATCAGCTGCAGGGTCTCAGGCGCAACACTAAAGTCATGAAAGCGCGCCGCAAACCGCGCGACCCGCAGAATGCGTACCGGGTCTTCGCGAAAGGCATCGGTCACGTGGCGCAGCAGTTTGGCGTTGATGTCGCGCTGGCCGCCATAGGGGTCGATCAGATCGGCAGGGGTCAGGTCCACATCGGTGCCAAATTGCCCGGTAGACCGGTCAATCAATGCGCAGGCGGCGATGGCGTTGATGGTCAGGTCGCGCCGCGCCAGGTCTTGCTCCAGCGTGACATCAGGCGCCGCATGCACCGCAAAGCCGTGATAGCCTTTTGCGGTTTTGCGCTCGGTGCGGGCCAGGGCGTATTCTTCTTTGGTCGTGGGGTGAAGAAACACCGGAAAGTCTTTGCCGACAGGCAAAAAGCCGCGTGCCACCAGTTCTTCAGGCGTGCTGCCCACCACCACCCAGTCGCGGTCTTGCACAGGCAAGCTCAGCAAGGCATCGCGAACCGCACCGCCAACCATGAAAATTTCCATGGGGGAAGTTTAGCGGTCTGGCCCGTTGCGGTTTGCCTCAAGGCTGCAAGCGGTAGGGCTCTTCAAAATCCCGAAAGTCGTTTTCAAGCAGCGCATCATCAATCCACGCCTTCACACCGGCTGTGGCGCACAGCCTGTGGATGTACGCGGTGATGCGGGCAGGCACCGGCAGGGCGTAGGTCTTCAAGCGCATGGCCACGGGCGCGTAGTAGGCATCAGCAATGCTGAACTCGCCAAACAGCATCGGGCCGCTGTGCTGGGTTAACAGCTCGTCCCACATCGCCACCACGCGCGCCAGGTCTGCACGCACAGCAGGCTTGTCGCGCCAGATCAGCTGGCCTATGTCTGGCAGGCTGGCTTCGATGTTCATCGGGCAGGCAGAGCGCAGTGCCGCAAAGCCGCTGTGCATGTCAGCGCAGACCGATCTGGCCCGGGCGCGCGCTTTTGAGTCTTGCGGCCAGAGGTTTTTTTCATGAAATTGCTCGGCCAGATATTCGGCTATCGCCAGTGTGTCCCAGACCACCAAACCGTCATCCACCAGCACAGGGACTTTGCCGACGGGCGACACCGAATCGACCGTTTTGCGAAATTCCGAGCCGGCCTGAAACGCGTCAAACCTGACCATGACCTCTTCAAACGGGATGCCGCACTGTTTGAGCAAGACCCAGGGCCGCATCGACCAGGATGAATAGTTTTTGTTGCCTATGTAGAGCTTGAGCATGGTGACTTCCTTATGTACTTGTGTGCGGGTACGCCATGCTAGCGCGGCATCAACTATTGATTGATGCAAAAACTCAGGCGAATTGATGCCGAATTAAAACCGTCCGGCCGTCTTGCGCTTGGCTGTCAAGCCGCTGCGCAGGCCTTGCGCGCCCAAGTAAAACGGCACCACCGCACTCAGGGCAGATGGTGTGATGCCCAAGGCTTGCAGGCCAGGCAGGGTGCCGCCGGAGATGTTGTCAACCTTCATCGCGTCCAGATTGTCACGGCTCATGATGGGCTCCCCGGGGGCGAGCTCCATCAGGCCGGCCTGGATGCGTGCCAGCGCGTCGGGCAGTCCGATGACAGGCTTTTCGTGGCCGCTGTACTGGCCCGCCAGTTGCACCAGCTGCTTGAGCGTGAAAACTTCCGGGCCGCAGGCTTCGTAGGTTTGGCCGATGGTTGATTTGTCTTCAAGGCACTTGACCAGTGCCGTTGCCACGTCTTCAACCCACACCGGTTGAAATCTGGCGGTGCTGCCCGCCAGCGGGATGAACGGAAACAGCTTTTGCAGCGATGCAAAGGTGTTTAAAAACTTGTCTTCAGCGCCAAAAATCACGCTGGGCCGCAGCACGCTGATGTCCAGGCCAGAGCTCTTCAGCACCGCTTCGCCGCGCGCTTTGCTGCGCTGGTACATGGACGGGGCCTTCAGATCTGCACCCAGCGAGCTGACATGGACGATGCGCCGCTGCTCGGCGGCAGTGCAGGCTTTGACAAGTGCCGCGGGCAATTGCACATGGGCTTTGTCAAAAGCAGCTTCGCTGCCATGCAGGATGGCCACCAGATTGACCACGGCATCATGCTCGGCCAGCAGCGGCGTGAGGGTGGCCGCGTCATGGGCCGAGCCTTCCAGCACGTCGACCATCGGCAGCATCTGCACATGCCTGGCGTTTGAACGCCTGCGGGTCAACACGGTGGTGCGGTAATCGCCTTCGGCCAGCTTTTCACACAGGTGGCGGCCGACAAAACCAGTACCGCCAAGAATGAGGATTTTTTTCATGGTGCTAATTTAGCGGTTTCGACTGAGTTTTGCTCAAAAAAGGCCATTTTCACGTGCATTATGGCTGCAGCCCAATATTTGCTTGGTCGAGTAGCTACTTATTCGATAGCGTTCATCGGTCAGGGTAGCGTCTTATCGGTCTCGGGTTGGCTGGCATCGCGCGGCCCGACAGTGCCCAGCCTTGCTTTCAGCGATTGCGGCTGGCCCGTCAAGATGGCGGCGTAGTTGGTGGTGTTGGAAAGAACTTTTTTGACATAGTCACGGGTTTCCAGAAAAGGCACGCTTTCAGCCCAGATGGCGGCCTCGACCGTCGGGCTGCCAGACTGTCCGCGCCATGTTCTTGGTCGACCCGGCCCGGCGTTGTAGGCGGCAGCGGCCATGGGCATGGAGCCGCCCACGTCGTCCAGCACCAGTTTCAAATACCCTGTGCCGATGGCGATGTTGGTGTCACGGTCTGTGATCATGTTGGCTGTAAAGCCTGTCATGCCAATGCGCCGTGCTGTCTCGCGGGCGGTGGCGGGCATGACCTGCATCAGGCCGGATGCGCCCACGCCGGATCTAGCATCCATGATGAAGCGGCTTTCCTGCCGGATCAGCCCGTACACATAAGCCGGGTCCAGGTTGATGCTTTGCGCGCGTTTCACAACGGCCTCCTTGAAAGGCATCGGGAAGCGCTGCTCCAGGTCAATCAAGGCCTTGGTGCGCTCGCTGGTGTTGATGCAGCGGTCCCAGATTTGTTTGTCGCAGGCAAACTGCGCGGCAGCCAGCAGCTCGCGGTCGCTCATGCCGCCCGGTTTGGCCAGGTTGGTGCTGTAGTTCCATTCCCGCACGCCTTCTGGCCGCAAGCCAATCGCGATGGCGTAGGCGGCGCGGTTCAGTCCGGCGTTCAGCCGTGCATTTTCTTTTTCTTCGGGGCTGACGGGTGCTGGCTTGGATGGGGCGACGATTTTTTGGCCGAGTTCCTCCAGTGCCAGTTGCTCGTAGAAGCCGCGCACCGATGCGATCGACTGGTACAGAGCCACCGCCTCGGGGTTGCCGGCCTGCGTTGTTGCCACCAGGGCACGAGCCCTCCAGTACACCCAGACGGGTTCGGCTTTGGCGGCTTCGCTCATGGCTTTGGTGGCGTTCAGCACGTCGCGCCATCGGGGTTGCCCGCCAGCCCGCAGGGCTGCGCGCACCTTCCAGCCCAGCATGTCGTCGGTCAGGTCGGTGTCTTGGCTGACCTTGTTGTAATGGCCCAGAGCCTCGGCTGCGGGTACGGTGCCCAGCCGTGTGGCAGTTTGCTTGCCAATCAGGCCCCAGACCCAGTTGCGTTCTTCGCTGGTGAGCTGGTTGCCCCACTTGGCGTCCATCATGGCAGCAGCGCTTTCTGCCCCCGATGTGTCTGCGCTGGCCATTTTGACAAGCGCCAGGGTGATCAGTTCTTTGCGCGTGTTGCGAAGCGCAATGTTTTTTTCTGTCAAAAACCGGGCCGGGCTGTTGATGAGTTGGACCACCATGCCCACTGATTCTGGCGAGACGATGGCCACCGCATCGCGCCCGGCACCCGGCCGATTGGACTCCAGTGCCAGCCGTGCTTTTTGCCACACGTCCAGTCCGTTCATGTTTTTGGCGCCGACCAGCCGTTCGGCAGCGGCCCGGCAGCCGTCATCAGATTCGCGCTGGGCGTGCCAGTTTTTGCGCACCTCGTCCGACAGTCGCGCGTCGGCTGCCGGGTTTTTCAAGTGCTCAACCAGCAGTGCGTAGCAACGTATTTCCTTGTCGTCACCCATTCGGTAGTTGGGGTATTCGGCGTCAAAGGCGGGCCAGTCGCGCCTTTGCCCCAGCAGCAGCAGCCAGTCGGCCCGCAAGCGGTCTTCCTGGTAGGTACCGGGGTAGCGGGCAAAAAAGTCTTGGACGTCGCGCGTGCTGGCGTCGTCCAGCCGCGCTTTGAGCTCCCAGTAAGCGGCATAGGGTTCGAGTGCATGCCCCCTGGCTTGTGGCAACAGTGCCGCCAGTTTTTTGCGATCACCCCGCTTGAACGCCTGATTCATCTCGACAATCAGGCTGTCGCCCGCTGTGCTTTGGGCGAAGGCAACAGGCCCCCAAAAAGTGGCCATAACGAGGGTGCATAGAAATTTGGATAGCATCAAGGGATTATGGACAAATTAACCGAACGACAAAGTAAGCGCAAGGCCCTGATTGAAGAACGGCTCAATCTGCCGGACCGCCTGCAGCGAGCCGACTTGCTGCAGCGCGTGATGCGCATCTGGCTGTTTGGCCGCACCGACCAGGTGATTGGCGCGTATTGGCCGATCAAAGGCGAGTTTGATCCGCTGCCTGCGCTGCACCGCTGGAAAGAAGACGGCGAGCTGCTCGATGAACCGCAGCTGCGCCGCATTGGCCTGCCGGTGGTCGACAAAGTCCATAAAACCCTGACCTTTCACGCCTGGTACCCGGGCTGCCCGATGGAAGAAGACGCTTACGGCATTCCCAAACCCAAAGACACCGAAGTGATCGTGCCCACCCTGCTGTTTGTGCCCTGCGTCGGCTATGGGCCGGGCGGCTTCAGGCTCGGCTATGGCGGCGGCTTTTATGACCGCACACTGGCAACGCTTCTGCCCAAGCCGTTCACCGTGGGGCTGGGCTACACCAACGGCTGGCTGCCGGATATGGAGTCTGAGCCGCATGATGTGCCGCTGGATGCGCTGCTCAATGACAACGGCGTGGTCTGGCCGGTTTAGTAAGCCCCCACGCTTGCCCGCTACGTGTGGCCCCTGCTTGAAAAGAATCCTACTCACGAGAGTTCATGATTTGCCAAAATTTGCCAAAGCTGCTAATCTAAAGCGATGACCACCATGAATATCTCGTTGCCCGACAGCATGAAAGCCTATGTCGATCAGCGCGTCAGCCAAGAGGGTTACGGCACGTCGAGTGAATATGTGCGCGAACTCATTCGGCGTGACAAAGACCGTAGTCAACTGCGTGCCATGATGCTCAAAGGTTTAGACTCCCCGGCTATCGGGCAAGCCGATACAGCGTATTTTCAAAGCTTGCGCAAGCGTGTAGAGCAACGAAAAAAAGCATGAAGCCTTTGGTGCGGCTGCTTCAAGCCGACCTGGATGTTGAGGGGGCGCTTGCCCATTACGCGGCTGAAGCACCGCACGTGGCATTGAGCTTTCTGGATGCGCTTGAAAAGGCGTATTTGCACATTCAACGCCAGCCTGGTACGGGATCCCTTCGTTATGCCCACGCTTTAGACATTCCTGGCCTTCGGTTTTGGCCTTGTCAACGTTTTCCGCACATGGTGTTTTATGTGGAGCGCGATGAAAACATCGCTTTAGTCCGTGTCTTGCATGGCAGCCGTGATATTCCGGCTAGTTTTCACGAATTGTCCGACTGACCGCCTCACCGACTGATCGGCTGCTTCGCCAGCGCTCAATCCAGGTTATCTACCGTATCTGCATCCGGCACATCACCAATCGCTTCGCGGGTCAGCAGGGCCTGCGTTTTAAGCCAGTCGCAAAACGCCGCTACCTCGGGCCGTGCGGCGGTGCGCGGGCCCACGATCAGCCAGTAGGCCAGGGGCGAATCAATCCTCATGTTGGGCAGGGGCTCCACCAGGTCGCCTGAGGCCAGGCTGTCTGCCACCAGCGGCATGCGGGCTAAAGCAATGCCCTGGCCTGTTAAGGCAGCTTGAGCAATCTGGTGCGCGTAGTTGAAGTACAGCCAGCGCTTGGGCGCAAAGCTTTTCAAACCTTGCTCATCAAACCACCGCTGCCAGGTCAGCCATTCCATGTGCTGGCTGCGGTGGGCGTCGCTGGCTTCTACCAGCGCATGTTGGGCCAGGTCGATGGGCTTTTTGATGCGGGTGCCGCTTTTGATCAACCACGGGCTGGCCACAGGCGTGAGTTGTTCGCCAAACAACCGCACCGCATGGCTGGGCACTGGGCCAGGCGCGCTGTAGCGCAGCGCCAGGTCAACGTCGGTGGTGTCCATGTCTACCGCCACATCGGTGGCATCAATGCGAATGTCGATGTCAGGGTGCGCACGCTGAAACATCTCCAGCCGGGGAATCAGCCACATCGACGCAAACGATGCCCAGGTGCTGATCGCCACGCTTTTGCGTCCTGCACTTTGGCGAATGATGCGCACGGCGCTGTCGATCCGCTCCAGTGACGGCAGGGCCGCGCGCAGCAGTTGCGTGCCAGCGCTGGTCAGCTCCACAGCGCGCGTGTGGCGCAAAAACAGCGACACGCCGACTTCTTCTTCGAGCGCCTGAATTTGCCGACTGACCGCTGATTGTGTCAAGGCCAGTTCTTCAGCTGCAGCCCGAAAATTCAGGTGCCGCGCCACGGCCTCAAAAGCGCGCAACTGGCCTGCGGAAATGGGTCGTGTGCGCAGATGGGTGAGTGAATGCAGCATGGTCAGAGCAACATGATTGATGTGTTTAGGTCATGAATAGCGTATCCCAATTTCATTGGACTGACAAACCTTGCGGCGTGATCATTCACGTCCGTCCTCCTGAAATTTGTTCAGCTGGGGGTTTTGAAAGAACGCCATGCATCACAGCATTGAACCGAAACTTTTTAGCCAAGCTGGCCTGATCTGCACGCAGCAAGCCACGCACCAGGTTCCCGCGCGGGCGGTGGGCTGCTTTAAGTTAAGCGCAGGCCGCGCCATGAGCTTGACACCTACCGTGCCGGGCGAGTTGCGCATGGCGTATGGGCGGGTGTGGGTGACTTTTACCAACGCGGCGAACGACAGCACGGCGCGGGCGGGAGACCACTTTTTAGCTGCAGGCGACCTGTTACGACTGCAAGCGGGTCAGCAACTGGTGCTGGAAATGATTGAGAACAACCCCCACCAATCCGTGTATTTCAGCTGGGAGACCGACGCCGTCCTGAATGTGGCGGCGTCACCCCGACGGCGACAATTTGCCCAAGCTGAAGTACGCCAACCGCTGCTGGACTTGGGTGCTTGTCTTTGTCAGGCAGCTTGGGCGCTGAGCCGGCTGGTGCATGTCAAGGGTTATCGGCAAGATGCTTAGTGCATTCAACTATTCGTCATTGATGACGTTTAGTTAACATCAGGCCAATACCAAGGATTCACCCATGTCAAAAGCCTTTGCCTCCCAAGCCGACCTGGACGATAAAAAAATCACCTTCGAGCAGCTGTCTGCACATTGCTGGGCCTACACGGCTGAAGGCGACCCCAATTCAGGCGTCATCATCGGCGACAAATTCATCATGGTCAGCGACGCCACGGCCACGCCCGCCATGGCGCAAGACCTGATCGCGCGCATTCGCAGCGTCAGCAACAAGCCGATCAAATACGTGCTGCTGACGCATTACCACGCGGTGCGTGTGCTGGGGGCCAGCGCTTACCTTGCCGAAGGCGCGACAGAAGTCATTGCCAGCCAGGGCACCTATGAGCTGATTGTTGAGCGCGGTGCACAGGACATGCAAAGCGAGATGGAGCGCTTTCCGCGCCTGTTCCGCAACTCTGAAAGCGTGCCTGGCCTGACCTGGCCCACCATGGTGATTGGCGGCGGCGACCCGACAAAAAATGAAGTCCCCGGCAAATTGACGCTCGACCTGGGCGGCGTGAAAGTACAAGTCTGGCACCCCGGCCCGGGCCACACACGCGGCGACACGATTGCCTGGGTTGAAGAAGAAAAAGTGCTGTTTTCTGGCGACCTGGTGGAATACGAAGCCGGCGTGTACACCGGCGACGCGCAACTGGAGGAATGGCCCGCCACCCTTGAAGCGCTGCGTGCGCTGAAGGCTGAGGCGATTGTTCCGGGACGCGGCGAGGCGATGAAGGGGGCAGCAAACGTCAACAAGGCACTGGACTACACCAAGCGTTGGGTTCAGACCTTGTTCCAAGCGGGTAAAGAAGCTGCTGCGGGCGGCATGGACTTGAAAGCCGCGATGGCGCACACCCGCAAATCCATGGACCCGATTTTTGGCCATGTGTTTATTTACGAACATTGCCTGCCGTTTGACGTGAGCCGCGCGTTTGACGAAGCCAGCGGCATTAAAAACCCGCGCATCTGGACGGCTGAGCGCGACAAAGAAATGTGGAACGCACTTCAGGCCTGAAGTGCGGGCGGGCAGCTTTGCAGAGCTGACGGGGGGGCAACAGGCAACAGGCAACAGGCGCGGCCACCTCTGCGCAGGCCCAAACGGCGGCAAAACCATGGTGATCGACCCGTGGATCGCCGGCGGCCCCAAAGCCCCGGCGCTTTAACAAGATCGGCAGCGTCAAGGTGCTGCCCATGACGGAAGGGCAAAGCGTCGACTTTTAGAGGCTATGGGTCTTGGTTGCCCGACATCACTTCTGCGCAGCCAGCATCTTGAAATCCTGCTCATACTCCGCCAGTACGTTGACTGCTTTTTTGCGCTGCTCTGCTGTGGTGGCGTTGTGCAGCTCGGCAAAATTGGCGCAGCCTTCCTGCGTGATGGTTTCAAGATAGCTGCGGTAGGCAGCATCGGGTGAGCTGATGGACCTTTGCATCAAGCTGCGCATGTCTTTTTGCAAGGTCACCGGGTCTGGCCGGCTGGCCACCACCTTGGCCAGCGTTTGCAACATATCTTTTTGGCGGCGCTCGCGCTCGGCATAGCTTTGTGCGGCGTTGAACTGCGATTTTTCAATCTGCTGTGAAATCAGGCTGCGCTGCCTGTCGTTGATGCTGCCGTACAGCATTTCGCCGCGCTTGACGGCGTTTTTTTGCCGATTTTCAAAAACGTCCTTTGTGCTGGCGTCCAGGTAGTCTTTGCGCCAGCTGCTGTTGCCCTTGGCAAACTTGCGCTGCATCGCGTCGAGTTGTTTTTGTGTCAATGTCAGGGCCAGGCTCAAGGCGGCTGGCTCGGCGTGGTCGGTCATGGCGAGGGCTTTTTGCCGCACGTCGGCAAACACCTCACAGGCTTGGCTTGCGGTAATGTCCTGCTTCATTTTTTGCTGCAATTTTTGTAGCAAGTCAATATAGGCAGGCAGCTGCGTTTGCCGGTGCCAAGCCTGCATCTGGGCCAGGTCATTTTTGACTTGCGTGCTCTGCGCGTCATTGAAGTCAACGTAGCCGTCGAGGTAAAAATAGGCCAGCGTCGGTGCCTGGTTGTAGGCAATCTTGACCGCGTTGCAGCCTTGTAGGACCAGACCCACAAACAGCCAGCACATAATTCTGGTCAAGCGCAAAAAATTCAAAGGACGTGTCATGACCGCTCTCGTTAATAAATCGTCGTCGACGCCGACAGATGTTGTCATCATGGCAGCCGGCAAAGGCACACGCATGAAAAGCAGCTTGCCCAAAGTGTTGCATCGCTTGGGCGGGCATGCCCTGCTGGGCCATGTGCTTGACTGCGCAGCGGGGTTATCAGCCCGCCGAGTGGTTGTCATCACGGGCCATGGTGCTATCGAAGTAGAAGCTGCTTGTACACGATTTCAGGGCTTTTCAGGCACTTCTCAAACGCCGCTGGACATCCAGTTTGCGCGCCAGGAGCCGCAGCTCGGCACCGGCCACGCGGTGCAGCAGGCCGTGCCCTTGCTGGCCGATGACGGCGTGACGCTGGTGCTGTCAGGGGATGTGCCGCTGACCCAAACCGCGACCTTGCAAGCGCTGATGGGCCAGTGTGACGGCCAGCGTTTGGCGCTGCTCACCCTCAGCATGCCTGACCCCACAGGCTACGGACGGATCGTTCGCAGCGGACCAGGCGCATCAGCCCAAGTACGCGCCATCGTTGAACACAAGGATGCGAGCGACGCCCAGCGCCAAATCCATGAAATCTACAGCGGCATCATGGCCGTGCCCACAGCCCTGCTGCGCCGCTGGCTGGCCCGGCTGGACAACCACAATGCCCAGAACGAGTACTACCTGACCGACATTGTGAAATTCGCCGTAGCCGACGGCGTGGCGGTGGTGGCGCACCAGATCACTGATGCAGCGCAAGTCGCAGGTGTGAACAGCCCGGTCCAGCTGGCCGAACTGGAGCGCGCGTACCAGCAGCGCAGGGCGGTTGCCCTGATGGAGCAGGGTGTGCGCCTGGCCGACCCCGCCCGCTTTGACGTGCGCGGCACCTTGATATGCGGCCAGGACGTTGAGATTGATGTCAATTGTCTGTTTGAAGGCGTAGTGACGCTGGGTAACGGCGTGCGAGTAGGCGCTAACTGCGTGATCGCCAACTGCACCATAGCCGCCAACGCCGTGATTCACCCGTTCACCCATATCGACGGCGAAAAGCTGGGCGTTGAAGTGGGTGAGGGCGCGCTGGTGGGCCCGTTTGCCCGCCTGCGGCCCGGCGCGCAGCTGGGTGCAGAGGTGCACATCGGCAACTTTGTAGAGGTCAAAAATTCGACCCTGGCCAAAGGCGCCAAAGCCAATCATCTGGCCTACCTCGGCGACGCCACGGTGGGCGAGCGCGTCAACTATGGCGCTGGCAGCATCACCGCCAACTACGACGGGGCCAACAAGCACCGCACGGTGATTGGTGACGATGTGCATATTGGCAGCAACTGCGTGCTGGTGGCACCCATCACCATCGGCGCGGGCGGCACAGTAGGCGGCGGCACCACGCTTGCCAAAAGCACTGAACCCGGCGGCCTGCATGTGGCGCGGGCCAAGCAAATCAGTCTGCCCAACTGGAAGCGGCCGGTGAAGGCCAAAAAGTAATGCTATTTAAATAGTAGCTTCAGGCATAGCAATCTATTGGCGTAGAAGCACTTTTGGCTCAAATTTTGAGCGTTTGATGCTAAAAAATGCCTTCACATTGCGAACATTGGCGTCTCCTGTGAAGAGCCGCTGGCTCAAAGCCAGATGGGCAGGCATGTCGGCCACATGCACGACCAGCACAAAGTCTGGCCCCGGCGAGGTGCGGTAGCACTGCTGCACGGCCGCATCAACACGCATGCGTTGCTCAAAGGCGCTCAGGTGTTCGTCGCCCTGGCGGTCGAGCGTGATCTCAACAATGGCCGTCAGACCGTGGCCGGTGATGTGTGCCAGCTTGTCGGGGTTGAGCAGCGCAATCTGGCGCTCAATCAGCCCGGCATCGCGTAGCCGCTTGACGCGCCGCAGGCAGGTGGGCGGCGAGATGTGGGCCAGCGCGGCCAGGGCCAGGTTGCTCAGCGAAGCATCGTTTTGCAGGGCGTCCAGCAGTTTGAGGTCGGTCGCGTCTAGTTCAGTGTTATGTTTTTGTTCCATAAGCTAACTTTATATGAAATAAAAATTCACTGATGGTTATTTGAGAAATTTAATTTCAAAAATAGACGAATATTAAGCGCCTTAAAAAATCAATAAACCTTAGCATCAGCAGGTTTCATTTTCAGGAGAAAGTTGATGTGCGGCATTGTTGCAGCGGTATCTGGCCGCAATATCGTCCCGGTGCTGGTGCAAGGGCTGCAGCGCCTGGAATACCGGGGCTATGACTCTTGCGGCGTGGCGGTGTATGCCGATGGCCTCAAACGTGCCCGCAGCACATCGCGCGTGGCAGAGCTGCAAGAGCAGGTTGACCTTGAAAAGCTCACCGGCTCAACCGGCATTGCCCATACCCGCTGGGCCACCCACGGCGCACCGGCCATCCACAACGCACACCCGCACTTCAGCCACGGCCCCGGCACGGTGGGTGCCAGGCCCGGCAAGATCGCGCTGGTGCACAACGGCATCATTGAAAACCACGAAGAACTGCGCGCCGCACTGCAAGCCAAGGGCTACGTGTTTGACAGCCAGACCGACACCGAAGTGATCGTCCACCTGATGGAAAGCCTGTATGACGGTGATTTGTTTGAAGCCTTGAAAGCCGCCGTCAGCCAGCTGCACGGCGCCTATGCGATCGCCGCATTCTGCAAAGACGAGCCGTACCGCGTGGTCGGTGCGCGGGCCGGTTCACCGCTGATTCTGGGTGTCGGCAAAGTTGATCAAGAAAACTTTTTGGCCAGTGATGCGATGGCCCTGGCTGGTGTGACCGACCAGATCGTTTACCTGGAAGAAGGCGATCTGATTGACATTCAGCTCGGTAAGTACTGGATTCTGGACAAGACACAAAAAGCGGTGCAGCGCGACGTTAAGACGGTGGTCGCTCATAGCGGCGCAGCAGAACTGGGCCCGTACCGCCACTACATGCAAAAAGAAATTTTTGAGCAACCCAGCGCCATTGCCAACACGCTAGAAGGCGTCGAGGGCATCACGCCAGATCTGTTTGGTGACCGGGCCGCCAGTGTGTTCAAAGACATTGACTCGGTGCTGATTCTGGCCTGTGGCACCAGCTACTACAGCGGCTGCACCGCCAAATACTGGCTTGAAGAAATTGCCGGCATCTCCACGCAGGTTGAAGTGGCCAGCGAATACCGCTACCGCACCAGCGTGCCCAACCCCCGCACGCTAGTCGTCACCATCACCCAAAGCGGCGAGACCGCCGACACCCTGGCCGCGCTGCGGCATGCACAGTCGCTCGGCATGACGCAAACCCTCACCATCTGCAACGTCGCCACATCGGCCATGGTGCGCGAATGCAAGCTGGCTTACGTCACACGCGCCGGGGTCGAGATTGGTGTGGCATCCACCAAAGCCTTTACCGCGCAGTTGGCGGGCCTGTTTTTGCTGACGCTGGCACTGGCCCAAAGCAAAGGCCGCCTGACACAAAGCGACGAAGCAGCACACATCAAAGCCATGCGCCACCTGCCGGTGGCATTGGCTGGCGTGCTGGCCCTCGAGCCCCAGGTCATCGCCTGGGCTGAAGACTTTGCCAAGATGGAAAACGCCCTGTTTTTAGGCCGCGGCCTGCACTACCCGATTGCGCTGGAAGGCGCACTCAAGCTTAAAGAAATCAGCTACATCCACGCCGAGGCTTATCCCGCAGGCGAGCTGAAACACGGCCCGCTGGCCCTCGTGACCAGCGCCATGCCGGTGGTGGCCGTTGCCCCCAACGACAGCTTGTTGGAAAAGCTCAAAAGCAACCTGCAAGAAGTCCGCGCCCGCGGCGGCGTGCTGTACGTGCTGGCCGACGCAGGCACCAAACTTGTCAGCAGCGAAGGCCTGCATGTCATCCGCATGCCAGAGCATTACGGCGCCTTAAGCCCCTTGCTGCATGTGGTGCCGCTGCAATTGCTGGCGTACCACACCGCTTGCGCGCGGGGGACAGATGTGGACAAGCCGCGCAATTTGGCGAAGAGTGTGACGGTGGAGTAGTTTCGTTAGTGGGCGTTTGATTTTTGTTCTGAGCAATTAAAGTCTTAAGCAGACATGCAGATCGCTACCAATACACACTAAACAGTGCCATCGCTCAATCGACTGTCGCCAAAGAAACATCGATGTGAACCACGAAGCGCTTAGCGATGTACACGCAGATGCGATTTAAGATGGTGAATGTAGATACGTGTTGATACATCAGAGTGCAACGTATATACTTGTATCAACATTTTTCGAGGTATTCAAATGGCAGCAGCAGTTTCAGTTGAACAAACGGTCCAGGAGTGGGGCAACGGCCTTGCGGTGCGTATCACTGCCCCGGTGGCCAAGGCTGCGCGATTTACGCGTGGCCTGCCCATCTATGTAGAGGTCGTTGATGGCGGCGTGTTCTTGCGCACCGCAGGCAAGCCAAAGCTGACGCTTGCCCAAAAGCTCAAGGCGTTCGATCCCGCTGTTCATGGTGGTGAAGTCATGGCAACCGGCCTTGTTGGCGCTGAAGTCTTCTGATGGCGACTGCGAGCAAATTATGGGTGCCAGATCGGCGCGACATGATCTGGATAAATTTCAATCCGCAGGTTGGTACGGAAATGAAGGATGAGCACCCTATGCTGGTGTTGTCTTCCAAGGCGTTTAACGAGCGTACAAATCTCGTGATTGGCCTGCCGATGACTCATGCACCCAGCAACGAAACCAACCCTTTTGCTGTCAAGTTCACGTCACCCAAGGGCGAGGTTTGCTATGTGCTGGCACATCAACCAAAGTCATTTTCTTGGCGCAACCGTGGCGCTCGACCGCACGCGTGGAAGCAAGTCCCTCCCGCGGTATTTGAGTCGGCATGCGAAGAGTTGAACGGGATCATTTCGATCTGCGTCTGAACATACACCGAAAACAGGGCTTGCAAATAATCAATGAATCAATCGGGGAGCTGATTGGCATCAGACGCCAGCGCCGCGCCCATGCGGCGGCGGGCAAAGCTTTCTGGTTTGCCGGACGAACGGGTGTCCGTGTTGGGTACGCGCAGGGCGTCGGCCACGACGTCAAATACGATGCCTTTGGCCTCGATGCCCCCGTAAGTGACAGCGCTGGCGCCGGGGGTGCGCAGGGCTGTGTTGACGGGGTCATGGGTCTGACCCCAAGTCCCAACCCAGGCCAGTGAATGGCCGGTTTCGACGACAAAGCAGAAATTCAAGGCGTTGGTTTCTGGCGCTCAAAGCAAAATATTGCAAAAATCACTCCAATAGAATTGAAGGGGTGAAGTTGCTCGATAGTTCGTTTCAGCACTGGCGGAAATTACTCCGCGCAGCGGCTTCGTCCAACACCAGGACTAGACTTCTCCTTCAGGGGAACCAAGATGGGGGTGAGCTGTGAGCCGCATGGTGATCTGGGCGTTTGCTCTTCTCTTCGCCCTGCTGGCTTCGGCGCAGGCACCGCTCAGCGAGATGGTGGATATCCCCGCCGGGCCGTTCATGATGGGCAGCAACCACGGCCCTGAAGACGAACGTCCGGCGCATCCGGTCACACTCGCCGCGTTTTTGATCGACCGTTTCCCCGTGACCAACACGCAATACGCCAACTTTCTGAACCTTCAGCTCGAAAAAGCCGGCGCGACCGCGCGGCTCTATGACTATGACGACCCCGACGCACGGATCCACCGCCAGGGCGAGCGCTGGCTGGCTGACCCCGGATTCGAAAATCATCCGGTGGTGGAAGTGCCGTGGTTAGGCGCCGTCAGCTACTGTGCGGTCAACGGCAAGCGTTTGCCGACCGAGGCCGAATGGGAAAAAGCGGCACGGGGCATCGACGGTCGGCGCTATCCGTGGGGCTCCGAATTGCCGGAACGCGGGCGCGGCCAGTTCGCGGCAGGATGGAACGAGACCGCGCCGGTCAACACCCATCCCGCCGGTGCCAGCCCCTACGGCGTGCGAGAAATGGCCGGCAACGTTTGGCAATGGGTTTCGAGCGCCTACCGTCCGTATCCCTACAGCGCCACCGATGGCCGCG
Organism: Comamonadaceae bacterium; assembly: GCA_947478725.1. Classification (GTDB taxonomy): domain Bacteria; phylum Pseudomonadota; class Gammaproteobacteria; order Burkholderiales; family Burkholderiaceae_C; genus Polaromonas. Next base: position 54,886 of record CANJWZ010000020.1, read on the forward strand.
AAGACTTGGTGCCGGGACTGGTGCGCGCCACGCGTGGCGGGGGCCACGACTCACAGCCCGGTGTAATCACGACGACCCAGCGCGGCCGCGATCTTTCGCGCAACCCGGCTGCGGGACATCACAACATCGGATTTCGCTGCGCGCGTTGACCGGGTTCATTTTGAAGGCGCACCCTCGAAAATTCGAACTCCATCGAATCGGTACCTAAAGCCAAATTGGCTGCCAGTTACCAGCCATTCGCATATGTCAGCTTCCGGCCCAAACCTGCCGATCGTCCAACTCTAAAGTCGCCAAACTTCGAAAATCAATACGGGCTTAACTAATGGAAGCATTCAAAGACGCTTTTTCAAGTTCTAACCTCGCACGTTGATTCAAACCTCCAAACGGCTGAAGTCAGTCTTTCCCTCATGTGGCTTCACACCCATTTCAACGATGGGCAAGTGTTGGATGCCTTGGTACTGGAACGCGATGGTTGCCTTTTAGGCAATAAGAGTCATGCCAGCGTACTTGGACGCGCCGACATCAAAAGTCATGGTTTGAGTGCAGCCGGCACCCGCTGCAGACCGTTCGATCAAACAGTCTGCAAAGTCTGCCTTGCCTTCACTGAAAACTCGCAGCGCACGCGTGACTTGATCCGCACGCTCTACCAAAAACTGTTTGGTCCGAAGGATGGCCTCTAGCGCTTGGACGACCTGCGCACCTGTCAATTCATAACAAGAGCTCAACACCCAGTACAACTCGATGACGGACACCATGGTGATGTATCCGCGGTTGTCACTGTCCAGAGACTCAATCAACTTGGTGGCCTTGGGTGAATTCTTGAGGTCGTCCTGCATGATGTAGCGAACGAGCACATTCGTATCCAGGCCGATCATCGTGCTGCTGCCCCGCGCTTTGTGATGGCTGCATTCATGGCTTCAATGGAAACGGTCTTTTTCGCCGGCCCAAACATTCCCTTCAGCGCCGTTACTTCGCTAGTAGCCGCAACGAACTCGTAGCGACCAGGCGAAATTTGAACAAACTCAACGCGATCACCGGCATCAACCTTGAGGTCATTTCGGACCTCTACAGGGATGGTGATTTGGCCTTTGGACGTGAGGGTTGCGGTTGACATGATTTAAGCCCTTGAAGGATCCTTACTTTAATGTAAGGCAATCGACTTGTAAAGCGCGTTTCCACTTGAATCGCCCTGGAAACTATGTCGGCCAGCCTGGCACTGAATTTTTATTGAACAAGTCGACCGAAGTAGCTCCGGCGGGTCTAGGTCTTCATTTCGCCCTAAATTTGGGCCAGATGTGAGTGACCCTGGTCATGGGCTGATGCTGGTCGTCACCGGCTCCGCGCCAGGCTCTAGGTAATGGATGAAGCGAGCGCATGCACCACCGATGTGGCTGCGCAGCAAACCGACAGCCGCTTGCTCGTCGTTGGTGCCGAGGGCCGCAAGGATGCGAACGTGGTCTTCATAGGGCTCGATGCCACGAAGGTCATGGAAGCCTTCAACCCGGCGCTTAAGAATGAGGCGATCGAAAATACCGCCTAGGATCTTGCGCAGGGACTGATTACCCGACAGTGCTGCCAGCGCAAGGTGAAACTCGCGGTCAACCATCAGGCGCTCCCGGCTCAGATTTTCCATGCAAAGTGCTTTGTAGCGCGTGTTGATGGCGTGCAACTCGAGGACGGAGGCCGAGCTGATGCCTCCGCGAAAAACCAATTGCAGCGCGTAAATTTCCAAAGCTTCCCGCGTCTGATAAAGCTCTCTGACCTCCTGCACGTCAATCTCGGCCACGAAGTATCCGCGGTTAGCGATCCGCGTCACATAGCCTTCCTGGTACAGACGCTCAAGCGATTCCCGTACTGGCGTGCGCGACACTCCCAGGCTTTCGGCCAGCGCCTGGTGAATCAGCTTGTGCCCCGGCCTGAGACGGTTGCCGAGAATGGCGTCTTTGATGGACTGATAGGTGCTTTGCACCAGAACATCGAGCACTTCAGGATCGGCATGCGTTGGGGCCAGGGCGGGCGCGGAAGGTTTGGTGGTAGACAAGTTTGGGCATTCAATCAGTTTGCAGAACGGAGAACAAAGCGGTATGGTTTATTTCACAATCCGACCGCGATCAGTCAATTTTCACACCGCTTGTCTTGACTACCTCGGCCCAGCGAATCGTGTCGGTCTGGAGCAGCCGGTTCATCTCTTCAGCGGTGCCGCCCAGCGGTTCGAGTCCTGCGTCGTTGAGGATCCTCGCGAAGCCCGGATCCTTGAGTATGCGATTGGTCAACGAGTTAAGTTTAGAAATCGTTTGTGCCGGGGTTCGGGCCGGAGCGAAAAGGCCAAACCACACCTCAGACTGAAAGCCCGGCAAGCCAGACTCCGACACCGTCGGCAGATTCAGGCCTTTGACGCGCCCATTGCTGCCGACGGCCAGCATGCGCAGCCGCCCTGCCTTATCCTGCGGGGCCAGTGTGGATGCCGGGTTGAACAACACCTGTACTTGCCCGCCGAGCAGCGCAGCCATCGCCTCGCCACCGCCCTTGTATGGCACGTGCTGTATATCGACTTTGGCCATGGACTTGAAAAGCTCCATCGCCATGTGGTTGGTGGCACCATTGCCGGACGAGCCGTAGTTGAGCTTGCCAGGGTTAGCTTTGGCGTGAGCGATCAGTTCAGCCACACTCTTGACCGGTAGCGCAGGACTGACGGCCAGCACGTTAGGCGTGCGGATCAGGATGGAAATCGCCGTCAAATCCTTGAGCGGATCGAAGGGCATATTCTTGTAGAGGCTGGGGTTGATCGCCAGGCTGCTGGCCGCTACCAGCAAGGTGTAGCCATCCGCCGGAGCCTTTGCGACAAGGTCGGCGCCAATGTTGCTGGCAGCCCCCGCCTTGTGGTCGACCACCATGGGCTGGCCGGTAAACTCCTGGAATTTTTTTGACAGCGACTGCGACACCACACTGGTCGAACCGCCGGGCGCATACGGATCAATCAACCGTACGGGTTTGGTCGGATATTCCTGCGAATAAGCGCCCTGGCTCAATGCCATCAGTGCGGCGGCGGTGATGAGGAACTGCCGTTTCGTGTTGGCCTTCATGTTCGTGTCTCCAAAAATGTATTGACCGGATCAGGCGGCGACTGCATCGCGTAGTCACGGACATCCAGCTGCGCCATCAGCTCCGATGCGTTGGACGCTTGTTCCATATTGCGCAGGACGCTGTAGATGCGGTCCTGAAAAGCACTGCCCAGCGGCGCGGTGCAGTCGTTGAACTTGGCGCGCAGCTGCTGCGCGGTAAACCAGCGGTCAGGCTTGCCAGCTGCCAGTGGAACGTGTCTGGACAGACGCCGGCCCGATTGCGTCACCACGGTGATCTCGGTGGAGAATTCCGGGTCATCCCTCCAGCGATCATCTGTCTGCATGGTGATCCTTCGAATCAAGGCTCGCACTTTCGGATCAGCCACATTTGCGGGTGTGAAGGTGGACAGGTTCACCTCGCCAAACAGCAAGGCAGCGGCCACGCAGTAGTGCAGGCTGAACTTGCCTTCGAGCGGCGTGGCGGGCATGACATGGATCAGCGGTGAAAAAGCCATTTCGCAAACGCCGGCATGGACGCTTTCAATGGGCTCACCATTGAGTTCCTGATGCAGCGCGACGGCTGCTTCAATTCCTGGATGTGTAGCGCCGCAAGCTGGATAAGGCTTCAGCGCGAGCCCGTGCTGTGTCAATATCTCCAGCGATTCGCCCAGCGCCCTCAACGGCGTTTCATCAAAACCAATGTCGGCGTTGAACACAGACAGGTAGCCGTAGGAATGATCCAGAACATTCTCTGAAGCATCAAATCCTTCAAGAGCCAGCTGCGCAGCCAGCACGCCATTGCGCGCCGCGTAACCTGCATGCAGCGGCTTGACCATGCTGCCGAAGTTGGCGCGCAGGCCTGATGCAGCAGACGCTGCAATGCCGAGCGCCATCACGGTTTGTTGCTGGGTCAGGCCGAGAATGCGCGCAACGCCGACCACGGCGGCAAGGGTGCCGAAACTGGACGTCGCATGCCAGCCGCGTTTGTAATGCTGCGTGTTCATGGCGCGACCGAGCTTGCCGAAAATCTCGAAGCCGGCTATGTAGCCGTCGATCAAGTCGGCCCCGCTGGCCTTGAAGATACGCGCGGCAGAAAGCAGCGCGGGTACCAACACCGCACTCGGATGCGCGTATGCCGGATGGTTGGTGTCGTCATAGTCCAGCGCGTGCGCAACCGCGCCATTGAAAAGAGCTGCGTCTGCTGGCGAGCCATAACGGCTTGTGCCGATCAAAAGCGACTGGAAAAGATTTGATATGCCATCGGTCGTCGGCAAAACTTTCAGCAGCGGCTCGGCTAATGCTTCCCGGCTACCGGCAAACATACAGCCGATGCAATCGGTCATCGCATCGACTGCACGAGAGCGAGCCAGCGGCGGGTACTCATGCTTTCGCGTAGCGAAGTCCGCCATCGCATTGGTCAGGTCAGGTGCGTTTGGGTTCATGGTCTGCTCTGGAGTTTTGGGGGTGAGTTTAGAGTCCACGTTTTTGACAGCTTGTCAAAACATGAATTCGCCGCCGTTGACGTGCATGATCTGGCCCGTCATGAAGCCACCAGCGCATCGACGGCCATCACGCCTTGCCCTTGCGGCAGTACCAGCAATGGGTTGATTTCGAACTCGGCCAATGCCGGCGTGGTTGCCAAAAATGCGTCGCCGAATGCAACGGCTGCATCCACGAGTGCGCTGGTATCAGCAGCCGGTTGACCGCGAAAGCCTGCTAGCACGATGCTGAGCTTGAGGCTCGCGATTGCGTTGCTCACAGTGGCTTGGTCGGTTGGCAAGGCGAGCCAGGCCACATCGCGGAAAAGCTCCACCGCGACCCCGCCCAGTCCGATGGCCAGGACCGGTCCAAAGTCCGGGTTACGCGTGGCAGCCAGAAAAACTTCGACACCGTTTTTGACCATTTCCTGCACCAAAATGCCAGCTTCGGGTTTGTTCAGTGCTTTGCGGATGCGCCAAGCCTCGTTGGCTATGGCCCCTGGGCCCTTCACATTCAACGAGAGAAGGCCGAGTTCAGTCTTGTGACCCGCATCTTCGGGAAAAGCCTTGACAGCGACTGGACCCAGTTCCGCGCAAAGTTGCTCGATATTGCTGCCAGGCGCGACTTCTAGCCACCGCGGTACCGTCATGCCGGCGGCTTCCAGCCAGGACATGGTGCTGGCCCAATCCGACGGGGCGGCAATGCTGCTTTGGCGATAAAGCGCGCTGGCCCTGTTCTGCAAGCGATGCGCTTCAGTCGCACGGCGCGCCTTGTAGAGCCAGCCCAAGAAAAGCGCCGCTTCCGCAGGGTCGCGCGCGCACAAAACTTTCAGCTCGCGCAGTCTGGCGCGGTCAGCTGCCGGCAGGCTGTCGCCAAGGAAGGTGGCGATCACGGGCATGCCGGTATCGCTCGCGATCTTGCCTAGCAAGGCGGCGCGTTCCATCACATCCCTGGGTCCGCGATTGGCAACCTGCACGATCAGCGCCTCGGTGTGCGGATCTTTGGCAATGATGGACAGCGTCTGGTCAAATAGGCCTTCATGCGAGAGCACCTGTCCGGTCAAGTCGGTCGGATTTTCGACACCGCCAAATTCAGGCAGCGCATCCGTCAGCTGCGCGACCGTGCTGCGTGCAAAAGTACAAAGCGGCACACCATGCGCCTCGCACTGGTCGGCCGTTAAAGCACGTGTCCCGCCCGGAATGCTGAAAACAGACACGCCATCCTGACCGTCGCGCGCTTGACTTTGTTCTTGCAAATGCGATACAGGCAGTGGCGCGGTGCCGAGCACCTCGCCTGCGGCGATCAGCTCAGTCAGGCTTTCCAGCAAGATCGCACCAGCGCCTGCCAACAGGTCTCGGTAGACACTGAATTCGGATGCGATCTTTCCTGTGTGCGATGCGGCCGCTTCCATGCCAGCCTTCGAATTCCCCGACTTCAGCGCCGCAACGCGAATACCGCGTGATGTTGCCAGTCGAATCAGTTGAAGCAGGCGCTCACCATCGCGCAGTCCTTCAATGAAAAGCAGCACGACACGCACGTCCTCCTGCTCGATCATCCATTCCATGTAATCGGCGATGGTCAGCACGGTTTCATTGCCGACCGACACCACATAGGAGCAGCCGATTGCAGCGTCTTGCAGATGGCGCGCGACCGCTCCTGCCATGGCGCCGCTTTGTGACAGCACAGCCACCGGTGTATGGTGCAGCACATCCCGCTTGGCGGCTGACCCGAAGGTCAACAGGGTGCGCGCGGCAACCGACCAGACACCTTCGCAATTGGGCCCGACCACCGCGACACCGGTCTGCCGAGCCGCAGCCGCCAGGTCTGCCGCCGCCTGGTGTCCGCTCTCCGTTTCCTCGAATCCTGAACTCATCACCACGACCGCACGCGTGCCTTTCGCGGCGCAGTCACGCACCGCCTGCGCGCAGTGTTTTGCCGCTAGCATGATCATGGCGACATCAGGCACTTCAGGCAGCACATCAATACTCGGGTACGAGCGCAGACCGCCGATCTCGGTGGCCTTTGGGTTGACCGGGTAGATTTGGCCCTTAAAGCCGGTCTGGCGCAGTATGCCCAGCGGCGCGCCGGTCATCTTGCGCGGATCGGTCGAGAGGCCCACCAGTGCGATTGAGCGCGCATGAAAGATGAAGTCGAGCGGGTTTGCGTAGCTGCCATCGAAAGCGCCAGAGCGGCCGGCAGCATGGCCTGCCCCCGGGTGCTTCGCGATACGGGCATGGTCATTTGTGCGTCCGGGTTTGTCCATCAGATCATTCATCAGATAACGTTCTTCTTATGCAGCGCTGCGATCTCCTCGCCGCTGCGCCCTAGGATTTCAGAAAGCACCTCGTCCGTGTGTTCTCCCAGCATCGGCGGTGCGCGGCGGATGTCGCCACCACAGCCGGAAAAGCGAAAGGGCACGCCGAGCTGCGTCAGTTTGCCAAGCTTTGCATGCTGCACGCTGGTGACCATGTCGGGCGAGGTGGTTCGCAACTCTTCATAAGCTGTCGCCAAGTCGTTGACAGGAGCGCAGGGAATGTCGGCTTCTTCCAGGATGGAAAGCCAATCTAATGTAGTTCTCTGTACAAAGACCTTCGAGAGCTCGGCCACCATCGCATCACGGTTCTTGACCCGGCTCTGGTTTGATGCAAATAGCGGATTGGTGCCAAGATCTGGCCGATGGATCGCATCACAGAAGGTGCGGTAGGTCTTGTTGGTGCCAGTAGCGACGACCACAAAACCATCTCGTGTCGGGAAAGACTGATACGGCACCAGCTGCGGATGGCCCGAACCCAGCGGCGCCACATCAGCGCCACCATCCATCACCGCCACAGAATAATTGATCAGCAGGCTCATCGTCGCGTCCAGCAGCGAGACGCTGACTTCCTGGCCTTTACCGGTGCGCTCTCGGTCGTAGAGTGCCGCTAACACCGCAGCGACCAAGTAGATGCCGCCGCCGAAATCGGCCACCGACGCGCCAGCGCGAATCGGCTCTTTCGAATCGTGTGCGCCGGTTATCCGCATGATTCCCGAGCGCGCCTGCACAGCGATGTCCATGCCGGCCTTGTCTGCATGCACACCTTCAGAACCGTAAGCAGAAATGTTGGCGTAGATCAGTTTCGGGTTGAATCGCTCGAGGCTTTTATAGTCGAGCCCAAGGCGTTTGGTCACGCCAGGGCGAAAGTTCTGCACCACGATGTCGGCCCATCCGGCAAGCTCTTCGCAAATCGCCCGTCCTTCGGGTGTTTTCATCTCAAGCGCCATACTGCGCTTGTTGCGGTTGACAGCGAGGAAATAGTCCCCGCCAACTTTGGGAATGTCGGTGTGGAAGCGCTCGCTGACGTTCATGTAGCGCGTGGCGTCGCCGCGTTCCGGTTTTTCAATTTTGATGATTTCAGCGCCCAGGTCGCCGAGCACCATCGTGCAGTAAGGGCCAGCCACGCCGTGCGTGAGGTCAAGTATCTTGATGCCTTCGAGAGGTCTGCGCATATCCCTGTCTCCTTAGCACCGAAGGGTGATGTCGCGTGAAGGCAGTCGCACTTGCGCCTTACCGCTGCAGTTCTGTTCGCCGCGCTGGTTTTCGCCCCACCAGCGGATATCGACCAGCGCTTCGTCTTTTGTCTTGTGTTTGCCGGTGACTTCGGCATGCATGCGGGTCAGGTCGCCGACCAGGTTGGGTTTGGTCACACGGCCTTCTAGCTTGCGAACAAAGCCCAAGTCGCCGCACCAGTTGGTCAGCAGGTGGCCCGCCCAGTTGATGCGCTGCCAGCCCTGATCGTAAGCACCGGGCATGCCGATTTCGTGGGCGATTTCCACATCGAAATGGCCTGCGGCAGGATGCATTGGTATGTTGCGTGTCGGCGAGTAGTAGACGTTGCGTGGATGGCGATCGCGCTCGGCGAAGGCCAGTTTCATGACGCTGTAAACCGTACGGCGGCCCGAATAAAAGCCTACGATGTCTACCAGCGTGAGCGGCCCCTTTTGCACCACAGGCAGCATCTCGCCGACCTCGACCTGTTCCCAATACAGCGCATCGCTGCCGCGACGGAATTCGTTGCGATAACCTTCTGCGATGGTTTCGATTTCCTTGTCCGTATATTTGTAGGGCTTGGGCGCTTCTGCAGCACCGTTGACTGCGAACTTGAAGCCGCCGCCGCTGCGCTTGCGCGGAATCCGGTAGATGTCGCCCTCATAGCGGCTGACGAGTTGGCCGTGCTGGTTGCTATAGAGAACCTCGCCAACCTGGTTGACGTAGCGCGACACATTGCGGCTTGATTTGATTTGCACGTCGATGAGGCGGGCACGGGCAGTGACGGTGTCTCCCGCCTTCACGGGATGGAAGTGCTCGAATCGTGAGCCGGCAAAAATCCATTGGATGCCTGGCATGCCCGGCGCGATGATGCCGCTGTCTATCGTGTATAGAAATGTGGGGGGCGCGACGACGACCCCATGTGCCGTTCGCTTGGCGTATTCGACATCCGAAAAAAGCGGATTGTCGTCGCCCACGCTGTAGTGCGCCCAGCGGCGAATGTCATGAACCGACAGTGGCTCATAAATGGCTGGTGTGTGCACGTCGCGGCGCAGCCAGACGCCGATCATCTTTTTTGCGTCCTCGATCTGGTCGTCGGTTAGCGAAGGCGAATCTTCGCCGCTGCGGATCATGGGCTTGGGTTCTGCCGTGCTCTTGGATGAAGATGACGTTGATGTTGACATATGCGTGCAATTTTGCATGCAAAGAGGCAAAGGGTCAATTTATGCTGTCTAGGTGTAAATACCCGAGTCGTTATTGCCAATGACTGAAGTGCTGGAAAACCCTAGTCAGAGATACAATTTTTTGCATGCAAAATAGCATGAAATATAAATTTATCCCAATAATGCATGATCAGTATGCATGTTGCAGTGTCAAGATTCCCGGAATTCGCCAGTAAAGCAGGAGTCTGAACTTGCCCGTTACCCGTGTGCTTATTGCCAACCGTGGTGAAATTGCCCTTCGAGTTATCCGCGCCTGCCAGCAGATGGGCATTGAAACGGTGCTGGTCGTCTCAGTGGCAGACCGCGACAGCCTGCCCGCCCGCGCGGCCGATCGCGTGGTCTGTATCGGCGCTGCGCCTGCCGCGCAAAGTTACCTGAATGTTCGCGCCATCATCATGGCAGCGAAGGGTTCCGGTGCCGATGCGGTGCACCCCGGGTATGGCTTCCTGTCCGAATCACCAGAGCTTGCCGAGGTCTGTGCGGCTGAGGGCTTGGTATTTGTCGGACCCAGTCCGGCCAACATCCGCGATATGGGCAACAAGCTCAAGGCCCGTGAGCGAGCCTTGGCCTTCGGGCTTCCGTTGCTGCCGGGTTCGCAGAAGGTCGCCTCGTGGCAAGGTGCGGCCGTGGCCGCCAGCCAGATCGGTTTTCCAGTACTGCTGAAAGCGGCTGCCGGTGGTGGCGGTAAGGGCATGAAGATCGTCACACAGCCCGCCGACATGCAGCGCATGTTCGAATCGGCATCCGGCGAAGCGCACGCCTCCTTTGGCGACAGCACGCTTTACGTCGAGCGCTACATCGCCAACGCGCGGCACATCGAGGTTCAGGTGCTGGGCGATACCCACGGCAACGTGATTCACCTGGGCGAGCGCGACTGCTCATTGCAGCGCCGCCACCAGAAGCTCGTTGAGGAGTCCCCGGCGCCGGCCATCTCTGCATCGCTGCGTGAGGATATCCGCAACACTGGCGCCAGACTGGCAAGAAGCATCGGCTATGTCAGCGCCGGAACCGTCGAGTTCATCTACGACGAAGAGGCCAAGCAGTTTTTCTTTCTTGAGATGAACACCCGCATTCAGGTTGAGCACCCGGTCAGTGAGATGGTGAGCGGCATCGATCTGGTGCAGGAGCAGCTGCGCGTCGCGCGTGGCGAAAAGCTCCGATTCAGCCAGCAAGACGTCGTCATTCGCGGTCATGCGATCGAGTGCCGAATCAATGCCGAGATTCCGTCCGAAGGCTTCAGGCCCAGTCCTGGACGCATCACCGAATGGTCTGCGCCTGAGGGACCGAATATCCGCGTCGATAGTCACTGCTACACAGGGTACGTCGTACCGCCTTATTACGACTCCATGATTGGAAAGCTCATCGTTTACGGCTGCAACCGCGAAGAAGCCATCTCACGCATGGATCAGGCACTCGCGCGCTTTCGCGTCGAGGGGATAAAAACGACGCTTGATTTTGTCCGCTACGCCGTGACACATCCGGAGTTCACAGCTGGCAGGGTCAGCACCGTGCTGGTAGAGCAAATGGCACAGGAGTGCGCCCAAGCGGGCAAGCACGCCGATGCCACCAGAATTAGCCGGGAGACTCAATGAATCCCAGGCCTGTCACATTTTTTTACGCGTCACTTTTAAACCCGGATCGATGGTTTTGGAAAACTTTTCAAGGAGCCTAAGATGTTGAAGCAAGCCCTGTTGTCGTGTGCCATGGCGCTAACCGCCAGCCTGTCCGTCCCGGCGTTCGCGCAGGAATACCCTGCCGCGCCAATTCATATCGTGATTCCATACGCTCCCGGTGGCGGCAGCGACATCCTCGCCAGGCCGGTTGGCATCTACATCGAGGCAAGCCTGAAGCAGCCCGTGGTGATCGACAACAAGGGAGGGGCCGGCGGCAATATCGGCGCCGAGTTCGTGGCACGCTCGACCCCCAACGGCTACACGCTGCTGCTGGCCAACAACTCCCACGTGATCAACCAGTTTGTCTATAAAAAGCCGGGCTACAGCCTGGAAAAAGATTTCGTGCCGGTGTCTCTGGTGGGTACCTCGCCGACCATCGTCGTGGTGCATAAATCGGTTCCTGTGACCTCCATCAGGGAGTTGATCGACTATGCCCAAAAGAACGCCGGCAAGCTAAACTTCAGCAGTGCTGGCGTTGGCACACCGGGCCACCTGGCGGGTCTGCTGTTCAACAAGCAGGCCAACACGAACATCGTTCATGTGGCCTACAAAGGCACTGGCCCGGCCATCCTGGCGCTACTGCAAAAAGAAGTCGATATCCACTTCGCAACGCCGGCCGCGGCAGACCCGTACATCAAGTCCGGCGACTTTAAAGCGCTCGCCGTCACGTCACGCGAAAGATTCGCTCTGTTTCCCGATGTGCCAACCGTTGCCGAATCGGGCGTGTCCGGGCTGCGCGACTATCAGATCGATGTGTGGTGGGGCTTGCTCGCGCCGTCTGGAACCAGCCCGCAGATCCTCGAGAAACTGAACGGTGCCGTCACGGCGGCGCTGCGCGATCCGAAGCTGCGCGAAAACTGGCTCTCGCGCGGCATGGTGCCCACCAGCAACTCCATCGCAGCTTTCCAGTCGCTGATCAAAAGTGACCTCCAGAAATGGGAAAAAGTCGTGCGCGAGAACTCGATCACGGTCGAGTGACGCTTACACAGGACCTTTAAAAACGTGAATTGAGGTGAGCCATGGGGAAAACGATCACGATCCGCGACACCACACTGCGCGACGGCCACCAGTCGCTATGGGCTACACGCATGTCAACCGACATGATGGTGCCGGTTGCCCGGCACCTAGAGCGCTCGGGTGTCGATTCGGTTGACATCATGGCGCATGTCATCGTTGACTCTGCTGTGCGCTTCACCAAAGACGACCCGTGGGAGCGTTCACGCCTGCTCCGCAAGTTGATGCCAACGCCGATCATGGCTGGATACACGGCCGGCAAGGTGGCATGGGGCTTCCGTCTAGCGCCAACCGACATCCTGGAGCTGTGTACCGATCTGACCGTGCGAAACGGCGTGAACATGGTGACCGCGATGAATGGGCTGCTGGATACCGAGATGATGGTCGATCAACTCAAGCAGGCAAAGGCCCTGGGTGCGAAGACCGCGGCTGCACTGGTGTACTCCATCAGTCCGGTCCACACCGACGCCCTGTATGAAACCAAGGCGCGTGAACTGGTCGAGCTTGCCGATGTCGACTACATCATGATCAAGGACTCCGGCGGCTTGGTCACCCCCGACGCGGCAGGCTCGCTGGTCGATGCGGTACGTCGTGGTGCTGGCAGCAAAAAAATTACCTTGCACAGCCATTCCATGACGGGCATGGCGGGCCGCGTTTACATGATCGGTGTCGACCACGGCGTCGATGATCTGCAATGCGGCATCTGGCCCCTCGCGCAGGGCTCGGCGCAGCCATCCATGCAGATGATCGTCAGCAACCTGCGCGCCAAAGGATACGACCTGAACATCGATGATGCAGAGATCGAAGCCGCAAGTCAACATTTGCTGGGCGTGGCCAAACGCCATGGTTTTCCTTTGGGCGGACCGGTCGAATACGACGACACGCATTACAACCACCAGATTCCTGGTGGCATGCTGAGCAACCTTCGCTCACAACTGGCCAGCGCTAATTTGCTGAACCGCTTTACCGAGCTGATAGCCGAAATCGAACTCGTCAGATCAGAGCTCGGCTGGCCGACTATGGTGACGCCGTTCGCGCAACTGGTTGCCAACCAGGCGCTCTTCAATGTCGTCACAGGCAAGCGTTACGGTACCGTGCCCGATGAGATCATTCACTACGTGCTCGGCCACTACGGCAAGCTGCTTGCGCCTGTCAATCCTGGTGTGCTCGACAAGATTCTTGCGAAGGCCAACGCAGCCGCGCGCGAGGCTCCGTGGGATATGCCGCCCGCCCTGCCCGAACTGCGCAAACGCTTTCCAAACGCCAGCGATGAAGAGCGTTTCCTGCGCTACATGATTCCAGAGGCCGCGGTGGAAGACATGCTCAAGCACAAAGGCGACACAAAAGCGCACGACCTCGCACGCCGCCGCGACTACGGTCCCGTCAGCGCTGCGCTGGTGCAACTGCTCGCAAAAGCAGCTACCCTGAACGACGTCGCTGAAGTCAACATCCAGAGCGGCAATATGCGCCTGCGGGTGGTGCGGTGATCCATGGATAAAGTCGTGAACTCGCCACAACTTGCCGTGGCCGATATCCCCAACGGTGCGAGCATTGCGATCGCCGGTTTCAGTGTCGATCACGGCTTCGCGTCAAGCCTCATCGTGGCGTTGAAAGAACAGGGCACTCATGATCTGTGCATCGTCTGCAATTCGCTGGGCGCGCCTGGCCAGCTGCGTCCGCAGATTCTGGTTGAAAACCGCCAGGTCAGCAAACTGATCGCCTCTTTCTCGGCGCGTCCCGGTGTGCCGACCGATGCCGAACGGCAAATCGCTGCTGGCGAGGTCAAGCTTGAACTCGTTCCGCAAGGCACGCTGGTGGAACGTCTGCGCGCAGGCGGTGCAGGCATCGCCGCGTTTTATACGCAGGTGGGGCTCGACACAGACATCGCGCAGGGCAAGGAGACCCGGGTCTTTAATGGCAAACGTTATGTCATGGAGGAAGGCCTGACGGTCGATTACGCCTTTCTCAGCGCCTGCCGAGCCGACCGCGCCGGAAACCTGGAGTTTCGCGGGGGCAGCCAGAGTTTCAATCCGAGCTTCGCTAAGGCGGCGCGCGTGTCAATCGCCGAGGTCGACGAGATCGTCGAAGTCGGCGAGATCCCGCCAGAGCGTGTCGGGCTGCCCGGCATTTTCGTATCGCGGGTGGTCAAACGCGTGCTTGAACCAGAGCCGCCTGGCGCGCGGAAGAAACGGCGAGGTGACGACACCTTCAAAACCTACAACGGCAAGCCGGCGATGGCTCGCATGGAGATCGCGCGGCGTGCTGCCCTTCTTCTGGACGATCACAGTTACGTCAACTTGGGTGTGGGCATACCGACGCTGATCGCCAACCACATCGGCGACAAAGACGTGATGCTGCACGCAGAAAACGGCATCATGGGATACGGCCCGCTGGCGCCCGACGAGCCGCTAAACCGCGACCACTTCAACGCCAGCGGTGAATTCGTGGGGTTGGTGCCAGGCGCTTCATTTTTCGACAGTGTCACTTCGTTCGAAGTGGCGCGCTCCGGCAGGCTAGCGGCGATCGTGCTTGGTGCTTATCAGGTGGATGAGCAGGGCAACCTGGCCAACTGGTCGACACCCAACATGGTTGGTGGCGGCATAGGCGGTGCGATGGACTTGATCGCCAGCGACAGCCGCCTGATCATCCTCATGGAACACACCGACGGCAAGGGCCTGCCCAAGCTTGTCAAACGGTGCACCTTCCCGCTCACGGCGCAGAGCCGCGTCGACACCGTCGTGACGGACCTGGCCCTATTGCGACAGGTGAACGGCGTGTTCAGGCTGGAAGAAATCGCGCGTGGCTTCGACGTTGATGAAGTGCTTGCGCTGACGCAGATGAAGGTGGAAGTCGCGCCCAAGGTCGGCATCATGCAGGACGCTTTCGATGCGTCATTTGGTTTACCGCATGCCGCGCACGCAGATTGATTGAAACGAAAGGTTGAGTGCCATGGAAATTTCCCCTGACGAAATCGCCGACATCCTTGAGGCGATCAACAAACTTGACTGCACATCGGTGGAAGTCACGGTGGGCGGGGTCAGCATCGTGGTTCGCCGTGGTGCGGCGCCTCATACGCAAGCCGCGCCGGCGGTAGCGCCCGGTCTTGCAGCACTGAAACCTGCCGCGGCGATTGAATCGGAACGCTCTGCGCCCACCCCGACCGGCAGTTTCCCAGCCACCGTGCCGAACGGCGATGTGGCGGCCTGGCTGGAGCAGGAAGCGCTCGGTACCGTTCATATCGTGCGCGCGCCGATGATCGGGACGTTCTACAGCGCCAAGGCGCCGGGGGATCCACCATTCATCGAGGTTGGTGCCAACGTGCAAAAGGGAGACACACTGGGTTTGATGGAAGTGATGAAACTTTTCAACTCACTTATCGCGGAAGTCTCTGGCACCGTTGAAGCGATCTTCGCGCGCAATGGTGACATGGTTGAGTTCGACCAACCGGTGTTTGTGATCAGGACGGCCTGATCGATTGCCGCTGGACGGATATGGACGCGACAGCTTTGCGCTGATCGCGCGTGCTGTCGGAAAGATAAATTCATGAGCATTCGAGGCAAAGTCTGCATAGCCGGTGCATACGAGCACCCCACAAGAAAGGCGCCCGACAATACAGTGGCGCAACTTCACGCCGAATGCGCACGCGGCGCGCTGGCCGACGCTGGCCTGAGCCTGCGGGACGTCGACGGCTATTTCTGCGCAGGCGACGCACCAGGCCTTGGGGCGCTCAGCATGGCGGACTATCTCGGCCTGCATTGTCGCCATATCGATTCGACCGACACCGGCGGATCGTCGTATCTGGTTCACGTGTCGCATGCCGCGCAGGCCATTGCCGCCGGCAAATGCAATGTCGCGTTGATCACACTGGCCGGCAGGCCACGATCCGATGCCAGCAGTGGCACTCGTCCGCAGGGCTCCAAGCCCAACGTCCCCGACGACCCATTTGAGCTGCCCTACGGGGTCGTTACCGTCAATAACTACGCGCTGGTCGCAGCGCGACACATGCATGACTGGGGAACGACGCCCGAGCAGCTTGCCTGGGTCAAGGTCGCCGCATCGATGCATGCGCAGCATAACCCCCAGGCGATGCTCCGCGACGTGGTCACCGTGGCCGATGTTCTTGCCTCGCCGCTCATCGCAGACCCGCTGCGACGCATGGACTGCTGCGTTGTAAGCGACGGCGGGGGTGCGCTGGTCGTGACGCGGCCTGAAATCGCCAGGTCGCTGGGTCAGGCGCTTGTCAGCTTGCGCGGCGCGGGCGAAGCCCTCAAAGGTCACAACGGCGGGCGCGTTGACCTGTCATTTTCAGCGGCGGCGTGGTCAGGCAGAACCGCGTTCGATGAAGCTGGCATCACGCCTGCGGACATTCAATACGCATCCATCTACGATAGTTTCACGATCACTGTGCTGATGCAACTTGAGGACCTTGGTTTTTGCGCCAAGGGCGCGGGAGGACGCTTCGTCGCTGACGGTAACCTGATCGCTGGCGTTGGCAGGCTGCCCATCAATACCGATGGTGGCGGACTTTGCAACAATCATCCCGCCAACCGCGGCGGCATGACCAAGGTCATCGAGGCCGTACGGCAGTTGCGTGGCACAGCGCATCCGTCGGTACAGGTTAAAAACTGTGCGCTCGCACTGGCACAAGGGCTGGGTGGTCACCTCGGCTCTCGACACGGCAGCGCCACCTTGGTTCTAGAAAGGCAGTGACGGCATGACAACGCCCTGGCAGAAACGGATCTTCGCCGACCCGGTGGTGTATCCTGACAATGCGCCTTTCTGGCAGGCCGCCAGCGAAGGACAGCTGCTGCTCAAGCGCTGCATCGACTGCAGCGAAGTGCACTGGTACCCTCGTCCGATTTGCCCCTTCTGCGGTAGCGACCGCACCGAATGGATTCCCGCCTGCGGGAGGGGCACCGTCTATTCGGTCAGCGTGACTCGCAAGTCTGGGCCTGTCGCGTACGCACTTGCCTTCGTCACGCTTGAGGAAGGCGTGACGATGATGACCAACATCGTCGATTGCGACCTGGACGAGGTGCGCATCGGCGACGCGATGCAGCTCGTTTTCAAAGACAGCGAGTCTGGGCAGGCCGTTCCAATGTTCCGGCCAATTTGAGGCGTGGAGCCTACCCGCGATCAAATGAGAAAAATTTTGTTCTGTTGAGAGAAACGCTTTCAACACATCGCCTCCGGAGGTTCAACCGGTTTACCCAGACGGTGAATTCAGCCCTGGCTTAAGCCCCATGTTGGTGCTTGTTCGGCCTCAATATGATCCATTCATTTCTCACGGCTGGCCGATTCGCTCAAGACTTTTCGCAGAAATTTCTTGGCTCAAAAATTCAGGCAAAAAGTGGCTCAATTTCACACGGAAATTAACTTTCAACTCTCAACGCGGATGTTGCGTATCAAGATGATGCCGCCCAGGATTCGGGTTTCCGACCGAATTTTGCTGCTGAGCCCTTCGAAGTTGGACGGCGTGGGTCGCCAGCCAGCGGTGACCAGCCGCTGCCGGGTGTCTGGGGCCTTGACAACATCGATCACGGCGGCACCGAGTTTGTTGCGAATCGCTGATGAAATCGTGGCCGGCGCAGCCAGGGCGGTGATCAACTCAAGGTCTACGCCAAAGATCGACGCCTC
Organism: Comamonadaceae bacterium; assembly: GCA_947478725.1. Lineage (GTDB taxonomy): Bacteria > Pseudomonadota > Gammaproteobacteria > Burkholderiales > Burkholderiaceae_C > Polaromonas. Next base: position 72,500 of record CANJWZ010000020.1, read on the forward strand.
ACGCAGTGTCGGCAGTTCCGGCGCCAGCGGGCTGCGCGTTTCGCTGGCTGTGCCCACCACACGAAGTGTCCCGGCCTTGATATGCGGCATGGCCAGCCCCGGTGGCAGCAGTGCAGCATGGATCTCACCAGACAGCAGAGCGTTGATCGCTTGCGGGTTGCCGGGATAAGGAATGTGCGTGGTTTGCAGGCCACCGACTTTGCTTTTGATCAACTCCATGCCCAGGTGGCCAGGCGTGCCCACCCCGGGCGAGCCGAAGTTACCTTTGATGCTCAGTGCACTCAGCCAAGCTAACCACTGCGCCGGTGTGGTGCCGGTCGCCCGGCTGCTGACCACCATCACCAGTGGTGACGTTGCAATCAAGGCCACCGGTGCCAAGTCAGTGGCTGGGTCATAGGCCAGGCGCGGGTTGAGCATCTTTGCAACCGTCAGCTGGCTGTTGTTCATGACGCCAAAGGTATGCGAGTCGGTGGCCTGCGCCACCGCTGCTGCTGCGATGGCGCCGGACGCGCCGGGCTTGTTTTCGACAACCACTGGTTGGCCGAGCGCGGCGCTGAGCGGTTCGGCAATGATGCGCGCGGAGATGTCCTGCACCGAGCCTGCTGGAAAGCCCACCAGCAGCTTGATCGGTTGGGTTGGCCAGGGCTTGTCTTTGCTCGCAGCTGGTGTTTTTTTGGTCGCCGCTGGCTCGGTAGCGGCCCATGCAGAGCCGCAAACGGATGCCAGCATGGCCAAAGCGGTACGGCGGATGACGGGGTGTGAATGTTTCATCAGGTTCTTTCGCTATGGTGAAGTCAGGTTTTAAAGCGGCTGGGTGATTTCTGGGCATGAGGAGATCAGTTGGCGACCAGCTTGCGCACTCGTCAGGCCACTCGAGCCGCGTTCTTTGCGGGTCGGCATGCAAGCGCGTGGCTAGCAATTGCCGCTTGCTGGTCGCTTGCTGGCTGGGTTGGGCAAGACGTTTGAGGAAACGGGTTTTCTCGATCGTGTCCCGTTTTTTAATCGAATGCAAATCGTAGGAGACATGTAACAAGTTGTCAATATCTGACACACCTCTTTTTTTGCTCAAATCACCGTGTCGCAAGTGGGTTTGACATGGCTTGAACTGATCCATGCCATTCCGACGGGTGGCGGGGTGCTCCTGACTTTTCCCAGAAATCTCTTGGCTCAAAAATTCAGCAGAAAAGTGGCTCCCATTGACACCGGAATCAACATGCTGCCGCCCAACGGCTGTAACCAACCTGCGTGTTGACGGCTTTAATTGGTCAGAATGAAATGGATCATCGACAGTCGTTGGTCGACCACCGCGTCGCAGCTGTTCAACCTAGCTTCTGCACGGTCATGAGTCCATCAGTCACCTCTGGCATCAGGCACAAAGCCAGGGCAGCCATTCAGTTCGTGTGTATGGTGGGGTTGCCGCGACAGCTGACTCTGAAAAGCGCAGCCTAGCCTTCAAGCCGAAGGCGTACCCGCCTCACAATGCGGTTCAGCCCGACCGGTGTGAGCCCCAAGTGGCGGGCCAAATCTTTTTGCGGAATACGTCGCTCCAACTCTGGATAAGTGTCTTTGAAACCGATGTAACGCGCTTCGGGCCCGAGTGTCAGCAGCTCCCATTCACGTTTTTCCTTGCGTGTGGCAAGCACCATCGCCATGGCGTGCAAGGCGCGTGACCATGGCAAATGCATTGTGGCTAAACCCGCCAGCACGCGGTAGTCCACTTGCTCTACGGTGCTTGGCTCCAACGCGGTCACCATGAAGCTGGTGCGCCCGCGCGGCTCCAGCGCGGCCATGCTGCCAAAGAAACGGCCTTCATGTGCGAAAGACTTGATCCATTCATTGCCATCTTCACCCAGATAGCTCAGTTTGACCAAGCCACTGCGCACCACGTACACATACGGGTGCGCCACATCTTGTAAAAAAACAGTACCGCCGGCTTCAAAGTTGAGCACTCGCAGCGCATTTTCCACCACGTCCCATTCGGGCAGCGGGCCACCCGACGCACTTTCCAGAAGGGCTTTGGCCACTGGTGGGCGATTGATTTGAGTTAACGACGACATGGTGGAGTGTCTCTAAAGTGCGGTAAATGAGTAACAAAACTTTACACCAACCATGAACACCAAAACATTCAGCCACACCGCGCTACAAAATTCTCAAACCCATGTGGCGATGCCGCGCACGCTCGTGACAGGCGCCACTGCGGGCATAGGGCGCGAATTGGCCTTGCAATTGGCCCAAGCGGGCGTACCGGTGTTGGCCCTGGGTCGCAATGTGCAAAGTCTGCAGGCCCTTCAAGACAGCAGCCCCCGGATCGCCACGGTTGTGTGTGATCTTTCGGA
>CANJWZ010000021.1 GCA_947478725.1 Comamonadaceae bacterium
ATTACTGCTTCGCCAGGGCGATGCAGCTTGCAGATGCTACCGTTGTCGTACCGATGGACTTCCTGCGTGTGCCGTTGACCGCGCTCGTTGGATGGTTGGCTTACTCGGAAAGATTGGATCTATTTACGTTGTTAGGCATCGGTCTGATTCTGGCTGGGAACGTGCTGAACCTGGCTCGCATGCCAACTGATGATGAGCGGGTTTAGCCCAAGGAGTGAGGTGCAGTTGTCTAATTAATCCAGCACAACGAGACTCCGATGCCCTAAGGCGGTTTGACGGCCGATTTAACTTGCCAGGCCAGGCTGGCGAGAACGATGAAAATGCATGAGCAGACACTGACTTGAAAGGCTCCTGTATCATTAAAAATCTATACAGCAGTCTTTAGAACCTGGATAAGGTCGTATGCTGTTGGCAATTGCCCACAAAGTGTAGACAAAGTATATGAAGCCCAAAGTCGCACCATCTCCCAAGGGGCCATTGCACTCTGCAACGCGGACCCGACCAAGGGCTGAAGCGACTGCCCAAGTGCAGTACCGCGCACCTATCGACGACGAGGCACAAGAGGGAAGTGAAGAGTCGTCATCTAATCTGACTGATCGCGCGTATGCCATTGTCCGGCGCTTGATTCTCCAAAAGGAGCTGTCCGGCGGTGAAGTGTTGGTTGAGGGGCGGCTGGCCGAGCGACTCCAAATGTCCCGAACTCCTTTGCGCGAAGCCTTGCTCCGGCTCGAGGGGGAAGGTTTGCTGGTCCGCGCCAATACGCGCTCCTATGCCGTGCGCCGTATCACTGCATCCCATTATTTCCAGTGCCTCCAAGTGCGCGAACGCCTTGAGTCACAGGCCGTCTGTCTGGCAATGGGGCGTGTGCCACCGGCCGAAATTCGAGCGCTTCGTGAAAACATTCTTGCTCTAGATTCCAGTCAGCAAGGCGCCAGTCATTGGCAGGCAGACGATGAAATTCACGGACTTTTCGCGCGCGCTTCTGGCAATGCGATGCTAGCCGAGACTATTGCGCATCTGCGCGTTTTGTGCCGACTTTTCGAGGTGGTCGATCCATTCAACCGCATTGACGACGATCGTAAAGAGCATTTGGCCATTCTCGACGCCTACATTGCAGGCGATGAAAAAAGTGCGGATGAAGCGGTACTCTCGCACTTGCGCAACCTGGCTCGTTACACGCTCTCGCGGTTGAGTAACGGTCTGGTCAGCGACTTCGGGGCCTGAGTGACGGTCCGGCGCCTCAGTGGCGCAGGATCTTGCCAACGAATTCGCGCGTGCGCGCTTGTTGAGGCTGATCAAAGATCTGGCGCGGATCACCGGCTTCGATCACATGGCCGCCGTCCATGAAAACGACTTTGGTCGAGACCTCGCGGACAAAGCTCATTTCGTGGGATACGATGAACATCGTCATGCCATCGGCAGCCAGCAGCCTCACGGTGTCCAGTACCTCTGTGACCAGCTCCGGATCTAGGGCGGCAGTCACCTCGTCGAGCAGCAGGATCTCGGGCTGCAATGCCAGAGCCCGTGCGATCGCCACGCGTTGCTGTTGCCCGCCTGACAACTCGTCAGGATAGGCCTTGAGTTTGGCGCCCATACCGACCTTCTGGAGCAGGGCAATAGCGTATTCCTCTACTTCCTTGCGCGGCCGGCCTTTGACCTTGATCGGAGCGACCGTGACATTGTCAAGGACGCTCATATTCTGGAACAGGTTGTACTGCTGGAAAACGATAGCCATTTGCGAGCGGATGCGCCCGATTTGGGCCCGGTTCGTGTAATCGATGATCTCACCGTTAATGCGCACCTGGCCGGCCAGCGGCGGCAGCAGGCCCATGAGAACCCGCAAAAGCGTGCTTTTGCCGGACCCGGACGCGCCTATCAGACTGACGATCTCACCTTTTTTCACGCTAAGGTTGATGCGCTCGAGCACGGTCTGTGTGCCATAGTTGGCCTTGAGGTCAACGATTTCGAGTTGTGGCAAGTTTGGCCTCCAAGTGTTTTCCAAAGCGCGAGAGAGGATACGACAGCATGAAATAAAGAACCAGAACCGTGCCGTAAACCAGCGTAGCGGAAAAGCCCTTGTTACTCATGGCCTTACCGGCAAATGCTAATTCGATGACGCCTATTTGGGAGGCCAGAGCTGTGTCTTTGATGAAAAGAACAAAGAATCCGAAGGCAGGGGGCAGGATGATTTTCCAGGCTTGCGGAATGATCACCATTTGCAGTGTTTGCCAGTAGCTGAAGTTCAGTGTTGCGGCGGCGTCCCACTGGTTCTGATGCACCGACTCGAGGCCGCTGCGCACGATTTCGGCGATGAAGGCCGCGGCGATCAGGCAGACGCTGACGAGCGCTACAGTGAACATGCTGAGGTCTGCGTTAAGCCCTTGGAAAATGAAAAAAACCAACATCAGCGTGACCAGAAAGGGAATGCGCCGGAATAGTTCGATAAAAACCGTCGCCATAGCCCTTAGTGGCATGAGGCTAGCGCGCTTGCTCATGCGCAGTGTGGCCAATACAAAGCCGGCAGAAAAGCCCACAATGCAGCCAATTGCTGAAAGTGCGAAGGTCGTGCCCAGCGCCTTGGCAAAGAAAATAAGGTTGTAGTAGCCGAAAAAACGCGGCAACTCATCTGCGATTTGACTCCACATCAAAACCACCTCATTTTTGCGCGAAAGAACCGCTTCCCTACAAATGCCAGTGACAAGGTGGCGGCCAGCGTGATGGCGATGTATAGCACTGCAGCCACTGAAAAGACCTCGATCGAGCGGAAGGTCTCTGAGTTGATGTTGTAGGTGCGGCCCGTCAGTTCTTCCACTCCAAACACCGCGGCCATTGAGGTGCCCAGCGTCATCAGGATATATTGGTTAGATAGCGGCGGGAACAGCACGCGAACGATGTGCGGAAGAATTACCAAGCGGATGGTTTGAAAGCGTGAAAAGCCCAGCGTCTCAGCTGCTTCGAGCTCGGGTTTGCGAACGGACTCAAATCCTGCACGCTGGATTTCTGTCAAGTACGCCCCTGCATTGAGCGTCATGCCGATCAGTACGGCTTGCAAAGGTGTGAGCAGGATTCCTGCATCTGGAAGTGCAAAAAACAGGAAAAATATCTGTATGAGTTGCGGCGTATTGGTAAAAAAAACCACATAACCACTCACCAGGGCGTGTGCCCAGCGCGGACCGTACGCGCGAACCGAAGCGCCGCACAAGCCGATCACCATGCCCATCGCGAACGCAAGAAAGGCGATTTGCAGGCTGAGCCAAGCTCCGCTGATGAGATAGGGCAAGCGATCGATAACCGGCGTGAAATCAATGTTCATGATGTCGGATGCAAGAGAGTGCGCCGCCTGTGCCTAAAGCGCAGCCGGCGCATTTCTGGCGTCATGTGCGAGATCGCTAGCCTTTACTTATAGCTTGAATGGGTGCGTGGGTCCTGCAGCATGGGGCCGCCAAGCCACTTCTTCCAGCGGTCATCCACATAACCATTGCGGTGCAGTTCCTTGATCGCGCCGTTGAGTCTTTCACGCAGTGTGTCGTTGCCCTTTTGTACGCCGACACCGCAGTAATACACGTCAATGGGCGCGTCCACGATGCGCCAGTCCACCTTGTGCTTGGCCGTGTGCTCGGTCATGAAGTCCATCACGTCAATCATGGCATCAGCTCGGCCCTGTGCAATGGCGCGAACCGCGTCGGGGTAGTTGTCCAAAAGCAGCAGTTGCGCCTTGGGCAGTTTTTCTTGTGCCAGCTTGACTGGCGTGGAGCCACGCACTTGGACTAAGCGCACTGCCGCGTCATTGAGGTCCATCATGTCCTTGTATGTCTTGGCCTTCGTGGTGAGTACGCCCAGAATTTCGGTATGCAGTGGGATTGTGAAATCAATGACTTTTTGCCGCTCGGCCGTGATGGTCATGGCCCCTAGCACAGCATCGATTTTGCCGCTACTGACAAACGGAATACGGTCAGGTGAGCCTACCTGCACGATTTCAGTCTTGACGCCCAGAAGTTCGCCAAACTTGCGCGCGATATCAACGTCGAAGCCGTCGATTTCGTTTTTGTCGTTGAAGATGCCCAGCGGCGGTAGCGTGGGATTCACACCGACAACGAGCTTCTTGCTGGCAAGGATCTCGGCGAGTGTGCGTGCCGAAGCTAGGTTGGTCCAGCCCGCCAAGCCCGACATAAGGGCGATTGAGCTGGCCATCATGAAGGATCGGCGGTTGGCATTTTTGAACGACTTCATCGAAAACTCCTTTAGGTTGAAAGTGCAAGGGAAAAGCTTAGTGAGTAGACCTGTAGTCCGGGCTCCTCAAGGATCGGTGGATGGTGCATATTTTTTGAGATATAAATTTCGTATATTTAATGTATGCAGTAACATCAAACGCGTCAACTTTAATTGATGCGTGAACCCAGGCGTAACAAAAGCCACTTTTTTCAGGGCAATTTTTCATGGCGAACTCCTTTTCGGGTGCCGATATGTCCCTGCGGACCGATAAGGCCGTGCAGCGCGGCCCGGCGCTGCAATTCACGGTGGACGACCAACTGGTAGATGCTTTTTCCGGCGAGAGCGTTGCCGCGGCATTGTTTGCTGTAGGCCGTCGTGAATTGCGCCAGAGTCCGCGCGACAGTGCCCCACGGGGCATGTTTTGCATGATGGGCTCTTGCCAGGAGTGTTTGGTCTGGGTCGGGCAGCGTCAGGTGCCAGCCTGTCAGGTCCCAGTGGCAGCGGGCCTTGCTGTGCAAACCCTCTCTTTCAGGCGCCAGCATCTTGACTAATCCAGCAGACAGTTCAGCTTTGCGTACGATTGATTTACTGGTAATGGGCGCAGGACCGGCGGGCGCTCGGGCAGCGCTGCGTGCGAAGGCTAGCGGGCTGAGTGTTGTACTTATTGATGAAAATAATGACGCGGGCGGCCAGGTTTGGCGGCCCTTGCCTGATGGCTTTGGCCGCTTGCCCGGAATCGTTGCGGCAGTTGAAGCGCGTGATGGAGATTCCTTGCGCCAAGAGCTGCGCCAGGCGGGTGTTCTTTGTCTCTTTGGACACAAAGTGTGGAATGTGGGCAGTAATCTGCGCACAGATGTGATCAGCCCAGAGGGGTCGGTCAGTTGGTTGCCTAGCGCCTTACTCGTAGCCACCGGTACTACCGAGCGGGTTATCCCTTTTGACGGTTGGACAGCGCCCGGAGTCATGGGCCTTGCGGCTGCAACCATTTTGCTGAAGTCACAGAACATGCTGCCCGGGCGTCGCACACTGGTGGTGGGCTGCGGGCCACTGCTTCTAGCGGTTGCCAATGGAATTTTGAAAGCGGGTGGTGAGGTTGCTGGCGTCATTGATTTGGCCAGCCGGATGGACTGGCTGCGCACCCTCTCAGCCCTCAAGGCGCGGCCCGACTTGCTGTGGCAGGGGCTGCGTTGGCAGGCCAAATTACGCCTGGCGGGCGTGCCTATGCTTTACCGCCACGGGATCGAATCGGTTGTCGCCACGCAGGCGGGTTTCGATGCGCGCGTCCAGCCTGTTGATGCCAGCGGTGCACCTTTGGGCGGGGCAGGGCGGGTGTTCAGCGTCGATGCCGTCACGGTGGGTCATGGCTTGGTGCCGGGCACCGATGTAACTCGCCTTTTGCGTGCGCGGCACTACTACTCTGCTGATATGGGTGGATGGGTCGCCGAGTCTGATGAGATGGGCAGAACCTCGGTGCCGGGCTTATTCGTGGCCGGCGATGGTGCGGGCGTGGCCGGGGCTGCCGCTGCTGGTTCGCACGGCGAGTTGGCGGCTTTGGCTTGTGCGCACGACTTGGGGCGCGTGAGCCTGCAGCACTACGCCCTAGAGCGCACTGCTTTGCTTGCACAGCGGCGGCAACCGGCGCGCTTCGGTCGCGCTATGGCCGGCCTGATGGCCCTGCGCAAAGGCGCGGTCGCTGCGATCAAGCCTGAAACCGTCGTGTGTCGTTGTGAGGACGTTACTCGGGCCGAAATTGACGCTGCCGCGCAAGAGGGTGCCCGCGATATAAATCAGCTCAAAGCATGGACGCGCTGTGGTATGGGCCCTTGCCAGGGGCGCACCTGCGGGGACGTGGTCGGTGCTTTGCTCGCTCTCAATGTGGGCAGCCGGGAGTCGGTAGGTTACTTTACCGGCAGGGCCCCTCTGCGGCCTGTCTCTCTGGCCGAAGTGGCGGGTCAATATACCTATGCTGACATTCCGATTCCAAAGGCGGCGCCGCTTTGACAGCTATCGCCACTGCCTTGGGTTCTACGCTGGCTTATGACGCGCTGGTCATTGGTGGCGGGGTTATGGGTTGCTCGACGGCTTTGCATCTAGCGCGCGGCGGTATGCGGGTCGCGCTTGTTGACCGTGGCGCGCTTTGCCGAGAGGCTTCAGGCGTTAATGCGGGCACATTGACACTGCACATGACCCGGGCTGCGCTTGTTCCCTATGCCATGCGCGCATGGCAGATGTGGATGGATGCTGACAAGTGGCTGGGCATGGGCGTTCTTGCAACGCAGGCCCCAGGTCTGACGCTGGCCTTCACGCAGGGGGAGTGTGAATTGTTGACGCTACGTGCCCAGGCGCGACGCGAACAAGGTGCGCCGATTGAAATCATCTCGCCCGAGCGCGCACGCCAGATTGAGCCAGGCCTTCATCCAGGCTTGCTCATGGCCGGTTATTGCGAGATTGACGGATACGCCAGTGCCTATCTGACAGGTCGTGCAATGGCATATGCGCTCAAAAATGCCAGCGTGGATATTTTTGAAAACTGCCCGGCCGAGTCGATTGATTCAGGCGACAGCGGTCACGTTGTTCACTTCTCGGGCTCGCAGGCTCCGCTTCGCGCGCGCCGCATTGTGTTGGCGGGCGGTGTATGGATCGAGAACATGCTGGCCATGCTCGGCGTTCAGATTCCGATCAAGGTGCTGATAAACCAGTTGGTCATTACCGAGAGAATTCGCCCTGTGATGCGGTCCGTTCTCAGCGTGGCCAACGGCTTGTTATCGCTTAAGCAGTTTGCCAATGGTACGGTGCTCATCGGTGGCGGATGGCAGGGCGATGGCAACAGAGATGAAGGAGGCATTGAGGCGCGTCCGCAAAATCTGGTGGGAAATATGCGCCTGGCTGCCTACGCCGTTCCAGCTTTGGTTGAAGCGCGTGTTGCGCGAGTCTGGCTTGGCCTGGAAGCTGAGACTGCAGATGCTTTGCCCATCATCGGAGATGTACCAGGCGTCCCTAATGCATATGTGGTCGGTAGTGCACATTCAGGCTACACAAGCGGCCCTTTCATGGGGCGGATCATGTCTCAATACATGCTAGGTCAGACACCTGACTTGCCCATTTTCAATCCCGCCCGTCTGATGGGCATGCCAATGCCTGTTGCCTGAGGCTATCAAACCTATGACTTCCGAACGACAAAACTCCTTTAACGGCATTTATGCCGCCACCCTCTGTCCGTTGCTTGAGGATGGTCGAATCGATGATGTAACCCTGGCCCGTCACTTGGAGTCATGTGCATTTGTGCCCGGTATGAAAGGTCTCCTGATCAATGGTCACGCCGGTGAAAACTTTATGCTGTCGCGTCAAGAAAAACGCCGCGTGAGCGATATTGCCCGTGAAGTCTGCGGTACCCAGGCCACTATCGTCTGTGGTGTCAACGCTGAGGACAGCCGCGAAGCGCAGAGCCATGTCGATGATGCCAAGGCCGCTGGTGCAGATGCTGTTCTGCTGTTCCCGCCGTTTTCCTGGGCCCTGTCGCAGGACGAGCGTATGGCTATGACCCACCATGAGATCGCCAACGCGAGAGCGCAGATGCCTTTGATGCTCTACCAGGCGGGGGTGAATGCTGGGACCATGGCCTATCGCCCGCAGGTGCTCGAAAAGCTCGCGCAACTGCCGCACGTTGTGGGGATCAAGGAAGGCAGCTGGGAGACAGCAGCCTATGAGGCGCACCGATTAATTGTGAGGCGCGTGGCCCCGCACGTTGCAATGATGGCCTCGGGTGACGAGCACCTGTTCACCTGCATGGCGGTTGGCAGTGACGGCAGTCTGGTTAGCCTGGCTGCAATTGTTCCTGAACTGGTGATCGCCCTAGATGTAGCAGTCAAACGCAAAGACCTTGACGAGGCCAGGCGCCTTAACGTGAGGATTTATCCGTTGGCTAAGGCCATTTATGGCACTGCCCCGGGCGGCTACGCCAATGCCCGCCTGAAGGCCTGCCTCAAGCTGCTGGGGCGCTTTCCGAGTGATGCCATGCGCCCCCCCATGGGGCCCTTGCCCAAAGAAGAAATTGCCACGCTCGAGCGTGCCTTGTCTGAAGCTGGCGCTGGCGCCTGACCTGAAATCCTGGAGGAAATATTCATGACGCGCAAGATCATCCGAAACGGCCACATTGTCACTGCTGTAGACGACTATTTCGCCGACATCCTTATCGTTGACGGTCAGATCGACGCCATCGGGCGCAACCTCGCAGCTGGCGCTGACACGACTGTCATCGACGCAGTAGGTCTGCTGGTACTACCGGGCGGCGTCGATTGCCATACCCATATGGACAACACCTTTGGAGACTCGACAACCTGCGACAGTTTTGAGACGGGTACGCGTTCAGCCGCTTTTGGCGGGACGACAACCATCGTTGACTTCGCTTTTCAGCGCCAGGGTGTCGGTGTTTTAGAGGCCATTGAAAGGGCCCGCACCAAAGGCGCTGCGGGCGCCTGCATCGACTATGGATTTCACGTTATCGTGACAGGTGTTGACGCACAGGTGCTTGCGGACATGCAGCATGCGATTCGGCATGAAGGCATTTCGAGTTTCAAGATGTTCATGGCCTACCCGGGTTCGGTGATGGTTGATGATGCGGCGATCTTTCAGGCGATGCGCATGGTGGGGCAGCACGGCGGCATGATTGCCTTGCATGCGGAGAACGGCACCATCATCGATCTACTCATCAAGGAAGCCTTGGCCCAAGGTCATACGGCGCCCAAATACCATGCGCTCACCCGACCGGCCATCATGGAGGGCGAAGCCACCCACCGGGGCATCAAGCTCGCAGAACTCGCACAGGCACCGGTTTACTTTGTGCATCTCTCAGCGAAAGAAGCCTTGAAGCATGTGGTCGAAGCCCGCGATCTGGGCGTGCCTGTTTTTGCTGAAACATGCCCCCACTATCTTTTCTTTGACGACAGCGTTTACGACAGTGATGACTTTGACCTGGCGCGTTATGTCATGAGCCCTCCATTGCGCTCCAAGGATTCGCAGAATGCTTTGTGGACGGCTTTGCGTACAGATGATCTGCAGTTGGTTTCTACTGATCACTGCCCATTCTGTATGAAAGAAGGGCATCTTGGGCGTGTGAACCAGAAGCCTTTGGGTCGCAATGACTTTTCGAAAATACCCAATGGCGTCCCTGGGGTTGAAACACGAATGGCAACTCTTTATGACGGGGGTGTGCGCAGTGGCCGGATTTCCTTGAATCGGTTCGTTGAGTTGACCAGCACGACCCCTGCCAAGCTTTTTGGGCTGTTTCCCCAAAAGGGCACCATCGCTGTGGGCAGTGATGCCGATATTGTTTTGTTCGATCCCGGCGAGGAGCATGTGATCACGGCCAAGAATCAACATGGCAATTGCGATTTCACGCTATTTGAAGGCAAGAGAGTTACTGGAAAGGTGAGGCAAGTGATGCTGCGCGGTGAACTTATTGTCGATTCCGACCGATGGCTGGGCGAGGTCGGCGGTGGGCGCTTCGTGTTCAGGGGTGAGTCTGGCGGTTGGTAAGCGCAAGTGCCTACCTATGACTACGCCTGCCCGACTTGCGGAGCCTTTGCAGCTCGCCAGTCCATGGCCTTGTATGACCAACCTTTGCCATGCCCGAATTGCGCTACACCATCTCCGCGTGCACTGAGCATTCCTTTGTCGCTAAGCCTAGGTCGCCCGGCGACCGGATCACGCTTTAGTGCCGACGCAGAAAATTCGGTGGGTATTGATACGGGTTATCAGCGGCTCAAGCATTCAAGGGCTTGTGCGTGTTGTCACTAGAGGATGGTTGTTCATAGCGCAGGTTGAAGCTTTAACCGCATGCTTGATGTAAGCGTGCTTGACCAGTGTGTCCTCAGGTGAAAAATCGAATCCACCGAACTCGGTTCAGATCTGCCCAACCGATGAAAGCCTTGCTGAACCAGCCACCCTTTTATTTGGTTGAAAACCCTATCCTTCCGTGGAGCTCATCCAAAATCTTCAAGAACATAGACGCGCGATGGGTAAATGCATGCTGAGGGTCGGTCACCGCGCAAATTGGGTGACTAAATGTCGGGCTATCTGGCTGAACTCGAAGACCCTTCATTTGATCGCCCAAGTGCGTTGGCAGCAGCCCCTGATAGTTTCCCGTCGCTATAAACACACCAATAGCGTCAAGCCCTCCTGCTGCAGGCCCTCGCTTGTAGCCATGCATCGCAAGCGCCTGCTTCACGTAGGGATGCTGACGGAAAACTAGCGGTAATTTCGTAGAGCCCTGCTTTTTAATCAGGCTTGAGACATAAACGCGATGGGTCTCTTTATAAATCGGAAGATAGTTGAACTCAGTGTCCTCGAAGTACTTTCCACGAATAGCAATATCCACGCGATTCTCTCGCAATGCCTGATCAAGCTCTGTGAAGGTCATCACTGCGATCTCAGGTTTAACCTTCGGCGCGCGCAACTGCAGGAGTGCCAGCGCTTGCGGTAATTTGAAATCCAAATGGGAGACAGCGTGCTCGCCAATACCGATTGATAGCGCACCAGAAAGGACCCCATGCACAGCATCGATTTCTGGCCGTATTCTTTCTAGGGATCGCAGTGCACTATTTGCGAACTTCAAAGCAACTTCGCCTTCTGGAGTCAAGCTAAAACCGGAAGGGCCGCGTTCACAAAGCCGGACTCCTAGTCGTTCCTCAACCTCTCGAACGTGCCGGCTGATAGATGCCTTGGACATGAGCAACTCTTTCTCTGAAGCTGCAAAGCCACCCGCTCGCGCAACGCTACAAAAAACCCTTAGAGAGCGTAAATCTCTCTCATCGAAGTCTAGTTTGACCATGAATTTAAAAGCTTACATATGGTTAGCGAACGGACTAGTGTCACCGAAAAGGTCTTATTTTATGAAACCTCACTGACAAAAAAATCATTTTTTGATTGGCATGCATTTCTATAAAGTGCAAAAAAGCAAATAAGAAAGCATCGTTAAACCATGGAAAAACTTACGGCTCCGCCACGTTCTGGACACAAAACTTTGCTCTATTCGGAGTTGGTCACTGAACTGGAAGGTATCCAAGCGGATATCGCTATTCTTGGAATGCCCTTTGGCTCAGCATACAGCCCGCGTGGCTTTACTTGTGATCAGACTAATGCGCCACAAGCGATTCGTGACGTGACAGACCGAATCGTTCGTGCGCCAGAACATTACGATTTCGACATTGATGGCCCTATGCTGCAGGGACGCAAAGATGTGCGGTTTGTAGACTGCGGAGATGTGATGCCCGACTTGACTAAACCGGGTGATCACTTTCGAAAAGCCGAACTGGCAATACGGCACATCCTTAAAGGCGGGGGATTGCCAATAGTGCTAGGCGGTGACCATGGAATTACAAACCCCATCCTTCGCGCCTTTGACACGGTCGGTCCGATCACGCTTGTGCATGTTGATGCGCACCTCGACTGGCGCGACGAGGTTAACGGCGTACGTGACGGCTTGTCAAGCCCAATACGCCGAGCTTCAGAGCTTCCCTTTGTTAAGGCAATCGTTCAAATCGGGCTACGTTCCCAAGGCAGTGGGCGTCCTGCCGATTACCAGGATGCTGTGAACTATGGAGCACAGCTGATAACCGCATATGAGTTGCACCAAGTTGGAATGCAAGCCGTACTGGACCGTATCCCAGCTGGGGGGAGCTACTACCTGACTATCGATGCGGATGGGCTCGACCCAACCATCATGCCTGCCGTCGATGGCCCAGCCCCGGGCGGCGTAACTTTTGTTCAAGCGCGGGAATTGATACACGGGCTGGTGAAAAAAGGCCGCGTTGTTGGTATGGACATCGTTGAAATTCAGCCTTCAAAAGACACTGCAACAAAACTAACTTGCGTCACTGCTGGACGTCTGATTGTCAACCTGATTGGCAGCGCAATAAAGGCTGGCTATTTCGACAAAAAACCGGACCGTCAGACTCAGGCCGCATCAACTCTTTGAACCCCAGCTCAAATTAACAATCAAACACCCAATGGAACACACTCGCATCCGCACATTCAACACCAAAGACACCTATCCGGAGCAGTCAATCAGCAACGATCTTTGCCAGGCCGTTGTTGCGCGCGGACAAATGGTTTTTTTGCGTGGTCAGATCGGCCAGGACCTTGATACATCCGAAAGCGTCTGCATCGGTGACGTAGGCGGTCAGACCGAACAGGCAATGAAGAATATCGACATGCTAATGAAAGAAGCAGGTGGAAATCTCCAACATATCTGCAAGCTGACCATCTATATTTCGGACCCTCGGTATCGCGAAGATGTTTACCGCGTTGTCGGCAAATGGCTTAAAGGTGTTTACCCGGTTTCAACAGGCATTGTGGTTTCAGCGTTTGCGCGGCCCGAGTACCTTGTGGAAGTTGATGCAACTGCAGTCATACCGGATTGATCAACTGTGTTGAAAACCCACCACTTTTAAAAATATAGACATCCCAAAAGCAATTCTGAACTTTGACTTTTTTGGCTACCGCATTCAGACAAAAAGTTAGGGGAGGGTGTTGCAAATAACGAGTTGTTTATGGCTTAGTAATAAAAGTTAAGACCACGTCATTTTCCTGCTACCTAAACCTTTAGAAAGAACCACTATGAACCGCAGAACTTCCGTACTTTCAGCCTTTGCAATGCTGTGTACATTGCTGTCATCTAATGCTTTCGCTGCTGATGAAGCACTGGCCAATATTCTTGCACGCAAGACAATTCGTGTTGCAGTTCCGCAGGACTATCCTCCTTACGGTTTTGTTGGTACAGATATGGCTCCGAAGGGGTATGACATTGAAATGGCGGGGCTCATTGCTACAAAGCTGGGTGTCAAACTTGAACTTGTGCCGGTCACAGGACCAAACCGCGTGGCCTACTTGCAAACACAAAAGGCTGACTTGACGATTTCATCCCTAGGAAAAACACCTGAGCGAGAAAAGGTTATCGACTATAGCGTTGCTTACGCCCCTTTCTTTGATGCAATTTTCGGCGGTAAGGCGGTACCAGCAAAAACTTTTGCCGAGCTCACTGGTAAGACCATCTCGGTTACTCGTGGTTCGATGCAGGACGAAGAACTGCAGCGCTTGGCGCCAGGCGCAGTTGTGAAGCGGTTTGAAGACAACAACGCTACGCTAGCTGCCTTCCTGTCGGGTCAGACCCAAATGTTTGCAACTGGAACAGCTGTTGCCGCTGCTATCATGCAAAAAAATCCGAACCTGAGCCTTGAGCTCAAAGTTATCTTGGCAAATGCCCCTTGTTATGTCGGCGTTCCAAAAGGGGAGTCCAAGTTGCTCGCGAGAATCAACCAGATCATTCTTGAAGCTAAGAAGACTGGCGTGCTGGACGAAATTTCGCAGCGCTGGCTTGGTGCTCCTGCAGGCGTTTTACCAGAATAAATTCTTGCTCGCATTTGCGCCCTATTCGCAGACCTACGCCTTGTTTTTTTAAGCAACACATCTACTTTGGTTACCTCCTCATCGATTCCTTAAGTTGGGATTGTCGTTCGGTTGGGGGAGGTAATCCAGAATGAAGTTTATGGACTATCAGCTTTCAGTAACACAGCATCTTGCTCAGTGGGCTTTGAGTTTAAAAGCAGCTCAAGTGCCCGAATTGATTCGACAACGCTCGCAGACAAGTTTTTTGGATACTGTTGGTGTGGCAATCGCAGGATCGAAAACGCGAGTTGGCGCATTAGCTAAAAAGATCGGGCTACAAGGAGATCCCAGCGGCTCCTCGACCGTATTTTGTGGTGCAGCACGCTCCACAGCTACAGCAGCAGCATTCATCAATGGCACATGTGCACATGCACTTGATTTTGACGACAACTGTTACGCAGGCGTAGTGCACGGTTCAGCGGTCATCGTACCGGCCTCTCTTGCAATTGCGCAATTAGTTAACGCCACTGGTCAGGAAATGCTCACAGCATTTATAGCTGGTTCTGAGTGTGAATATGCTTTAGGCGCTGCATCTCAAAACGTGCTCTATGCAAAAGGTTGGTGGACCACCGGCGTTTTGGGCCCGATCGGTGCGGCTGTAGCGGCATCGTGCTTGCTCAAGCTGGATGTCAATCAAATGACTTCAGCTCTTGGACTCGCAATTTCTGGGACGGGCGGTAGCAAAGCGTGTTTTGGCTCAGATGCAAAGCCGCTTCTGGCGGGTCGCGCATCTGAAGCCGGCGTTGTTTGTGCCTTGATGGCCATGCAAGGTGCAACCGGACCAATTCAGGCTGTTGAGTCTCCAAACGGATTGATCAATCTTTTCAACCAAGGCACCTTTGACAACGCCTCAATTCACCGATTAGGAAAGTCATGGTTTGCACAATCGCCGGGAGTAGACATAAAACGCATCCCGGTCTGCTTGTCATCGCACGCAGCAATCGACGCAGTGCTTGAACTTGTTCTCACAAATAAAATCAGCCTTGATCTTATTGACGCCATCACATGTGATGTTCCACCGATGGTGCGCCGTAATCTGGTGTACGACCAACCGCAGACAGTGCAACAAAGTCAGTTCAGCATGCCCTTCGCAATGGCTGTCTCACTGCTCTATGGCACCCTGACATTGGCTCACCTCAACGAAACCCTTCTTGAAGACAGAGCATTGACCGCGCTGATGTCCCGTGTGCACATGACCACCAGTTCACTTTGGGATGACAAGAGATTGTCTAAGGATGCGCCCGAAGGCGCTGGCGTAGAGGTGCTACTAACGAACGGTCAAGCCTTTCAAAGTTTTCGCGCACAACCCCGTGGATCAGTCGAATTTCCATTAACGTTAGACGAAATTAAAAAGAAGTTTTTTGGCTGCGTCGAGCCAGTATTAGGCTATGAAAAAACACAGGCTCTATTCACCACACTAGGGATTCTTGACGGGCAGGAAAAAGTCCGGAATCTATTTGACGGCCTTGGATGGACATGACGAACGTATCAACCCAATCAAGTCAGCCATACCCTCGCGAGCATTTATTTCTGTCATTTCACCTCATCAGCTGGCACACAAGGCATCATGAAAGTATTAGATTTCTCTGACGTCATCATGGCTTGGCCGTTATTTGTAAGCGGGTTTTTTTTGACCTGCCTGCTCACCATTGCAAGTTGTTTTCTTGGAACATTACTTGGCACGGTCTGCGCATGGATTCGCCTCCAAGGCCCATTTTTGTTGAAGGTAATCGTGGGCGCTTATGTCGAGCTCTTTCGGAACACCCCATTCATCATCCAGATTTTTTTCATTTTTTTTGGATTGGCCTCTGCAGGCTTCAAGATGGGCGCGATCGTAGCGAGCCTAGTCGCTTTAACTCTAAACCTAGGTGCTTATGCTTGTGAAATAGTACGTGCTGGTATTCAAGCGACACCCAAAGGGCAGTTAGAGGCGGCCCAATCACTGGCTCTTAATCGCTGGCAGATATTCACTCGTGTCATGGTCGCTCCTGGACTCGCGCGGGTCTGGCCGGCTCTGGTGAGCCAATTAGTCATCATGATGCTGGCAACTTCCGTGTGTAGCCAAATATCCGCCGAAGAGATTTCTTACTCTGCTAACTTTGTAGCCGGGAAAACCTTTCGAAGCTTTGAATCTTTCATGATTGTTACTGCTTGCTATCTCGTTATTGCAATATTTTTTCGAAAATTGCTATTCTGGGTTGGCCCACGCTTCATATTTGGTCGGATCAAATTCTGAAAGAACAAGAATGAGTAGCTTTTCAACCTGGGATGTCGTTCGTAATCTTTTGTTATCGCTACCTTGGACACTTTTCCTCTCAGCAATAGCTTTCTTTGGCGGCATTGTTCTCGGTTTTTTTCTACTGATAATGCGCATCATGCGCCCCGACAGCTTAGGTCGATTCATCACTTGGTACGTACAGCTATTTCAAGGTACACCACTATTGATGCAACTCTTTTTGACCTACTTTGGTCTGGCATTATTTGGCTTCAATCCGTCCCCGCTTCTGGCTGCAACGCTCTGCCTATCCTTTTATGCGAGTGCATTTCTGACAGAGGCATGGTACGGCTGTGTGATCTCAATCCCCAGAGGACAGTGGGAAGCATCCAGCAGTCTGGCGCTTAACTTGCGCGAGCAGTTGCGTTATGTGATTTTCCCCCAAGCCTTACGCATATCAGTTCCCCCAACTGTTGGGTTGCTGGTACAAATCATAAAAAATACCTCCCTTGCATCTGTTATTGGTTTTGTTGAATTGACAAGGACAGGGCAGATTATTACCAATGTAACGTATGACCCTTTTTTCGTTTATGGCATGGTCGCATTGTTATATTTCGCACTTTGTTTTCCATTCTCATTGTGGGGCCGTACGCTGGAGCGAAAATTTAATGTCGTGCACTAAAGACCTGTTATGAAAAATCATTCATCCAGTTTTGTAGAGATCCGTGGGCTACAGAAAAGCTTCGGCTCTGTTCAGGTTCTTAAGGGCATTGATTTGTCAGTCGAGCGCAAAGAGGTCGTTTGCATCATTGGCAAGAGTGGGTCTGGCAAGAGCACATTGCTGAGGTGTATCAACGGACTGGAGGAGTTCCAGTCTGGCGAATTGCTTGTCGATGGAATGCCGGTCAAAAGCTCAGATGCCAACGCAATGCGCGCTTTACGTCAAAAAGTCGGTATGGTGTTTCAGAGTTTCAACCTGTTTCCAGCAATGAGTGTTGGGAAAAACATAATGCTAGCTCCTCAGTTGGTGAAGAATATGCCGCCAGAGGATGCCAAAGTACTTGCAGAGAAGCTGCTTAAGCGTGTTGGCTTAGCTGAAAAATTCGACAGCTTTCCACATGAACTGTCGGGTGGCCAGCAGCAACGGGTGGCGATTGCGCGGGCTTTGGCCATGAACCCCGAGGTGATCCTCTGTGATGAAATAACCTCGGCCCTTGATCCTGAGTTGGTCGGTGAGGTTCTTCAAGTGATAGAAGCTTTGGCAAAGGATGGCGTGACGTTGATTATCGTCACACATGAGATGAATTTCGCCCGAAAAGTTTGTGACCGAGTTGTTTTCATGCACCAAGGTTTTGTTCACGAAGTTGGTACAGCAGAAGAAATTTTCACATCGCCTAAAACTCCCGAGTTGAGAAGTTTCATATCTGTCAATAACGCAAGCCTTTCGGAGTAAAAATGTGCAAATCGGACCTAGCGGCGCTTCAAATACCGCTGGTCAGCTGACGTCTACCAGCACACGGCCGTTATCTTTTTTGACGAGGTAGATCCTGATATCTGCCGTCAGCGGCGCGCACATGGCCTGTCCACTGCGGACATCGAACCGGCCCTGGTGCAAGGGACATTCGATTTCGTGCCCTTCGAGATAGCCTTCGCATAGCTTGGCATTTCCATGGCTGCAAACGCCCTCAGTTGCAAACACCTCCCCGTTGATGTGGTAAAGCGCTATGTCATGCCCTGCTGCTTGCACGCCTTTCACATCGTCGTCAGGTAGTTCATCTACTGCGCAGACGTCGATCCAGTTTTGATCCATATAGTCTCCGTGTTTAATCATGAGGGCATCCCAGTGCACCTTCCTTAGCCGATGTTGCATGCGAATCCGGCTGTCGGCAATGCATTGCGCAGAAAAGAAGTTGTTCCAGCAAAGTGTGCAAATGCGATCTTACGAGCGCCTAAGATTTTGTAGCGCCTATCAAGCTGGACCACCGCATGATAAGTAAAAAGTTGATCGAAATCGGTGCGTCGCCTGATCTTGCTGAGCTGTCGGACGCTTTACTAGCGCTGGGAAAACTAAGCTGGATAGATGATTTTCATACCCGCTCATTCGATGCCGGCAAAGCATCCTTTGAGGAACTCTACTGCGGCAGCTAGCTTACGGGATGAATCGGTACGCTGGAGCAACACGGCGTAGATGGCGCGATGCTGAGGAACGAATTCAGACAGGATCTCCACTAATTTGCCGTCGCGAAGGTCGTCTTCGACAAGCAGCCTGGATGTCATCGCGACACCCAGTCCGGCGATAGTGGCGATTCGCAGCACGCCCCCGCTGTCGCAAACAAGGCGTCCCTGGACGGCTACTTCGTCGATGAAATCGCCGCGCTTTATCGGCCAGTGGCTGTTGAGCGTGACGCCTCGCGAGATAAGACAGTTGTGGCTTGCGAGGTCTTCGGGCGACTGAGGTGTCCCGTGCCGAGCGAGGTACTCCGGCGATGCGCAGAACACGCGGCGATAAGGGGCAAGCTTGATGGCTATCATGCCTGGATCCACTGTATCGGCTATGCGCACTGCTATGTCGATACGCTGCTGATAAAGATCGACCTTTTCGATGGACAGGTTCAGGTCCATTGACAGTTGTGGATGCTGCTTAAGAAAATCTGGCAGGCGCGGCGCGATACGTGCCGTCCCCAGCATCAGCGGCGCAGTGATGCGCAGGTAGCCCGTGGGCTCGTCATGCAGGTTAGAGATGTCGGCCGCAGCCTGATCCAGCGAGAGGAGGGCTCTTGAGCAATGGTCATAGAGCAGTTGCCCGGCTTGAGTCACCATCAGTCGGCGGGTATTGCGGATGAGTAATTTTTGCCCGAGGCGCGCCTCGAGATTTGCCACACGCTTGCTGACCATGGCCGGCGTGACGTCCATCCTCCGCGAAACCTCTGAGAAGCTTCCTAATTCGACGGCCTGCGAAAAAATTCGCAAGGACGTCAGATCCTCGAAGGGGTTTTCCAGTTTGACGTTTGTAAACTGGGTGAGTTGGTTAGACATATGGGCACGCGTTACGGGAAGCGCAGCCACCGAGGATGCAGCGTCAAGCATTAGGTCATCTCGTTTTTATCACGACGTTACCAGCTCCCTTACCCTGCTCAACCCATTCGTGGGCAGCTACTGTTTCATCAAGCACAAAAGTCGAATCGATATTGTGCTTAAGAAGGCCCTCGCTAAGCATTTTATTTAGCTCGCTAATGGCTGACTGTCGAGATGCATTGTCAAGGTTATAAACGATGAAAAACTTAATGCCCACATTCTTAAGCATGATTGGGTAGAAGGGCGCCTTAATTTCAGCCGCAGTACTGCCATAGGTAACGATCAGGCTATCCGGTTTCAGAACTTTAAGGCTGGTTTCGATGTTGGCTGCGAAGTCGACCTCCACGATCCGGTCCACCCCGCACCCTTCCGTTTCCTCCATGACACGTTTGACGACATCCTCGGTGCGGTAATTAATGACGACGTCTGCGCCTGCCTGTTGCGCGAGGACAGCCTTTTTTATTCCGCTGACAGTTGTGAGCACTTGGCGGGCGCCCAACAGCCGAGCCATCTGGATCGCGTAGTGCCCCACCGCTCCCGCTCCGCCCGGGACCAGCACGCGCTGCCCGGTAACCCCGCCGCAAACCTGTATGGCGTGTAACGCAGTCATCGCGGGAATACCAAGGCAGGCACCAGCTGGCATATCGACGCAATCCGGCAACCGGACAGCTTGCGACGCCGGCAACACAACATACTCGGCCGCGGTGCCGTTCGGACGACTCCACGCTGCGTTCCAGGTCCAAACGCGTTGACCGAGTCGCTCACGGTCAACGTTCTCGCCAACCTGGTCGATCACGCCTGCGCCGTCGCTATGCGGGATAACCCTCGGAAAACTCATGGCTCGCACGCCCGACCTGGATTTCACATCCGACGGATTAACACCGCTGCTGTGCAGCTGGACCCGGACCTGGCCCAGGCCTGCCTGCGGAGTCTCCATCTCTACGATAGATATGACATCGCGAGCTGCTCCGGTTTTTTCGTAAATGGCCGCGCGCATGTGTCCCCTTTTAAAGTCACCAGCTCTGCCGACGCTGTTTGGCGGATCATAGCTTTAATGTCGCTTGATGCCAACGAGACGCGAAGATTTCGCAGCCTCAACTGTGCACAGGTGTTCACTGGAACAAGTGCTTTTCCTCAAACGGCATTGCGCAGTGCAGGCCAATAGCCGCAAACTTGGGTTCATGCCTTCGCCGTCGGCCGGATCAGGCATTTAAAGGACGTAACATGAAGCTGGTTAGTTTTATTGATCGGGTCACAGGCGTGAACAAGGCCTCCTACGGAGCACTTGACGGAGACCGTTTAGTTGACCTTTCAACGCGTGAAGCACCAACATTACGCGGCGCACTTGCCACCGAAGGCGTGGAGGGTTTGCGGCAGAGGTTGGAGGCGCGCCGCAAAGATGCGGGTGTCCCGGCGAGCAGCGTTCAGTTGCTGCCGCCGATTCCGGATCCTGAAAAAATACTTTGTATCGGCCTGAATTACTTTCTGCACGCGCAGGAAGTCAATATGCCGGTGCCATCCAACCCGTCGGTATTCGTGCGTTACCCCAATTCTTTCGTTGGACAAGGCCAACCTGTTTTGCGTCCACCGGAGTCGGAGCAATTCGATTACGAGGCAGAACTGGCTGTCGTGATCGGACGCGGCGGGCGACGTATCTCCGAAGCCCAGGCCATGCAACACGTGGCCGGCTATAGCTGCATGGCAGAGAACTCCGTGCGGGATTGGCAAAGGCATTCAGCACAGGCCACACCAGGAAAAAATTTCTTTCACAGCGGCGCCATAGGTCCCTGGCTCGTTACAGCTGATGAAATTGCCGACGTGAGCAGGCTGGAAATTATTGGTCGGCTCAACCAAGAGGTGGTGCAGCGCGATAAGCTCGATCAACTGATCTTCAGCATTCCGCGTCTGATCGCCTATCTGTCCACGTTCACCGAACTTGTGCCGGGTGACGTGATCGCCACAGGCACTCCGGCGGGTGTGGGGTTATCGCGCAAACCTCAGCGCTGGCTGCGGCCGGGCGACATTTTTGAAGTAGAAATTACGGGGTTGGGCACGCTGCGAAATCCTGTTAACGATGACCACATTTCACAGGAAAATTGATGACAAAAACAGCACTTTGGCTGAGCGAGCAAGACGTCACGTCCTTGGTCTCGCTGGACGACGCTATCACGGCGCTCGAGGCGGGACTGCGGTCGCAGGGTGAAGGTGAGGGACAAAATATCCCGAAGGCGCTGGCCGCTTATGGCGACGGTTCTTCCATGCATTCGTTGGGCTCTGCTCTGCCTGCCTTGGGCTACGGCGGCTATAAAAACTGGGTCCACACCAAGCGTGGCGCCAAAGCCGTGTTCGTCCTCTTCGACGCGGTCGAAGGCCGACTTCTCGCCATCATGGAGGCCAACTCGCTTGGCCAGATGCGAACCGCGGCGATGACCGGTCTGGGAACCAAATGGATGGCACGTGAAGGCGCCAATGACATGGCGCTCATTGGTTCGGGTCGACAGGCTATGGCGCAGGTGGCCGCCATCAATGCAGTTCGTAAACTTGCGAGAATTCGAGTTTGGAGCCCAACACCCGAAAAGCGGCAGGCATTCGCGGTACAACTACGCGACAAATTCAGCGCCGAAGTGGTGGTTGCCCCAAGCATTGAAGCTGCCACCGAAGGGTCTACTCTTGTCACAGTCGTCACGCGAGCACAGGATGCGTTTCTGAAAAGCAGCATGCTTCCAGCAGGCGTGCACTTGAATGCGGTGGGCGCGATCCTACCTGCCAATGCAGAACTCCATCAGGACGTGGTCGCACGTGCTGGATTCATTGCGGTCGATGACGTAGCCGGCGTAAAAAAGGCGTCCCGTGAGTTCATCGAATTTTTTGAGAAAGGTGAAGGAATAGGCAATTGGAATCGTGTTCACTCTCTCGGAAAGATGATTGCCGATGACGAACGACCACCGTCCAACACGGACCTCACCATGTTCAAATCTGTTGGGATGGGTATCTCAGACCTTTCGGTTGCTATCTTGGCATATGAAAGGGCAAGCAAGGCTGAGATTGGGGCAAGCCTTCCCCTCATGGACGCATCGCCCCTGCGTTTTTGACTGCGCTAGCAGAAAGTAGATACTCAACCCAGAACAATGTCGGACAAAACCGGTACCAAAACCTTGATAAGACAACCCACAAGGAGACTTCAGATGGACCCGCAAATTAAATTGATAGACGTGAGTGGCGCCTTAGCCCGCGAACAGGCTTTCTGGCCAACAGTTGTGCTACCCCGAGCCGCCATCGATGCAGAAATTGAGCGGCTGGCCAACCTGCCACGCCCTGCCAACGGACGCCGCGCAGCGTCAATCAACCATCCGATGAACAACGGACCCGTTCCAGCTTTCGCGCCGGGTATCGACGTCCATATCGAAGTGCTGAAACCCGGTGAAAAAACCGACGCCGTGATGAGAAACTCTAGTCGGGTTGACATGTGCATTCGTGGTAACGGGCTGGTCACGATCGGGCAGTCGCAGTTCAAGGCGGAAAAGTTCGATGTTTGGAACACGCCTTCGATGGAGCCGTTCAGTTATCGCAATGATTCGACTGACCTCTTTGTTCGCTTGTCATACAGCAATTCGCCTCTCCTGGAAAAGCTGGAAGTGCACTACGCCGACTTGAGTCCTGCCGCTTCGATTAAGGAGGCGGTAGCGCCAGACACGACAGATGCGTCCACCAAAGATGGCGTTCGTGCGCGCGACATCGCAAAGCCCATCTATGTTGGTAGTGAAGGTGCTCAGATGCTAGGCTACGAATGGCTGGTTGATATCGATACGGTGAAATCCAAAGCTTTACATTGGCCATGGGAAGTTGTCGCGCCGCATCTGGAAAACGTTTACGGGCTAGATAAGGCGTATACCGGCCGCCACCTGTATGTGCTGTATAACCCGGCGACCGAACGTCGAATCGGCACCTCGCATAGTTTTTTTGCCACCATCGCGAAATATCCTCCCGGTAAGGTTGACAGGCCGCACCGACACAGCTCGGTCGCCATTAACTACATCATGTGGGGGCACGGCAAAAGCGTGGTCAATGGCCAAAAGATTGAATGGGAAGCCGGAGATCTGCACTTTTCAGCTCCAGGATGGTCGGTCCACAACCATGCATCTCGCGAAGAGGGTTTCGTCGCTCTGACCGTCCAGGATCATCCATTGCAAATCGCCATGGAATCACTGCTTTGGCAGGAAACACTGAAAGAACCGATCCACAAACTTGGCGCCGATGACGGCGGTATCCAGACCAATCTTTCAAGCCAGTTGAAAGCTGCTTGAGGCCATGATTGAAAGATTGGAAACCCTGACGTCGGGGGAGCTACCGGCGGCCAACGAACTGCGCAGTTTGACGGAAGATGTGCGTGCGCTGTACGAAGACGTCGCCTGGCACCTGGACGACGACCAGATCGAGAGATTCCCGGACTTCTTCATCGACGACTGTTCTTATCAGGTGGTTTCACGAGAGAACTTCGCCGAGGGCCTGCCGCAGGCAACGATCTATTGCGACGGTATTGGCATGGTACGTGATCGGGTGATCGCGTTACGACAAACGCAGGTTTATGTTCCGCGATCCTGGCGTCACTTCATCAGCGGAGTACGGGTGATGGCGGTGGTAGGTGAACATTTTCACGTCAGTGCCAACTTCCTGATCACCGAAGCCATGTCCGACCAGGATCCGACCCTGTTCTTGGTCGGCCAGTACTTGGGAATCCTGGTGCGCGTCGAAGGTCAGTTGAAGTTCCGGCAACACCTGGCGATCTACGACAACTACCACGTCCGGCGCTCTTTGATTGTGCCGGTTTAGACAAAGACAAGGGGAACATGTATGGGAATAAGCCTGAATGCAGAGGTTGGCGCCAGGGCCTGGCCCAAAGAGGGATGGTCTCGGGTACCTTTTTGGGTCTATACCGATCCTGAGCTTTACAAACGCGAACTCGATCTCTTTTTCTACGGCCCCAGCTGGAACTATGTGGCGCTTGAATGCGAGATACCGGAAAAAGGCTCTTTTAAGCGCAGCTGGATCGCAGAGCGGCAGGTAGTCGTGGTCCGCGGCGAGGACGACGAAATCCACATTTGGGAAAACCGCTGCGCCCATCGCGGTGCGCGCTTATGCTGGAAAAATAAGGGAAAGGAAGAGTCGTTTACTTGCCCATACCACCAGTGGAACTTTGCACTTGACGGCAAATTACAGGGTGTTCCGCTCAAGCGCGGCGTTTTGAAAAAGGGCGGAATGCCGCCAGACTTCGATAATGCCAACCACGGCCTGACGCGTTTGCAGGTGCATGTGGAAAACGGCACCATATGGGCGAGTTTCCATCCTGAGCCACCAGCCTTCGCCGAATACAGTGGCCCCCAAGTGATGGCCCACATCCATCGCCACTTCCCCGGCCGCAAGCTCAAGCTGCTGGGCTATAACCGGCAGCTGATCCCGAGCAACTGGAAGCTGTACTTCGAAAATCTGAAAGACCCTTACCACGCAACGCTACTGCACTCGTTCTTGATCACCTTCGGGCTCTGGCGCGCGGATACCGAATCCCAATCCCTGCCCGCCGTGTCCGGTCACAGCTTGATGGTGTCGCGCAATGTCGGCAAGAAAATGACGGACGTTAATGCCGACATCACCCGTTTTAAGGACGCACTGGAACTGCACGATATCGACACGGTGACCCCTCTCAGAGAGTTTTCCGACGGCCAGGTGGTTGCCATCACGCACTTCCCGAGTGTCGTGATTCACCAGCAGGCCAACACCTTCGGCATGCGGCACATTATCCCGAAAGGTGTCGATTCCTTTGAGCTGGCGTGGACCTTCTTCGGCTATGAAGACGACAGTGACGAGATGACCCGCCTGCGCGTGCGACATGCGAATCTTTACGGCCCAGCGGGTTACGTTGCGATGGAAGACGGGGAGGTGCTCTCCGAATCTCAAGCTGGAGCGCACCACGCCGATGCGTTCAGCGCGGTGCTCGAAATGGGCGGCCGCGATGTCCAACCGCAGGACCACATGGTCACTGAAGTGCTGATTCGCGCTTTCTACAAATATTACCGCGAAGCGATGGGAATATGAGCGCCGATGGCTTGAAGCGCCTTTCACTGGAAGAAGTTGAGCCCGTATTGCGCACCGAACTTGAGCCGACCGTCGCCAGGCTGGGCTACTTCGGCGAATTTTTCCAGGTGTTCGGCGCCGTTCCCGGCGCAGTTACCGCTTTTATGGCTTACACAAAAGCCGTCAAGGCGCCGCTGGCGGACAATGAGAACGAAGTTTTGGCCCTAACGGTCTGCACGGCGCTAGATGACAGCTATGAACGGATTCAACATGAGCGCCTGAGCATACGACTTGGTTTTGATACCGACTGGATCGCAGCGGCCGAAGGACGCACCGGCGCAAACATGGCGATGCTGAGCGCCGAAGAGACTGCGTTGCGCGAGCTGGCGTTGGCCGTCATCGCAACGCACGGCAAGGGCTGCCAGGCTGCGGTCGCCGCTGCGACCAGCGTACTTGGCGCGCAGAAGACAACGGCGGCCTTACTGCAGATCACGCGCTTCATGAGCATCGCTACCTTGTGCAACGCACTGGAACTGTCTCTACCTGTGCCATCCGTTTTCTAGATACTAGATACTAATTTTTGAATCCATCCCGAAAGTTTCGCAATGATCAAGCTGAAGCCCGACTTCCTCGTCGGATCCTACCCGCCCATCACCACTCCTTTCCGCGAAGGCACAGTCGACCTGGACACCTATGCGAAGCTGCTGGAGTTCCAGGTGAAGAATGGAACCCACGGTATCGTTGTGAACGGCACCACCTCCGAGCCTTCGACACTCACCGTCGATGAGCGCAACCAGCTTGTCAAGTGCGCAGTCGAAGTGGTGGGGAAACGTATTCCGGTAGTGGCACAAACCGGCTCTCAGTCGCACGCGGAAACGGTGGAACTGACAGAATTTGCGACGAAAGCTGGCGCCGATGCTTTGCTGGTGGTCACGCCTTACTACATTCGTCCTTCGCAACGTGGACTGGTCGCCTACTACGAAGACATCGGCAAGCGCACCGACCTGCCGATGTTGCTCTACCATATTCCGGGTCGCGCTGCAGTCTCGGTAGAGATCGACACACTGCGGCAGATCGCCGACAAAGTCGAGCACTTCGTTGGCATCAAGCACGCCGTGAACGACCATGGTTTTGTCACCAGCATGATCCAGAGCCTTGGCCCAGAGTTTCGCATCTTCGTGGGGCTCGAGGAGTTCACCTACCCGATGATGGCGCTGGGCGCGCACGGCACCATGAATGCCGTCGCCAACTTGGTGCCAGACCGCATTGCGGCGCTTTGCAATGCCACGCTCGCAGGCGATATGAAGGAATCGCGGAGGTTGCACTTTGAACTGTACGGTCTGAACCAATCCATCTTCTATGACACCAACCCGATTCCGCTGAAATACATGATGAAGCGCCTTGGGATTGTCGATCGCAATGAACACCGCCTCCCCATGCTGGCGGCCACCCCCGAACTTGAAAATCGGTTGGACGAAGTTCTCAAGCGGGCGGGGTTGCTCTGACGGGCCAGGCTGAGGCCCCCGTGGGGCTGAAGGACGCTAGGCTGTTCCGCCAGCAGTTCAACCTCAATGGTGCTTCGCATGCAGCCGATAACGGCAAAGTGCTGGAGGTTAAGGATCCTTCTGCCGGCTTTGTTCTGCCGTGCCGGATGGTATCTACAGTCCGCCGCGCGCATCCAGCAGGCAGCCTGTGACGTACCCCGCCGCGGGCGTTGCCAGCCAAACGACGACCTCGGCAATTTCTTCAACGGTACCCATGCGACCAAGCGGAATGGCGCTGATCATCTTCTGCAACTGCTCGGCGCTGCGGCCGCGCTGAATTTCGGTATCGACAAGTCCCGGGCGTACTGCGTTGACCCGTATGCCTTCGGCAGCAACTTCCTTCGAAAGCCCAATGGTCATGGTGTCGATCGCGCCCTTGGAGGCTGCGTAGTGCACCCAGTTGTTAGGTGAGCCGAGCACCGATGCGCCGGACGATATATTGACGATCGCTCCGCCCTGACCGCCATGTCGCGTCGACATGCGCCGAACAGCCTCTCGCGCAGCGAGAAACGACCCGATCACGTTGACCCTGTAAACCTCCTGTAATGCGGAGGCGCTCACCGTATCGACGCGGGAAACGCCGCCAGTAACGCCGGCATTGTTGACCAAAACTGCTAGCGGCCCGGCCTTGTCCAGAGCCTCGAACCCGCGCATCAGTGAGTCCTCGTCTCCGATATCGGCCTGTATGGCCAATGCCGTTCCACCAGCTCGTTCGATGGCGCGGACGACTTGAGTTGCCTCTTCCGTGCGCTGGCGGTAGAAGAAGGCAACTGGCCAGTCACGCGCTGCGCGTAGGGCGCAGGCGGCTCCGATGCCACGGCTGCCACCGGTGATCAAAAAAAAACCGAGTCGATCTTTTGTCATAGTTCCCTCAAAATTTTTGTTAAACGCTTAGATGAGCGCTCAGCACGTCCTCGTCATTTCGCAGGGTTTCACTATCCCCGACGAAACACACCTGGCCTTTCGACAGTACATAGTGCACGTCACCCAACTCCAGCGCTGCGCCCAAGTTCTGCTCGATCAGCAACACGCCCAGCCCTTCGTTGCGCAGGCGCTTGACGATCCCAATGATCTCTTGGACGATGAGCGGCGCTAGCCCCTCCGAAGGTTCGTCGAGCAGGATCACGTCGGGGTTGAGCATCAGAGCGCGAGCAATGGAAACCATCTGCTGCTCGCCGCCGGAGAGCTGGAAGCCTAAGTTGCCGCGACGTTCCCTTAAGCGTGGAAACAGTTCGTAGATGCCCGATAACGTCCATCTGCCGTCCCTTCCGGCACGCGCAGCCACAGTCAAATTTTCCTCTACGGTCAGGCTCGGAAAAACGCCCCGCTCCTGCGGGACAAGACCCAAGCCCATGCGCGAAATGCGGTGGGCCGGGTGACCACTGATGTCCTGGCCCTTGTAGGTCACGCTGCCTTTGCGCGGAGTAAGGTAGCCCATCATGGTCAGCAGAGTCGTTGTTTTCCCGGCACCGTTCCGTCCCAGCAGCGACGTGACTTGACCGGCCTTAACCTGCAACGACACGCCATGGAGGATGTGGCTGTCGCCGTAGTATGTGTGGATGTTGTCGACCTGTAGCATCAATGTTTACCCCCCAGATAAACTTCGCGTACACGTGCATTGCCTTGGATGTCTTGCGGCGTTCCGCTGGCTAAAACCTCACCGTAATACATGACCGTGATGGTGTCTGCAAGCGAAAAGACCACTTTCATGTCGTGTTCGATCATCAGGATTGCCAAAGAGGAGGGCAGTGAGCGTACAAGATCGATCATGCGATCTGTCTCAGCAGGCGACATGCCTGAAGTCGGCTCGTCGAGCAGCAGCAACTGCGGTTCAGCAGCAAGGGCGATCGCGATCTCCAACTGGCGCTGTTCGCCATATGAGAGGCTGGAGACTGGTCGGTGCAGGTCATGCGTCAGCTGGATCTGCTCCAGAATTTCATCTGCGCGTTCACGCTGCTGCGTACGATTACCCACTCCGCGCAGGCACTCGTACCAACCGCCCTTTTTGGCCTGCACTGCCAGCCGCACGTTTTCCTGCACGGTCAGGCTTCGAAAGAGGTTGTTCTTCTGAAAAGTGCGGCCAATGCCCATCTGGCAAATCTGTTCTGGATGGGCGTCTGTGATGTCCACGCCCTTGAACAGCACGCGTCCAGAGGTCGGTTGTAGTTGGCCAGTGATCTGGTGTACGAGGCTGGTCTTACCTGCGCCGTTCGGTCCAATGATGACGTGACGTTCACCTCCAGCGACGCTTATGTTGACGTCCCGCGTCACCACGAGGCTGCCGAACGCCTTGCAGAGGTTTTCCGTTTTCAGTAATGTCATTTGCGTTTTCCCAGTGCGGACTGAGCGCAGCTGACCAGAAATCCCCACACACCCTGGCGCAGGAACATCACCGACAGGATGAACGTGGCGCCGATCCAGAGCATCCAGTATTCGTTGTGCGAACTGACGATGTTCTTGAGAAGCAGGAAGATCGCTGCTCCCACCGCAGGCCCGAACACTGTTGCGCTGCCACCGAGCACAACCATGATGATGGCGTCGCCCGATAGCGCCCAGTGGAGGATGTCGGTCGATACGAAGGCATTAAAAAATGCGTATAGCGCGCCGCCGACGCCGGCCAGCGTACCGGCAATCGTGAAGGCCAAAAACTTGAAGCGCTGTACCGGATAGCCGATCGCGCGCATGCGTTGCTCGTTGTCGCGTATGCCGATGAAGATAGATCCCAGCGGTGAGCGTACGAGCAGGCAAAGAAAACCCAGTACCAGCATAAAACCCAGGGCTACGACGGCATACCGCATGACCGCGTCATTCAGGCTCATGCCAAACAGTGTCGGTCTCACGAAACCGGTCAGGCCGTCCGTGCCGCCAGTCACGTTTCGCCATTTCAGCGCCAGCGAAAACAGAAGTTGCGAAAAGGCCATTGTCAGCATCAGAAAGGGGATTCCGCTGACACGGATGCAGAAGAGGCCTACGAACGCGGCGGCTAGGGCCGACATGCCAATTCCGGCGGCCATACCCCACCAGCCAGAGATGCCTAGATGGACGCCTAGTGCAATCACGGTATAAGTTGAAATGCCGAAAAACGCGGCATGTCCGAAAGACATGAGTCCGGTGAAGCCTATCAGCAGGCCTAAACTCATTGCAAATATTCCGTAGATGAGGATTTCAGCAACAATACCCAGTGCGTAGTCGCCAGCCAAAGGAGCCAGCGCCAGCATCGCGATGAGCGCTAGAAAGACGGCTACTCGTGACCATTTCATGTCATGTCCTCGCAATTCCAAACAATCCGTGTGGACGCGTCAGCAGGACGACAACCATGAGCAGGTAAATCATGAACAGGGCGTAATCAGGGAAGTAAGCCTTGCCGAATGTATCCACCACCGCGACCAAAATACTCGCCACCATCGCACCGCGCAGGCTGCCCATGCCACCCACCACCACCACGATGAACGCGGGTATCAGGATCTCGATGTCCATGCCGAGATAGACCCCCAGGATAGGGCTGGCCACGACGCCACCCAAACCAGCCAGGCCCGCGCCCAGGGCAAAAATGCAGCCAAAAAGCAAAGGCACGTTGATGCCGATACCTGCTGCGGTTGCGGCGTCATCAACACCAGCGCGCACCATCGCGCCGATCCTGCTGCGCTCTAAAAACCACCACAGTAGCGCTGCTACGACGCCTCCGAAGGCAACCAGAAACAGGCGGTATTTGGGAATGAAGGCGCCGGCGATTGCGACCACACCGGAAAGGCTTTCAGGGGGGGAGATATTTCGAATGTTCGGCCCCCACAGGTAGTGGGAAATGTCGGCCAAAACGTAGATGAAGCCGAACGTCAGTAACACCTGGTCGAGGTGCCCTCGGCTGTACAAGGGTTTGATGAAAAAACGCTCGATGATCACTGCAGCGATGGCGGACGGTACCCAGCCCACGCCGAGCGCAAGCCAAAAATTGCCAGACAATTGAATGATGCTGTATGCGGTGAATGCGCCCAGCATAAAAAACGAGCCGTGCGCAACATTGACGACGTTCATCAGGCCGAAGATGAGCGACAGTCCGGCAGCCATCATGAAAAGAAGACTGCCGAACACCAAGCTGTTGATAAGTTGGGTAATGATGAAGTCCATAAAGCCTTCGTTTTTTACAAAAACGGCCAGAACACCCCTGCGTGGAGTGTTCCAGCCGCAACGGTGGTTCTGGAGATTCGCTTCAGTAAGGCCTATTGGCCGGTTCGAGGACGTTAGGGATAGTGTGTATTACCTTGTTGGTGATACGACCGTCGACCTCCGCAACCTCTCGCAGATAGACGTTCTGAGTGGGGCTTTGAGTTGCCGCATTGAAACGGAAAGGTCCCCGCGGTGCATTCAGGCGCACGGCAATCATCGCCGCGCGCAGCCTATCCTTGTCTTCGGTGTTGCCGTCGACGGCTTGCAGCGCTTCATGTATCACCTGTGCTGCGACGTAGCCGTATTCGCTGTACACGCTCGGGTATTCGTTGTATTTCTTGCGGTACGCAGCGACAAACTTTTTGTTGGCTGCGTTGTCTAGCGTATCTGCGTAGTGCAGAGCGTTGATCGCCCCGAGTGCGCTACGTCCTTGCGCCGGCAGGGTGTCGCTGTCAAGCATGAAGCCCGAACCGGTGAGCCGGGAGCGCTGCTTCAACCCGTATTCGTCGTACTGCTTGACGAAGCGTACCGCATCGGTGCCGGCGTAAAAAGAGAAAGTCGCCGGCGCATTCGCACTGCGTATTAACGCGAGGTACGAACTGAAGTCGTTGTTGCCCAATGGCGGATAGATTTCCTGAATGACTTTACCGCCCTTTGGTAGGAAGCCGGCTTTGAACTCTGTCAGAGAGCCCCGTCCACCTGCGAAGTCGGATCCGGACAATAAGACCTCCTTGGAGACGTTGTCGTAGAACCACTCGCCCATGGTCCGGTGTACGGTATACGTGGACACCGAGCAGCGGAAAAAGTAGGGCAGCTGTGTGTAAGAAAGTGCTGCTACGCCAGCGCCTGAGCAAAGCATGAACGCCTTACTCTGCCGCAAGTACTCGACTGCTGCAAGCGCCACGTTACTGGCCTGGATCCCGGTGATCATGTCGCACTTGTCGCTCTCATGAAGCTTGCGCAGCTTCTGCAAGCCGACCTGCGGGTTGATCTCATCGTCTTCGCGAACGATTTCGATCTTGCGGCCAGCGACAGTATTCCCGATCTGGTCGAAATACAGGTTCATGCCGTTCAAATTGGCATTTGCTAGCGCTGCGAAAACTTTTGAAAAAGAATTTAAGACACCTATCTTCAGCGGGGCATTGGTTTTGGCAAGGACTGCTGGCGCTGCACCACCTAAGATCGTCGCGCCGACCGCTCCAGCGGCCGCGATGAAAGCGCGACGCGAACTGCTGCGATGAAGAGGAAAGTTGTTTGACATGTTGTCTCCGTTTGTGGGGCCAAGGAAATGAAGCCTTCTTGTTCAACGCTGCGATTCGGCATCCCTCACAATTTTATCGAGGAGACGATGCGAAGGACAACTCGCGGCGTGGAACAACAGTTATTCCAAGAGAATGAAGCGTTCGGGTTTTCCAGCACAAAAGCTATCGTTAGTGATAGAAGTCATAGACGATAGCTCATTAGATAAAATCATAGGTTCGAGCTGCCTACTGCACCGTGGGAAGTCCAACCATGCGACAGCCAACCGTTGCGGTGTGCTTTTCCAATGTCATTGCGGAAGGTGCTTCGAGATAAATTGGTCGAGATAAGTTCTTTGTAGTTTCCATCGAGCAAAGATTCGAAAAGCTGATTTTCTTCAGCTTGGTGCCATCGCTTTGAGCACTTTTCAAATCAGGGTGGTGATTTCTACCCGGTACCCGCCACCCTAAGCGATATTTCCAAGGCCGTGGACGCCGCTTGCTCTGCAATTCGCCCACGTTCATCTCGACCTGTAAGGGAGCAGCGTAGAAGCGGTCAATCATCTCGGGGCTCGTCTGGGCATTGCGGGCCAGCGTCAGGATGTCTATGCCTCGGTCAAACAGCAGCCTGTACATGATGCAGCTGTGGCGCAGGCTGCACAAAGTGCGCGTTTCGTTGGTGGTACTCAGGTTATATCTGAGTACAATGAAACAATGAAAATCTGGTACCAGAGCATGACCAAGGTCAGCGCTTGGCCGGCCTACAACGTGGCATTGTCGGAAGTGATCTCTAGCGTTTGCGACGCCGGGACCGAGTTTGAGGTGCACGGCATCGAGGGGCCTGGCGGCGTGGGTGACCAGTACCGCTACCTGGAGTTCATTGAGACGCAGGAGGTGCTGGCCAACGTTGAGCGAGCCACCCGGGAGGGTTTCGACGCTTTTCTTATCGGCAACATCGCCGATCCCGGGCTACGCGAGGCGCGCGAGATCACAGATATGCCTGTGCTCGGCCTGGGCGAGACTTCTGGCCACTTCGCCAGTTTGATGGCCGGCAACTTTGCGCTGGTCACCGGCTCGCCCAAGCACGTTCCACGCATAACCGAGAACTTTCGCCGGTACGGCCACACCCACATGCTGCACAGTGCGCGCTCCATGCAGATGGTGCGACTGGTGGACCTGGACGAAGGCTTCTCCGATTCCGGCGCAGGCCTTACGCTCATCAACAACTTTTTCGCCCAGTGCGAAGCCGCGGCTGCGGAAGGCGCCGAGGCCATCGTTCCGGCCGTCGGCGTGCTGATGGTGCTGCTGGCCAGGGCCGGGATCCATGCCACGCCCTCCGGTCTGCCTGTGGTCAATGGCGTCAAGGCCCTGGTCAAGATGGGCGAAACCGCCGTGAGACTGCGCGCAGCCATGGGCGGCGTGTGGACCTCGCGCCGCTGTACCTATCAGCAGCCGCCTGCCAGCCTGCTGGCAGAAATTCGCCACCACTACGGACCGGTCTTCAGCACGCTGCCTGATCCGAAACCCTGAGCCCAAGAACAATCGACCTACCGGAGCCCCGCCATGACCTGCCCACTGCGCCGCCATGCCATCACCATCGTCACCGCCATCATCGCAGGGCTGTTGCCCATGACGGCAGCCGTTGCCCAGCAGGGCACTTGGCCCGAGCGCCCCATCCGGATCGTCGTGCCCTATGGTGCCGGCGGCAGCGTGGATGCCATAGGCCGCACGCTGGCGCAGGAACTGAGCACCCGTCTGGGCCAGCCGGTAGTGGTGGAAAACCGCGTGGGAGCCGGTAGTAATGTGGGTTCTGCCTTCGTGGCCAAGGCGCCGCCCGACGGCTATACGCTGCTACTCACCTCGCCCGGTAACGCCGTCAACGTGACGCTGTTCAAGCGGATGCCCTACGACGTGAAGACCGAGCTGACGCAGGTGGCTGTGGTCGGCCGCGCGCCCGGCATCTTGCTGGTGCGTCCAGACTTCCCAGCCAACAGCGTCAGGGAATTGGTGGCGATGGCTAAGAAAGAGCCGGGCAAGCTGAACTTTGGCTCTGGCGGCCCCGGTAGTTCGGAGCACCTGGCCGGCGAGATGTTCAAGACCAATGCAGGCATCGACATGACCCACGTGCCCTATAAGGGTGGCGCGGCCGTGATCAACGACATCCTCGCCGGACAGATCCAGGTTTTCTTCACCAACCAAGCCAATGTCATTGGCCAAATCAAAGGCAACATGGTGAAGGTGCTGGGCGTGGCCTCCAACCAGCGGTCCGCGCTGGTGCCCAACGTGCCGACTTTTGCCGAGCAGGGCTACCCTGAGCAGCAGGTTTCAGTTTGGTGGGGCATCGCCGCACCGGCCAAGACACCCACCGCCACCCTAGACCGCCTGAACAGCGAAATTCTGGCTGCGGGTGCGTCCCCGACCATGCGTGCCCGCCTCTCCGAGATGGGCGCCGAGTCCATCACCACCACCCGTGCGCAGGCCAACGCCTTCCTGGACGAGGAGATCGTCCGCTGGGGCAAGGTGGTGAAGTCTTCCAATGCCCAGGCCGATTGATCCAGGAGCCCTGCAAATGAACCCCGTGAACCCTATTCAACTGCGCCGACGCACCGTGCTTAGCGCGCTGGCCGCCGGTGCGGCCGTCACCACACTGCCCCTGCATGCCCAAGCCGAGTGGCGGCCCAACCGGCCGATTCGGCTGCTCAACGGCTTTGCCGCCGGCGGCTCGGGCGACCTGGTCTCGCGCATCATCGCGGACGGTCTGAAGAACCTACTGGGCCAGCCCGTGGTGGTGGACACCCGCGCCGGCGCCAGCGGGTTCATCGCCGCCGAGGCGGTGGCGCGCTCGGCGCCCGATGGCTACACCATCGGTTTCGCAACCATGAGCATGTTCGCGGTGGCGCCGCAGATGCCTGGCATGAAGATCCCGATCGATGTTCAAAAGGAGCTGACGCCCATCGGCACCATCGCCAACATTTTTTCGCTGATGGTTTCGGCGCCAGACGCACCCTTCAAGACCGTGCCGGAGCTGGTGGCCTATGCCAGGGCCAACCCGGGCAAGGTGACCTACGCCTCCGCCGGCACCGGCTCCATCGGCCACCTGGCCGGCGAGTTGTTCCAGCGCCAGGCCGGCGTCGACATGGTCCATGTGCCGTACAAGGGCGGCTCGCAAGCCATGATCGACCTGCAGGCCGGCCGCGTGCACCTCCTGCTGGGCAATATGTCCGACTACCTGCAGCAGGTCAAGGCCGGCTCCCTGCGCGGCATCGCGTTCGGTGGAGAGCGTGGGTCGCCGCAGCTACCGGGTCTGCCGCTGATCAGTCGCACGCTGCCCGACTTCAGCATGAACAACTGGTTCGCGCTGGTCGGCCCGGTTGGCCTGCCGGAGAACGTCACCGGGTCTATCTCACGCGCGATGCAGATGGCGCTGGCCGATCCCGCCGTCATGCAACGGCTGTCGGACCTGGGTGCCGAGCCGCTGCCCAATACGCAGCCGCAGTTCGTGCGTCTGATCGAGTCGGAGCGCAAGCGCTGGGGCGATGTGATCCGGACTGCCAACATCAAGGTCGAGTGAGCCAGCCGCCCCCCAAAGCACCGTCGGCCGCCGAGGTGAAGGAGCGCCTGGAAGCGTTCCGCGCGCGGCGCGGCTACGTGCTGCCGCACCAAGGTGCCATGGCCGCGGCGCTGCCGGCGCTGCAGGACGTCTATCCCCTGTTCTACAAGACCCTCACGCTCGATCTACATCACCTCAGTGAGTTTGAACGAGAGTTCGTCTGGCTCGCCCTCCTGACCGCCGCCGACGAGGCCATCGGCACGCACCACATCCACCTGTTTTTCCAGACGGGCGGCACCGACCGCTTGGCCGAAGCTGCGTTCCGGCTGGTGGCGTGGTCGCGCGGCGTGGAGACCTACCAGTTCCTGGAGAAACATTGGCAACCGTACTTTCCGGTGCCGGGGCCGCGGCCCGCCTACATCGCCGGCAAGAAAGCGCTGGTGGCACAGTTCCCCGAGCTGCCGCGCGAACTGGTGCACCTGGCTCTGCTGGCGGCCTACGCCTCGCGCGCCCAGCATTGGGCGCTGGAGTTGGAGCTGGAGGGCTGTTATGCCAACGGTGTGTCCGAATACAAGATCGCCGAAGCGCTGAGCCTGGTGCTGTGGCCGTGCGGCGTGAACCGTTTCCTGGAAGCCAGCGGCGCTTGGCTGAAGGTCCTGCGCTCCGGCAAGGTCACGCCCTCTGCGCCCTTCCAGGCTTGGGCCGACACGCCTGGACAGGACGGCTTCCAGCTGGCGCCGCGTACCCCAACCGCTTCTCAAGATTGATCACACCATGACCCAAACTCCCGCCCATCCCGAGCGCGAGTACAGCGCCAGCGCCCTTCTGGCCATCGCCGTGCCCCAGGCCAACCCGATCGTGGAGCCCGAGTTCTGCGCCTTGGCTCCCGACGGCGTGGGCGTCATCGCAACCCGCCTGCAGGGCAGTCGCACCGATTCCGGCAACCGGCTGGTGCAGTACCTGGACAACCTGGGTACCAGCATCGAGGCCTTTGACACCGCTCGCCCTGATGTGCTGGGCTTCGCCTGCACTGGCACCAGCTACCTGATTGGGCAGGACGAGGAGCGCAAGCGCATCGATGCGTTCGAGCAGCGGTTCGGTTTTCCCATCGTCACCGCCTCCCAGGCTATCCTGTCGGCCTGCCAGTCGCTGGGCATCAGGCGCATCGCACTGCTGGCGCCATACCCAGCCTTCTTAGTAGATGCGAGCCTGCAGTACTGGACGGCATCCGGGCTGGAGGTGGTGAGCTTCGCGCGCAAGGAGATGGATCCCATCGATACGCGTGCGGTGTACCGGATACGGGCGCCGATGGTGCTGGAGGCTGCAGCGGCGCTGAATGTAACCAACGCGGATGCCATCCTGTTGTCTGGCACCGGCATGCCGACGCTGCGCGTGATGCCGCAGCTGGCCCAGCTCACGAGCCGCCCGGTACTGTCGTCGAACCTGTGTCTGGCATGGGCGATGCTGAGGGCGGCGGGGGTCGAGCCGCCGGCTGCGCGCAAGGAACTCGGTGAGACCTTGTTGGGAGGGTGGGTGGAGCGGGCTGCGCGGCTTTGAATGGGGCGAGGTCCCCATATCTGTGACCAAGGCCAGC
Organism: Comamonadaceae bacterium; assembly: GCA_947478725.1. Taxonomy (GTDB): domain Bacteria; phylum Pseudomonadota; class Gammaproteobacteria; order Burkholderiales; family Burkholderiaceae_C; genus Polaromonas. Next base: position 37,106 of record CANJWZ010000021.1, read on the forward strand.
GCTTGGCTTTCAGCAAAGCGGCTCGGTCGATTTGACCGATGCAATTGGGGTGAATTGGGGTGATCAAGATGGTGGCGGGTCTGAACGCTTCAGCCCCGACCTGGAAGTACTTTGATGATGCCAAACTCGTCAGTTCATACAACGCCACTTAGCCGCTGAATCACAAGGCGTGGAGTGCTGCTGTGTGGTGCCGGGCACAACATGCGCAAGATCCTCAAGAGGCTGAGGCTTCTTTGCGCCCGATTCGGTATCTCCATACAGCGATTTGTGAGCGCTTGCCACGTCAGGCGTACCGCTTCCGAACCGCTGGCCGCTTGAAAAGCGTGTTTCTCAGGGGTGGCTAACGATTTTTTATTTTATATATTCTAATGATAAAGATCGCAATTCCGGTCATTAAAAGAGGCCATTGTATAGGAACAAAATTAACCCAAAGTTCTAATGAAAACCCGATGATTGCTAAACTTAAAACTTGAATAATTCTTCGAAGAACGTTGAATTTATTGGTTACAAAAGGCAAAGAAAAAATTAGTCCAAGAAAAAAAACAAGCGTCCCGATTGCTATAGAAAGAGTGTATGAAGTAACCTTAATTCGGTACGCGACATAGAAGGCGTCAATCAGTGTAAAGCCTGACGCAATTATGTATATACTTAAAAAAAACTTTAATATAAATGAACTACGCTGGTTTTTTGGTTTGAGAAATCTGATTGCTTTATCGTCTGAGATATTTTTGGGTTGCGAAGGCTGTGAAGTCGGAATCACGACTTTTTTAGTAAGGTCATGAATAATAGGAACTTTGGAAAGTGTGGATTTAGCTATTGGCCGTGGAGTTGCCTGATTAAAATTAATCTCAATCCAACTGCTAGCCGTTTCGAGGTCGTACTTGGCTTGAGCATCAATATGTTGCGAAAGCATTCTATGCGCAAGATGAGTAAGTTCGTATTTTTTATTATCTTGTAAAAAAGACATTTGAGCGCACTGACTCAACATATTTCCCAGGCTATGGGAAATGACACACCATGGTTTTTCAATGTTATCAACAACCAAATTCGAACTCCAATCAGATTTGTAGACACCCATTGGAATTTCAATTTTAAAATCATATTTTTCAGGCTCTAAAAGTTGATTTCTTTTGAAAAATTGTTGCCAGTCTTTTTTGATGGCCTCATATAAAATTGGGTGTTGCTGTCTGTCATCTGGTAACATAAAAAGAGGTTTTTCCAGTGGAAATCGTTTTGAGACAGCCAAACTGAAGTCAATTAAACAAACTTCGATGTGAGCAGAATTTAATGCCTGCTTCACCACAAAATTGCGAAGCGCGAGATCAAGATGCCAAACATTTAATTTAGCTAAGTCCTCTACAATTTTTAAAGATTGCTTAAGCGCATCGAAAGCCTGTGACTGGCCTTGTGAAGAAGAAGGTAGTTCCTTCAACCATTCCATTAAATTGACGCCTGCATGCGCCATTTCAATATATCTCTCTTTTTTGTTGTTCGAATGCACTTCTGGAACTGAAGCATTTAATTGATTCAGCAAATCAAGAAATTGATACTCCCTAGATTGGGCATATTCCCCACCTGCACTGTCGGGAAATTCTTTTCTGTAGGTATTAGTCAAAATACAACCTCAGATGAATTTAAGCCAAATCATTGCGACGCTTGTGTCATCCAAGCAACCAGAGTTTTGAGCATCGATTGCAAGTGAATTGCATAAATAAGCCAGATCAGCTTGACTTGGCTCGTTTCTGCCAAGCATTGCGAGACGGCTTTTAAGATTTTCTTCAGATGTTTTGAGACCCGGCCCATCAGACATCAGAATGGCACAGTAAAGTCCTTTGGGGTCGTGGTTACGAACATGTAATGTTTGACAAACTTCAGAGCCAACAAGTTGTGTGGGGTGTCCGTTTTCATCAAGGTCGCGGGGCATTTTTTCAACGCATTTCCATGGTGCAAAACCACCCCATGATTTTTGAAATAGCCAAAGGAAACTGTCTCCAATGGAGGCTAATTCCAGCTCCTGATTGCTTGCTTTAACTCGCAAAAGGGTGCTGCCAGTTTCAGGAAACTTTTTGCACATTTCATCATGCCGTGTCATGAGGTGATCGGACAAATGTCCAGGATCATCCGTGGCCATGACTTGACTTAACCAGTCTGCGGCCAGTCCGCTGCCAGAACAACTGTTGGCCCCATCGCATAGGGTGAAGATATTTGAATTCTCATTGGCACTGAAGGCATCAAATCCTTTGCCATCACTTGCGTTGACGTTAAGCGCGCAAGCATAAACACACCTCAAACTCATGCAACAGCTTTCGGTCTAGGTGTTCCTTCGTGATCTTGTGGACTTGCATCATCCAAAAATATTTGAATGCTTGCATATTCCGCATGAGTGCCTATAGGGTTAATTTGTGCCGCTACCTCTGAATTAATTCCTGTACGCAAAGTTACTGCTTCTTTGTGTTTTAACGGATAAAGTTTAAGTTTTTCCAAAATCAAGCCATCTTCACGCATGCAGCTTAAGGAAGCACTATCTGGAAGGTAATAATAAACTTGATCCATAATTTCAAGGATAATGAGTTGGCTTCTAGAAACATAAGTCGAATTTACTTTGAATGGACTAAAGCCATACTGGCTGCTTAAGGGTGTTGGCTCTCTTCCAATGAGTGCTGGTAATTTTAAAAATTCCTTTCGGTTGCCAAGTCCATCATTAACTTGAATTTCCACCAAAATTTCAGAATGTATATTTTTTGAGCTGGATCGACTTAATATTTCGGTTTGTGAAAATGTTTTATTGGCGGTAGTTGATGGCGTAGATAAAGCCTTACCAAAGCGACTTGAAGTCACTTCTCTTTTGAATGGTCCACTGAGACTCGCAACAACTTCGAAAGAAATCCGACGACCTTTTAAAGAAATTTGAAAGCCTTCTTCACTCGTTAAGCTTTCCAATGAATCTGTTCCCAGTTGAACTGTAGCTTCAAAGTCATTTGGCACACGAACAAAACTACCGCGTGAAGATCGATACTCTCGTTGGATAATTTGTTGAAAGAATTTTTTCCTAAATTCAGTATCTACTGATTCATGTGTAGATAGAAATTCTTCAAATTTTTTGGCTACTTCTCTGTCTTTAGGTGAAATTACCAAACTGTCTAGCAAGAAATAACTTTCTTCTAAGACAGATTTCATGTATCGTGTTTCACGGTCTTCGATAGCTTGTTTTACGGCTTGCGCAGAAACACTTTTTAACTCCAAAAGAATGGAGTCGACAAAATCATCAGTTTGTCTCGTTTTAAATTTCTCTATATTAGAATTAGAAATATTGCCCTTGAAGAAGTCTATTAAATTCATGATGAAACCTTTTATCCTATTTTAATTTCAAAAATACTACTGTCATGAATCTTGAGAGTTAAAATATTTTCAAGATTAAAATAAAGCGGTGACAGGGTATCAAATACCAACTCTTGGAACGACGATGATGGCACTGCACTGAAAACTGAATCAGGAATCATTCCGATTAATTTACTATGTGTTCGTAATAATTTTCTAAGTTCTAATGAAAATGCAAGTAGCTGAACCGCTGGCTGACTTTCCTGGTCAAATGAAAATGATGAAATTATGTTTTCATCTCTCATCATTTTTTATCTCCGTTGACTGACAGTTCTGAAGCCAAATGTATGGCCAGCTCACTTGCAACATGAACGCTGTTAATTGACGCTTTCGGGTACGCAACAATCCCAATGGATAATTTTCGACCATCTGAATCGAGTTCAGACTTCATTATCCATTTGTTAAGTTGCGCTACATCAATGATGCCCGTGAATAAAGTTGCTCCGCTGAAACCACGATCTTTTTGACTGACTGTACCTGTCTTAGCCCATAAGCCGCAGTCGCCAGAGCACGGGCGTTTAAATTCCCTTTGAAAAGCACTGGAAACGGTACCAGGGCCGCTCCAGCCAGTCTCTGCTGGCTCGACTACTTTGTGCATCCCAATCAAAACCGTCTGAGCGGCTTGACGCAAAGCCGCAGTAGGCGCTGAGCCTTCTTTAGAGCCGTTCAATTGTTTAATTAAGCTTGGCCGAACAAGTTTTTGTCCTTGTGATGTGCGGTAAATTTGTCCTGATAAGTGCGCTAAACCAAGTGCACTTGTGCGCGAATCACCCGCACCTATTGAAGATTGGACAGCAAGTGCTGTATTGAAATATGTGGCAGATCCAGGTGACTTCCTTTTGCCTTGTCTTATTTCATCGTACTCTTTCCAGCTAAGCATGTTCCCAGTCTTTGAACTTGAGTCTGTTATCTTAATTTTCCCAATAAATCCGGGAAGAAACATTGATTCTGAATCGCTAAATAAGCTTAAGCGCCCACATTGAATATCATTGTTTGGACAGTCATGCTTCCAATTCAATAACTTAGCAATGGACTTGATTTTTTTTGGATGTTGACACTCATCCAATTGGCCATCACAGATTGCTTGTTTCTCCCACCATTCGTTGCGCTTAGTGACAACTGAGTCTATTTGTTGGCCAGATGTTTTGATTTGCCTCTGGAGCATGAGCTGATCTATATTTCCATTCTCAGCCAAAACCATCGCGTGCAAAAGTTTTGCAGTAGATGCTGGTGGTGTTTCAATCAGAAGTGCTCCTAAGTTGCCATAGGCTTTAAATTTTTCACAAGGCCCTGACCAGCAAAGCGTTGCCAGGATATCTCCTGATTTTGTATCCATAATGACTACTGATACATGCTTAAGAGCCGGTAATTTTTGGAATTTATTACAGTTTTCAGGACGTATAAGGCATCGCTCTAAATCATCTAGTTTACCTTGTAATATGGGCTCCAAAGTTAATATTAATTCATTTTGATTTATTTTTGTCAATGTCTCATTTGGCGCATTAGCTAAAGCAATTCTGCTGAATTCAATTGTTTTCTTCATGCCAGAATTAGCTAAGAATGATGGTGTGCTGAGATCTAAATTTTCACGACGGCATCGCACTGGGTTACCAACGGCTAAGCCAAAATTTTCAAGGTTTTGGTAATAAATACAGGGCAATCTTCTATTCCATGAAACTCTTTCTGTTAAAGCTTCCTCAAAGAAAGTACTATTAATTTTAATTTTTTCGTTATCTCTATTAATAAAATTTATTTTAGATAAGGCCTGCATATTTTCTATCCATTCACTGCAAGACAGACTAAAATCGATTTTTTGTTGAATTTTATGAAGAAGATTATCAGCACTTTCTGAATTCAATGAGTAACCATCCATCACACGAATTTTCAGAATGGTACGGCCACGATCGTTACAGGGTAGCGATTCTAGACTCGGTTTTTTTGCGATTTCTATCGGATCTAATTCATGTTGAGTTGCTTCGCTCATCATTTTCAATTGATATATTTTTCGGGTGGGTTTAAATATAGAAGTCTCATTCGGTGATGATGAGGCTTGATCAAACCATAAAATAGTTGCAGCTAAAACGGCGAAAAGCCATAAAGCAAGCCAAATAAGTCGAATTAATAGTTCGCGTGAATAGTGATTCATGACAACTCTTTAACTCGTTCATTCCAGATTAAAACCAATGCAATTGCACATGTAGGAGCCAACATGGCAGACAGTCCAATACTGAGCAGTGGTGTCCCCAGTCCTGTTAAAGGGATTAGTCGCCAATTTCCAAAAAATGTGACAACCGTTTGAAATAAGCTGGCAATAAAAAGAAAGAAGGCTATCGTTGATAAAAATCGATTACTACCACTCCCAGCTAGAAATCTCCAGCAAGCAAATGACGCCATCATTAAAAAGAAAAGAACGAGGAAGATGAAGAAAAACTTTGTTAAGTGAGGACCCCATAGGCCATTGATCAAGGTTGGGACATAGTCACTGAGGACCTGTGGAGGCAAACAAGTTCCTTCTTGACTGCACCATTCAATTCGACCGACTCCAAACCCGGATGGTTTAGAGGCTTCTGTAAAGGCGATAAGTCGAGCAAAATCACTGACAGAAGCCGTCATCGGGTCAAGCATCAGTTGGATCCGACCTTGGACTTTTTCGGTTTGGCTCATCAAGGCACCCATCAACGCCATGGCAGATAATGAGAAAATTGCAGGTTTAGCACCAAATACCAAGAAGAGGGTGGTTATCAGCACCAGAGCAGCAATCAAAGCCCCTCCAAGATCTTTAAATGCGATTGAAACAACTGTGAGTACGATAAATCCAAAGGCCGTAAAATTCAAAAGTGGTGTTGATATGTGGCCAAGAACCTGTCGATTAGCGCTTAATGAATTGTCAGTTTTGTCCGACTTTGCGAGGAAAAGTTTTAGCCCTCTTTGCAAAACTTCGGGTGCAAACTTTTTTACCAAATGTAATACGCGGCCTTGATCAGTCATTAAACTTGCAGCCAATACTGCCAATCCCAACTTAAGTGTTTCAGCGCCTAATGCAGGACTTTGTAGCCCATATGCTGAAAAAACTAGAATCGCGACAAGCCATATGCTTGATATTTGATATTTTAAAATGATGCTTGTTAATTTATGAAACCATGGCTTAAAGATCAGAATTGCTGCAAGAAGAAGGTGTCCTAACAATTGAATTTCTAATTGTCTGTTGAGCTGATTCCCCAGCGGATTGAGAGAGTAGTAAAGATTATTTTGACCAAATAACATTGCTGCATCTGCTGCAATGGTTAGCCCGAGGGTTGATAGACAGAGGTAGGTGGCAATACAAAATAAGCCAGTCCATCGTGCCCTCCAATAACCAATTACAAGCACACTTGCAGAGCACAATAGAACTAATATTGGTAAAAACTTGAGGATGCTTTCCTGCTGTTCACCGCGCTTCATTAGCTTTTCTGAACTCTCATTCAATCGCGCAATGTCCCATTTTTTTTGCTTAAATTGATCTTTTGCGCTGTCATAGTTTGAGCCATTGATTAACAATAATAACTGGAATGTTTCTTGATAAGAATTGAAATTTTCTTGATTTGAAATTTTGGTTTGAAGATTTTCTGAAGCTTCAATTTTTGTATTCATTGATGAAATCAAGCTTGCCAGAATCGGACGATCTTTTGCCTTGATCTCAATTTCTGATCTGATTTTCTTATACCATTCCAAATTTTCACTGGCTTGTATTTGTGCCAACACAAGCGTTTGGTCGGCACTATCTGACTTCATGACTTTCAGATTCGCAATAGCTAGTGCTGTCCGACAATCCACAAGTTGACTCGCTTGCCCAGTCCATTTCTCGCAAAAATCCTTTGCGTTTATTGTTGGCTGCGGGCGAGATTTAAAAGTTTCACTGTCGATGATATATTTTATTCCAATCACATTGCTTTGGATAGCGGTTGGAATTTGTTGAATCAGATAAAGCTGAAATACCAGTATAAATAAAGAAAATAAAAAAGGCCATAGAAGACCTTTTCCCCTATGCTTTTTATTTAATTCTTCTGAAATATGAGAATTCATAAAATACCAAATTCGTCCCTGAAAATTCACTTTCAGCGCATCACCCAGTTCATCGAACTGGAGTTAGTCCGTTTGACAGTCAAGTTTTGCTGTAACTTTCGCAGCAAATTGGTTAAATGGGTCAAACCCGCTGCCTGAAACAGCCGCAAGAAAAGGCCCACCTCTTTCTTGATGGTCATTCGCAGCAACCAGACGATGTTGTCGCCCGCAGCGCACAGCACCGCGTGCAGACTGTCGCCTTCTGCGCCCCTTGAGGTGGCAGCGATTCATTCGGTGGTTAGCTTTCAAGTGGCCCATGATCGGCTCAAGGGCTTGCCTGGGTTTGAGCATCGTCTTTTCTTGCTCTGTCATTGATTTGAATGTGCCGCGGTGCTTGATGTCGATGACCCGGTAGGCTAGGTCGACGTAGACCGTCTCGGGCGTCAATCCGGCGGCCTGCACCAAGATGCTGGCTTGCTCGACTTGTTTGTTCAGTGTGTGGCCGTCATATGGGTTACCTGTGAAGGCTCTGGCTCCCACGATCAAGGTTCCTTTGAGGGTGGTTGCAATGCCCACCTTCACGCCGAACTCATAGGGACGGCGGCTCTTGACTTTGGAGAGGCACTCAACTTTTGGTGCGCACCAGCTGTACAGCTCGGGTTGCTTGTCTTTGGCATTTACTTTGGCTTTGTGGCTTCGCGTTTGGGCGATCAGCCGCACCGCTTTCGCAACGCTGTGCCCCAAGGCTTCTTGCACCGCTTGGATTAAGGCGGTCATCTTGCGCGAGACATCACTGTGTAAGCGGCCCACGATGGTGGTTTGGCGCTTGATGACGCTACGCATGCGTTTGAGCTGGCGGACATGGGCGTAACGACCGGCTTTGTAGCCCAGCAACTGGCCGTCTTTGGCATAGGCTTGTTTGAGCTCAATGCCTTCGCCCTTGGCTGCCTCAACGAGTTTGCCTCTAGCCGTCTCCAGCAGTTGGCTGTCGGTGGGGTGGGTAATGGCGTTTCTTGAGCCGTGGAGTCGAAGATGATTTGGCTGAGCTCATTCCTGGCAACATCGGCGCTCAGTCCCAACACCAGCACCGCGGCGCGCTCTTGCGCCAGCTCGGCTTGCAGCTCATCCATTGTGCGAACCACACCAACCAACAGGCCCGCCTGCGCCAGCTGCGCCTGCTCAGTCGGCGCGAGCGGGTCAAAGGGGTCCGACCACACCAGGTGGATAGGGACTGTCTTAGGCATGTTGAAGTAATCGGTAGGTGTCGGTAAAGCGTCAGATGCACCATCATTTGCAAAGACCGTGCCACAGGTCGCTCGCTTTGCTGCAGACGGTGCGACTTCCTCTGACGGGTCCTGGGGTTCGCGTACGGTGTTAGAGTGCCGCCGTCGTCGCTGACCGAAAACCGACAGTCTTATATATGGCTACTCGGAAAAACGACATGCCAGCTGTTATGCAGAAATTTGTCGAATTTTCTCGAGAGTAATGCTTAAAAATCAGCAGCATCTGATTTTTAGGTCTGTCCAGGAAACAGGACGATAATCTTGTTACGGCAAGCACACCAGCCGGTTCCAGATATTCACCATTGTCTTTTCTGACACACTCAATTCCGCCGCCAACCGATCCGCCGCCGATCTACCGCGACCAGCAACTACAGCGCCTATGGGCCGTTGGCATGTTGATGTCGTTGATCCGTTGGCTCGAGATCCTGGCGTTTGCGGTGTTTACCTACGATCAAACCAAATCTGCGCTGTGGGTAGCCAGTCTGATGATGCTTCGCCTGATGCCGCTGTCGCTGTTTGGCTTGACGCTCGGCGCACTGGCCTCGCACATGTCGCGTCGCTGGCTATTAATCGTGACGCAGGCCGGGCTTTTCGCGACCTGCTTTGTTTTACTAAGCGTATCCGCATTGGGCGTCATCGAGGTCTGGCATTTGGCCGTAGCCAGCTTCATCAACGGTATCGTCTGGGCGGGCGATATGCCCCTGCGTCGTGCTCTGATGGGTGATCTTGCGGGTGAAGGACGTATGGTGCAGGCTATGTCCCTGGATGCCGTAGCCTCAAACGCCTGCCGCTTTATCGGGCCGATGCTGGGTGGTCTGCTGCTGGCGCAAGGTGGCCTTCAGGCCGTGTTGTTATGTGCAACGCTGCTTTACCTGCCAGTGCTGGTGGCGCTCAACGGTCTGACCGACTCGCCGCCAGCGCATACTGCAGCCACCAAGCCCACGACCCGCAAACTTTTGCAGCGCGGCCTGCACGCAGCGCGCGAATCCCGGCCTCTTCAGTCCATCCTGTGGATCACGATACTTTTCAACCTGTTCGCCTGGCCGGCGCTCAGCATGATTCCCGTGATTGGCCGTGACCAGCTTCAGTTGGACGCGCAAGGTGTCGGCTTGCTGGCCAGTCTGGACGGTATCGGCTCGCTCCTGGGTGCATTGATGCTGAGCTGCCTTGCAAGGCGGCTGCGCCATGGGCCGGTTTACCTTGGGGCAGTGCTGCTATTTCTTTTGCTGCAGGTGGCTTTCGCCTGGAGCTCTCACGTGCTGCTGACCGGCACCATTTTATTCGTCATCGGCGTAGTTCAGGCTGGCTTTACGGTGATGCAACCAACGCTTGTGTACAGCAGCGTTCAGGCAGATCAACGTTTGGACGCGATGGGCCTGATGACCATGTGTATCGGCGTCGCGCCGCTGGGGTTTCTGGCGATTGGCTGGCTGGCCGTGCACCTCGGGGCCCCAATGGCCGCGCTGGCCAGTGCGGTGACTGGCCTCGTCGTCATGGCCTTGACTTGGCCCTTGTGCCGTGCGTGTTTCAAGCATTCAGGGACGCACGTGTCCTAGCTTTTGTATAAAAGTTTCGACGCTGGCGCTGATTTGACCAGGCGCACCGATTTCGGTTTGACCGGTCTGATTTGCCAAATCGATAAACGCATCAGAACTTATAGAGAAAACGCCATATACCTTTGGCGCAAACGGTGATTTGTTGACGGCTTTGGTGAGAGTTCAAAACGCACAAGCCTAAGAACTCTTGATGCTCATGCTCTATAACGTCTAAATTAATAGTTGGACGTCAGACAGCGACGTGGCAGTATGCTTGGAAACTGCCTACGCCTTCCAGGCCAGCGCGGCACTCATGTCGATCAGGTATTGGCATGCAACAGGGCCGAAGATCGTCAAGGAGATTTCAGGAAAGCGGATGCTCTCAAGGGGACGTTGAGACTTCATGGCGGTGTGCAGTTTCAAAGCAACGCTTCAAAGTACCGCCAACGGCGTTAGTGGGCTGCCGGTCGCTCCGACAATCGGCAGGGCTGCCGCAACGAAAAGAAATTCAACGCGGCCCGTGCGAACCAGTGGTTCCAGCATCAAGCCTTCCAGTAAGGGAATGCCGAAGTCTCGGATCACGCACTGGTGAACCGGAAACACGGTTCCTGGCGCGAAAGGCAGCACTTCAACCGCAAAGTTGTCAGCGCCAATCAGCGCCACATCCTGCTGCGCCAGCCATAGGCCTGCCTCATAGTCGATACCCGGTTCGCTGTTGAAGTCGATGTCCGGGTTATTGATCTGCGCTGCCAGCCACCCGGTGTGCAGCAGCACCGCGTCGCCTGGCTCAATACACAGACCCGACTGAGCCAGACAGACCTCGATGTCTTGCCGTGAAACCACTTCGCCAGCCTGAAGCGTGCGCCCGCGCAGCTTAACTGAATCAATCAGCAGGCCCCGGGTGAACGCCGGGGGCATTTTTTCCACACCAAGTCGGGTTGCGCCTGACGTGCTGCGCATGGTGGTTTCGCGATAACCGTTGAACATTTTCTCGTCGCACCAAGCGTGGCACAGTGCGTCAATATGTGTGCCGATGTGCAGCGGCATCACCACTGTGTCCTCGGCGAACTGAAATCCACCAGGGCGCTTCGCGCCGGCAGCGTAATCCCCACCATCGCGGCCCATGAAATGCTGGAGTCCGGAGCGGTGGCGTGGCACCGGCGTCTTGTGCGATAGCGGTTGCGCCAGACGAATGACCTCACCAGTGCGTACCAGCGCAGCTGCGCGCTTGACCTGCTCTGCGCCAATCAGGTTGAGCGAGCCCGCCTCGTCTTCAGGCCCCCAGCGACCCCAGGCATTGGGCCGCAGGTTGGTCGTTTCGTTGCTGTCCATGTCCGTTCCTTGGTTCGTGCTGCTTGGTTCGTCTGCGTGTTGCCTACGTGGGGATTACAGCAGAGATTTCAGTTTCATTTTTTGCAGCTTACCCGTCGTGGTGAGAGGTAGTTCATCGTCGGTCGCGAAACGAAAGCGCGCTGGCACCTTGTAGGCGGCGAGTTCTTTTTTGCAGAACAGCGAGAGTTCTTCTGTGGTGACTGAGCTTGCTGGGTTGAGGATGACGATTGCTACCAAAATCTCGTCGAGTGACGGATCGGGCAGGCCAATGACGTAAGCGCTGCGAACGGCCGGGTGACGCATCAGCGTTTCCTCCACTTCGATAGGCGCGATGTTGATTCCTCCACTCTTGACCATTTCTTTCAGGCGGCCGCGGTAGTAAAGCCGCCCCTGCATGTCCAGCGTTCCGAGGTCGCCAGTGCAGAAGAAGCCCTGGGCATCAAATGCTTCTCGCGTTTTTTCCTCGTCCTTGTAGTAAGCGCTGAACAGCGGGCCCTGCACCCGGATTTCACCGACTTCGCCAACCGGGATCTGTACACCGGTTTCGATATGGCAAATGCGCAGGTTCACACCAGGCAGCGGGGTGCCTACCGACTGCAAACGTACGCTCAGGGGCTCGCCCGCATCGACAACCGTACAGTTACCGTAGGTCTCGCTCAACCCATAGACGTTACAGATCTGCGAGGCGCCGAGTTTCACGGCACCCATGAGCTGTTCAGGTGAGCCTATCATTGCGCCGCTGCGAAGTGTGGTCAGGTCGTGCTTCGCCCGGTCCGCATGCTCAACCAGCGCTTGAACCATGTTGGGTGTGCCGTACAGGAGGGTACAGCGCTCGTGTTCGATCAGTGACAACGCCTCGCCCGCATTGAAGTGCTCTTGCAGCACCACGCAGCCACCGTGCGTCAGCAAATTAGGCAGTGCGTTGACGCAGCCGAAACTCCAGAACAAAGACACTGCCAACCAGAGTCTGTCCGCGGCCGTCACCTGTTGACGCTCACCGATCTCGAAGGCATTCTGAATCCACTTGCCTTGCTGCAGCAAGATACCCTTGGGTGATGCGGTGGAGCCCGAGGTATAGAGCAGCATCGCAACATCATCGGCATGAACCGCAGAGCCAGCGGCGTCAATGCGTGCGTCCACGATATCCTGGCCCAGGGCGACCATTGTGTCCCACGACATTCCTTCGTGCCCTGCAGGCGCTGTGCTTTCGGCATTCGCTGATGTGGCGTCGGCAGCCACCCAGATGGTATGGCGTAGGCGCGGCAGCACGGCGTTGCGCGCCTGCATGCCCGCGATCATGGCGCGGTAATCGTTGCGCCTAAATTGGTCAACCGCGATCAGGCAGGTCACCTCGGCGTGCGCCAGGACGTGCTCCATCTCGCGCGGCGTTGCCCAGGTGTTCAAGCCGACTGTGGTCGCACCGAGTTGCTGTAGCGCCAGGAAGGCCAACACCCACTCCACGCGGTTTCCCATCAGGATGGCGACGTGGTCACCGCTTTGGATGCCCAAAGCCATCAGCCCCTTGGCCGCGCGACGTACCTCAGTTCGCAAGGCCATGTAGCTCAGGCGTTGCGCTCCGGCAACAATGGCTTCACGATGAGCAAAATTTTTAGCCTGCTCGTCAAGCAGTGCAGGAATAGTCCGGCTGACTGGCATCCTCGTCATGGTCTTGTTGCCTCCTAATTCAAGCAGTTATCAGCGGGAGCACTTTCCCGCCATCAAGGTCATCGAATCGCGCTCCAGCGTTCGGTCTGTCCAGTCAACTCCGGCATACAGTGGCGTGCCAAATGCGCCCATCTCTTACCACCAATCTTTGCCGATCGGGTTCACGCGCATACTGAAAAAGCCGAGCCTCATGAATTTTCCTTCTGGAGAACCCACTTGACGCTCTCATTCGCAGAGGGTATATTTTGAAATATCGAAACCAGTTTCGCTTTTTCGAAACTAAAGTATAGCGAAAATGAGTTGATAAAAGAACTTATTTTGATCGTGCAGAAAACTCTTGAACATGCCCGCCTCACCCGCCGCGATGTTGCGAAGCCGCAGTTTGTCGGCTTAGTTACGGATCTGATGTAGCACTGCACCTGCCCGAAGTGAAGCCGGAGGTGGCTGTTTTATGTTGTAACCCAAGGTAGCCTGTTAAGCGCAGGCGAAGAAATCCTCAGATTGGCGATGGTCTTCGCTTCAAGCGAAAAATCCATGGAACTGCGAATAGGCCAAGACGGCTTGGAGGTCTGGTCCTGCAGTTTCCAGCCGAGGCTGCAAAATACTTATTGAGGCGAAGCTAACCCCGCACACCATGACTACGACCCATCTACGCGAATGTTTTACGAACATGCCGCGAATACAATTTGACATATGAGCCCAGACCGTTATCTACGAACTTTTGATGTCCTTGACCTGCTGGTGCGCAACAAGGATGGTCTGCGACTGACCGAAATCAAGGAGGCGCTCGGTCTGCCGGTGAGCAGTGTCCACAATATGCTGCAGACCATGGTGAGTGCAGATGTGGCCAGTGTGGACGAGGACTTGCGCTATTTTGTTGGCCCGCGTGCCGTGGCCTTGGCGTTGCGCACTGTGCAGTTACTCGACATCCGCAGCTTGGCGCGACGTCCACTGTTGGAACTGGCCAAGACAATAGGCGATGATGTGTACCTAGGTCTAAGGCTTGGCAAGCGAGTTATCTATGCGGACCGCAGCCCGGGCACCCAGCGCATCTCACTTGATATCCGGCTTGGCGAATCCTTGTTCCTGCACAGCACAGCGACCGGAAAGCTGTTCGCAGCCTTCGACGAAAAGCTGGCTGCGCAGGCCATGCTTGACCGGCTGCCACGACTGACAAGAAACACCATCACAGATCCTAAGGAGCTGGAACTCGAATATGCGCGTATCCGGCTCGCAGGGTTTGCTAAAAGTACAGAAGAGTCTATTGAAGGCATCGTGGGCTACGCGATCCCGATTTTCGATGCCGCAGGCAAGATCGTGGCTGCCGTCCATGCATCGGTACTGACCACCCGCGCCACAAAGGCGCACGAGCGCAAATTGCTTGCCTCAACGCGTGAATGCACGTTGCAGATCGAGAAACTGCTGGGCAACACTCACGGCCAACCTAATGCTACCGCCAAGGTAGCTAATTCGGACAAATCGATTCGACGACGCGCGGCCTGATTCAACTGCACGCCAGGCTACTTCAGCCTCCTGCCGGCCAACAGCAACTTGGACCTGGGGCGACATGGGGCATGGTCATTTAAAAATTTCCGATATTAGAATTTAGTTTCGTAAACAGGAAATTTATACATGACCACTGTCACCCCCGCTTCCACTGAATCTGTCAAACATACGCCCGGTGCACTGGCCGGTTTGAAGGTGCTTGATGCCAGCCGCTTGCTACCGGCTGCCTTGTGTACCCAGATGCTGGCAGACCTGGGGGCAGAGGTGCTAAAGGTGGAGGAGCCGGGCCGGGGTGACTACCAGCGTGGCTTTCCTCCAATGGGTAAGGTCGACTCAGGTACTTTCCTGCTGTGCAACCGCAATAAGCAGAGCATGACGCTCAACCTCAAAAGCGCAGAGGGAAAGGAGATTTTTAAGCGCTTGGCTGCACAGGTGGATGTGGTTGTCGAGGGATTTCGACCTGGTGTGATGAAGCGCCTGGGCCTGGACTACGAAATGCTCAAGGCCATCAATCCTCGACTCATCTATTGCGCTGTGTCCGGTTTTGGCCAAGACGGCCCTTATAAGCTTTTGGCTGGGCATGACCTCAACTATATGGGCATCATCGGCGCGTTACCCCTGTTTGGTAAAGCCGGTGAAGGGCCGCTGGTGCCGGGGTTGCTCACCGCCGACATTGGTGGCGGTTCGCTCATGGCTGCTTACGGCATCATGGCGGCAGTGATTGCGCGGCAAGCTAGCGGCGTAGGCCAGATGGTGGATGTATCGATGATGGATGGTGCGATGTCTTTCCTGGCATACCATGCCGCCGAACCGCTGTTCGGGAATTGCGATCCCAAGGGCGGCGAGTACCGCAATACAGGCGGGGCGCCGTGCTACAGCATTTTCCGGTGCAAGGACCGGCATTTCGTGACGCTAGGTGCGCTTGAAGATCACTTCTGGGCGCGTTTTTGTGACGTGGCGGGCGTGCCCGAACTCAAGACAGACCCATTCCCTGAAGGTGAGGCGCGAGACCGGCAATTCGCTCAACTCGATAAGGTGTTCGCGCAGCGTACGCGCAGCGAATGGGTGGCGCTGTTTTTTGAACACGACATTCCAGGTGGGCCGGTCAACACCATGCGCGAGGCTTTTGATGATCCGCAGGTGCGCGCCCGAGAAATGATGCTGTACGTCGATCATCCGGTGGAAGGCCGCATTCCACAGTTGGGTTTCCCTGTGAAGTTCTCGGCTACACCGGGTCGCATCACCTCGCCGCCGCCTTCGCTTGGGGAGCATACGGCGCAAGTTTTGGGTCGCCTAGGGTTTAGTGACGAACAAATTCAATCCATGGCCGCGGATGGGGTCACCTGAAAAAAGTTGAGTGCGCGGGGTTGACTAAAATTGCCTACCTAGGTATATTTTCGAAATACGGAAATATGTTTCGGATTTAGAGAAAATATCCCGCATCAGAGCATCTTTCCTATTTCAAGTATTTCTTCCAATTGGAGTCGTCATGGCAGATCGAATGAAAACTGTGTTCATGATCGCAGCGGGCCTGCTTCTGGCGGCTACCGCGCAAGCCTTCCCCGAACGCCCGGTCCGCATGGTTGTGGGGTTCGCCCCGGGAGGCTCCGATATTTCTGGACGGCTGATTGGGCAAAAGTTGTCTGATTTGTGGGGACAGCCGGTGGTGGTGGACAACAAGCCTGGCGCGGCTGGCAACATTGGCGCTGATTTAGTGGCCAAAGCAGTGCCGGATGGCCACACCATCTTGCTGCTTGTCAACTCTTACACGATCAACACCTCAATCTACCGGAATCTCTCTTGGGATTTGCTGCGCGATTTCGCACCCATCGGCAGGTATGCCACCTCGCCTATGGTGGTAGTCGTCAACGACAAAATTCCAGTAAAGAACTTTTCCGAGTTCGTTGCCTATTCCAAAGCCAACCGAGGCAAGATCAACTACGGTTCAGCGGGTACTGGTACCGCGCCGCACTTGGCTGGGGAACTGTTCGCCATGCGCTCTGGGATCGAGATGACGCACATTCCCTACAAAGGCTCCGCGCCCTCGGTCACAGCCTTGGTGGCGGATGAAGTTCAGGTGTCGTTTGGGGCAATGTCGGCATTTGACGGCATGGTCAAACAAGGGCGTCTGCGCGCCCTGGCTGTCACCACTGCCGCCCGCTTTCCCCAGTTGCCTGACGTGCCCACTGTCTCAGAAAGTGGCCTGCCTGGCTTTGACGTTGACATTTGGTATGGCTTTCTGGCCCCCGCCAAGACCCCACCCGCCATCTTAAAAAAACTCAGTGACGACCTCGCCCGCGTGATGGCTGACCCTGACCTGCAAAGCAAACTGCGCGAGCGCGGGATGGAACCCGCTTACCTTGACAGCGAGAAAACAAGCGAGCTGATGAAGCGCGACGTGGCACGCTGGCGCGAGGTGGCCAACAAGCTGAAGTTGGTTCTGGAATGACTCCAGACGCACAGACCGATCCAGCAACTTGGCAGCGGCTGATCGAGTCACTACGCGCTGACGCGCCCGTCAAGAATGGCGAAGGACTCGGTTCGTTGTCTTCAGGCCTACAGCGGCCTGAATGCGTGTTGACCCACTCGTCGGGCCATGTGTTCGTATCCGACCTGCGCGGTGGTGTGTCGAAGATCCAGCCGAACGGGGCCACAAGCCTCATTGGCGGCCAGACCCTGCCTGACAGCGTGCGTCTTTTACCCAATGGCTTCGCCATGCGAAGTGATGGTTCTTTTTTGGTAGCCAACCTTGGCGAGCAAGGCGGCGTGTGGTCCATAGCACCTGATGGCGATGCCTCACCCTGGCTCACCGAGGTCGACGGGCAGACAATTCACCGCGTCAATTTTGTCGTTAACGATCAACAAGGTCGGGTATGGGCCTGCATCAGCGCCACCGATGGCAGCGATGCCTATCCCCTGCGCACTGCGACTGGCTACATCGTCTTGTGCGATGCCGCAGGCGCCCGTGTGGTGGCCGACGGCCTGCATTACACCAATGAATGCCGGGTCAGCGCTGACGGTGAATTCTTATACGTCAACGAAACCTTTGGGCGGCGACTTTCAAGGTTTCGCATGGGGCCGCATGGCGAATTGACCGCAAAGGAAACCGTGGCGACCTTCTGCAATGGCGATTTTCCCGATGGACTAGCGCTGGACGAAGAAGGTGGTGCCTGGGTCGTCTGCGTGGGCAGTAACCGTGTTTACCGCGTTGCGCCAGACGGTACGAAATTGACTGTGATCGACGATTCTGTCACTGCCACCGCGCAAGTACTGGAGGCCGCGTTTGTGGCCGGTACGTTGAACCGACCCCAGCTGTCTGCCGCGCGCGGGCACAGGTTGCATAACGTTACCAGCATCGCATTTGGCGGTGCGGACCTGCGCACCGCCTACATGGGTTGTTTGGCCGGTGACACGCTGGCCACCTTTCGTTCACCTGTGGCGGGGGTTAAACCCGTGCACTGGAGCTGGCCGTGAGCAGTAACATGATTCTGGTGGAGAGCGTTTTGCAAGCTCTTCTGACCAGCTTGCTCGTCGGCGGCATTTACGGCCTGCTGTGCGTGGGCCTTGGGCTGATTTTCAGCGTCATGCGGGTGATCAACTTCGCTCAAGGCGAGTTCATGATGATCAGCATGTACGCAGCGCTGATTTTTTTTGATACCTTGGGTTTTGGGCGCTTGCTGGGCGATTGGGGCGGGTTGGCTGCAAGCGCCTTGGCTGCCGGTGCTGCGCTGTACCTGTTTGCATCGCTGCTGCATCCGGCCCTGTTGGCCAGCGTGACGGGGTTTCGAGTGACCGGAACGGAGGGCGATGGACACTACCCGCAGTTGACCCTCACCGAAGGTGCGGCTAAATACTTCTCCGGCGGACGCTTGAAGTTTGACAACAAGGGCCGACGTGTCGGCGCAGAAACCGTCATCTTGCAGTGGCGCGACGGAACACCTATCCCTGTGTACCCGCCAAGCCTTGCTGTTACGCCACCACTGTGGGCCAAGCGCTGACTTGACGATGGACGGACAAGTTTTCACCCGGCAGGCCGATACGGTTAAAGGTGGCACGTCCACCGCGTCGGAGCGGGTCGTCGCGGGCCTTCAGGCCATGATCATGGATGCAATTCCGACGGCGCACCAATTCGCCTTCACCGGCGTAGAGCGCTATGCGGGCGGCCTGTCGCGTGAAAACTGGTCGATCGATGCGACCTGGGTTGACACAGCAGGCGCACAGTCGCGCCACCTCATGTTGATGCGTGATGCTTCTGGCACCCTGCTGGACACCGACCGTAAGCGCGAGTTCGCCGTGCTCAAGGCCCTTGAAGCGACGTCCGTTCCTGCGCCCAAGGCTTACTGGATGGACGACGACGGCCACTGGCTCGGCACGCCCTCGCTGGTCATGGATCGAATGCCGGGGCGCTGCGAATACCTGGTGCTCAACGGGGCGCTCCCGTTGGACGCGCGCCTGAAGCTGGGGCGTGGTTTCACCGAGCTCATGGCGAATATTCACGCTGTCGACTGGCGTGCGCGCGGTCTGGACACGGTGCTCGACGTACCGACCGATTCACCTTCGCGGGTAGAACTTGCCCATTGGGACGCCGAATATCGCCGGGTCCAGCTAGAACCCCACCCCGAACTGGACTACGTACTGGCTTGGTTAGGTCTGAATGCACCCAAAGCCCAAGCCATTGTTCTCGTGCATGGTGACTTCAAGCCCGGCAACGCGCTGATCGAGGGCGAGCATATCAGCGCCAAGCTCGACTGGGAAACGGCCCATTTGGGTGACCCGCTCGAAGACCTCGGCTGGGTGACCAACTCGGTACGCAAACGCGAGCACCAGATTGCCGGGGTATGGGAACGCGAACAGATCGTCGCAACCTACACTG
This sequence comes from Comamonadaceae bacterium, assembly GCA_947478725.1. Lineage (GTDB taxonomy): Bacteria > Pseudomonadota > Gammaproteobacteria > Burkholderiales > Burkholderiaceae_C > Polaromonas. The sequence continues at coordinate 56,719 of CANJWZ010000021.1, forward strand.
CGTTGACTGGGCGCAGCGTCAACGAAGCGGCGTTGCGCTGGTGGAATGTTTTTTCCTGCTGGAAATTAGCCATCATTCAACTGACGGCGGTGAGCGAGTTCGTAGCCGGGCGCTATGACCGCGTGTTCCAGACTCCTTCATGGTTGTACCGCCCGATGTTTCAGATGATGGAGAGCCCTGCATGAGGCCTACCGTAGAAGAACAATTGCTCGGCACGTGTCGTATCCTTGATACGCTGGTCTCACCCTGCGTTACCGATCCCTACGCGCGCACCCTCCTCGAAGGCCTGATCGGTAACCTGCGCATGTTGACCTCAGCGCTACCCGCTGTTCCGGGTTTCCTCCGTAGCGACAACCGCGCCACGGTCGAACTGCTCGGGAAGCTTCGAGCCGACGTCGCGCCCGAGTTGGCCGCCTCTATCGCGCTGGCCCTGGAACAGCCCGAGCCGGACACTGCCGACATGCGTGCGCTTGACCAACGCAACGTCGAACTGCGCGGCCTCTTTTCCCAGGCCCTTTGCGACAGCGGCCTGACTGCCGCCATGCGCGCGGCGGCCCTTGTACATATGGGTGCGCGAGCTGCAGCTGCGCCGATGCGATATGTTTCCACCACCACGCGACCCACGACCGCACCCGCAAAGGCAAGCTGATGCTGACCCCACTTGACGACACCCTCTGGCACCAGTTGCCCACCACCTTCGACCACGTCTGGACCAGCGACCCGCGCTTCTTTGACCGCTACTGGTTTGCGATCTATTCTCCCGACGGTCGCATGGCAATCCAGATCACCATGGGGGCTTACCGCAACATGAATGTGCTGGATGGCGGCGTGGTCATGATTGTGGACGGCAGGCAGTACAACCTGAGGGTGTCGCGCTCGCTTGACCGCAATGCGCAGACAGAATGCGGTCCGATTCGCATCACCCCTGTGAAACCGCTCGAAGAATTCGAGATCGCTATCGCGCCTGGGGCGCATGGGACGTCAGGGTTGATCAGTTGGCGCTGCATTGAGCCCGCACGCGAGGAGCATCCGCATTACGAGCGGCTGCATGGTCGCACCGTGCAGGACTACCGCCGCTTCGACCAGATCGGGCTGGCCAGCGGTTGGATGGAGGTGGGCGGCCAACACATCGATTTGTCAGACTGGTGGTCTTGCCGCGACCACTCCTGGGGCGTGCGCCGCGGTATGGGCGTTCCCGAGCCGGTTACCGGACCGAAGGTGACGCTCGCACAAAAGGGACACGTGATGTCCTTCCTGTTTTTCTCCACTGACACAATGAGTGGCCACTTGCTCTTCGAAGCACGCGGCGACGACGCGCCATACACCACCGGCGTGGTGACCGAGCGCCTGACCGAAACAGTTCATGTGGCGCATCAGATCGAGCTTTCTGCTGACCTGCACCCGGGCACGCGTCGGTTTCGCACGGCCCGGGTGAGTGCAACGTTCAGCAACGGCAAGCGCCTTTTGTTGAACCTCACTGCACAAGGAGCCTCAATTGCGATGCAAGGCCTAGGCTACAGCGGTGGCTACGACGATGGGCGCGGTTTGGGCGCCTGGCGTGGTCAGACTCATTTGGAATCTGACGTGTGGGACGTCTCGCACCCGTCCAAAGTGGTCTATCCGGACGGATCGGAAAAGGAACACTGGCACCGCATTCAGCCGGTCAGCATGGAGGCCAATTTTGAAGGTCTGACCAGTCGCGGAACCGGCAGTCAGACGTTCACCATCGCCGGTCGCCCTCCTTCTTGGCTTGAAGCTGGATCGGCCCAGCCGAGGTGAGGCCGCCTGAGCCCATCGACTGCGCACGTCACCCATCTTATGAGCCGATCTATCCTCGCTGAACACCTGCACCCCGGCGACCATGTGGTGGTGGGCCAAGTGACGGCGGAGCCTGCTGGCTTGGTGGGAGAGTTGTTTTCGCTGGCGGCGGGGCTCGCACAGGTAAATGTGTTTTGCGGCTTTTCGCTCAACCCGGCCTGGGGCGCGCCGATAGACCCAGCGCTAAGCGTGACGACCTACTGCGGACTGGGGACGATCCGTCACCTCGTTGGGCGCGGCGCGGCGCGCGTGATTCCGGCACAGTTATCCCAACTAGCGTCGTATTTCGACTCTGGCGTGCTCAAAGCCGACGTGGTGCTGTTGCAGGTGTCCCCGGCTGATGCAGACGGTTACCACAGCCTTGGGTGCGCCCTGGATTATGTATGGAACGCCGCGCAGGCTGCCCGCGTGGTGCTGGTCGAAATCAACCCTAACGTGCCGCGCACCCAATCGACCTGCCGATTGCATGGCAGTCAAGTCGTTGTTGCGGGGGAGAGCGCGCTTCAGCTGCCCGAACTCCCAAGCGAAGAACCAGATGGGCGGCAGATAAGCATCGGTCGCAACGTTGCGCGGCTGGTGCCGGACGGCGCAATGATCCAGTTGGGCATTGGAAGCATGGCCGCAGCGGTGGCGCGGGCGCTGGCTAAGCACCGCGGTCTGCGGGTGCGATCCGGCATGGTGGGTGACTGGTTGCCCGAATTGCTGGCCAACGGCGCGATAGACAGCTCGGCGCAGGAGTCGTGCATGGCCTCGCTCGCGGTCGGCACGCGCAGTCTTTACGATTTCGCCGGTTCGCGCGGCATACTGAGCTTCGCCACGTTGGCGCAACTCGTTTCGCCGAGCGGCCAAGCTGCTGGTGCGCCTTTCATGGCGATCAATTCCGCTCTGGAGGTGGATTTGTACGGGCAGGCGAATGCCGAGTTTCTAGGCTCGCGCTATGTCGGTGCGATTGGTGGGCAATCGGACTACTTCCGCGCTGCGCGTCGATCTTACGGCGGGCTCGCCATCCTTGCCCTGGCTTCCAGCGCAGGTATGCCTGCAAAAAGCCGTGTTGTGGCACGCATCGCAAATGACTACGTGACGACGGCGCAAAGTGACATCGATATTGTTGTCACGGAGCACGGTGTGGCTGATATCCGCGCCACGACGCTCGCCGAGCGACGCAAACTCATCACGTCCCTGGCCGACCCACAGTTTGTAGCCAGATTAGACGAGCAAGAATGTGAAGATATGCCTTTAGCCCACCGTGAAATCCGAGTCTAAAAACTAAAAATATGTCGTATCAGTCAGCTTCAAGGTGTACCCATCAGGTGCGGCCCGGACCCCAGCTTCGTAGCCAAGGCGCCTTGCAACGAAGGCCTGGGATTCGATGATGAATTTTTTGTCAGTATTTTCTAAGATCTTATGGGTGATCATTCGAGTAAGAATGTGCTCAGTTCTTCCCGATGCGAACGAGGTGATGATTCGAATTTGTCGAAGGGATAATCGGCCCATATATTGATCTAAATGACGTAAGCAGCAAGCAAAATTAGAAAATTTCTGATTTTTGGCTATGATCTGGTGAATGGTTTCAATTAATTTTTCATGAGTTCTGGTCGGGAAATAATTTGGCTAATAGTCTATGGAGTCTTTGATACATAGGTTACTTAGATCATGAGCTATATGCTAGTCATATTTTAATAAATTTCCATCAATAATTAATATTTTATGATTTATAAAACGCGACTTCAATTTAATTAAGATACCATTTAAATGCATTGTTAAAACTAAAATCTCGAAAGACTAAAATGTTTCAAAAATTCAAAACTATTTCAATTTTAATTTCTATATTTTTTGTTCAACTATTCGCAATTGACTACGCGTCGGCGCAAGCTTTTCCTTCGCGGCCAATACGCATTGTTATTCCCTATGCACCTGGTGGTGGAAGTGATATCCTTGCAAGACCTGTGGCGCCACTCATGGCTGAGTCACTTAAACAATCAGTGGTGATTGACAACAAAGGTGGCGCTGCAGGCAATATTGGCACACAACAAGTTGCCACCAGCACGGCTGATGGCTACACCTTGCTACTTGCCAACAACTCGCAAGTGATTAATCCTCTTATTTATAAACAGGTAGGGTATGACATCGCAACTGATTTTGCACCAATTACCTTGTTGGGTACGTCTCCTGTGATGGTGGTGGTTCACCAATCAATGGGTATATCTAGTCTTAAAGAATTAGTTGCTATTGCAGCTAAAAATCCAGGCAAATTAAATTTTGGAAGTCCTGGGGCAGGCACTCCTGGTCATATGGCTAATTTACTGTTTAATCAACAAGCGCGGTTGAACATGACTCACATTCCTTACAAAGGATCTGGCCCCACCACCATGGCTTTGTTGCAAAAAGAAATCGATGTTTTTTTTGGTACTCCAGCTGCAGTTGAGCCCTATATTAAGTCTGGTGACTTCAAAGCATTGGCGGTAACGTCAAAAAATCGGTTTGCTTCTTTTCCAACGGTGCCAACAGTTGCCGAGTCAGGTATTGCAGAGCTACAAGATTTTTCTGTTGAAATTTGGTGGGGCTTACTCGCTCCTTCCAAAACGGATCCAGAAGTACTAGACAAGATCCATGCGGCCGCCATCAAGGCTGTCAACGACCCTAAAAACCGTGAACGATGGCTGACCCAAGGCATGGTACCGACCACCACAACGCGAGCTGAATTTCAAACACTGATTCGCAACGATATCAAACGTTGGGGACAAATCGTCAAAGATAACCAAGTGAAAGCCGACTGAGTCAATCATGGCTATTGCACCAGAAATTTTGTCCGTGCTGTCGGAGATCAATCAGCAACCCGCTATGCACCAAACACCCATTGCGACATTGCGCAAAAGAAGACCTCGCATCGGTTTGGAAAATATTCATCCAATTAAAGGTACACAAGACATCACCATTGCATCTGATGGTTATGACATGCCAGCACGCATTTATCATCCACTAGAAACTAGCATTCAACCCTCGTTAATGATTTTTTTTCATGGTGGTGGTTTTGTATTTGGTGGACTTGAGGGCTACTACGATCACGTATGCCGAATGCTCTGTGATCATTCAAATAGCGTTGTCGTTTCTGTTGATTACCGTTTAGCGCCTGAAAATAAATTTCCTGTCGCCACAAACGATGCGTGGAATGCCTTGCTTTGGAGTCGCAACAACATCACACTAATTGGCGCCAAGAAAGATCAAGTATTTGTTGCAGGAGGTAGCGCTGGTGCTAACTTGGCGGCGGTTACTGCCATGCGTGTGCGCGACCAAGCAGATTTTCAAATACAAGGGCAAGTCTTATTTTATCCGATCACCGATTTCCCCCAATCACCCACTCAGTCATTTCAAACCTACAACAATGGTTTTTATTTAACAGGTAATGACATTTTGTGGTTTTGGGATCAATATCTACAAAGCCCTGCCGACAGGCTTAACCCCTACGCTGCTCCATTACAGGCGAAGGATTTCAGCCAATTGGCTCCCGCTTTTGTATTAACTGCAGAGGCTGATCCGTTGCGTGACGAAGCTGAAAGCTATGCAAGAAAAATGGAAGAAGCTGGTGTCAAAGTAAAACTCACACGATATGACGGCATGATCCATGGCTTTATGGCGTTTCCTACTCCACGTTCCGACGAAGCATTGTTAGAAGCCTCAGAATGGATCAAGAGTCAAAAACACGAGTCATGAGCGCTTAGATTTTTTAAAATGTGACCTCACCATCGAAAAATGCACTCCATAGCTGAGAGGTAAAAATCAGTTTTAACTGGGAGAAATTGACCCACCCCAATTTCCGTGCCAATCTAAAGTCCAGAAGTCCAATAATTTTAAAATAACATCGAAATCGTGAATATTTTACGAATTCAAATAAGTTTTTTATGAAGGACCGGCTTGGATGAAAGTTACCTGTAAATGATCACCCTGGAGACAGACATGAAATTACGCTTCAAACTCACTACAGCGCTTTGCAGCATCGTTTTTTCTGCCGCGTCATTCGCGGACTACCCTGACCGACCCGTCAAGATCCTCGTGCCGTTCGCATCTGGCGGTGTCGCTGACCTGCTCGCGCGCGTGGTCGCCCAAAAGATCACCGAGCAGACCGGCAAGTCGGTGATCGTTGATAACAAGACTGGCGCGGGCGGTCGTATTGGATACGAAGCTGGCGCAAAGGCACAAGCTGACGGCTATACGTTCACAGCCACCGATGTGACGTATACGATGATGCCGGCGCTTTATAGCTCGTTGCCATGGAACGCGGCCACGGATCTGGTGCCAGTAGCGCTTGTTGGACAGATGCCTTTCGTCGTCGCGGTACGGACGAACGCCGGCGTGGGAACACTGCCCCAATTGGTTGCAAAAGCCAGAGCAACGGGAACCAAACTGAACTACGGTTCTGCGGGTGTGGGAAGCGTCAATCACGTGGTGACAGAGCTTTTCTCAAAGACGGCAGGCATTCAGATGGTGAACGTGCCTTATCGCGGTATGGGTGAAGCGATTTTAGGGTTGCTCGGCGGTTCGGTTGACCTGTTGATCACTGCCATGCCGACCGCGATGGGTCAGGTGAAAGCCGGAAAGATTCATGCGCTGGCCGTGACGGCATCGGCGCGCTCAGCAGCGCTGCCTGACGTGCCGACCACTTCGGAAGCAGGCGTGAAATTTGAGGCGTCGAACTGGATCGGTCTTACCGCGCCGAACAACACGCCAACGGAGGCGATGAGCTGGATGCAAACAGCTGTTGCCAATGCCTTGGCCACGCCCGAAGTCAAACAGAACTTCCTTCGGCAGGGCGCCGAAGCTGCGGCAGGAAGCACACGGCAGGATTTTGAGCGCCTGATACGCTCGGAAACGGTCCGCTGGGCAGAGGTGATCCGCGCAGCAAAGATTACCCCAGAACAGTAACCCATAAATGGCTGCCCCACCCCGTATCCTCTTCCTGGACGATGATCAGGTGCTAAGGCTGCTGCGCATGCTGCTGCGCAACGAGGAGGCACAAGACTCCTTCGCCGCATGGTTTGCTCCAGAGCAAGTGGACTTGTCCGACGTGCTTGCACAACTGAACGGTCTGCGCCACAGCGAGGGTGCGCTGGCGGGACTCGCTTCGCAAGAGCCGCAGTTGCAAACTGATGCGGATGCGATCGTTCTGCGTCGCGGCGTCGTCGATGAAGCCCTGCTGTCCAAGCATCCCCGCCTTCGCGTTGTGGTGCGCCTTGGCGAACGGCCTGAGGGAATCGATCTCGAGGCCACCCAACGCCATGGTGCTCGCGTTATCTGTGTTCCGCGTGCCACGCTGCACTACACAGCCGAGCACGCTCTGCTGCTGATGCTTGCAAGCGGAAAGCGGCTACTGCAAGCTGATAGCGCTGTTCGTGCCGGCGCGGTTGACGCCCAAGGAAACGCTGCCAGCGCCGGCACCATTGCTTACAACTGGGCGGGACTGAGCGACGCGTCAGGACTGCATGGACGAACACTCGGTATCGTGGGTCTTGGCGAGGTCGGGTCCCTCGTGGCGCGGCTTGCGCTCGCGTTCGGCATGCAGGTGCTGTACACGAAGCCAAGGCGTGCCTCCGCTACCCAGGAAAAAGGATTGGGCGTGGCTTACGCAACCCTGCCTGACTTACTTCATCGCTGTGATTACGTCTCCTTGCACGCACCTGGCTCGCCTGAAACACAAAACCTAGCCAACAGTGAATTCTTTGCCACGATGAAGCGCGGTGCAGTTTTTGTGAACACCAGCCGCGGCTCGCTGGTCCAAGAGGACGCGCTTTATGAAGCGCTGGCAAGTGGCCACCTCGCCGGTGCCGGACTCGATGTGCATGCGTTTGAACCACGCTCGCCGGGTGATCGCTTCCTGAGCCTGCCCAATGTCGTCATGACACCACACCTGGGCGGCGGGGCGCGCAGCGGTGTACTGCGTGAATTCGCTGCGATGGCAGCGCAAATCCGTCTTGCCTTGCATCTGGAGTGAACGTGCCTCAACAATCCCTCTCGCATTCACAGGCCATCGCTAGGTGGGCTGTCGGAGACGCAGTTCGCCAAGCACCGGCGCCAGCTCGCGAGCTCGCTGCCCGAGCCCTCCTCGATACATTGGCCGTGACGCTGCTCGGATCGCGATTGGCGGGCCCCCGGATCCTTGCCTCCGTGGAACTCGCTTCAGGCGAAACAAGGCAGGCTAGCGTTTTCGGTATGGGCTGCAGGACTAGCGTGCAGACGGCGGCTCTCGTCAATGGGTGCTCCGCACACGCCGATCTTTTCGATGACAACAGCGGCCCGATGATCGCGCATCCGAGCGCGCCCCTCTTCTCCGCGCTGCTACCGCTTGCTCAGGAAAGAAATCGTGCTGGTGCCGAACTCGTTGATGCCTACATCGCTGGAATTGAAGTGGGCGTAGGGCTCGGACGCGCGCTTAATCCCGGTTTGTACGAACGCGGCTGGCATGTGACGGAAGTTCTCGGGGTAATTGGAACTACCGTCGCGTGCTGCCGCTTGCTATCGCTTGGTGAGGCAAGAACAGCGCATGCCATCGGTATCGCAGTGTCGATGGCGGCCGGCGTCCGTCAGAACTTCGGAACGATGACGATGGGGCTACACGTTGGCCGAACGGCGCGCGATGCGGTTCACGCCACGTTACTCGCCGAAGCCGGCTTCGAATCAGACCCACTTTCCCTGGAAGGAAAGTACGGCCTGGCGAGGACGTTCGCGGCGACAAACCTCGAAATGCTCGTTCTCGGCTCCCCGTTCGAGCTGATGCGATCAGGGCTTATTTTCAAAAAATATCCATCAGGCGCGCCTACCCTTGCCGCGATCGATGCGTCGCTGGCCTTGCGCGCGAGGTATGGCGCGGATCTCTCACTTATCGCAGAGGTGCACTGCCTGGTTCACCGGTGGAATGCGATGACGCTGCGGGAAGAGGAGCCACGTGACATGCTGCAGGCCAAGGTAAGCCTGCGTTTTTGCGTTGCCTGCGCCTTCGTTTACGGAGAGGTGACGTGGCGCCAGTTCACGCAGGCCACACTCGACGACCCGCGTATTCGCTCTTTTATGCCTCGAATCTCAGTGCGCATTGGCCACGAGCTGCCGGACAGCGACGAATTTCCCGCCGAGGTCCGGATCGTCGCCATTGACGGCACCCAAACTGCAGAACGACGCGAGGTGCCTTCGGGTGGGTCCACCCGGCCGCTCACCGACGAAGAACTAAGCGCGAAGTTTCGCGATTGCGCGCGCCCAGTTTTCGCAGATGAGTCGATGGGCGATGCGATTGACACGATCTTGGCTATCGACCGTCTGCCAGATGTAGGCAAGCTGTGTATCAGACTCGAAGGCATGTCGATCAGGCTTGAAACTTAGGCGGCTGGCACAGCCTTACCTCTCGGTATTCGTCTGCCAACACAATCCAGCTCCCGTATGAATGCGTACTTACTCCGGACTGTTTCGCAAAGTGCGCGGCGGCCTTTTTTAGGAGGTTTCACAGCGCAGCCGCCGTCCCCAGGATTGCCGTAGCCTGGCTCGACAGCGTGCCACCATTGCCGTGCGCCAACGCGGTTGCTGCACCGGCAATTTGCCGAGCGCCGCCTTCGCCGCGCAGCTGGCGCACCGCCTCGATCAGCGCAAAAATACCGTACATGCCAGGATGTACACAGGACAGGCCACCGCCATTGGTATTGACCGGCAGATGACCGCCAGGAGCAATGCCGCCGTTTTCTACAAAACTGCCGGCCTCACCTTTTTTGCAAAACCCCAGATCTTCCAGGAAAAGCAAGGTGTTAATGGTGAAGGCGTCGTAGACCTGAATAACATCGATATCTTTGGAAGTCAGCCCGGCCATTGCATAGGCCTCGCGGCCGGACTGGCTGGCTGCAGTGACGGTCAGGTCGTGCATGGACGAGATCTGCCGGTTCCACACGGCAGTGGCGTTGCCCAGTACATAGACGGGCGGTTGAGGTAAATCCCGGGCTCGGTCCGCACGCACCAGCACATAGGCGCCGCCGCCGTCGGTGACTAGGCAGCAGTCGCGCACACTCAAAGGGTCGGACACCATGCGGGCGACCAGTACATCGTCGATGCTCAGCGGCTCACGCATGAAGGCTTCCGGGTTGAGTGCAGCCCACTGGCGTGCGGCCACTGCCACTTCGGCCAGATGACGGCGCGTAGTACCAAATTCAAACATGTGGCGTGAGGCCGCTAGCGCGTAAGCTGAGAGCGGCTGCATCGGTTCATAAGGCGCCTCGTAAGGCTGCGGGTCCAACCAGCGCCGCGCTGCGCCGATCTCGCGCCGGCCAAACTGGGCCGAACGCTGGGCGCTGCCGTAGCACACCAGCACCGCATTGCACTGGCCACGCTGCAGAGCTTCCATAGCCGGCAGCAGATGAGCGATGAAGCTGGAGCCGCCCAGCATGGTGCTGTCGATGTAGCTCGGACGCAAGCCCAAATACTCGACCACCGGCATGGCCCACATCGTGGCCGAGGCGCTGGCGGTACAAACGCCGTCAATATCGCTCATCTTCAGGCCGGCATCGGTCACCGCCGCACGGGCGGCACGCGCCAGCAGTTCCATGTCGGTGAAGCCAGGCGTTTCGCCGCAGCCAAAAGTGGCCACGCCGGCAATCGCCGCGCTGCCGCGCAATGCTTTGAGGGAGGCATCGCTCACCGTGCAACTCTTGCACTGACAGCTGACAACGGCACAGCATCAAACAACACTATGCCGCGTCCATCGGTGACCTGTACCCGGGCCTGGACGCGCTGGCCGATTTTGAGTTCCAGAGGTTTTACGCTCTCAACCCGACTCATCAAACGCACCCCTTCATCGAGGTCAACCAGCGAGATGTTGTAGTCGCCACCGGCATCTGCTTTGCGCCGTGTCGTGGTCACGGCGTAGACTGTACCCAAACCGGCAGGTGCGACCCAGCCAAGCTCGGCCGAGCCGCAATGCGGGCAGCTTTCGCGTGGGAAATAAACATGCTTGCGACAATCGGCGCAGTGCTGAATTAGCAAGCGACCCTGGTCTAGCGCCGCACGGTGCAATGCCTGCACACCACTTGCATTAGCGATTGAAATGGGTTGTTGGGTCATGGTTTGTGCTTGTTTTAAATCGGGTCCCAGCTGAACACGTCGCCTGAGCGGTCTAGCGAAAAAAAGCTGGCCTTGAGCGCCGGCAGTGCGTGGCGGGCTACGGACTGCGGGCTCCAACCCTCTGATCGGTGTACCGAGCGTACCGGACGCGGTTGGCTGATCAGGAAGATCTCATTGTTGCGCACTGCAAAAATCTGGCCGTTGGCATCGCGCCCCGCGTCACTGGCCAAGCAGACGGCCAGCGGTGTTATCTTGGCGGGTGTCATTTGCTTGATGCGGTCGACCCGAGCCTGTTCTTCTGGGGTATCTGTCGGGATGGCACCAATCATGCGGCTCCATGCAAACGGTGCGATGCAGTTGGAGCGCACATTGAACTTGAGCATGTCCAGTGCAATCGACTTGGACAGCGCCACTACCCCGAGCTTGGCTGCAGAATAGTTGGCCTGGCCAAAGTTTCCGATCAGTCCCGAGGCCGAGGTCATATGGATGTAGCTACCCGACTCTTGCGCCTTGAAATGTGGGGCAGCTGCGCGACTGACGTGGTAAGCACCGTACAGGTGTACCTTAATCACGGCATCCCATTCGTCTTCGCCCATCTTGTGAAAGAAGCGGTCACGCAAAATGCCGGCGTTGTTCACCACGCAGTCAATGCGGCCAAATGCGTCCATGGCTGCAGTGATGATTCGCTGAGCACTCTGGGCCTGTGAAACGCTGTCGGTACTGACCACTGCTTCGCCGCCAGCGGCACGTATTTCATTCGCTACCGCCTGGGCTGGCCCGTCGTCAATTCCCTCGCCGGACACAGAGGCGCCGATGTCATTAACGACCAACCGGGCCCCTTCGCGCGCCATCGCCAGCGCAATTTCACGCCCAATACCTCCACCGGCGCCGGTGACTACCACGACTTTATCCTTCAACATGCTTAACTTGCTCATTGCCTTAATTCTCCTTATCTGTCATGGGGTACCTCAATGGGGCATTATTTAGGCATCATTTCTGTCAGCTAAATTTGTAATTTCTGCACTAGGGCTTTTGAAAACTTGACGGAGTGGCATGCCTTCAGTTTATTAAAAATTCAGGATGGTGTTCGCTCGGTGCGGCGTAACCAAATAATCTCGGGCAGAATCGCTGCGCCTTCGTCATTTCAGGCAGGCACCGAAAGCCGTGACGGCAGCATCCAGACTCACTGCAGTTTGAAACTAAATTGCCGTATCTACTGCTTTACCTGCGCAAATCTGCACCGGGTGCCAAGCGCTGCGGCTCGGTGTGACCAGGTTGCGTTACTTCCAGAACTTGGCAAGCCTTTGCATTGCGTTGGCAATAAAGCCAAAATTCGTCGGCGTGTGTTTTTGACAAGATGGCTAAATTACATTGCAAAAAACCCATCGCTTGGCCGCGACTGGTGCTGGTGATTGTGGCTTGACGAATCAGTGAGCGCACCCGTTGTGCCTCGTTGGGTAAGGGCTCAGCGCTGAGTTGGGGCAAGCCGACCAAGTTCATGGTGTGGTTGGAGGTGGGTGGTTCATGGCACTTCACATTCGTACAGCTGCGCATACCCGCTGCGGTCAGAAGTGAATATCACCCAGCGGCCATCGGGTGAAAAGCGCGGATGGGGATGGGTGTGTTGCGGGGCAAAAACCTTCACCGGACCGTGGTTGTAGGGAAAGGGTCCCTTCCAATGCGTGCCAATCGAGGTGGCCTGCGATTGGCACAGCAAGCGACCTTCACTGGGTTGGCCGCGCGCGGCAAAGGTGTGCATTCCCGTGTCTGGGAAGTTGGTGTCACACACAAAGGTTTGTCCTAGGGTATCTGGATACGCATGCCAAGCGGGGAAGTGGGTCACCCAACGCCTGGCGCTCGTGTGCACATGGATGGCTTGCATGCCTCGGGGCCAGTCGACAAAGGCCAACTCCATGGTGCCCGGAATCCAGCTTTCGTGGGTGATCCACTGCTGGTCACTTTCGCGCTGGTACAGCCGTTCATGGCGGCGGCCATCGACGCTGCCAATCCACAAGCGATCTGTCATCGGGCCAGCGTAAAAAATAAGTTCTGGGTCGTCGGGACAAAACTGAGGGTGGCCGATGATGTCATTGTCAAAAGCCTCATGCGTGGTTTGGCGCTGCAAGTCGATGAACAACATGGTCGAGCGACCAGCGCGCCGCAGTGGGATGGCCCAGGTCCGGTCGTCATACGACAAGGTGGTGGTTCCCATCGCCGCGCCCACCATGCCCTCAACCCGGTCGGTTTGCTTGGGAAAGGGAAACAACAAATCCTCTTGCAATGTGGCCATGTCGAGCCGGTGGGCACCACGCTCGGTGGTGAACAACAGGTGGCGGCCATCGCGGGTGGGGTGCAGCGACCAAGGGATAAGGTCGGGGTGATCGGTCAACTGCAGCAACTGCCCACTGTCGCGCAATTCTGCGTATAGCTGGGCATACCCGCTGCGGTGTGATGCGAAAAACGTATATCGCATGCCACGGTCATGGGCCGGTACAAAAAAGAAGGGATGGTGGTGAATGCCAGCGGCGGACGTGATTTGCCGCACCCGTGCACCGGTTTGTGCATCCGTGTGCCAGCTTGTTTCGCTGGGGTGCAGCTGTCCCTTGCCCATGTTTTATTCGGGCTTGAAGCCTGCGCCGCGCAGCAACTCTGCACTTTGTGCCACATCGGTGGCAATGAAGCGGGTGAACTGATCCACGCTTTCGGTGATACCTTCAATGCCCAGTGCGGCAAAAGCGCCACTTTTGGTGAGTTCGTTGACTGACTCATTGATGGCGGCATTCAGCAGCTGCACCCGATCGGCCGGTGTTCCCAGTGGCGCCCAAATGCCGTACCAACTGGTGTAGACCAAGCCTGGCACGCCACTTTCTGCCGCAGTAGGAATGTCAGGGGCAATGGCGCTGCGCTTGGCCGATGTGGTCACGATGGGTTTGACCTTACCGGTTTTGGCCATGGGCAGCAAAGCGATGATGGAGTCCATCAATATTTGTGAATGTCCACCGGCGATGTCCAGCAAGGCTGGGGCCGTGCCTTTGTAAGACACAGTGGTGATTTTCAGGTTGGATTTCTGCGCCAACAACAGTGTGGCCAAGTGGCTGGGTGCGCCCATGGCGGGCAGGGCAGCGGTCCATTTGTCGGGGTTTTGGCGCGCTGAGTTGACCACTTCGCTGAGTTTTTGCTCAGGCAAATTGGGTGAGATGACCAGTAGCAGCGGTGCCTCGCCCACGCGGGCCACCGGCGCGAAATCGGTCACCGGGTCGTAGGGCGCTTTGGCCATGACTTGTTTGGCGAGCACATGGGTGGCGCCGGAGAACAACAAGGTCTGGCCGTCGGCGGTTGCGGTTTGCACCGCTTTTCCGCCCACGCTGCCGTTGGCACCGGCGCGGTTTTCAACCACCACTGATACACCCAGCCGGCTTTGCATCTGCCTGGCAATCAAGCGGCCCGCTGTGTCCACGCCGCCGCCGGGGGCAAAGGGCACAATCATTTTGATCGGTCCGTCTGGGAACTTGGTACTTTGTGCCCACAACGGGGTCAGGGCGCAGCCCAGCAGCAAGCCTGTCCAAAAGCGCAAGTGTTGACGTACGGGTTTGATGTTCATGGGGGTCTCCTTAGGGTTGCTATGGGTCAGCGCATGGCGCTGTGCTCTTCAATGGACGCAATGCTCACGCTCAAAGCGTCCAGCAAGGTGTTCATGTCGGGGGTGGTCAATGCATTGTGCGGCTGGGCCACGCATTCCAGCAGGTCGGACAAAGCCTGGCGCCCCGTATCGGCTTGCGCCAAGGCCGCTTGCAGCACCGGCGCCAAGCCGGGCCGGTGTGCAAAGCGTTGCAGCAGGTGGTCCAAAATCATGGCTTCCAAGCCGCCAATTTCAATGGCTGCATCGATGCCACAGGCGCAGCCGTTCATCAAAGAAATGCGGCCCATGCCACAGCGCTGCCAGCGCGCAAACAACAAGGTGGCGCGAACGCATTCGCCATGGCGATCCAGCGCTTGAACGCCGCCATGGGTCTGGCGTGCAGACTTGCGCGCTGCGGTTGGAACGCGGCGCTGTTGTGTGCGTTGGGCGGCGCCCAGTTGGGCCAGAGCTTGCTTCATGCCGGCCCGCCGACCAAGTCGTATTTTGCGATTTCTTGTGCGGTGGGTTGCACCCCATACACGTCATTGGCTTCTTGCCAGCTGATGTAGCCCATTTGCAAATCGCGCAGCACAGCGCTGCGCTCGCGCATCGCGGGCGCACCAAAGCCGCCGCCGCCGCCAGAGTGCAGCACATAGGACTCACCCGCCTCCAAGCGCATGTTCACTTTGCCACCTGGAAACAAGGTCAAGCTGCCGTCTTTTTTGCGCATGCCCACTTGGTTACCCAAGGCGCTGTGCCCACCCAGCAAGCCCCAGGGCGGGTGGTTCACCCGGTCGATGCGGGTTTGGTAGTTGACGCGGGTCAAGGCCACCACCTCAGCTTGCGCACCCAGCCCACCACGGAACTGGCCCGCACCCGCCGAGCCTTCGCGCAATTGGTAATACTTGACCAGCAAGGGAAACTTGTTCTCCACCTGTTCGCTGGGGCCGTTGTGGGTGTCGCCGTCATTCATGCACACCGTCACATTCACGCCGTCTTCGTTGTGCTTGGCACCCCAGCCGCCGCCAATCAGGCCACCCAGGTAAATCCACAATTTGCCGTCGCGCGGGTGGATGCCGTTGACATTGGCGATCACCAAGTCGGCATGGTGACCAGCAATGGTTTTGTCGGGGATGGCCTGGGCCACGGCCTTGAAGATGGTGTCGACCACGGTCATGGGGTAGGTCATCCACACCCGCATGGCCGACGGGTGCAAGGCGCTGACCACGGTGCCCGGGGGCAAGATCACTTTGAGCGGGCGAAAGTTACCATCGTTGATCGGGTGATCGCTGGGCATGGTCAGGCACTTGAAGGCCACTTGGGCACAAGCCACCCCCGCGCCTGAGTTGAAAAACCCTTTGACCTGCGGGCTCATGCCGCTCAGGTCTACCGTCATTTCATCCCCGCGCACCGTGACCTTGACCCGGATGGGTACCGGCTGGTCGATGTCCACGGCGTCGTCGTCCATGAAGGACTCTGCTTCATACACCCCGTCGGGCATGGCGCGAACTTGGTTGCGGGCTTCGGCCTCGGTGTGGTCCATGATGGCATCGATGGCCAACTGCCAAGCCGATTCGCCGTGGCGCGAGAGCATTTCTTCCAAATGCTTGACACCGACACGGCAGGCCGACAGCTGCGCTTCCAAGTCGCCTGCGGCGCGGTCACGCCGACGCACATTCATCAAAATCAGGTCGCGCATTTCCTCGTTGAGCACGCCTTGGCGGTGGTACTTCACCAATGGAATTTGCAAGCCTTCGGCATAAATATCGGTGGTCACGCCGTTGAGGATGCCGCCAATGTCTTGCCAGTGCGCCATGCAGGTGGAAAACGCAACGATCTCGCCCTGGTGAAAAATCGGGATGGAAAACGTCAAGTGGTTCAGG
>CANJWZ010000022.1 GCA_947478725.1 Comamonadaceae bacterium
CGCGGGCTGGCCCCAAAGGTGATGAAGCGGGCGAGCTCTTTCATGCCGTGCCTGTCTGGGTCACGCGTTGCGGACACCAACTGGACCGCATACTGCACCAGCGATGGGTCGACATACACCTGACGGCACTGGGCTTGCAGATCAGCCAGTTGCGCGGTAGTGGCCACGGCAGACACCGCCACGGCTGGCCCGATCACGCGCTGCACAATCACAAATTCTTCTTCATTCGTCGGGTAATCGACCAGAACCTTCATCATGAAGCGGTCCACCTGCGCTTCGGGCAGCGGGTAGGTGCCCTCGGTTTCAATCGGGTTCTGTGTGGCCATCACCAGAAAGGGCGAGGGCACCTTGTGTGTCACGCCAGCAATCGTGACTTGCCTTTCCTGCATCACCTCCAGCAAAGCGCTTTGCACCTTGGCCGGTGCACGGTTGATTTCGTCAGCCAGCAGCAGGTTGGTGAACACCGGGCCGAGTGAGGTACTGAACTCGCCGGTTTTCTGGTTGTAAATGCGCGTGCCAATCAAATCCGCGGGCACCAAATCGGGCGTGAACTGGATGCGTTTGAAGTCGCCCGTGACAGTATTGGCCAGCGTTTTGACGGTGAGTGTTTTGGCCAGCCCCGGCACGCCTTCGACCAGCAAGTGGCCCTGGGCGAGGATGGCGACCATCACGCGCTCCAAAAACTTGTCTTGTCCGACGACGACGCGTTTGACTTCGTAGAGGATTTGCTCCATGAGCTGGGCCGTGTTTTGGTTCGTGTCTTGCATGGGTGTGTTTTTTGAAGATAAAAAGTTAAAAAGGCGGCATGCCGACAGCCGACGCGGCGTTCTCGATGGGAACCGCAAAACCGATGCCCACAAACGTGCGCTGCTGGTTCGGGTTGTAAATGGCGGTGACGATGCCCACCACCTCACCGTCCATCGTGACCAGGGGCCCGCCGGAATTGCCGGGGTTGGCGGCGGCATCAAATTGAATCAGGTTGCGCATCTCTTGCTGGCCTTCTGGCGAGCGGAACGTTCGCTTCAGGCCCGACACAATACCGCTGGATGCAGACGGCCCGATACCGAACGGGTAGCCGACCGCCATCACCTGATCGCCGGGCCGCAAGTCGGCCGTCGAGCGCATGGTCGCGGCAATCATGTCGTCGGGAATTTTGTGGGCCTGCAGCACGGCCAGGTCGTTTTCGGGCTGCGCGCCGGTGATGGAGGCGGTGGTTGTCAGGCCGTCAGCAAAAGTGATCTGGATGGTTTCAGCGCCTTGCACCACATGCAAATTGGTGAGAATGATGCCTTTGTCAACAATCACCACGCCGGTGCCCACACTGCGCTCGGACGACTCGCCGTTCTTGTCTTTGACGTAACCGACCACCCGCACCACCGAGGGACTGATCAGGTCATAGGCTTTGGCCGCCGCCGAAGGAAGCTGGGTGGTTTCCAGGGTTTTCAACACCGCTGCATTGATGTCTTCCTGGGTCAGCTTGCGCTCGCCCTGCGTTCTGTAAACCAGACTTGCCGTCAGCAGCAAGGCCAGCAAGCCCACCACTGACCAGAGCAGATGTAGCTGCTTGTCAGCAAGTCGCTTGCGCAGCGCCGACATTCGCCAACGGCTTGGGGTAACCTCGGCAGGCACCGGACTGACTGCGGGTTGTGCTGAGGCAGATCTGCTGTAAAGCGCGGGTCTTTTCATCGGTGCACCTGTAACAATGAGCATCAACCGTATCACGATTTTTGAATCTTTGCACCTGACTTTGACATTCGCAACCCCATGAACAAATGAGCTTCTGGATTGACACCCATTGCCACCTGGACGCGCCCGAGTTGGGCGGCGACCTGGCAGAAGTGGCAGCGCGTGCGCTGGCAGCCGGGGTCAGGCATTGCGTCCTGCCGGCTGTCCATGTGGGCAATTTTAACGAGGTCCGCGAGGTCGCAGGGCGCTTCGGCTACAGCTACGCGCTGGGCATTCACCCCTTGTGTGTGCCCCAGGCAAACGAAGCGGACTTAAAAAGACTGGATCAGGAACTGACCTTGCGGCAGTCAGACCCACGATTGGTGGCTGTCGGTGAAATGGGTCTTGATTATTTTGTGCCTGAACTGCAAACAAGCCCGATGCGCGAGCGGCAGGCGTTTTTCTACCGGGAACAGCTCAAGCTGGCCAAAAAACACCAAATGCCCGTCGTCCTGCATGTGCGCCGCTCGGCAGACAGACTGCTCAAGTATTTGCGTGAACTGGCGCCCAGTGGCGGCTGGCACGGTATTGCCCACGCCTTCAACGGCAGCCACCAGCAGGCTGAAGAATTCATCAAACTGGGCTTCAAACTTGGTTTTGGCGGCGCGGTCACTTTTGAAACCGCCCTGCAATTGCGGCGGTTAGCGCTTGAGCTGCCTTTAACCGCGCTGGTGATGGAGACTGATTCGCCGGACATTCCCCCGCACTGGCTGTACACCACGGCCAGCGAGCGGGCATTGGGAACACCCCAAGGCCGCAACCAGCCTGCCGAGCTGCCCCGCATTGCCCAGCAGGTGGCAGATCTGCGCGCCATGCCGCTCATGGAATTGGCCGACGCCACCACCGCCAATGCCCTGCAAGCCCTGCCGAAGCTGGCTGGACTGCTTGAACATGCTGAAAAAGACCGTTTTTAGGTGTATTTTGTGTATTTTCAGGCTGTAGGCCAATCAAAATATATTCGGGCAGCTATTATATAAATAGCAACTATGTGCTTGCTTTAAACACCAGAACCTACTTTGACCGACAAAAAATCAAGCCCCACCTCACCGACCATGCCCGAAGTCAACTTCTCCGACTACGGCGATGTGCGTTACCTGCACCTGGGTACCCTGTGGGTACAAGGATCCATGCTGCTCGACGAGCCCTATGAGATCGAGCTGGAGTACGTGCAGCGCATGATGGCGGGGCTGCTGTTTTTTGAGCCCCTTGCCGTGCCCAAGCTGCGCGCCATGCAGTTGGGCCTGGGCGCAGCCACACTGACCAAGTTTTGCCATAAAAAGCTGCGCATGACCACCACGGCCATTGAGATCAACCCGCAGGTCATCACCGCGTGCCGCACCTGGTTCAAGCTGGCCAAAGACGACCAACGGCTGACCGTGATCCAGGCCGATGCTGGACTGGAAATTCAAAAACCGCAGCATATTGAAACGGTTGACATGCTGCATGTCGATTTGTACGACCATGAGGCCGCCGCCCCGGTGCTGGACAGCCAGGCGTTTTATGACCACTGCTATCAGTTGCTGGCTGAAAACGGTGTGATGACCGTCAACCTGTTTGGCCGCAACGCCAGCTACGAGAAGTCTCTGAGCAAAATAGCCGAAGCCTTTGGCCCGCAGGCGGTGTGGGCTTTCACCCCGACCAAAGAAGGCAATACCGTGGTGCTGGCCCAGCGCGAGCCAACCCGGCCCGAGCGGGATGATTTGCTGCTCAAGGCCTCTGACATTGAGTCGCGCTGGGGCTTGCCTGCCAAAAAGTGGCTACGGCTTTTCAAGCCCTTGACGTGAGTGGTGAACGGGGCGGTGATGCGTTAAAGTCCAAACCATGAGCGCCACCCCCAGCACGTCACCGCGTCAAGCCGCCAGCACGCCGCATGCGGGCCCGCTGGACTGGCGCAAGCTGGTCGAGTGGCTAAGCCAAGATGGCGTGATCAGCATCGCCGAGGCGACCCGCACCATCACCCGCTGCTCACAGGCCCAAAGCGCTCAGGCACCGCTGGTTCGGTTAGCCAGCGTCAGCATGACCCGTGTGTCTGACGGCAAACCGCTGGACATTGAAACCATGACCCAGTGGCTGGCGGGGCGGGCCAAGCTCAACTACCTGCGGATTGACCCGCTCAAGGTCGATGTAGGCAAGGTGGCTGACAGCATGTCCGCCATCTACGCCGAGCGCCACAAGGTGCTGCCGGTGCAGGTCACACCCACTGAAGTGGTGGTTGCCACGTCCGAGCCCTTCATCACCGACTGGGTCGGTGAAGTCGAGCGTCAGGCCAAGCGCAGCGTGCGCCTGGTGGTCGCCAACCCGCTGGACATCACCAAGTACACGGCCGAGTTTTTCTCGCTGGCCAAATCGGTCAAGGCAGCCATCAAATCGGGCGGCAATGCAGGCGGTACCAGCTTTGAACAACTGGTGGAGCTCAACAAAACCAACAAGCCACTCGATGCCAACGACCAGGGCGTGGTGCAGGTGGTGGACTGGCTGTGGCAATACGCTTTTGACCAGCGGGCCAGCGACATCCATCTGGAGCCGCGCCGCGAACAGGGCGTGATCCGTTTTCGCATCGACGGCAAACTGCACCTGGTTTACCAGTTGCCCATGGCGGTGCACAGTGCCATGACAGCGCGCATCAAACTGCTGGGCCGCATGGACGTGGTTGAAAAACGACGTCCGCAAGACGGCCGCATCAAAACCCGCAACCCGCGTGGCGACGAGATTGAAATGCGTCTGTCCACACTGCCCACTGCGTTTGGCGAAAAAATGGTCATGCGCATTTTTGACCCGGACTCCACCGCCAAGGACCTGGACGCGCTGGGCTTTGCCGACCATGACGCCAAGCGCTGGGAACAACTGGTGCAGCGGCCGCACGGCATCATTCTGGTGACCGGGCCAACCGGCTCCGGCAAAACCACCACGCTGTATTCAACGCTCAAACGCTTGGCCACCGAGGCGGTCAACGTCAGCACGGTTGAAGACCCGATCGAGATGATTGAGCCCTCGTTTAACCAGACGCAGGTACAACCGCACCTTGACTTTGACTTCCCGGAAGGCCTGCGCGCCCTGATGCGGCAAGACCCGGACATCATCATGGTGGGCGAAATCCGTGACTTGCAAACTGCAGAAATGGCCGTGCAGGCCGCCTTGACAGGGCACCTGGTCTTCAGCACCCTGCACACCAACGACGCGCCATCGGCTGTGTCGCGGCTGATGGAACTGGGGGTGCCGGCCTACCTCATCAACGCTACCTTGCTGGGTGTATTGGCCCAGCGCTTGGTGCGCACGCTGTGTGGCAATTGCCGTGAAAAAGACGATGGCGCACCGCGCGAGGCGCTAACGGAACTCGTCAAACCGTGGCAGCTCAATGGTGGCTACCGGCCTTTTAAGCCTGTCGGCTGTGTCGACTGCCGACTAACGGGCTTCAAAGGCCGCTTGGGCCTGTATGAGCTGTTGACCGTGACAGAGGGCTTCAAGGACAAAGTGTCCAAAGAGCCCAGCATGGACGCCCTGCGCCGCCAAGCCGTGACGGACGGCATGCGGCCGCTGCGCCTGGCCGGGGCGCTTAAGGTCGCCGAGGGCTTGACCACGATTGAGGAAATACTGGCCACGACGCCGCCGATGGCCTAGCCATTGGGTTTGACCGGGCCAAAATGGCCTATAGGTGAAAGCCACATGGTAGCCAACGGAAAATATGTGCACAATGCGGACATTCAATTTACCTACTGAGGAGAGCAGTTGTGAATATCAAGAGTCAAAAAGACTTTTTCTCCGGCCTCATGTTCATGAGCGTCGGTGCGGCGTTTGCGTGGGGGGCCACCAAGTACAGCGTGGGCACTGGCGCGCGCATGGGCCCGGGTTACTTTCCCCTGATGCTCGGCGTGTTGCTGGCTATCCTGGGTGCGATCATCACTTTCAAGTCGCTGGTGGTTGAAACCACGGGCGGCGACAAAATCGGCTCCTGGGCCTGGAAACCACTGGTCTTTATTATTCTGTCCAACCTGATTTTTGGTGTCGTGCTGGCCGGTTTGCCCAGCATCAAGCTGCCTGCGATGGGCATGATCGTCGGCATTTATGCGCTGACATTTATTGCCAGCATGGCCGAACCCGGCTGGAAAGTCAAAAACACCTTCATCCTGTCGACGATCCTGGCCGTTGGCAGTTACATCGCGTTTGTGGTGATTCTCAAGCTGCAGTTTCCAGTGTGGCCTGTTTTCTTCACACGTTAATGACCGGCCCATCACGAACACAGGCATCAAGGAATAAAAAATGGATCTGCTTTCAAATCTTGCGCTAGGTTTTGGCGTCGCGTTCACGCCCATCAACCTGCTCTACGCATTCGCTGGTTGCATGCTGGGCACCCTGATTGGGGTGCTGCCCGGCATTGGCCCGGTGGCCACCATCGCCATGCTGCTGCCAGCGACCTATGCGCTGCCGCCTGTGTCGGCGCTCATCATGCTGGCGGGTATTTATTACGGCGCACAGTACGGCGGCTCCACCACCGCGATTTTGGTGAACTTGCCGGGCGAATCATCATCGGTCGTGACCTGTATTGACGGCTACCAGATGGCCCGAAAAGGCCGAGCAGGGCCGGCGCTTGCGGCAGCTGGCATGGGCTCGTTTTTCGCAGGTTGCGTGGGTACGCTGATCTTGGCTGCATTCGCACCACCTCTGACCGAATTGGCCTTCAAATTCGGTCCTGCCGAATACTTTGCATTGATGGTGCTGGGCTTGATCGGCGCTGTGGTGCTGGCGTCTGGCTCCTTGCTCAAAGCCATTTCCATGATTGTGCTGGGCCTGCTGCTGGGCCTGGTCGGTACGGACGTGAACTCGGGTGTGGCCCGCTTCAGTTTTGATATTCCAGAACTGACCGATGGCATTGGCTTCGTGGTGATTGCTATGGGCGTGTTTGGTTATGGCGAGATCATCAGCAATCTGGCCACGCCTTCGGACGACCGTGAAGTGTTCACCGCCAAAGTGACCGGCCTGATGCCGACCAAGGAAGACTTCAAGAACATGGCCCCGGCCATGTTGCGCGGCACCGCCCTAGGTTCGATGCTGGGTATTTTGCCGGGCGGTGGTGCCTTGCTGGCGGCTTTCGCAGCTTATGCACTGGAAAAGAAAATCAAAATGAAGCCGGGCGAAGTCCCCTTCGGTCAGGGCAATATTCGTGGTGTGGCCGGCCCTGAGTCAGCCAACAACGCAGGCGCTCAGACCTCCTTTATCCCGCTGCTCACGCTCGGTATTCCACCCAACGCTGTGATGGCGTTGATGGTTGGCGCCATGACGATTCACAACATCCAGCCCGGCCCACAGGTCATGACCAGCAACCCCCAGTTGTTCTGGGGCCTGATCGCCTCAATGTGGATTGGCAACGCGATGCTGATCATTCTGAACCTGCCGCTGATCGGCATGTGGATCAAGCTGCTGACCGTGCCTTACCGCTATCTGTTCCCATCGATTGTGCTGTTCTGTGCGATTGGCGTGTATTCGACCAACAACAACGCTTTTGACATCTGGACGGTGGGCGCGTTTGGCGTGATCGGCTACCTGTTTGTCAAACTCGGCTGTGAGCCAGCACCCCTGCTGCTGGGTTTCATCTTGGGCCCGATGATGGAAGAAAATTTGCGCCGGGCGCTGCTGCTGTCCCGCGGCGACTGGAGCGTGTTTGTCACGCGTCCGCTGTCGGCTGGTTTGCTCGCCGCTGGCTTGCTGATGCTGATCATCGTGCTGTTGCCGTCCGTTAAAAATAAAAGGGAAGAGGCCTTCGTCGAAGAATGACGCAGGCTGCATTTCACGAAAAGCACCTTCGGGTGCTTTTTTTATGGCCTTTGAAAATTGCCAACCACCTGCGCCACAATACATGAGCGAGAGCCCAGCATGTTCCTGAACCCCTCCCCCGAGCGCCAGGGCTTGCCGATAGCATGGCCATCCAACCTTGAGAGCATGTGCCATGCGGCGATCACCACCACGTTGACTGTCCGTAGGGCAGCGTAAGTTGTCGGGTGATGGCTCCGGCCTGGGCACAACAACGTTTTTGAAACCGGACGGCGAAGCGTTACTTTTTTCTTTCACCAGCATGATGAACTTCAATTTCAACAACCCTTACACCACCACCCGCACGCCGGTTTTTGCCCGCAATGTCGTGTCAACTTCGCACCCTTTGGCATCAACGGCCGGGCTTCGCATGCGGCTGTTGGGTGGCAATGCTGTCGATGCGGCCATTGCTGCTGCGGCGACCATGACGGTTGTCGAGCCGGTCAGCAACGGCCTGGGCAGTGACTCGTTTTGTTTGATTTGGGACGGCAAAGAACTGCATGGCTTGAATGCATCGGGCCGGGCGCCTCAGGCTTGGACGCCCGATTACTTCAAACGCAAATACCCCGGCAGCATCGCTCCGCCCAAGCGCGGCATGGATGCCGTGACCGTGCCTGGCGCCGTGGCCAGTTGGGCCGCTTTGAGCGAGCGTTTTGGCAAGCTGCCCTTTGCCGAACTGATGCAACCGGCCATCGAGATTGCCGAGCGCGGCTATTTGCTGACGCCTGTGGTACAGGAAAAGTGGGCCGCGGCCACGCCTGAGTTGCAAGGCCTGCCCGGCTTTGCCAACAGCTTTTTGCCTTGGGGCCGCGCCCCGAATGTGGGTGAGTTGTTCAAGTTCAAGGCGGCCGCCAAAGGCCTTCGCACGATAGCCGCGACCCGAGGCAAAGCACTGTACGGTGGCGAAATGGCCGCCGCGCTGGTCAAATTCTCAGAGGCCAACGGCGGCAGCCATGTGATCAAGGACTTTGCTGACTACCAACCCGAATGGGTCAAGCCGATCAGCAAGAATTACCGGGGCCATACCCTTCATGAGATTCCGCCCAACGGCCAGGGCATTGCTGCGCTGATAGCGGTGGGCATTCTGGACAAGTTTGATCTGGCCAGCCTGGCGGTGGACGGCGTGGACTCGCAGCATTTGCAAATCGAAGCGATGAAACTGGCTTTTGCCGATGTCTACCGCTACGTAGGCGAGCCATCGTCCATGACGGTAACGCCCGAGCAAATGCTGGATGACGCTTATCTGGCCAGCCGTGCCAAACTGATTGACATGAAAAAGGCGCAGGATTTTGGTGCAGGCAATCCCGTCAGGGGCGGCACGATTTACCTCAGCACCGCCGATGAGGACGGCATGATGGTGAGCTTTATCCAAAGCAACTACATGGGTTTTGGTTCGGGTTGTGTGGAGCCTGAATTTGGCATCAGCCTGCAAAACCGCGGCCACGGTTTTAGTCTGGACGCAGGCCTGAACCAGGTCGCGCCCGGCAAGCGGCCGTTTCACACCATCATTCCAGCCTTCGTGACCAAAGACGGCAAACCCGTGATGAGCTACGGCGTGATGGGGGCCAACATGCAGCCACAAGGCCACATGCAAACCCTGGTGCGCATGCTGGACTATGGCCAAAGCCCGCAGGCAGCCTGCGACGCACCGCGCTGGCGCTACAACGCAGGTTTTGAGATCAATGTGGAGTCAGCCATGAACCAGGCCACCGTGCAGGGACTCGCTGAACGGGGGCACCGAATGGAGGTGATCAATGACTCCTACCAGGACTTTGGTGCCGGCCAGTTCATCTGGCTCGCGGGTGACCCGAAGGTAGAAGGTTACGTCGCGGCCAGTGATGCGCGGCGCGATGGCCAGGCGGTCGGATTTTGACCTTCAAAACCACAAAACTCCTCTTTCGGAGTCGTTTTTAGGTGCAGAACAAACCTCCAAGCCAAGAGTTATCTGGGCAATCAGCTATCAAAAAAATATCAAGCAACCCATCCTTGCTGCCGGGCTTGGCGCTGGCGGTCGTCGGCACGCTGGGTTTCAGCGGCAAAGCCATTATTGTCAAACTGGCTTACCGCCATGGGGTCGATGCGGTGACGCTCATCATGCTGCGCATGTTGTTTGCATTGCCGGTGTTCATGGCCATGGCCTGGTGGGCCAGCCGCGGACAGGCCGCGCTGGCACGCAAAGACTGGGTGGGGGTTTTCCTGCTCGGTTTCAGCGGTTATTACCTGTCCAGCTTTCTGGACTTTGCCGGTCTGGTCTATATCGGCGCCTCACTAGAACGGCTGATTTTGTATTTGAATCCGACCCTCGTCATGCTGCTCGGGCTGCTGCTGTTCAAGCGCCGCACCACCCGCAGGCAGCTGGTGGCGATGGCCATCAGTTACAGCGGTGTGGTGCTGGTGTTTGGCCATGAGATCGCCATTCAGGGCAAAGACGCCGTCTGGGGCACGCTGCTTGTTTTACTGAGCGCCGTCAGCTATGCGCTTTATCTGGTTTACAGCGGTGAAATGGTCAAGCGCTTGGGCTCTTTGCGACTGGTGGGGCTGGCCAGCACCGTGGCCTGCCTGTGCTGCCTGCTTCAGTTTGTGCTGCTCAGGCCGCTTCATGCAGCGCTGGTAGCGCCTGAAGTGGTGTGGCTGTCGCTGCTCAATGCATCGGCGTGCACCGTGCTGCCCGTGCTGATGGTCATGATGGCGATTGAACGCATTGGCGCCAGCCTGACCGCCCAAACTGGCATGCTGGGTGCCATGTCCACCATCCTGATGGGTGTGCTTATTCTGGGAGAGCCTTTCACGCTGTGGATTGCAGCCGGTACAACTTTGGTCATCACCGGCATTTACCTGTTCAGCCAGTCAAAATAGCGGTTTTACCTTATCAAGGATTCAAGATGGATTTAGGCATCAAAGGCAAATGGGCGCTGGTATGCGGTGCCAGCAAGGGATTGGGGCTGGGCTGTGCGCAGGCCCTGGTGCGCGAAGGGGTGCATGTGCTGATCGTGGCGCGCGGTGCCCAGGCCCTGGAGGCGGCCGCCGCGCAACTGATTGCCGAGGATGTTCGTGATTCTGGCGCCAGCGTGCATTGCGTTGCAGCTGACATCACTACCGCTGAAGGGCGTGCGGCGGTATTTGCCGCGCGCAAAGACTTTGACATCGTCGTGACCAACGCAGGCGGCCCACCGCCTGGCGACTTTCGCAGCTGGGAGCGCGATGCCTGGATCAAGGCGCTGGATGCCAACATGCTCACGCCGATTGAACTCATCAAGGCCACCGTCGACGGCATGGCCGCGCGGGGGTTTGGACGCATCATCAACATCACATCGAGCGCCGTGAAAGCGCCGATTGATGTTCTGGGCTTGAGCAACGGCGCACGCACCGGTCTGACGGGTTTTGTCGCTGGTGTATCGCGTAGCAAGCTGGCCGCCCAGGGCGTGACCATCAACAACCTGCTTCCAGGTGCATTTGACACCGACCGGCTGAAAACCAACATGAAAGGCGCGGCTGAAAAGTCGGGCCAGCCCCTTGAGGCAGTGATGGACGCACGCCGCAAAACCATCCCGGCCCAGCGCTTTGGCACGCCGGCTGAGTTTGGCGCGATCTGTGCCTTTTTGTGCAGCACCCATGCTGGGTACATGACAGGGCAAAACGTGCTGGCCGACGGCGGCGCTTATTCAGGCACGTTTTAAACCGGCTAGCGCTTGCTGGACACCACAATCCCACCTGCGATCAGCGCAAAAGCGGCGACGTGGTACAGGTGCGGCAGTTCGCCCAAAAACGCGGCTGACAGCACCGCTGCAATCAGCGGGGTGAGGTTGGAGAAAAACCCGGCAATGGCCGGGCCCACCCGCTGCACGCCAAGGCCCCAGGAGCGGTAGGCCAGCAGGGCCGGGCCCACCGACACAAACAGCAGCGCCGCAGCCAGCGGCCAGCCCCATGTGATGCTGGCGCTTGTCAAGGTCCATTCGCCGCCTGCCAGCAGACCGGACCAGCCCAGGCCAAAGACCATTTGCGCCATTAAAAAGGCGGCCCAATCTTGGCGAATTTCAGGTGCGTCTTTCGGTTGCGCCAGAAGCCAGCTATAAAACGCCCAGGCAATACTGGCCAGAACAATGTAAAAGTCGCCGGGTACGAATTGGACCTTGGCCAACAAGTCCAACTGGCCGCGTGACAGCACGACAAGTACCCCGGCCATGGACAGCACTGCACCTACCGCCTGCATACGTTTGATGCGCTGGCCAAAAAACAGCGCGCCTATGGCCAGCATCCACATCGGCATACTGGCTGCTACCAGGGTGACGTTCAGCGGTGTAGAGGTGTGCAGCGCCAGGTATTGCAGCGCGTTGTAGCAGCCTACCCCCAGCAAGCCGAGCATGGCGTAACGCCGCCAATTTCGCCATAGGCTGCTGTTGGCGCGGAGCACCTGCCAGGCAAATGGCAACAACATCACAAAAGCGATGGCCCAGCGGAAAAAGTTCAGTGTCATGGGCGCAATCAAGTCGACCACCACGCGGCCCACGACGGCGTTACCCGCCCACATCAAGGGGGGTACAGTCAAAATCAGGGCGGTGGGCAGCGTCAGTCGTTGATCCATGTGCTGCACTTTAACAAGGCTTGAAACATAATCGCTACCTGTACGTATCAATCACAACCTTCAATACCGTTTTAAAGAGAAAAACCATGACAAGTCAAACCTCCAAAGCCGTCCACATCAACCAGCACGGTGGCGCTGAAGAACTCAAACTGGTGGATGTGCAGGTGGGCGAGCCCGGCCCGGGCGAGATTCGCATACGCCACAAGGCGGTCGGCCTGAACTACATCGATATTTACCAGCGTGCCGGCCTGTACAAGCTGCCGATGCCGCTGAGCATGGGCATGGAGGCCTCGGGCGTGATCGAAGCCGTGGGTGAAGGTGTGACGCACCTCAAAGTGGGCGACCGCGCGGCCTACGCCAGCCAGCCACCGGGCAGCTACTGCGAGTTGCGGGTGATGCCCGCCAAATGCGTGTGCAAGTTGCCCGATGCGATCAGTTTTGAAACCGGCGCGGCCATGATGCTCAAGGGCCTGACGGCCCAGTACCTGCTCAAAAAGACCCTGCCGCAGTCCGGTTTGAAGGCCGGTGACTTTGTGCTGTTTCATGCGGCTGCCGGCGGCGTTGGCCTGATTGCCTGCCAGTGGGCCAAAGCCTTGGGCCTGCAATTGATTGGCACCGCAGGATCAGACGCCAAATGTGCGCTGGCCCTTGCCAATGGCGCATCGCATGTCATCAACTACGCGACTGAAGATTTTGTCGCACGCGTCAAAGAGATCACTGGCGGCAAAGGCGTGAGCGTGGTTTATGACTCGGTCGGCAAAGACACGTTTTTGAAGTCTCTGGACTGCCTCAGCCCGTTTGGCCTGCTGGCTAACTTTGGCAATGCGTCAGGCAAGGTCGAGCCGCTGGACCTTGGCTTGCTGGCCGCCAAGGGCTCGCTGTACGTGTCCCGCCCCACGCTGTTCACCCATATCGCGAACCGTGAATCCACCCAGGCCATGGCCGACGATTTGTTTGCCATGGTGGTCAGTGGCAAGGTCACCATCCCGATCGACCAGACTTTTGCGCTGGCAGATGTGGCCGACGCACACCGCGCGCTGGAAGCACGCAAGACCACCGGCTGCACGATTTTGACCTTGTAGAAGATGGCAGATTGGCTGGAACAACTCCAGGCTGAGGCCAAGCGGCCACCCGCACTGCCCAGAGTGCGTTTTTACGCTCAAAACATGAACATTGGCTCTGTGGAGCCAGCTTTCATACACGGTTTAGCCAATAAAGCTGAAGAATACCTGGGTTACCAGCTCCTGAAAGAAGAGCAATCTGGCTGGCACTTAGTGCTGGGCGAAAACGATGTGACCACCGGTTTGAACCAACTCGCTGACCTGTTGCGTGATGCTGGCCTAGCCGGCGCGTGGCGCAACGAGCAACTGGCTGTGCGCAACGAGTCAGGGGGACAAATTGGCACGGTTGAGCGCGGCGCGGTGCGGCCACTGGGCATTGCCACACTGGCGGTGCATCTGGTCGGGCAAAGCCCCGATGGGCGGTTTTGGGTGCAGCAGCGGGCCTTTGACAAGCCAAATGACCCGGGCAAATGGGACACCCTGATGGGCGGCATGGTGAGCGCTGAGGACACGGTTGAAACCGCCCTTGAGCGGGAAACCTGGGAAGAAGCAGGATTGCACATCACTGACCTGCAAGGTTTGCGCTACGGCGGCCGACAAAGCAACTGTCGCCCCTCAAGCGACGGTGCAGCAGGCTACATGCAAGAGTTCATCGAGTGGTACGTGGCCACCGTACCCGATGGTTTGATGCCCATCAACCAGGACGGGGAAGTGGCCCAGTTTGCGTTGATGGATGAGGCTCGGCTGGTCGCTGGCATGCAGGGCGGCGAGTTCACGCTGGAGGCCTCACTGATCATGGCGTCCCTGATGAAACTGCTGTGAGCGGTTCAGAGACCCAGCGATTTAGCGGCTTCGGCGAACCCGCAGCAACTCGTCAAGAATCAAACAAACAGCGCCGATGGTGATGGCGCTGTCAGCAATATTGAAGGCCGGAAAGTGCCAGCCCGCGTAATGAAAATCGAGAAAATCCACCACATAGCCGTACAGCGAGCGGTCGATCACATTGCCGACGGCACCACCCAAAATACAGGCCAGCGCGAAAGAAAACAGCTTTTGCCCGGCGTGTGATTTCAACATCCACACAATGAACAAGGCCGCTGCGATGCCAATGCCAGTGAACAACCAGCGCTGCCAGCCGCCCGCATTGGCCAGAAACGAAAACGCAGCGCCGCTGTTGTGAACCCGAACGATGTTGAAAAAGCGCGTCACATCAGTCGCGTCACCCAACTGGTAGTAGCCCACGATCAACACCTTGGTGAACTGGTCTGCCATCAGGATCAACAGCGCCAGCCCGAGCCATGGCAGCATGCCGCTAGATGATTTGGTGAAAGTGGTTTTGGCCATTTATGCAAAGTTCCTGGTTTCGCCTTCGCCGTACAGGTTGCTGGTACAGCGGCCGCAAATGGTCGGGTGAGCCGGGTCGACACCGATATCTGCAACGTAGTGCCAGCAGCGATCGCATTTGGTGTTCAAACTGGCTGAAACCGTTGTTTTATAAGCACTAGCAGTTACTAAATTAATAGCGGACGTGATGAATACGAATTTCAGATCGTCGCGCAGACTTGCTAACAACGCGTGGTCATCGGCATTGACTTCCAGCGTCACCTCCGCTTGCAGCGATGCGCCAACTTTGCCATCGGCGCGCAGCGTTTCAATGTCTTTGTTCACCGCGTCACGAATTTCCCGGATACGCGACCACTTGGCCAGCAGTGCATCATCTTGCGCTTTAAAGTCGACATAGGTCTCCAAGAAAATCGACTCGGACGCGCCAAAGCTTGCCCACGCCTCTTCTGCGGTAAAGCTTAAAAACGGTGCCATCCAGCGCAGCATGGCGTGAGTGATTTGGTGCAAGGCGGTTTGCGCGCTACGCCTTGCGTGTGAGCCCGCAGCGGTGGTGTACAGCCGGTCTTTCAGAATGTCGAGGTAAAACGAGCCCAAGTCTTCGCTGCAATAAATTTGCAGCTTGGACACCACGGGCTGAAATTCATACGCCTCATAGTGCCCCAGGATGTCGGCTTGCAATTGGGCAGCACGGCTTAAGGCGTAGCGGTCAATCTCCAGCAGCTCGTCAAACGGTACAGCGTGTTTGACGGGGTCAAAGTCGCTGACGTTGGCCATCAAAAAACGCAGCGTGTTGCGGATGCGGCGGTAGCTGTCGACCACGCGCGCCAAGATTTTGTCGTCAATGCCAAGGTCGCCCGAGTAGTCGGTAGAGGCGCACCACAGGCGAATGATCTCAGCGCCCAGCTTGCCCGAGACCTCTTGCGGCGCCACCACATTGCCTTCGCTCTTGCTCATCTTGCGGCCCTTGCCATCAACCGTGAAGCCATGCGTCAGCAGACCTTTGTACGGTGCTCTGTCATACATGGCGCAGGATGTGAGCAATGAGGAATGGAACCAGCCCCGGTGCTGGTCGTGGCCTTCCAGGTACAAATCAGCGGGCCAGGTCGATTGCGCGGCGTGGCTGTGTTTGAGGACGTGGTCATGCGTGGTGCCAGAGTCAAACCACACGTCCAGAATGTCGGTGCTTTTGAGGTAGTTGGGAGCGCCATGTTCTCCATCTACGCCGATGATGGATTCGCTGGTGGCCTTGCTCCAAGCCTCCACACCACCTGTTTCGACCATGCTGGCAGCCAGGTCCATGATTTCCATGGTGCGCGGGTGCAGCTCGCCGGTCGCCGTGTGAATGAAAAACGGCAGCGGTACGCCCCAGTTGCGCTGGCGGCTGATGCACCAGTCGGGGCGGCCAGCAATCATGTCGCGCAGACGGCCTTGACCGTTTTCGGGGTAAAACTTGGTTTGCTCAATGGCGTTGAGTGCCAGCTGGCGCAAGGTTTTAGACGCTTTGTCTTTGGTGAAAACGCCTTCACCTTCGTCCATGCGCACAAACCACTGCGCGGCTGCACGGTAGATGACGGGCGTTTTATGCCGCCAGCAATGTGGGTAGCTGTGCTCGATGTTGACGGTGGCAAACAGGCGGCCATGTTCACGCAGTTTGTCAATCACCAGCGGCGCTGCCTTCCAGATGTTCAAGCCGCCAAACAGTGGCAGCACATCGACATAGCGGCCGTTGCCTTGCACCGGGTTCAGGATGTCGTCGGTCGCAATGCCATTGGCAACGCAGGAGTTGAAGTCTTCGACGCCATAAGCCGGCGACGAATGCACGATACCCGTGCCATCGTCGGCGGTTGCATAGTCGGCCAGGAAGACCGGGCTCAAGCGCCTGTAGCCCTCATTGACCTCATAAAACGGATGCATGAACTTGAGCAAATCGAGGTTTTTACCCTGGGTGGTGGCGATCACCTGGCCGGTCAGCTGGTAACGCTCCAGGCACTTGTCGACCAGCGACTCAGCCAGCATCAAGATGCCGCGCTCGGTGTCCACCAGCGCGTAAGTGAGTTCAGGATTCAGGTTCAGCGCCTGGTTCGCGGGAATCGTCCAGGCGGTGGTGGTCCAGATGACGGCGAACGCGTCTTTGCTCAGGTGCTTCAGGCCAAACGCAGCAGCGAGCTTGTCGGGCTCGGCGCTTTTAAAACCCACATCCAGCGTCTGTGATTTTTTGTCGGCATATTCAATCTCAAACTCAGCCAGCGACGAGCCGCAGTCAAAACACCAATAGACCGGCTTCAAGCCCCGGTACACAAATCCGCGCTCCATGATGCGTTTGAGGGCACGTATCTCATTGGCCTCGTTGGCGTAGTCCATCGTACGGTAAGGGTTGTCCCATTCGCCGAGAACGCCCAGGCGTTTGAAGTCTTCCAGTTGACCGGCTATTTGTTCGGTCGCAAAGGCTCGGCTTTTGGCCTGGACTTCGTCTCTTGAGAGATTGCGGCCATGCAACTTTTCAATCGCGTTTTCAATCGGCAAACCGTGGCAGTCCCAGCCCGGAACGTAGATCGCGTCCAGGCCCTTGAGCTGGCGCGCCTTGACGATCATGTCTTTCAAAATTTTGTTGACCGCGTGACCAATATGTATCTTGCCGTTGGCATACGGCGGGCCGTCATGCAGCACAAACTTGACCGCACCCGCACGGGCGATGCGAAGCTTTTTATAAATGCCCTGGTCTTCCCAACCCTTGACCCAGCCCGCCTCGCGCTTTGGCAAATCGCCGCGCATCGGAAAAGGCGTGTCGGGCAGGTTCAGGGTGCTGCGGTAGTCGGTCTTTGTCGTGTCTGGTGTTGTATCGGTCATGGCAATCGCTTGAGGTGTCATTGCGGACTGGGTCCGCAATCCGGGAATCTGGGAGAGAGACGAAAAATGACGGGTCTAACCCACATGGGTGGATCGTCTAAATTCGGTCGCGCGTGGTCTGACGGGCGCACTGGTTGTGCATGTTGGCAAAAAACTCACGGGCGTCGTCACAGTCTTTCGCAATGCCTGTTTTAAGCGCATCCAGACCGTCGTATTTCAATTCTTCATGCAATTTGTGCAGCAATTCCACACGCACGATTTTACCGTACCCACCTTCTCTGCCCAGCCTGTCGGGCCAGTCCAGGCAATAGGTCTCCAGCAGCACACGCCCGCCGTTCACGTCGTTGGCCTCTATCGACGGGCGTATGCCCAGATTGGCCACGCCGATCAGTGGCTTGGGCCCCAAGCCAAAGACTTGCACTGCAAAGATGCCGCTAGCGGCCGGGTTCCAGTGAGAAAAGCGCAAATTCAGCGTGCGAAAGCCCAAATCACGGCCCAACTTGCGGCCATGCACGACATGGCCTGAAATGCTGTACGGCCTGCCTAACAAACTGGCTGCTTGCACCATGTCGCCTGCGCCCAGTGCCTGCCGCACCGCCGAGCTGGAAACGCGGGTGCTCTGCACTTCGTAGCTGTTCATTCGCGCCACATCAAAACCGATGCGCTGCCCTGCGGCATCCAGCATCGCGTAGCCACCTGCCCGTTTGGCACCGAAGCGAAAGTCGTCGCCAACCAAGACGTACTTGACCCCCAGGCCCTGAACCAGCACGTCGCTAATGAAGTTTTCAGGCGATTGGCTTGCCAGCCGCGCATTAAACGGCAGCACAACGGCCTGGTCAATGCCGCAGGCCGCGAGTTCGGTGAGCTTGTCGCGCAGCGTGGCGATGCGAGGCGGGGCGAGTTCGGGCTTTTTGGCCAGCGCCGCAAAATAGTCGCGCGGATGCGGTTCAAAGGTCATCACGCAACTGGGCAGTCCCCGGTGCTGCGCCTCATTTTTAAGCAGCGCCAGCATGGCCTGATGACCGCGATGCACGCCATCGAAATTACCAATCGTCAATGCGCAGGCGCTTGCAAGCTGGGGGTGGCGGTAACTACGAAAGACTTTCATGCCCCAATTATCGTTTTAATAGCAGCCAAGGCTTTTTAGTGAGGGCTTGGAGGCTGCGTGTCATGATTTACCTGTATATTAAAGACAACGTGACAGCGTGTTTCCATTTTTTTCAATGGAGGTCAGGTTTGAAAGTCTTGAAGCTATCAGCCCAGGGGCTGCCTCAGTCGTGGATCAGCCTGGAAGAAGCGGTACTTCACTACGCCGCCGATGAGGTGCGGTGGGAAATGGGCGCACATGTTGCGACTTTTCATGGCGGTCACAATGCCATGACAGGTGAGCAGTCCATCATCGTTGTCAACAGCATCATCGGCACCAAGGGCGTGCCCAAAATCAACCCGTTTGAGCTCAAGCCTGGCCTGACCAACAGCAAACTCTTTGTGCGCGACCGCAATGTTTGCGCCTACTGCGGCCAGCATTTTCATGAAGAAGACCTGACCCGTGAACACATCATTCCGTTTGCACAACAGGGCATTGACACCTGGATGAACGTGGTCACAGCCTGCCGCGCCTGTAACCACCGAAAAAGCAGCCGCACGCCCGAGCAAGCCGGCATGCCGCTGCTGTACACACCCTACGTGCCTAGCCTGTGGGAAGACTTTATTCTGCGCAATCGCCGGATTCTGGCAGACCAGATGGAGTTTTTGATGGCACACATTCCGAAAAGCTCACGCTTGCACGGCTGAAAGTTCAGGCAAACACACCAGCCGTTTCTTGCATGCGGCTTGACACTTCACCCAGATGATGAAGCGTGTCGCCGAAGGTCATTTCCAGCTGTGTCAGCTTTTTAAAGTAATGGCTCACAATGTACTCGTCTGTCACGCCGATGCCGCCGTGCAATTGCACAGCTTCTTGCCCAACTTGCCGCATCGACACACCCAACTGGTATTTGGCTCTGGCCATGGCGGCTGAGCGTTCGGCTGCTGGGGCGTTGAGTTTCAGACTCGCGTAGTAGCTCATGGACCTGGCCAGTTCGATTTGCATTTTCATGTCTGCCACGCGGTGACGCAGGGCCTGAAAGCTGCTGATCAGCACACCAAACTGTTTGCGGGTGTTCATGTACTCGACGGTGATCGCCAGGGTTTTATCCATCACGCCAATGGCTTCGGCGCAGGTGCTGGCAATACCGATGTCAATCGCATGGGCCAAAGCGGCTTGACCATCCAGCGTTATCAACGTTGCCGGCGCATGGCTAAAAATCACTTCTGCGGCGCGACCGCCGTCCTGGGTGACATAGCCTTTGGCGGTCACGCCAGCGGCTGTGCGCGCCACCAGAAACAGCGCCATGGCGCCGTTCAGCATCGCCGGGACGATCAAAGCATCGGCGTGATCGCCACCTATCACTATGCTTTTTGTAGCTGCCAGCGTATAGTTTTGTTGGTCTGCAGTCGCTTTTGCCTCACATTTTGAGGCGTTGTAGCGAGCTGCGCGCTCCTGATATGCCAAAACCACGAGGCTTTCACCGCTGGCAATTTTGGGCAGCCATTCAGATTTAACCGCGGCAGGTGCGTAGCCTGCCAACACAGCGCCGGCGATCAGCGTTTGGCCCAAGGGTTCCAGAGCCATGCCGCGCCCCAGTTCTTCCATCACCACCATCGCCTCGGTGGGCCCCATGCCCATACCGCCATCGTCCTCGGGGATGTACAGGCCCGTCAGGCCCAGTTCAGCCATCTCGCCGTAAGCTTCGCGCGAAAAGCCGCCCGCTCGGGTGATGCTGCGGCGGCGCTCGAAGTCATAGCCTTTGTCAACCCACTTGCGCACTGCGTCACGCAGTTGTTCCTGGTCATCGGTGAAATCGAAATCCATGTTCTAACTCCTGTCGGTCTGTGCCAATTAACCAAGTACAAATTGCGCGACGATATTTCGCTGCACTTCGTTGCTGCCGCCGTAAATGGTGGTTTTACGCATGTTGAGGTAAGTGCTTGCGAGGGGCGCATTACCCAAAATACCGCCTGGGTAGTCGCCTTGCCAGCCAGCCTCCATGGCTTCTTGAATAAACGGAAGTGCAAAGGGTCCCGCGGCCAGCATCATCAGCTCTGCATAGCGCTGCTGAATTTCGCTGCCCTTGATTTTGAGCAGGCCGGCAATGTCGAGGGAATTTTTTCCAGACTTGTCAGCCGACAAAACCCGCAAAACCAGCATTTCCAGTGCCACCACATCCACCTCGAGCTTGGCGATTTCGTCTCTGAAGCGGGTGTCGTCCCACACGCCTTCAGCTTTGGCGATTTTTTTCAGCCGCTCCAGCTCGCGCTTGCTGCGGTTGACGTCGGCAATATTGGTCCGTTCGTGGCTGAGCAAATGCTTGGCATACGTCCAGCCCTTGTTCTCTTCACCAATCAGGTTGTTGGCAGGCACTTGCACATTGTCAAACCACACCTCATTGACCTCGGCCTCACCGTCGAGCAGCACAATCGGCTTGACGCTGACACCCGGCGACTTCATGTCGATGAGTAAAAAAGAGATGCCGGTTTGCGGCTTGCCATCATTGCTGGTGCGCACCAGGCAAAAAATCCATTCACCGTACTGGCCCAGTGTGGTCCAGGTTTTCTGGCCGTTCACAATGTAGTGATCACCCACACGTTCGGCCCTGCATTTGAGCGAAGCCAGGTCTGAACCCGAACCTGGCTCGCTGTAGCCCTGGCTCCACCACACCTCGCCGCTGGCAATACCCGGCAAAAAACGTTGCTGTTGTTCAGCATTGCCAAAGGCCATGATGACGGGCGCCACCATCACCGGGCCAAACGGCACCACTCGCGGTGCGCCAGCCAAAGCACATTCTTCCTCAAACAGATGCTTTTGCACGGCGTTCCAGCCGGGGCCGCCAAACTCTTTGGGCCAGCCGTGGCCCAACCAGCCTTTTTTGCCCAGAATTTTGGCCCAGCGCTGCATGTCCTCCCGCGTCTGGCGCAGGGCGTTACGCACCTTGTGCTGGATGTCGCCTGGCAGATTGGCGTGAACCCAGGTGCGAATGTCTTCGCGAAATTGTTGTTCTTCGGGGGTAAAAGCTAAATCCATCGATGTCTCCGTGTGTCAGGCAGGCTGTCTAGGGTGCTGTTTTTAGCACGAATGCGCTCTTTTGCTTGTCAAAGTCGGGACTTGGCCACTTTCGGCATGGTCATAATCTGGTGAGCCATGACTTCAGTCGCCCCTTCACCCATCAAAAATATCGTCATTTTGATGTCGGGTAACGGCTCCAACATGATGGCCATTGCCCACGCCGCGCAACAGGAAAAGTGGCACGACACGCTGGGGGTCCGCCTGGCATGCGTCATCAGCAACCGGCCTGATGCACGAGGGCTGGCGCTGGCCGCGCAGCTTGGCGTCGCCACGCAGGTCATTGACCACAAGCAGTTCAATTCGCGGGAGGCTTTTGATGCGGCCTTGCAAACCGCGGTTGACAGCTACCAGCCCGTTTTAGTGGTGCTGGCAGGATTCATGCGCATTTTGACGCCCGGTTTTGTGGCGCACTTTGCGGGCAGGCTGATCAATATCCACCCTTCCCTGCTGCCTGCATTTACAGGGCTTCATACCCACCAACGCGCCATCGATGCAGGCTGCCAGGTGGCCGGAGCCACGGTGCATTGGGTCACGACCGAGCTTGACCACGGCCGCATCGTGGCGCAGGCAGTGGTGCCCATCCTGCCGGGCGACACAGCCGACACGCTGGCTGCCCGGGTGCTCAGCCAGGAACATGTTCTGTACCCGCAAGCGGTTCGAAGCTTGTTACGACAGCTTAAAAAGTCCGCCAGTTGATGTTGAAGGCCACCGTCAAGGCTGCTGGACTGCTTGACACATGGCTCTGGCCTGAAAACAAGGGTGTCATGACGGCCATCCTGAGCTAGCACGTGGTGGCTGGCAAGATGGACGCAGCATTGCTCTCCAGAACCGATGTCGATGGCGGCGGCCTTGTCCTTGTTACTCCTCTATCGCTTTTTCACCAAAAGAAAAACTCATTTCCCGCACATCACTTGATACTCTGGCCTAAGGTGCGGACACTTGAGCGATCAAACTCAAAGGACATGAGACATGGCAAGCACGATTGGATGGATTGGTTTAGGCCGCATGGGCGAGGCAATGGTCAAACGGCTGCTCAAGGCCGGGCACCCGGTCAGCGTGTGGAACCGCACCGCCGCCAAGGCCGAGCCGCTGCTTGAATACGGTGCCACCATCGCCCCCAGCAAGCTGGCCCTGGCCAGCTGCGATGTGGTTTTCACGATGGTGTCGACGACGGACGATTTGAAAGAGGTTTTATTTGGCGCTGGCGGCCTGGTGTCGGGCAGCGTCAAGCCAAAAGTGGTGGTGGACAGTTCGTCCATTTCCCAAGAAGGTTCAGCAGACATTCGTGTACAGCTTGAAGCGCTTGGCGTGGCCTATTTGTGTACTCCCGTGTCCGGCAACGCCAAAGTGGCCAAGGCGGGCAAGTTGCTCACAGTTTCAAGCGGCCCCAAAGCCCTGTATGACCAGGTCGAGCCCTTCTTGCAGGCGATGGCCCGCAAGGTGATGTGGGTTGGCGAAGGCGAGCTGGCGCGGGTCTGGAAGATTGCGCACAACACCATGTTTGGCGTGGTCATTCAAAACCTGTGCGAGATCACGGTGCTGGCTGAAAAAGCCGGCATTCCGCGCCATGTGTTTCTGGAAAGCATCAATGACTCGGTGCTGGGCTCGATGTACACCCGCTACAAAACTCCGATGCTGACCAACCTGACGTTTGACCAGGTGACCTTCACGCCCAAGTTGCTCCTCAAAGACATGGACTTGGGCATGGCAGCAGCCAAAAGTTACGGTGTGGCCATGCCGGCCGCTGCGGCGACGCGCGAGTCTGTGTCTCGCATGGTGGGTCGCGGCCATGACAACATTGACTTTGCCGTGCTGCTGGCAGAGACCGCCAACGACGCCGGGCTGGAATTGAAGTCTGAAAACGTCAAGATGAGCGACGGCCTGGAAAGCTAGCACGTGGCCCAACGTACCTTGATCAAAGGCGCAACCATCATCACGATGGATGCGCAGGGTGATTTGCCGCAGGGCGACATATTGGTCACGGGTGACCGGCTGACCGAGATCGCGCCCGTCATTCATGCCGATGACGCTGCGGTCGTTGATGGCACGGGTTTCATCATCATTCCGGGCCTGATCAACGCCCACATGCACACCTGGCAAACAGCGCTGCGCGGCCTGGCGGCCAACTGGACGCTGATGGAGTACTTCCAGAAGATGCATGCCGGCCTGGCCACCGTTTTCACCCCGCAAGACCTGTACATCGCCACGCTGATGGGCGCGCTGAACCAGATCAACTGCGGCACCACCACACTGGCCGACTGGTGCCACAACAACCCCACGCCCGATCACAACGACGCAGCCATCAGCGGACTGCTTGAATCAGGCATACGCGCTGCGTTTTTTCATGGCACCGCCAAGCCTGACCCCAAGCCGGGTCAAACGCCGTTTTGGGAAGTGCCGCATCCACGAGCTGAAGTTGAGCGGCTGCTCAAAGCCCACCAGGGCCAGCCCCTGTTGAGCGTGCAGGCCGCCGTGCTGGGGCCGCATTACGCCACCTTGAGCGTTGCCATGCATGACTTTGCCATGGCCAAGGACCTGGGGCTGATTGCTTCACTGCATCAGGGGGGCGGTCCTGCCCGCACGCCAGACGGCTGGGAAAAACTGGAGGCGGCAGGCCTGCTGGGCGACAACATCAATATCGTGCATGGCCATGCACTGACTGACGAGCAGCTCAAACGCTTTTGCGATCTGGGGATGAGCTTTTCAGCTGCGGCTGAAAGTGAAATGAGCCAGGGCCACGGCTTTCCCATCACCGGGCGGCTCAAAGCGATAGGCAAAGCACCCTCGCTGGGTGTCGACCTGGAATGTGTGCTCAGCGGCGACATGCTGACACAAGCGCGTGTGGCACTCGGTATGCAGCGCAGCCTGGACAATTTTGCCTTTCGCGGCGCGTATGGCGGCATTCCGCCAACATCCACCGTCACCACACGCGAGGCGCTGGCATGGGTCACGGTCGAAGGAGCGCGTATGCTTAAAGCATCGCACCGGATTGGCTCGCTGGCTGCCGGCAAGCAGGCCGATCTGGTCATGGTGCGGGCCACTGACCTGAACATGCAGCCGGTACACGATGCGGTCAGTACCGTGGTGATGCAAACCAGTTTGTCCAACATTGACAGTGTGATGGTGGCAGGCCAGTGGAAAAAGCGTCATGGCCAGTTGCTCAATGTTGACTTGAAGCCCAAACTTGCAGCGCTGCAAGCCTCGGGCGAGAAAATCGTGGCGGCTTTAGGGCTTTGATGCGCAGGCGCTTTTTGCTATTGATTTAGGATCTTTTCGCCCACGTCTTCATTGACTTGGAGGCCTTTTTTAACGGGTAACTTGGAGACAACATCATGAAAAAAAGAATTTTTGCGCTATCAACATGGGTTTTGCTGGCTGCCGCGGTATTCGCCAGCGCACCTGTTCATGCCCAGACAGCCGACTACCCGAACAAGGTCATCAAAATCATCGTGCCGTTTACCGCAGGCAGCGCTACCGACATCATGGCGCGCATTGTGGGTGAGCGCCTGACGGCCAGCATGGGCCAGCCGGTGGTGGTTGAAAACCGGCCCGGCGCTGGCGGCACATTGGGCGCGGCACAGGTTGCCAAAAGCGAGCCTGACGGTTACACGCTGTTGGTGGTGTCCACCGGCCACGTCGTCAATCCTGCGCTTTACGGCAACTTGCCCTATGACACGGTGGCTGACTTTGCGGGCGTCACGCCGCTGGCTGCCTTGCCTAATATGCTGGTGGTGGCGGCCAATAGCCCGTTCAAGACCATGGCCGAGCTGATTGCTGCGACCAAGGCCAAACCTGGTCAGCTTAATTACGCATCTGCCGGCGTGGGCAGTGCAACCCATGTGAATGCTGAAAAATTTCGGGCCACGACGGGTATGCAAGTCACGCACATCCCGTTCAAGGGCACACCTGAAACCATCGTTGAAGTCAGCGCCGGCCGGGTTGACTTCATGTTCACGCCGGTGCTGTCGTCCATCCCGTCGATTCGTGAAAACCGGATGCGGGCTCTGGCTGTCAGCACGGCCAAGCGTTCAAGCGCGCTGCCCGATGTACCCACGGTGGCCGAAGCAGGCTTGCCAGGCTTCGTTTTTGACTTCTGGATTGGCCTGCTGGCACCCGCGAAAACGCCGCGCCCGGTTGTCAACAAGCTCAATGCCGAAGTGCGCAAAGTCTTGGCACAGCCTGAAGTTCTGGAGCGCCTGAGCAAATTGGGTGCAGAACCGATGCCCATGACGCCAGAGCGTTTTGACAGCTATATCAAGGAAGAATTCAACACGCTCGGTACCATCATGAAAGCTGCCCCTAAATAAATGACACCCCCACGGTTGCCCACTTCGTGTAGCGCCCTGCCCCCCGAGGGGGCAGCTGCGCCTGCGGCCTGGCAAAGCCAGTTCCGCGGCCCCTGCTTGAACGGGTACCGCCCGCTCCAAGGTCCTTTTACGATGGTTATGGTGCCTTGATGACATCTCGCGAAATTAAGTTAAACCTGAACGGTCGTGTTTGTGCGGTGGACGCCGAAGAAAACACGCCCCTGCTGTATGTGCTGCGCAACGAATGCGACTTGAAGGGCACGCGCTTTGGATGCGGCGCTGCGCAATGTGGCTCATGCCATGTGCTGATCGATGGCGTGTCTGTCGCGTCTTGCGACATGCCCTTGTGGTCTGCTGCGAGCAAGGCCATCGTCACGGTTGAAGGCTTGAGCCAATCCGGTGAATTGAGTGCCTTGCAGCAAGCCTTCATCGATGAGCAGGCTGCGCAGTGTGGTTACTGCATCTCCGGCATCCTGATCAGCGCGACCGAACTGCTGCAAAAAAACCACCAGCCGACTGAAGCCGATGTGCATGCTGCACTCGACAAGCACCTGTGCCGCTGCGGCTCGCACAACCGCATCGTGCGCGCTGTGCTGCGCGCTGCAAGCAAGGTGGCGGCATGACGACAACACCGACCCCAGTCAGTCTGCCCGGCAGCCTGAACGCCAATCGCCGCCTGTCGCAGTGGCTGGCCATCAACCCGGATGGCACGGTCACG
This sequence comes from Comamonadaceae bacterium, assembly GCA_947478725.1. GTDB lineage: Bacteria > Pseudomonadota > Gammaproteobacteria > Burkholderiales > Burkholderiaceae_C > Polaromonas. Next base: position 26,555 of record CANJWZ010000022.1, read on the forward strand.
GTACGCACCGGCAAAGTGGAGCTTGGGCAGGGCATCGCCACCGCGCTCGCGCAAATTGTTTGCGAAGAATTGGGTGTGGCTGCCTCGCGCATCCGCATGGTGGCAGCCAGCACGGCGGCCAGCCCCAACGAAGGCGTGACTGCAGGCAGCATGTCGGTTCACGACTCGGGGGGCGCGCTGCGGCAGGTGTCTGCTGAGGCGCGGGCTATCTACCTGCAAGCCGCCGCGCTTGAGTTGAATCTTTCTGACAGCGACGCTGCCAGGCTCACTGTGGTTGACGGCAGCATTCAAACCAGCAGCGGCGAGGCCATCAGCAGCTACTGGACACTGGCCAGCCAGGCGATGCTGGACCGCGACGCAACTGGCCTGGCCAGGCCTGGAAAGGTTAGCTCAACAGCGGCCATGCAGCGCCTTGACATCCCCGACAAAGTCACGGGCAGGCCGCGCTTTGTGCATGACATGATGCTGCCCGGCATGCTGTTTGGGCGCGTGCTGCACCCACCGTCGCCCGGTGCCACGCTGTTGGGCATTGACCTGACCGTGGTTGACGCGCTGCCTGGCGTGGTGGCCACGGTTCGCGACGGCAGCTTTTTGGGCGTGCTTGCGAGTGACGAATACGCCGCCGTCAAGGCGCTTGCAAAGCTGGCTGCCCTGGCCAGCTGGCAAGAGCCACAAACCCTGCCGGACATGCACGAGCTGCCTGCTTTTTTGCGTGGGCAGCAACACGACACGATGCTGGTGGGCGAGAAAACGTCTGAGCCAGTAGCGGGCGTCACAAGGCAATTTCAGGCCAGTTACTCCCGGCCTTTCATAGCCCAGGCATCCGCCGCACCGTCTTGCGCTGTCGCCCGTTACAGCCCGGACTTGCTGGAGGTATGGACACACAGCCAAGGCATTTTTAATCTCCGTGCTGACCTGTCAACGATTTTTGGCCTGCAGGAAGGCCAAGTCAGAGTGCAACACGCAGAAGGCGCGGGCAGCTACGGCCACAACGGCGCTGACGATGTGGCTTGTGACGCAGCGCTGCTGGCACGCGCCGTGCCGGGCCATGCTGTTCGGGTGCAGTGGACGCGCGAAGACGAACTCAGCCATTCGCCCTTGGGTGCGGCGATGGCAGTTGACGTCAAAGCTGAAGTTTCCAGCGACGGCCGTATCGTCGACTGGCAACATGAGGTCTGGTCAAACGGACACAGCATGCGGCCTGGTCGCAGCAAAACACCCGTGCTGCTGGCCGCCACCCATCTGGCCAAACCCTATGACCGACAGGTCGCCATCAACATGCCGCTGGCAAGCGGCGGCGGATCAGAACGCAATTCTGTGCCGACCTACGACTTTGCCGCATGGCGAGCCATCAGCCACCGCTGCCTGAGCATGCCGATTCGCACCTCTTCACTGCGCTCGCTGGGTGCGCATTGCAATGTTTTTGCGAGCGAATCGTTTGTTGATGAAATAGCCACTGGCCTGGGCGTTGACCCGCTTGAGTTCAGACTACGTCACCTGACGGATCCACGCGCCAAAGATGTGCTGACAGCCGTTGCAGGCATGGCCAATTGGCACAGTTTGAGAAGCACGAAGGTTGAAGGGCGTGGGGTAGGCATCGCCTTTGCCCGCTACAAAAACACCGGCGCCTGGTGCGCTGTGGTCGCTTTGGTTGATGCAGGACACGAGTTGCGCGTCAAAAATTTATGGATCGCCGTTGACGTGGGCCGCGCTGTGCACATGGATGGCATCGTCAACCAGATTGAAGGCGGTGCGATTCAAGCGGTCAGCTGGACCCTGAAGGAAGCGGCGCAATTTGACCGTACCCGCATCACCAGCAGCACCTGGGAAACCTACCCGATTTTGCGGTTTTCAGAGGTGCCTGCTGTGCAGGTCGAGGTGATAGACAGGCCGGAGCAAAAATCTTTAGGGTCCGGCGAGGCCACCAATGGCCCGGTGTCGGCAGCGATTGCCAATGCCATTTTTAATGCCCTCGATGTTCGGGTGCGCCACATGCCCTTCACCATGGACGCCATCACCAAAGCCGCGCTGGCCGAGGAAAACTCATAGTGCTGCTACGCGTCAATATTTTCAACACCTCCAGCAATCTGCCCTTGCTGGCTGCCGTGGACAAAGGTTATTTCGACAAGCGCGGACTGACGATTGAAACTCAAAATACACCTAATTCGGACGAGCAGCGCGCCGGCCTGTCATCTGGAAAGTTTGAGATTGCCCATGCTGCGGTCGACAACGCGGTGGCCATGATTGAAGCAGCTCATGATGTCGTGATTGTGTCTGGCGGGGATGCAGGCATGAATGATTTCATGGTGCGCGACGAGATCCATTCCATCCAGGACCTGCGCGGCAAATTGCTGGCCGTTGATGCACCCAACACGGCTTATGCGCTGGCCGCCAAAAAAATCCTCAAGTTAAATGGCCTGCTTGAAAACCGCGACTACACCGTCAAGCTGGCGGGCGGTACCGGCCCCCGCGCAGCCGCCATGGTGGCCGACCCAGAACTGGCTGCAGGCATGATCAACCCACCATTTTCGTTGTCAGTGCTGGACAAAGGCCTGAAGAGCCTGGGCTCCCAGTTTGACCTGCTTGGCCCCTACCAGGCCACTGGCGCATTTGTCATGCGCCAGTGGGCAGCATTGCATGCCGAGGTGCTGACACAGTATCTCGCGGCCTACATTGAAGGTCAGCGTTATGTCATGAACCCGGCCAACCAAACCGAGATGGTGGCGCTGCTGATGACCCGCTTCAAGCTGACTCAGGGCGTGGCAGACGGCACCTATGCTGCGCTGGTCAAGCCCGGCTCCGGGCTGGCACCAGACGCACGCTTGAACGCAGAAGGTTTCAAAGCCATGCTGGCGATACGTGCAGAGATGGAAGGCATGTGGGGCGGCACCCCCCCTGCGCCTGGCAAATACCTTGATTTGACGCACTACGACAAGGCACTTCAGGAGTAACCCATGAACGCCCCGCAACGCCTGCCGTACATCGATTTTTCAGCCATCACAGACCCGGCCATGATGGCCGAGTTTGAGCGCGCTGCCCGTGACGGCGCGCCGCGGCCTGAAAGCCATGCCATCCGCGCGAATGTGCCGGCCGTTTTCTGGGCCTTCACCAACGCCTGGAACACCACTTTTGTGGATGGCGTTTGCGACCACGCCATCAAGGAGCTGTGCCGCCTGTATGTCTCGCAGGCGGTCAATTGCAACTACTGCGGTAACCAGCGTTCGGTCAAGGCGCAAGAGCAAGGTTTGCTGGAAGACGACATCAAAGACTTGCTTGATTTTGACAAATCGGTTCGTTTTACAGCACGCCAAAAAGCGGCGCTGCGTCTGGCCGAAGCCATCACCTGGGGCCTTGAATCTACCGACGAGCTGTGGCAAGGGCTGTACGACCATTTTGAAACTGGCCAGATTGTGGAGCTCGGGTTTTTTATCGGCCTGACAATGGGCCAGCAGCGCTGGAACCGGCTCATCAACATGCAGCACAGCCAGTTCATGGCCGGTACTTCTGGCGGCTTGGCCCCAGGCCTGGCAGCGAAAAAAGCAGCTTAGGCACCCGGTGAACATTCACATCATTGGCGTCGGAAAAATGGGCTTGCCGATGGCCTGCCATTTTCTGGCTGCAGGGCATGTGATCAGTGTCAGTGATACCGATCCGCAGCGGCTGGCGCTGGCCACTGCCAAGGGCTTGACACTGGTCGCTGACGCAACAGCCATGGCCACGGCCGACATCATTTTTTCATCGTTGCCACATGACGCGGCATTGCTTGCGGTGGCAGCCCAGGTCGCGGCGACTGCGCGCAAGGGCGCAACATTTGTGGACACCAGCACGGTGTCGCAACTCGCATCGCGTGAAGTGGCGGGTCTGCTGCAAGAAAGCGGTATCGCCTACCTGCGCACCACCGTGTCTGGCAACAACCACATGGCCGAAGCGGCTTTGCTCACGGTGATGGCGTCTGGCCCACGCGCCTCTTACGAAACGGTACTGCCCCTGCTCAAGCTGCTGGGTCCACATCAGTTTTTCCTCGGTACTGGAGAAGAGGCCCGCTTGATGAAGCTGGTCGTCAACCTGATGATTGCGCAGACCAGCGCCATGCTGTCCGAAGGCCTTGCACTGGGCCGCAAAGGTGGCCTGGACTGGCAAGACATGTGGCAGGTCTTGTGTGCCAGTGCGGTGGCATCGCCCATCCTGAAAGCCAAGTCGGTACAGCTGGCCAAGCGCGATTTCACACCAACCTTTACGGTAGAGCAGATGGTCAAAGACCTGACGCTTATTTTGGCTGCCGGGCAAGCCGTGCATGCACCGCTGCCACAAACTGCCATGACGCTGCAGCTGATGCAGTCTGCCATGGCCCAGGGCGATGCTGGGGACGACTATGCGGCCATCATCAAAACTGTTGAGCGCAGCGCGGGGCTGAGCACTGACCTGCACTGATTAAGAACGTGACACCATGAAAAGTTTTATCTACAACGGCCAACCGGCACGCGTCGTGTTTGGCGCAGGAAGCTTGCAGCACCTGGCGCGTGAGATCGACACACTGGGTGCCAAAAAAGCGCTGGTGCTGTCGACGCCCGAGCAGCATGCGTCAGCAGAAATGGTGGCCAATTTGTTGGGCAGCCGCGCTGCGGGTGTGTTTGCCAGAGCCGTGATGCATGTGCCGATAGAAACTGCTCGTGAGGCTCGGGACATGGCCAGAACACTGGGTGCCGATTGCGCGGTGGCGATTGGTGGTGGCTCGACGACGGGTCTGGGAAAAGCGATCGCGCTTGATTCAGGGCTCCCGATTCTGGCGATACCCACCACCTACGCCGGATCAGAAGTGACGCCGATCTACGGCATCACCGAAGCGGGCATGAAAAAAACCGGCAAGGACCCGCGCGTGTTGCCGCGTGTGGTGATTTATGACCCTGAGTTGACACTGGGTTTGCCCCTGGCGATGAGCGTGACCAGCGGCATCAATGCCATCGCCCATGCCGCCGAAGGCTTGTATGCAACGGACAGCAACCCAGTCATGAATTTGATGGCCAAAGAGGGCATGGCCGCCATGGCACGTGCGCTACCAGCTATTAAAACCGCAGCAAATGATCTCCAAGCCAGGAGCGACGCGCTGTACGGTGCCTGGCTGTGCGGCACGGTGTTGGGCAATGTCGGCATGGCGCTGCACCACAAGCTGTGCCACACACTGGGCGGCAGCTTTAATTTGCCGCATGCCGAGACCCATACGATTGTGCTGCCGCATGCGCTGGCCTACAACGCGGCAGCAGCCCCAGATGCCATGCGCATGATCGCCGAAGCCCTGGGCGGCAGCAGCGCGGCTCAGGCGGTGTTTGATCTGGCCAAAAACAATGGCGCGCCCACAGCGCTCAAAGACGTTGGCATGCAAGAGTCGGACCTGGACAAAGCCGCAAGCATCGCCATGCAAAACCAGTACCCCAATCCGCGACCACTGGAGCGCGTTGCCATTCGGCAACTGCTCCAAGACGCGTTTGATGGGGTCAGGCCGAATCGTTAACAAATCAAAGGAGATGACATGCCGGTATTGAACCCTTCATGTGGCTGCGCCACGCCACGGCGCGGTTTTTTAAGCGGCTTGCTGGCGCTGGGCGCAAGCGCCGTTTTGCCGGGCTGTACCAGCACTGGCAGCACCGCGCCCACAGCCACAAGCAAGCGCATCGACACCCACCACCACCTGTTTTCGCCGGCCTACGTGGCAGAACTGGCCAAGGTCAACCAGGCACCACCCATTGTGCGCAACTGGTCGCTGGCAAGAACCATTGGCGACATGGACAAAGCTGGCATTGCAACATCCATCCTGTCGGTGACCACACCGCAGGTGGGCGTGTTTGAGGCTGCAAGTGCCATCAGGATTGCCCGTGAAAGCAATGAATGGACAGCCAAAGTGGGGAAGGATTACCCGGGTCGGTTCGGTTCATTTGCCATGCTGCCCATGCACAACATGGACGCTGCATTAAAAGAGCTTGAATACGCCATGGATGTGCTCAAAGCTGACGGCATTGGCCTGCTGACCAGCTATGGCGACAAGTGGCTGGGCCACCCCTCGTTCGCGCCCGTCATGGACGAGCTGAACCGCCGCAAAGCCATTTTGTACACCCATCCCACATCGGCCAACTGCTGCAACAACCTGCTGGCCGACGTACCGCCCACGGTCATTGAGTTTGGCACCGACACCACCCGTACCATCACCGACATTGTGTTTTCTGGCACGGCAGCCCGCTGCCCCGATGTGAAATTCATCTTTTCGCACGCTGGCGGCACGCTGCCTTTCATCACCGAGCGCTTGGTCAAAATGCCTGTCTTAGACCCCAAACTGGTGGCGCGCGTCCCGAATGGCGTTTTGCACGAGCTCAAGCGCTTTTACTACGACACCGCATGGGCAGCGCACCCCGGCGCGCTGGCGTCATTGACCAAACTGGTCGATGTGTCGCAAATCCTTTTGGGCTCGGACTACCCGTACCGCACAGGCGAAGACAATGTCAAGGGCTTGTACGAGTACGGCTTTTCAAGCGCAGATTTACGTGCGATTGAGCGCGGCAACGCTGTGCGGCTGATGCCGAAATGGAATACCTGAAGCCTTTTGCTATAAAAACAAGAGCAAATTGCCCTTATTTTTATTGGGCTAGAGGCTTTTTTAACTAAAACCGGCCTCAATACACCCCAAACCGCCCCGTCCATTTGCGCTCATAGTCCATCTTGACAAAATGTTCTGCCATGAAGTCGATAAAGGTGCGCACCTTGGCTGACAGATGTTTGCGACTGGGGTAGGCCAGGTTGACTTGCAGGCGCGGCAAATCCCAGTCGTCAAGCACAGGCACCAAGCGGCCAGCTACGATGTCGTCATAAACAATGTATGACGGTTGCACCAAAATACCCAGCCCGTCGAGTGCCGCCACCCGCAGTATCTGGCCGTCATTGGCATCGAGCACGCCCTTGACGTTCACGGTTGTGACGCTGCCGTCCTTGCTAAAACGCAATTCATTGGGGTTGTTGGCGTGGGTGTAGATCAGCATCTGGTGCTGCTGCAAATCGGCCAGGGTTTGGGGGATGCCGTATTGCGCAAAGTAGCGGGGTGACGCCGTCAAAATACGGCGTGTTTCGGCCAGGCGCCGGATGGTGATGTTGGAGTCTGGCTCAAATTCGCGCGTGCGAATGGCGACGTCAATGTTGTTGTCGATGATGTCCAGATAGCGGTTGGCCGCTTCAATGTGCACGGTCACGTTGGGGTAGCGCTGGGTATATTCGCGCAGCAGTGGCGCCACGTGATGCAAGGAAAACGACAGCGATGTGGTGATGCGCAGCACGCCCGTCGGGTTCAGCGAGGTGGCGTTGACCGCGGACTCGGCATCCTTCAGGTCAACCAAAATACCTTTGGCCCTGGAAAAAAACTCCTGCCCGGTTTCTGTCAGGTACAGGCGGCGCGTATTGCGCTCGACCAGCCGCGCGCCCAGTCGCGCTTCCAGGGCTGACAGGTGGCGGCTGGCCGCGGCGTTGGACAAGTCAAGCGCTTCGGCGGCGCGGCTCAGGCTGCCGGTTTCAGCCACCTGCACAAACAATTCAATTTCAGTCCAGCGGTCCAAGTCGTGTCTCCTGCGTTGATGCTCAATTGTGGCGCTAAAGGCAAATAGCCCGGCCCGTTGTTGCGCCGCATGAAAAAGTCATTTACAGCGGCGCACTTTCATAATGCCGGGGCGCCGTCTATATTTCTCGCATAAGCTTCGACACCCCAACTGAAGGAACCAGCGTGCGCAACCTGAACCAGGACACCATTACACAAGCCGTATTGGCCCGCTTGGCAACCACGCCAGATGCCCGTCTGAAAGAAATCATGACCAGCCTGGTGCAGCACCTCCACGCGTTTGCGCGCGAGGTCAAGCTGACCGAACCTGAGTGGATGCAGGGCATTGAATTTTTAACCGCAACCGGGCAGATGTGCGACGCCAAGCGGCAGGAATTTATTTTGCTCAGCGACACACTGGGCCTGTCGATGTTGACTGTCGCCATGAACAATGACAAGCCCCTGGGCTGCACCGAACCCACGGTTTTTGGGCCCTTTTTTCTGGAAGATGCACCGCGTTTTGAACTGGGCGCCGATGTGGGCGGTGGTGCCAAGGGCGAGCCCTGCATGGTGAGCGGCAGCATCAAGGCATTGGACGGTACGCCGATCCCGAATGCCCTGATCAATGTCTGGCAGGCCGATGCCGACGGCAACTACGACGTGCAGTATGCGCACCTGGCCAAGCCCCAGGCACGCGGCATCATGAACGCTGACGCGAGCGGCAACTACCATTTCAAAACCATTTTGGCAGAGGCTTACCCGATTCCCTCCGATGGTCCGGTGGGTGCGATGCTCAAGGCCACCAAAAACCATCCGTGGCGGCCTGCGCACCTTCACTTCATGATCGACGCACCGGGCTACGAGCGCCTGATCACCCATGTGTTTCGCGACCATGACCAGTATCTGGACTCCGACGTGGTGTTTGGCGTGCGTCAATCGCTGGTGGCCGATTGGATCAAGCAGCCCGATGGCACCTACAGTCTGCACTATGACTTTGTGCTGAACCCCAAGACCGGCACATGACCAGGGCCGGCATATGAGGAGGGTTCACGCATGATCAAGCACATCGTGATGTGGAATATCCGCGGCGATACGCCGCTTGCCAAGGCAGCAGCCATTGACAAACTCAAATGCAGCTTTGACGAACTTCGCAGCCTGATACCCGGTATTGTTCACATGGAAGTAGGCGTGGACAGCAGCCGAATTGACTACGCCTGCGATGTGGTGCTCTACTCGGAATTTGAAAGCCAGGCCGCGCTTGATGCCTATGCGTCGCACCCAGAGCACCTGCGGGTCAAACAAGAACTGGCTGACCTGCGTATTGCCCGCCATCAGGTCGACTATGCGGTAACGCCGAATTGAACAATGAACGGAGACAAAGCATGAAGGACAACCTGCAGAATGAGCTGCTGATACGGCAAATGGTCGAGCGCTGGGCGGTCTGGCGTGACGCGGGCGACTGGCAGCGTTTTGCAACGGTGTGGCACCCCCAGGGTGTGATGATGGCCACCTGGTTTCAAGGCCCCTATGCCGACTTTATTCGCGTGACACAAGAAGGCTGGGCCAAAGGCGTCAGCATATTGCACTTCCTCGGCGGATCGGCCATTGAGGTGGCGGGCGAGCGCGCCATCGCGCAGACCAAAATGACGATATCGCAGCGCGGCATGGTCGAGGGCGAGGCTGGCCCGGTGCTGTGCGATGTGGTGTGTACTGGCCGCTTTTATGACTTTGTGCAAAAACACGAGGGCCAGTGGAAGTTGCTGCACCGCCAGCCGATTTATGAAAAAGACCGCATTGATCCTGTTGACTCTGCCGCGGTGGTGAAACTCGACCAGCAGGCGCTGGCGGGCTTTCCTGAAGGCTACCGACACCTGGCTTACATTCAGACCCGCATCGGCTACACCGTCAAGCTTGACATGCCGATGCTCAAGGGCCCGGTGGTTGCAGAGCTGTACGCCAGGGGCGCGCGCTGGTTGGCTGGTGGCGAGCTGGAGCGTTAAACCCATGATGCTTTTTAAAACCCATACCAGGCGGCCGTCCAAAGCCCTGTTGATGCTGCTGGTCTGCGTGGCCATGTTGCCGCTCTCGTCTATCTCGCATGCGCAGAACACCTACCCCAACAAAGTGGTCAAAGTCATCGTGCCGCAGCCGCCTGGCGGCGGGTTTGATTTTGTGGGTCGTTTGTTGGCAGACCGCCTTGGCAAGCAACTGGGGCAAGGCTTTGTGGTTGAGAACAAGCCGGGCTCGGGCACGCTGATCGGGACTGATTTTGTTGCCAAGTCTGCGCCAGACGGTTACACGCTGCTCACAGGCTCCATTTCCAACATCGCGCTGAATCCAGGGCTGTACCGAAGCCTGCCTTATGACAGCCTGAAAGACTTTGAAGCGCTGGGCCTGGCCGTCAGTTACAGCTACACGCTGATGGCGCGCAAGGACTTGCCCTTTGCAACGCTGAAGGACGTCATCGCGTATGCCAAAGCCAACCCCGGCAAGTTGACTTATGCATCTGCCGGCAATGGTTCGGGCCAGCACGTGTTGCCAGCCGCCTTGTGGCATTTGGCAGGGGTCAATATCACCCATGTGCCGTACCGCGGTGCACAGGCAGCCTATCTTGACCTGCTCGGAGGCCGTGTTGATTTGTTTTTTGACCTGGCGCCCACCGCTCGCGTTCAGGTCGATGCAGGCACCGTCAAAGCGCTAGCCACTTCAGGCGGCGCGCGCAACACCATGCACCCAGATGTGCCCACCATTGCCGAGACCGGTGCTGCAGCGCTGGAGCTGGAGTCATGGTTTGGCTATTTTGCGCCCAGCAAAACGCCGCCCGAGATCGTGGCCCGCCTGCGCACAGAGCTGGCCCGCGTGATTGCTGCGCCCGACGTTATGGATACCTTCCGCAAAGCGGGTGGCAAGCCCATGAGTCTGAATCCGGACCAGACACGGGCACTGGTGCAGCGCGACGTGGAGCGCTGGACCAAACTGATTCGTGATGCCGATATCAAGGCTGAATAAAATGTCTCTTCCTACAGAAAGTAAACCATGACAACCGACACAAAAATTAATCAGGCCTGCCTGGACCAGCTCTTTTTCAAGGCCCGTACGGCCAATGGTTTCATCGACAAAGCGGTGCCGATGGCGCTGCTGCAGGAGGTGTATGACATCGCCAGGATGGGGGCGACCTCCATGAACACGCAGCCGACGCGTTATGTTTTCTTGAACAGCCCAGAGTCGCGTGCTCGCCTGATTCCTGCGCTGTCGCCGGGGAACGTGGAAAAGACCAAAGTTGCGCCGGTCACGGTCATCGTGGCAACCGATACCCAGTTTTTTGAACACATGCCGCAAATCTGGCATGTACCCACCGCCAAAGACATGTTTGCGGGCAATGCCCCCATGGCACAAGCCACGGCCACGCGCAACGGTACGCTGGGTGGCGCTTACTTCATGATCGCAGCGCGTGCTGTCGGTCTGGACTGCGGCCCGATGAGTGGGGTGGACCTGGCCAAGGTCAATGCAGAGTTTTTCCCGGATGGCCGCTTTACCGCCAACTTCCTGATCAACCTGGGTTACGGCGACGACAGCAAGCTGTTTGACCGCAATCCACGCTTGTCGTTTGATCAGGCCTGCACAGTTTTGTAGAAGGTTTTATCCATCGTTTTTTGACCGGTTCAGACAATGCACAAGCTAAAAAAAGGAGACAAGTCATGAGGTTATTCAAAAGGTTGTTGTCAGCGCTGGTCGCTGCAAGCACAGTGGCGATGGTTGCACTGCCTGCCGGCGCGCAGGCGCCATCGGCAGCGCCGCTCAAGGTGGGCAGCACGCTGGCGCTGACAGGTCCGCTGTCCAGCACCGCACTGACCCACAAGCTGGTGGGCGAGATTTATGTCGAGCAGCTCAATGCGCGGGGCGGCCTGTTGGGTCGCAAGGTGGAGTGGCTGCTCAAAGACGACCAGTCCAAGCCAGAACTGGCCCGCACCTTGTATGAGCAGCTGATCACCTCTGACAAGGTGGACCTGCTGATGGGCCCCTACGCCACTGGCGCCATTTTGTCGGCGATGGGTGTGGCTGAGCGCTACAACAAGGTGTTGATACACCACACCTTCGGTATTCCTTCGCTGTCGAAGTATGACTACGCCTTCCCGGCCTGGTCGATTGGTTCAGACCCTGGAACCACAGTCCCGAACACGGTGTTTGACGCGCTGGCCGCATCGCCCAAGCCACCCAAAACCATCGCGATTGTGACCAGCAAATTCCCGTCGATTTACTTTCTGTCGCAAGGCGCCCGCGAGGTGGCCAAAAAACGCGGCTTGCAGGAGGTGCTGTATCTCGAGTGGGACTTCGGCAACCGCGACTTTGGACCGATTGCCGCACGCATCAAGGACGCCAAGCCCGACCTGGTCTGGATGGGTGACATCGCGCTGGAAGGCAACATGCTGCTGGATGCCATGAAGAAGATCGACTACACGCCGCCGCTGCACTTTCACACCTATCCCGCGCCTGGCCCGATGACGCAGTCGCCCGAGGGCAACCGTGCGCTGTCGCTGACAATTTTTGAAGAGCACGCACCGTTTACCACCTATCCCGGTGCAGCAGCTTTCCTCAAAGTGTTCAAAGAGCGCGCCACCAAGCTGGCCATGCCCTACACCAGCGTGGAGGTGCAGGCTGCGGCTTCTTACACCGCCTGGCAGATTCTGGAAGCCGGCGTGCGCGGTGCCAACAGCTTTGACGACAGAAAAATTGGTATCTGGCTGAAGAAAAACAAGGTGCAAACCATCCACGGTAATCTGCGTTTTGACGGTATCGGCAACTACGGTGATGACCTGATGAAGGTTAAACAGGTGCAAAACGGCAACTGGGTCGTTGTCTGGCCCAAACAGTTTGCGCCTGCCAACACGAAATTGTTGACCCAATAAGCGGGTCATGCCCAGCTTCAATCTGTTGGCCCAGTCCATCCTGTCCGGGATGTTCATTGGCGGCCTGTACGGCCTGATCGGTTTGGGGCTGGGCTTGACCTGGGGTTTGCTGCGGCAAATCAATCTGGCCCACTTTGGGCTGGTTTTTTTGGCAGCGTACGGCAGCTACCACATGGCGACGGTGTGGAAGGTCGATCCGCTGCTGACCTTGCTGATGTTGCCGCCGCTGTTTTTTCTATTTGGGGTTGGCATGCAATGGGTGCTGGCCAAGTTTGAAATATCGCCTTTCAATTCTTTGCTGGTGACCTTCGGCATCACGGTGGTGATGGAAAGCCTGGTGCAAGCCATCTGGACGGCAGATTTCAGGCGACTGGAAACACATTACAACGACATGAAGTTCACCATTGGCCCACTGTATGTGCCGGTGCCTGAACTGATCACGCTGGTGTTGTCAGTGCTTTTGTCACTGTTGATATGGGCCGCCATGCGTTACACCGACTTGGGCAAAGCGTTGCGAGCCATGGCTGAAGACGGCCCTATTGCCTCGGCTTTCGGTATCAACCAAAAAGGCATGTCGTTGATGCTGGCAGGCGTTTGTGCTGCACTGGCCGCCATAGCGGGTGTTTGCCTGGCCTTGACGTTCACGCTGACGCCGTCACAAATTTTTGCCTGGGTAGGCGTGGTGTTTGCAGCTGTCATGCTGGGCGGCCTCGGCAGCGCGCTGGGGCCACTGGTAGCGGGCGTCATCATTGGCGTCAGTGAAGCCGTCACCATGGCCGTGGCCGCGCCGTCGTGGGCACCTATCGTGTCATTTTCGCTGCTGATTGTGATGCTGCTATTGCGCCCGGGCAAGCTATGACACTTGATAAAACCATTGCCGGCATTCTGGGTGCAGGCGTGCTGCTGGCCAGCATTCCATGGCTGGGTATGCCGGCTTTTTACGAATCATTTTTGTACCTGATTTGCCATTGGATGATTCTGGCGCTGTCATGGAACATTTTGTCGGGTTACTCGGGCTATTTTTCGTTTGGTCATGGTGCATTTTTCGGCATTGGCATGTACACCTCGGCCGGGCTGGCCGCCAACCTGAAGTGGCCTTTCTTATGGACTTTGCCTGCTGCGGCCTTGCTGGCGGCGGTGTTTGGCATGGCACTGGGTTTTGTGGTGTTTCGTGTCAAGTCGGTCCGGGGCGAGCTGTTTGCGTTGCTCACGCTGGCCATCACCTTTGTGGTGGGCACGGTGGTGCTCAACACACCGATCGATGGCGGCCCCGGGATTTATCTCAATTCAGTCAAGGTTCCGGCTATTGGCCCCACAGCATCGTCGTCCATTTACCTGATGGCGCTCATGGCTGCGGTGGCAACCATGATCATTTCGTACCGCATTCAATCGTCCAAGCTGGGTATCGGTTTGTTCGCTATTCATGACGACGAAGACGCTGCCGAAGTCATGGGTGTGCCAACTTTTAACTACAAGCTGGTGGCATTCGGCATCTCATGTGCGCTGGCGGGACTGGCTGGCGGCATTCACGCGCTGTTTGTGTCGTACGTCACTGCGGGCGAGACCTTCACCATCGTGGTTCCGCTGACGGTGGTCTTGATGAGCGTGCTGGGGGGCACGCGCCACTGGGCGGGCCCGGCAGTGGGTGCAACCGTCATCACGTGCTTGCTTTATTTTTTCACGGCTGGCAACAATCCGATTGCGGGCAAAGCTGCGGTGGGTGTGATTTTGATTGTGGTGATTCTGTTCATGCCCAATGGGATTTTGGGCTACTTTTTAAAACGGACCGCCCGCAAAAACGCGGCGCGGACCGGGCCCCTGTCTGCTGTCCATGTGCCTGCGGTGCCTGAAGCTCAAACTTCGCCACAGTCGGCACCCCTCATCACGCTTGAGACAAAACCCCTGCTTGAAGTGCGCAAGCTGTCCAAGGCTTTCAAAGGCGTGCAGGCGCTGGACAGTGTTGATTTGAAGGTCTACCCCGGTGAAATTTTGGGTTTGCTCGGGCCCAATGGTTCAGGCAAATCCACCTTCATCAATGTGGTGAGTGGTCATTACATGGCCAGCGCTGGCGAGGTGTTTTTTGAAGGCAACCAGCTTGCCGGGCTACCCGCGCACCGTATTGCACAGTCGGGTATCGCACGTACTTATCAGATTCCCCGGCCTTTCGCGCACATGACGGTGCTGCAAAACGTGTCTTTGGTGGCGATGTTTGGCGGCGCTGCACTCGACCACAAACAAGCCACACAAGAGGCCTGGAAGTGGCTTGAATTTACCGGCCTGCATGGCAAAGCGTTTGCTCTGCCGGACGATTTGAATCTGCACCAGCGCAAGTTTCTGGAACTGGCACGCGCACTGGCCTCGCGCCCCCGCTTGGTGCTGCTCGATGAGGTGCTGTCTGGCTTGACGCCCGTTGAAATCAACGAGGCGATTGAGCTGATTCGCAAGATACGCGACCGCGGGGCCACCATTGTTTTTGTGGAACACGTGATGCGCGCCGTGATGGCACTGGCAGACCGGGTGGCGGTGTTGAACCATGGCAAATTGATTGCCGTGGGCCCGGCACAAGAGGTGATGCAAAACAAGCAAGTTGTTAGCGCCTACCTGGGAACCCCCCATGCTTGAAGTCAACAACATCTCTGTCAATTACGGCGCTGCACCTGCGCTGTGGGATGTTTCGCTCAGCGTCAAACCGGGCGAACTGGTGTGCGTGGTCGGACCCAATGGCGCTGGCAAAACCACGCTCATCAATGCGATTGCCGGTCTGCACCGCGTCAAGAGCGGCAGTCTGTGCATTAACGGCCAGGACATCACCCAGTTGGCCAGTCACAAGTTTTGTGACGCAGGCATTGCCATCGTGCCGGAAGGCCGCAGGCTGTTCACACAAATGTCCGTCTATGACAACCTGGAACTCGGTAGCTTTATTGCCAAAGCCAAGGTGCACCGCAAAGCCTCGCTCGAGCTGGTGCTGTCGCTTTTCCCGGCGCTCAAAGTCAAACTGCAAAGCCCGGCAGGCGCGCTGTCCGGCGGCCAGCAGCAAATGGTCGCCATTGGCCGTGCGCTGATGGCTCGGCCTGGCTTGCTGTTGCTGGACGAGCCTTCGCTCGGCCTCGCACCCAGCATCGTGTTGGACATGTTCAACGCCATTCGCCAGATCAATGCGCAAGGTACATCGGTGCTGCTGGTGGAGCAAAACGTGGCCATGGCCATGGCGCTGGCCAGCCGCGCCTATGTGGTTGAAGAAGGGCGCATTGTGGCCGAGGGGCAAGCCAGCGAGTTACTGACACGGCCTGAGATCCAAAAAGCCTATCTGGGCGTCTAGCCAGCAGCGGAAGACTTGATGGCACGGCTTCCCTTTCAGGTTTTGTCTTGATCTTTCCCGTCATCACCGACCCGTTTTTCTACGCGCTGGCCATTCCGGCCGTGCTGCTGCTCGGTATCAGCAAAAGTGGCTTTGGCGCCGGATTCGGCTCACTGGCTGTGCCAATGATGGCCATGAGCGTCAGCGTGCCGCAGGCCGCCGCCATATTGATGCCCGTGCTGCTTCTGATGGACATCCTGGGCATGGCGGCATTTCGCAAAGACTTTGACGAGCAACTGCTCAAGTTTTTGGTGCCGTTCGCTTTGCTGGGTACGGTCATCGGTGCCCTGCTTTTCAAACTGCTGGACACGCACATTGTGGCGGGACTGGTGGGTGCGTTCACGCTGCTGTTTCTGGCGCAGCGGCTGCTGTTCCCACCCCGGCCCAACAGCCCTCCCCCACCGCGCTGGCTGGGCGCTTTGCTGACCATCACATCCGGCTTTACCAGCTTTGTGGCGCATGCAGGAGGCCCGCCCATCAATGCCTATGTCATTCCGCTGCGCCTGTCGCCTGTCAAATTCACTGCCACCATGGCGTTTTTGTTTTTTGTTGTCAATTTGTCCAAATGGATTCCCTATGCCTGGCTGGGTCTGCTGGACACGCGCAACATGGCCACGTCTGTGGTGCTGCTGCCGTTGGCACCCATTGGTGTTTGGGTCGGCGTGCGGCTGGCCCGGCGTATCAGCGAGATCCTTTTTTACCGCCTGCTGTACTCCGGCATGTTTTTGACGGGTTGCAAGCTGCTGTGGGATGGGTTTGCCTGACGGATCTGGCCAGACAGAGTCAGGCCAGGGGGCTTGCGTTTTGATACAAACGCAGCAGCATGGCGCGCAGTGTCTTAACCTCCACGGCGCTGAAGTCTGACAGCGCCACGGACTCGTAATGCCGAGCCATGGGCGTGATTTTGCGCGTCAAGGCCTGGCCACGGGTACTCAAGGTGATGCGCACCGCGCGGCCATCGGCATCACACTTTTCTCGCGCCACAAGGCCCTGCGCCACAAGCCTGTCAACGATGCGCGAGAGTGCCGACAAATCCGTTCCGATGTGCGTTGCCAGTTCAGACAGTGCTTGCCTGGGTGTGTGCTGTAGCGACGCGCACACCCGCCATTCGCTCAGGCTCAGGCCATACGGTTTGAGCGCTCTCGAAAAAGCGTTGCCCATGCGCGCGCCGGCACGGGCCAGCAGGAACGGAATCGCCTTTTCAAGATCGTGCTCGGAAACTAGGGTTTTCATGGACTGGCGCTTGATTGATCAAGGATATAGTTTTTGATATTACTTGATTTATCAAGCAAATAATCATTTTTACCCCACTAGCAAAGTCGTTTTTCAACCTCCCGGAGACAAACTGATGACCCATTTTTTGACACCTCTGCTCAGCCGACGTGCGGCCTTGAGCCTGACAGTGGCCCTGGTTGCAGCAACCGCCCTGCCAACGGCACAGGCTCAAGCCCCTGCAGCCAAATGGCCCTCGCAGCCAGTGCGTTTTGTGGTGCCATTTCCTGCCGGTTCTGCGCCTGATGTGCTGATACGACTGGTGGGTGTCAAGCTGACTGAAAAGTGGGGCCAAGGCATCATTGTGGACAACAAACCGGGCGGCAGCGGCGTGATTGGCATGAATGCCATCCTCAATTCTGCGGCGGACGGTAACACCTTTGGCTTTGTCCAGGGTTCGGCCATTTCGGTTGCGCCCAGCACCATCAAGGGTGTGACCTATGACTTTGCGCGTGACTTTGTGCCCGTCACGCTGGTCGCTGTTGCGCCATTTATGTTGGCAGTGCCCGCTGATTCTCCTTACAAGACGCTGGCCGACATCATGGCTGCAGCCAAGGCCAAGCCACTGGGAATTGAGGTGGCAGACAACGGACGCGGTACCTTGCCGCATCTGGCGTCCGCTTTGTTGGGGCTGCAGTTTGGGGCGCAGTTTCTGGAGGTGCACTACCCCGGCGGCGCGCAGGCCATGCAGGCCATGCTGGGCGGGCAAACCAAAATGATGATTGAAACGTACAACGTGGTGGCAGGCAATGTGCAGGGCGGCAAAATACGCGTGCTGGCATCGATGGGGGACAGAGTAGAGCCCGGGCTTGAGTCGTTTCCGCTGGCCAACAAAACCGTACCCGGCGCGGTGGCCTATGGCTGGTTTGCCGTGGTGGCCAAAAAAGGCGTTGACGCGGCCATGATCGCCAAAATGAACAAAGATATGGGCGACGTGCTGCTGATGCCTGAAATCGTGGCCAAGTCGCGCGAGCTGGGTACCTACCCGCGCCCAGGCACACCCGAGCAGCTCACGCAATACATCAACGAAGACCGCAAAACCTGGCAGAACGTGCTCGACAAACTCAATATCAAGCCGGAATAATGCTGCGAAAACCATGAAAAATAAAATCGCGCTTGAAGAGCACTTTGCGATTGACCTGACGATTGGGGACTCACAGGTTTACGCCCGGCCTGAAGTGTGGGCTGGACTGAAAAGCAATTTGCTCGACTTTGAGCAACAGCGGCTGGACCAGATGGACGCATGGGGTACCGCCTTTTCAATTTTGTCGCTCAACTCCCCCGCGGTGCAGGCTATACCCGATGCAAAGCGTGCGATTGACGTCGCCCGGCGCGCCAACGACGTGCTGGCCGAGCAAATCAAACGCCACCCCACGCGCTTTGGCGGCTTTGCCGCGCTGCCCATGCAAGACCCAGAGGCCGCAGCCCGTGAACTGGAGCGCTGTGTCAAGCAATTGGGATTTCATGGTTTTCTGGTCAATGGGTTTTCACAGGTCGGCGACGAAAACACCGTGGTGTACTACGACGCGCCACAGTTCACTGATTTTTGGGCCGCAGCCGCAATTTTGGGCAAGCCCTTTTACATGCACCCGCGTGACCCGCTGGCCAGCCGCGAGCCGATTTATGACGGTGCGCACTGGCTAACCGGACCGACCTGGGCGTTTGCCGTAGAAACCAGCATTCACGCTTTGCGATTGATGTCCAGCGGCATGTTTGACCGGCATCCAGAACTGCAAATGATTCTTGGACACTTCGGCGAGGGTCTTCCGTTCAACATCTGGCGGGTCGACCATATTTTGCGCAAGGGCCGCAGAGGCATGCCGTGCGAAAAAGAAATTGGCGACTACTTGCGCAGCAATGTGCACATCACCACCAGTGGCAACTTTCGTACCCCAACGCTGCTGTCCACCATGCTCGAGGTGGGCAGTGACCGCATCATGTATTCGGTTGACTATCCGTTTGAAAAGCACGAGCACGCTGCCAGCTGGTTTGACAAATGCGAGATCAGCGACAACGACCGCCAAAAAATTGGCCGTGACAACGCCCGCAAGCTGTTTGGCTTGGCGTGACGGCTATGGCAAGCAGGCAAGAGACCTTGGTGAGATGCGGCGCGCCGTTACCATAGCGCCAGGCAACGGTTCATTTGTCATAAGGAGTTCACCATGCCAGTCGTCGTGATTGCCAACCCTAAAGGCGGCGTCGGTAAATCGACGCTTGCCACCCATGTTGCAGGCTACTTTGCGGCCCAAGGCCATGCGGTGATGCTGGGTGATGTCGACAGGCAGCAGTCGTCCAGGCTATGGCTGGGGTTGCGCCCACCGGCCGCCCGGCCGATTGCCACCTGGGACGTGAACGCTGATCTGATCGTCAAGCCGCCCAAGGGCACGACCCATGTGGTTCTGGACACGCCGGGCGGGCTGCACGGCTGGCGCTTTAACGACGTCATCAAACTGGCCGACAAAATCATCGTACCGCTGCAGCCCAGCGTGTTTGATATTTTTGCCACCCGGGCGTTTTTGGACCAGCTGGCTGGGCACCGCCACGCTGGCAAGGTGCAGGTGGGTATTGTGGGCATGCGGGTGGATTCGCGCACGATTGCCGCCGACAAGTTGCGCGGGTTTGTTGACAGCCTGGGGCTGCCGGTGCTGGGCATGGTGCGTGACACGCAAAACTACATTCACCTGGCTGCACGCGGGCTCACGCTGTTTGATGTGGCCCCAGGCCGGGTTGAAAAAGACCTGGAGCAGTGGAAAAGTATTTGCGAGTGGCTTGATCAATAATTGAGTTTATGAAGACTTTCCAAACCATTGCAGACTTGGCCAAATGTGTGGGGCAAGAAGTTGCCATCAGCGACTGGCTGACCATTACCCAACAGCAGGTTAACCTGTTTGCTGAGGCCACAGGAGACCACCAGTGGATTCATGTAGACCCTGAAAAAGCCGCGAAAGGCCCTTTTGGTGGGCCGATCGCGCACGGGTTTTTAACCTTGTCCTTGATACCGACATTTTTTGACTCGTCGTTTCACATCGTGGACTCGCAAATGGGCGTGAACTACGGGCTGAACAAGGTGCGGTTTACCTCCCCTGTACCGGTGGGTAGCCGCCTGCGCGCCCGCATGAAGCTGCTGGCAACGCTGCCAATTGACAACAACGGCGTACAGATGACCTGGGAAATCACCGTGGAGCGCGAGGGGTCCGCAAAGCCAGTGTGCGTGGCTGAATCGCTGGTGCGGCGCTACCCTTGACTGGCTGCTGGGCTTCAGTCCGATGTGACGAAGCCGTTTTGCCGCCAAGCCTCAAAAACCGTTACAGCCACTGCGTTTGACAGGTTCAGACTGCGCTGGTCAGGCTGCATGGGCAGCTTCAGGCGCTGACGGGCTGCAAACGAGTCGCGCAAGGCAGTATCCAGGCCCTTGGTTTCTGACCCAAACACCAGCCAGTCGCCGGGCGCAAAAGCCACATCAAACAGGTTACGCGAACCGCGTGTGGTCATGGCAAACAAACGTGTTGGGTCGGGCTTTTCGTGATCCATAAAGGCCTGCCAGCTGGCGTGCCGCTTCAGCTCGGCATACTCGTGGTAGTCAAGTCCGGCGCGCCGCATGTGCTTGTCGTCCATTGAAAAACCCAAGGGCTCAATCAAGTGCAAGCGGCACCCCGTGTTGGCCGCCAGGCGAATGACATTGCCTGTATTGGGCGGAATCTCGGGTTCGACAAGAACAATATTGAACATGATGAGGCCTAAAGGGGGGTGCGGGCCAGCACGATGCCGGTGATGCGCGCGGCACCCGCCGTACGCATGGCCTCGGCCGCGGTAAAAAGCGATGCGCCGCTGGTCATCACGTCATCCACCAGCACCACGCACCGGCCTTTGACAGCTGCCGCGCGCAGCGGGTCGATTTGAAAAGCGCCTTTGACATTGGCCAGCCTCGCCTCACGCTTCAGCTCGGTCTGGGGGCGGGTGTTTTTAAGCCGTAGCAGCAAGCTGCTGTCTGCGTGGGCGGCGCTGCCTGCCTGCCCGGCCAGCTCCTTGGTCAGCAACCAGGCCTGATTAAAGCCGCGCGTTTGCAAGCGCTCTTTTGACAGCGGAACGGGCAGGATCAGGTCAGCTGGTTGCAGGTTTTCAAGCGCCTGACGAACGCCCGGTGCTTTGAGCAACAGGTCTGCAAAAAAGGGCGCCCAGCCAGGTTGTTCGCCAAATTTGTAAGCGCTGATCAGCGCAGACCAAGGGTAGGCGTAGTCGACTGCAACCAGGGTTGCGTCAAGCGGTGGAGGCCGCCTGTTGCAGTCTGTGCAGACATCTGCGCTGGTGTGTAAACCGGCTGACAACCCATCGGCCAGGGGCATTGCGCAGCAGCGGCAGCGCGGCCGGTGAAGGGCAAATCGTTGCATGCAGGCTCGGCATACTGGCGCTGCAGGCCAGCTGCGACAGACGGCGCACTGGCTGGGTAACCGCTTGGTTGGCTTTAAAAAAGGGGTTTGCAACAGACGTTTGAACACCTGGTCAATATACTCGGGGCGCACATCACGAAGAACACATGAAGACAGAGCGCCCGCCCACACTTGACCCGACAGCTGTTGCCCGCTGGCAGCGCATGGCGCCGCCGGTATCGCCTTGGCTGCATGAGGAAGTGGCCAGCAGGATGCTCGACAGGTTGCAATGGATCAAGTTACAGCCCAAAGCCTGGGCGCACTGGGGTGCGGTGCGGGGAGGCTTGCAAAACCACCAAAAACTCGTCCGAAAATACTCAAAATCAGACTGTTTTGTGGTCGAAGACCAATTAAAAACTAGGCAAGAAGCTATTAAAAATATAGCAAATTCGTGGTGGCAACCAGCCAGCTGGTTTGGCAAAGCGGCGCGTTTTGAGGCACCGGCCCCGGGCAGCGTCGACATGCTGTGGGCCAACATGGCACTGCATCAGGCCGCCGACCCGCAGGCACTACTGGCCAGTTGGCACCACGCTTTGAGCGTCGGCGGTTTTTTGATGTTTTCATGCCTGGGGCCCGACACAGCCATCGAACTGCGCGAGGTGTACCGGCAACTGGCCTGGCCAGCCGCCGGACATGACCTGACCGACATGCACGACTGGGGCGACATGCTGGTGGCCGGTGGGTTTGCCGAACCCGTGATGGACATGGAGCGCATCACGCTGACCTATGACTCCCCGGCTCGGCTGCTCAAAGAACTCAGAGAGCTGGGACGAAACTTTCACCCGGCCCGGTTTGCTGGGCTGCGCGGGCGGGCATGGCGAACCCGACTGGAAGACGCACTGGCCACGCACCTGAAAACCGGGCCTGATGACCGGTTGTCGTTGACGTTTGAAGTGATTTACGGCCATGCGATGAAGGCGCAGCCCAAAGTCAAGGTCAGCGCCTTGAGTTCCATGTCCATACAGGACATGCGCAGCATGCTGGGTGCGGGCAAGCAGGCGCCTCCGTAAGCCGACTTTGCAGGCCTGAATAAAGGCCTATGGGATGCTCGGGTTTGCACAAGCTTGCAGGCTGAACTTCGGGTAAACCCGGTTACACTGTATCGAACATTTTGGGAATGTTCCCACGCTTCAGACAGTCCGCCCGGCTGGCTGTTATTTTTTTGAGTGTCGCCCCGTGTCGCACCCTTTCGACTCACCTAAACCTTCAGCATTGCGTTTTGCCACCTTGCCGCAAAGCAACGACCTCAGCCACCAAGGCGTTCAGTGGCTGCTCAAACGCAACTGTTCCGTGACTCCCGGGCAGCTGATGTGCCTGTTCGCATCTTTGAGCGTGGTATCCCTTGGCATCGCCACTTTTTTCTGGATGCAGGGCGCAACGCTTGTCATGCCGTTTGCCTGGGCTGAGCTGATCGCGGTTGGCACCGCTTTTACTGTGTATGCGCGTCATGCAAGAGATGGAGAAAAAATATCCCTGCAAGGCG
Source organism: Comamonadaceae bacterium (assembly GCA_947478725.1). Lineage (GTDB taxonomy): Bacteria > Pseudomonadota > Gammaproteobacteria > Burkholderiales > Burkholderiaceae_C > Polaromonas. Next base: position 49,572 of record CANJWZ010000022.1, read on the forward strand.
GCCAACTGGTGGTGGAACTCGAAACCGCAGGCCGCCTGCACCGATCAGAATTCAACCGTGAATGGGTTCGCGTTGAGCCTAAAAACGGTGACGGGTCGCTGATCGAAGTGTCTGGCCAAGGGCGTTCAGTGCGCGTGGGGCGCCATGTGCGGCCAGAATTGCGGCCCGCGTTGGCCAGAGAAATACGCTTTGCACTGCGCAGATGCTGAAACTGCATTGCGACTAACTTTATAATCAAGGGTTTTGTTGAATTGGCAAATCCAATAGGTCTGTGGGCCGGTAATTTTGAGGCATTAAAAGTGATCACGATGAATGTACGTAAAACCATGAGCCACCTGACGCAGCAAGCAACGCAGCGTGTAGCCACACTGCTGGCGTTCTCGGCAGCATGGGCCTCCACAGCCGCCTACGCTGTCAACGACCTGCCCGGTGGCCCGGCCGTGCGACAGCTCAATATGCATCCGGCCGTCACCCAAATTGCAGAAGAGCAACACTGGCTTCACTGGTTCATGATGATCATCTGCCTGGTGATTTTTGTGGCGGTCTTTGGCGTGATGTTTTATTCCATCTGGAAGCACCGCAAGTCAGTAGGCCACAAGGCGGCCAATTTCCACGAATCTGCCGCAGTTGAAATCGCCTGGACCATCGTTCCTTTCCTGATCGTGATTGGCATGGCATTGCCAGCTACCAAAGTGCTGGTGGCACAAAAAGACACCACCGCAGCCGACCTGACCATTAAGACGACGGGCATGCAGTGGAAATGGGGCTATGACTACGTCAAGGGCGAAGGCGAAGGCATTGCTTTTGTCTCAACACTGGACAACACCCACCGCGTGATGTCCAACAACGGTGGCCCCAAAGCAGGCGAAGCACCGGATGATTACCTGTTCAAGGTCGACAATCCAATGGTGGTGCCGGTCAATAAAAAGATCCGCATCATCACCACCGCCAACGACGTGATTCACGCGTTTGCCGTGCCTGCCTTCGGTATCAAGCAAGACGCCATTCCAGGCTTCGTGCGGGACACCTGGTTTCGGGCAGAAAAAATCGGGGATTACCACGGCCAATGCCAAGAGCTGTGCGGCAAAGAACACGCCTACATGCCAATTCACGTGAAAGTCGTGTCTGCGGCTGACTACAGCGCATGGGTTGCGGGTAAAAACAAGGAAATGGCGGCCAAGGCAGATGACCCATCGAAAGTCTGGGCACTGGCCGACCTGAAAGCACGCGGCGAAAAAGTCTATGCAGCCAATTGCGTTGCCTGCCACCAGGCAACTGGCAAGGGCGCTGGTGCCATCAAGGCACTCGACGGTTCAGCTGTTGTGCTCGACGCGGACCATGCCAAACAAATTGCAATCTTGTTGAACGGCGCCAACAACGGTGCCATGCCGTCATGGAAGGCGCTGAGCGATACCGATCTGGCTGCGGTCATCAGTTACACCAAAAACAATTGGTCCAATCAGACCGGTCAATTGGTGCAGCCCGCTGAATTACAAGCCGCGCGCAAATAGCCAAACTGACAGCCATAAAAAGCTTCGAATCGAAATCACATCAAAAGCGTCAGGCCATCCCGCCTGATGCCCGGAAAAGGAAGTAAAGATGAGTGCAGTACTTGACCCCAAAGGCCACGCTGGTGACCACGCACATGACGATCACCATGACCACGGTGCCCCCGCAGGCTGGCGTCGCTGGGTATTTGCGACCAACCATAAAGACATTGGCACGCTGTACCTGCTGTTTGCTTTTTTCAATCTGATGTTTGGTGGGGTGCTGGCGCTTGGCATTCGTGCTGAGCTGTTTCAGCCTGGCTTGCAACTGGTCAACCCGGAGCTCTTCAACCAATTGACAACCATGCACGGCCTGATCATGGTGTTTGGCGCCATCATGCCGGCCTTTGTGGGTTTTGCAAACTGGATGATTCCGCTGCAAATCGGCGCTGCTGACATGGCTTTTGCGCGACTGAACAACTTCAGTTTCTGGCTCATGATTCCTGCAGCTTTGATGCTGAGTACTTCCTTTTTCCTGCCTGGCGGCGCACCGGCCGCCGGATGGACGCTTTATGCACCGCTGACGCTGCAGATGGGTCCTTCCATGGACTCAGGTATTTTTGCCCTGCATTTGTTGGGTGCATCTTCCATCATGGGATCGATCAACATCATCGTGACCATTTTGAACATGCGCGCTCCCGGCATGACGCTGATGAAAATGCCCATGTTCTGCTGGACCTGGCTGATCACAGCTTATCTTCTGATTGCCGTGATGCCCGTGCTCGCTGGGGCCATCACCATGACGCTGACAGACCGCCACTTTGGTACCAGCTTCTTCAACCCCGCTGGCGGTGGTGACCCAGTGATGTACCAGCACATCTTCTGGTTTTTCGGTCATCCAGAGGTGTACATCATGATTTTGCCGGCCTTCGGCATCATCAGTCACATCATTCCAGCGTTTTCACGCAAGCGTCTGTTTGGCTATGCATCGATGGTGTACGCGACCGGCTCGATTGCCATTTTGAGCTTCGTCGTCTGGGCGCACCACATGTTTACCACGGGCATGCCTGTGACGGGTCAGCTTTTCTTCATGTATTCGACCATGTTGATTGCCGTGCCCACAGGCGTGAAGGTATTCAACTGGATTGCAACGATGTGGAAGGGTTCGATGACGTTTGAAACCCCCATGCTGTTTGCCGTCGGCTTTATCTTTGTGTTCACCATTGGCGGCCTGACTGGCGTGATTTTGTCAGTCGCACCGATTGACACGCAACTGCAGGACACTTACTACGTGGTGGCCCACTTCCACTACGTGCTGGTGGCAGGTTCACTCTATGCGATGTTCGCCGGCTACTACTTCTGGGCTCCGAAGTGGACAGGCGTGATGTACAACGAGACACGCGGCAAGATTCACTTCTGGTGGTCATTGATTTCGTTCAACGTCACCTTCTTCCCTATGCACTTTTTGGGTCTGGCCGGTATGCCGCGCCGCTACGCTGACTACCCGATGCAGTTCGCTGACTTCAACGCCATTGCTTCCGTGGGTGCGTTCTTGTTCGGTTTTGCACAGCTTTACTTCTTTGTATTCGTGGTGCTACCCGCCATGCGCGGACAGGGAACGCCTGTGAAGGCCAACCCATGGGTTGACGAAGGCGGCAAGGGCGCTGAAGGACTGGAGTGGGAAGTCCCCTCGCCAGCACCGTTTCACACCTTTGAAACACCACCCAAGCTGGACGCCACGGCAACCCGCGTGATCGGCTGATTTTCATCACGCACACACCATGTCAACACCTGACCAAAAGAAAAGTAACCTGCGGCTTGGCTTGATCCTGGCCTCAGTCGCGCTTGTGTTCTTTGCTGGCTTCATGGCAAAAATGGTTTTCTTTGGCCGCTGAAAGCGCAAGAGTCATGGTGATCAAAAGCGAAAACATCAAAATGGTCAGCAAGCTGGGCGTGATTGTCCTGGCCATGTTTGGCTTTGGTTATGCGCTGGTGCCCATCTACAAAGCGATTTGCGAAATGACGGGTATCAATGTGCTGGCTTTGGGGGACAAACAGATCCCCGGAGCAACGCCCAAAATGCCGGCTAACACGCAGGTTGATTTAACGCGCAGCATCACCGTTGAGTTTGACAGCAATGCTCGTGGCCCCTGGCATTTCAAGCCAGCTCAAAACACGCTGAAAGTGCACCCCGGTGAATTGACCACGGTGATGTACGAATTCCAAAATACGCAAAACCGCACCATGTCAGCGCAAGCCATTCCAAGCTACGCGCCGGCACAAGCTGGTGCGCACTTCAACAAGCTGGAGTGTTTTTGCTTTCAGCAGTACACCCTGGCACCCGGCGAAAAAAAGCAGTGGCCTGTGGCCTTTGTGATTGACCCCAAGCTGTCCAAAGATGTGAACACCATCACCTTGTCATATACGTTTTTTGAAGTGGGTGGCCGCACACCTGCTGCACCACAAGCTGTCAACGTTACTGGCAACAAGGCTGCTGGTGTATGAAGAAGCCAGACAATGAGCCTGTTCATCAGCGCAAAGGCTCCATTTTTCGGACGATCAAAGCCGTGATGTGGTCATTTGTCGGGTTGCGCGCCCGCGGTGACTACGAGCGCGATGTGGCTCAGCTCAATCCGCTGCACATCATCGTCGTTGGCCTTGTCAGCGTGTTTGTTTTTGTAGGTAGCCTGATATTGCTGGCTACCTGGGTTGTGGGCAAATAAGCCGATTGCCGAAGTGTGAGAAATTCAAGAAATCATTGAGACCAGAAAGAGCAGGAGTTTGAATATGTCGTCAGCCACCACAACCGGTACCCCGCACTACTTTGTACCCGCACCCTCCAGCCATCCTGTGATGGCCTCAATCGGTCTGCTTTTTGTCGTTCTGGGTGCCAGCCAGTGGGTCAATGGCTCCAGCTGGGGCGTGTACGCGCTGGCACTGGGCATGGTGGTGTGGTTGTTCACTTTGTTTCGCTGGTTCAGTGAGTCCGTGCGGGAAAGCGAAGGCGGCTTGTATGGTCACAAAATTGATCTGTCTTTTCGCTGGTCCATGAGCTGGTTTATCTTTTCTGAAGTCATGTTTTTTGGCGCGTTTTTCACCGCTCTGTGGTGGGCCCGCATGCACTCCGTGCCAGCACTGGGCGGGCTTGAAAACGCACTGCTGTGGCCAGACTTCAAAGCTGTTTGGCCAAGCGTCGCCGCCGGCGCTACAGCATCACCGGCTGATATTGTTGAGCCCTTTCAAACTGTTGGGCCCTTCTGGTTGCCCACCATCAACACGGCTTTGCTGCTGACCTCAGGCGTGACCATGACCATTGCCCACCACGCCCTGCGCGAAGGCCACCGCGGCAAAACCATCGCTTTCATGTGGACCACGGTGCTGCTGGGTCTGGTCTTCTTGTTCGTCCAGGGCTATGAGTACGCGCACCTGTATTCTGATTTGAACCTCAAGCTCAATTCTGGTGTCTATGGTTCAACCTTCTACATGTTGACCGGTTTTCATGGCTTTCACGTGTTTGTCGGCATGTTGATGCTGCTCTTCATCACCTTGCGACTGCAAAAAGGCCATTTCACGGCTGACAAGCACTTTGGTTTTGAAGGTGCGGCCTGGTACTGGCATTTTGTGGACGTGGTGTGGCTGGGTTTGTATATCCTGGTGTACTGGCTCTAAGCGGATTGGCGCAAGCCATTAAAAAGGCCGCAGTGTGCGGCCTTTGTTGTTTTGCAGAATCGAGTTTTACCGAGTTTTATTTGCTGACAGGCAAGCCTGTCGGCTGAATGTAGCCCATCTTCCAAGCTATCAAAATGCAGACAAAAAGCAGCACTGAAAACCCGATGCGAAACGCCAGTGCTTTGGCCATGTTGCTGGTTTTCGCCTTTCCGTTGGCGCCGTCTTTCATCATGAAAAACAAGGCAGTGGCCAGGCTGGCGAGAATGGCTAAAAAGGCGATGGCTACAAGATATGTCATACCGAGGATTATCGGCTGATGGCCAAAATTTCGCCCCCCTTGTCGAAAAATCCAAGGTTTTGGCTGCTCACGCTTGCAGCACTGCTGGCGGCTGCGCTGACCTTCTCACTGGGCCAGTGGCAACTGCGCCGGGCTGCGCAAAAGCAGGCGCTGATGGTTGCGATTGAAGGGCAAGGCAACGAATCGATTCTGAACGCCGTAGATCTGGCGACTTTTAAAAACCTGCAGGAGGCGGTGCACAGGCGTGCCACCGTCAAAGGCGTTTGGCGTGCAGATCACACGGTGTTTCTGGACAACCGCCAGATGAACGGCAAAACCGGCCTGGTGGCAGTCACGCCCTTGGTCCTGGACGGCAGCGGACAAGTCATTTTGGTACAGCGTGGCTGGGTCATGCGCAATTTTGAAAACCGCGCCAAGTTGCCCGATATTCAAACACCATCTGGAACTGTCATCGTCCATGGCCGCATCGCCCCACCCCCTTCCAAGTTATATGAGTTCAAGGGCGTCGATACGTCGCGCATACGGCAGAATATTGGTATTGTTGATTTCAGCCGCGAAACTGGCCTGCCCTTGATGTCAGTGTCGATGGTTCAAACCGGCCCAGCCAATGAAGGTTTGTTGCGTGACTGGGCTGCGCCCAATGTGGGCATTGACAAGCACTACGGCTATGCGTTTCAGTGGTTTGCTTTGTGCGCCCTTGTCGCAGGTCTTTATGCCTGGTTCCAGATCATTCACCCGTGGCGCGTCAAGCGCAAACAAGCACTTCATGCCTGATATCAGCTCCGCCTCCAATCCGCCGCAAGACGAACCACTGAGCATGACGGTACACACCCTGCCCGCGCTCAGTGACAACAGCCCAAACACCAAGGCTGGTCGCTGGAAGATGATTGCCGTGCTACTCGTGTGTGCCGCACCGGTCATCGCGTCATACGTTACCTACTATGTGATTCGCCCTGAGGGCCGACGCAATTATGGTGAGCTGATCACACCGCAGCGCCCTTTGCCAGCCATCGCCACGCTGGATTTGAACGGCAAGCCAGGCGAGTTGCCGGCATTGAAAAATCAATGGCTGCTGATCAGTGTGGCCAGCGCAAACTGCGACACCGCTTGCCAGAATCGCCTGTATTTCCAGCGGCAAATGCGTGAGTCACTGGGCAAGGAAAAAGTGCGTGTCGACTGGGTCTGGCTGGTGACTGATGCGGCCCCGATTGATGGTCGCATGAAACCTGCGCTGACTGAGGCGACTACACTGCGCGTACCATCGGACAAACTGGCAGAGTGGCTGCCAGCGGCAACAAGCCAGCGTCTTGAAGACCATTTGTATGTTGTGGACCCGCTGGGTAATCTGATGATGCGTTTTCCGGCCAACATGGACGCCGCGGGCGCCGCCAAAGCCAAACGTGACCTGGACCGCTTGCTGCGCGCCTCGGGCAGCTGGGACAAAGAGGGCCGCTGACCGTATGGATACGACCGAACTCTACAACCTGAGCCCCGCGCTGCAGCTGATGGTCATGGGCATGATTGTCGCTATCGGTCCACTGGTCTGGGTCTGGCTCAAGAGCCGCCATGCACCCACAGCCAAGCGCCTACGCGTGCTCACGCTGGTCACTTTGTTTCTTACCTTTGATCTGGTTGTCTTTGGCGCCTTCACGCGCCTGACAGACTCTGGCCTCGGCTGTCCAGACTGGCCAGGCTGCTATGGCCATGCCAGCCCGGTGGGAGCCCAATTGCACATCGATGCAGCGCAAACCGCCATGCCCACCGGCCCGGTGACCCGCCCCAAAGCCTGGGTTGAAATGATTCATCGCTACCTGGCCACCGGTGTTGGCGTGCTGATACTCACGCTGGCCTTCATCACTTGGCGTGAGCGTCGAAGGCAATCGCCGCGCGACGCAGGGCCGACCCTCAGCCCAGGAGAGACGGTGCGCAGCAGCATGCTAAACGAGCTTGCAACAAACAAAAACGACATCTCGCCTTGGTGGCCCAGCTTCACATTGCTATGGGTGTGCCTGCAAGGCGCATTCGGCGCGCTGACCGTCACCATGAAGCTGTTCCCGGCCATTGTCACCATGCACCTGCTCGGGGGCTTGGTGCTGCTTGCGCTGCTCAAGGTTCAAAGTGTTGGTTATGCCATCGCACAAGGCGAACTCTCGCCTCTACCCTTGCAACGCGCCACACGGCTTTTTATCGTTGCGACCTTTGCCCTGCTGTGGCTACAAATCGCCCTCGGCGGCTGGGTCAGCACCAACTACGCGGTGCTGGCGTGCACCGACTTTCCCGCGTGCCAAAACTCAATGTGGCCCGACATGAACTTCCGCGAAGGCTTTACCTTGTGGCGTGAACTTGGCGCAGGACTGAACGGCGAAAACATCAGTTTTCAGGCACTGACCGCCATCCATTACGTGCATCGTCTGAGCGCCTATCTGGTGTTTGCCGCCCTGATTGGCTTGGCCGTCAAGCTTTACAAAATACAAGCCCTGCGCAACGCTGCCAGGTGGTTGCTGGGGCTGGGTGTCCTGCAGGTTGCTACCGGCCTTGGCAATGTGCTGCTGGGTTGGCCGCTGGCAGCCGCTGTGATGCACACCGGCGGCGCTGCAGCGCTGGTGATGGTACTCACCGGTATCGTCTGCGTCAGCCGCAGCGCAAACCAGACCGTCAGTGCGTCAAAATTCAGCTCTTCCCGATTGTTTGCATGAGCACCACCGACACCTTTTTACCTGCGCAGGTGCCGTCCAAATTCCGGCAGTTTTATGTGCTGACCAAGCCGCGAGTGGTGCAACTGATTGTGTTTTGCGCGCTGATTGGCATGGTGCTGGCTGTTCCCGGCGTCCCCAGCTTGGCTGACCTGCAACGGGGGCTGGTTGCCTGCGTCGGCATCTGGCTGGTCGCAGGCGCAGCCGCTGCCTTCAATTGCCTGGTTGAGCAGGGCATCGACGCGCGCATGAAGCGCACCGCCATGCGGGCCACCGCACAGGGCCAGATCAGCAACTGGCTGACGCTGACTTTTTCAGCCGTCCTGTGCACCATTGGCTCGGTCATTTTGTATCGCTGGGTCAATCCGCTGACGATGTGGCTGACCTTCGCCACCTTTGTCGGTTATGCCGTTGTTTACACCGTGATTTTGAAGCCCCTGACGCCGCAAAACATTGTGATTGGCGGCGCCTCAGGCGCCATGCCGCCGGTGCTGGGCTGGGCCGCCATGACCGCCTCTGTCGGCCCCGAGGCGCTGATTTTGTTTCTCATCATCTTTTTATGGACACCGCCGCACTTCTGGGCGCTGGCCCTGTACCGGGTTGAGGACTATCGCAAGGCTGGCTTGCCGATGCTGCCCGTGACCCACGGGAACGAATTCACCCGACTACAGATTTTTCTGTACACACTGGTGCTTTTCCCGGCTTGCCTGATGCCGTTTGTGTTTCAGATGAGTGGCTGGCTGTACCTGATCGCGGCAACAGGTTTGAGTTTTGGCTTCAGCTGGTATGGCTTCAAGCTGTGGCGCAATTACTCTGATGCGCTGGCTCGCAAGACGTTTCGCTTTTCCCTGATTCACCTGTCAGCCCTCTTTGCAGCGCTGCTGGTAGACCACTACCTTATTTAGGTTTTATGCTGATGAACGCTATTCATTCAGGAGCTTATCGCCCCTTAATCCATTGGGTTAAAGCCATTTTTACGCCTCTTTTCGCGCTGTTTTTGGTGGCCTGCGCGCCAGACAAGCCGCAATTCAAAAGCATCGACCTGACTGGCGCTAACTATGCCAAAGACTTTGCGCTACCCGACCAAAACGGCAAAACCCGAAGCATCAAGGACTTTGCGGGCAAGGTGGTGGTGGTGTTTTTTGGTTTTACCCAGTGCCCCGATGTCTGCCCGACGTCGATGACCGAACTGGCAGACATCAAAAAGTCACTCGGTGCAGATGGCGACAAGCTGCAAGGCGTGTTCATCTCGGTGGACCCCGAGCGCGACACGCCCGATATTCTCAAAGCCTACATGGGCAACTTTGATCCGACCTTTCTGGCCTTGCGACCCAGCGCCGAGCAACTGCCAGTGGTCGCCAAAGACTTCAAGATTTACTACAAAAAAGTGGAAGGCCGCACCGCCAGCAGTTACAGCGTGGACCATTCAGCCGGCAACTACATTTACGACACGCAGGGCCGTCTGCGCCTTTACAACCGCTACGGCAGCGGGGCAGAAGGCTTGACCGCCGACATCCGCTTGCTGCTCAAAGGCAAGTAAGTTTCGGCCACAAAAAAGCCATTGCTGCTGTTGCGGCAATGGCTTTTCAGGTCATTCGATGGATGATTTACGCGTAGTCAACCAATACTTTTTTCATCTTCTTCATCGCCGCTACTTCAATCTGGCGAATCCGTTCCGCGCTCACGCCATACACCGCTGCCAGGTCATGCAGCGTCATGCCGCCTGAGCCGTCGTCGTTGACCTTCAGCCAGCGCTCTTCAACAATTTTGCGTGAGCGTTCGTCCAGGCCTTGCAAGGCGGTCGCAATACCGTCCGTGGCCAAGTTGTCTCGTGCATGGGCTTCCATCAGTGCGGTAGGCTCTTGCGCGCTGTCAGCCAGATAGGCAATCGGGCCAAACGCCTCTTCGCCGTCGTCGCTGGGGCTCGGGTCCAGCAGCACGTCGCCACCGGACATGCGCTGCTCCATTTCAATGACTTCTTCACGCTTGACGTTCAGCGATTTGGCCATCTGGCTGATCTGGTCGTCGCTCAGCGTGTCGCGGTGGGTCGCCACGTCCGCATCGTCCTTGTAACCCTGTTTCATCGAGCGCAGGTTAAAGAACAGCTTGCGCTGCGCCTTGGTGGTGGCCACTTTCACCATGCGCCAGTTTTTCAAAATGTACTCGTGCATCTCGGCCTTGATCCAGTGCAGCGCATAGCTGACCAGCCGTACACCCTGGTCCGGGTCAAAGCGCTTGACGGCTTTCATCAGGCCAATGTTGCCTTCCTGGATCAAGTCACCATGGGGCAAACCATACCCCAGGTACTTGCGCGAGGTGGAGACGACCAAGCGCAAGTGAGAGAGCACTAACTTCTCCGCCGAGGCCATGTCGTTGGCATCGCGCAGCTGGCGGGCAAAGGTTTGCTCCTGCTCCAGGGTGAGCATGGGCAGCCGGTTAACAGCCGAAATATAGGCATCCAGGTTACCCAGAGGCGGCAACAGCGACCAAGGATTGGCGCTCGCAACACCCGTGGTACCAGTCAGAACCGGGACAGCCAAGGCAGAGGAAGCAAGCGGATATGAGGCACAGGACACAGTAGAACTCCTTTGGGAAACTGCATTCAGACTAAATATTAGCACTCTGTTAGTGCGAGTGCCAAACAATAGCTTCAATCGCTTTCATAGGGTGTTGCTAATTGGTAAAAACCCTAGGAATTAGTCAGAGATTGAAATCTAGCCCGTTTTAAGGCGGATGCGGGCAAGTAGACAGCGACGATGTCTGTAGGCCGCAAAGGCTGAACATGGGGCCCCAAGCCGGGCTGGCTGTTGGCCCGGCATACGCCACCCGGCGTATTTCGCAATCCATCTGAAGTCACCAGAATGCACCCATCGCTGCACAAATTCCGGATTCGGTCCCAGCACAGCGACACGCCTCACAACACCCTACTGGAGAAGCACTCATGCAAAACCTGAATTCACGCCGCTTTACCCTCAAAGCGCTCACCGCCGCCGTGGCCCTGACGGGCCTGTCTGCCCTGCCCTCACATGCCCAGACGGGCGGCACCATCAAGGTCGGCATCTTGCACAGCCTGTCTGGCACCATGGCCATTTCTGAAACCGTGCTGAAAGACACGGTTTTGATGGCCATTGACGAGATCAATGCCAAGGGTGGCGTGCTCGGCAAAAAACTGGAGCCAGTGATTGTGGATCCGGCCTCCAACTGGCCTTTGTTTGCTGAAAAGACCAAGCAGTTGCTTGGCCAGGACAAGGTCTCTGTCATCTTCGGCTGCTGGACGTCTGTGTCACGCAAGTCGGTGTTGCCAGTGGTTGAAGAAATGAACGGCCTGCTGTTCTACCCTGTGCAATACGAAGGCGAAGAGCTCAGCAAGAACGTGTTCTACACAGGCGCAGCACCTAACCAGCAGGCGATTCCGGCGGTTGATTACCTGATGAGCAAAGCTGGCGGCGGCGCCAAGCGCTGGGTATTGCTGGGCACAGACTATGTGTACCCACGCACCACCAACAAGATTTTGCGCGCTTACCTGAAAAGCAAAGGTGTCGCCGACAAGGATATCGACGAAAAATACACCCCGTTTGGCCACAGCGACTATCAAACCATTGTTGCTGACGTCAAAAAATTCTCGCAAGGCGGTAAAACCGCAGTGGTGTCCACCATCAACGGCGACTCCAACGTGCCGTTTTACAAAGAGCTGGGCAATGCTGGTCTGAAGGCCAAAGATGTACCGGTGGTTGCTTTCTCGGTCGGCGAAGAAGAACTGCGCGGCGTGGACACCAAGCCCCTGGTCGGCCACCTGGCTGCGTGGAACTACTTCCAGTCGATCAAGAGCCCGGCGAACAGTGAGTTCATCAAAAAATGGTCAGCCTATGCCAAAGCCAAGAAGATTCCTGGCCACATGGACAAGCCCTTGACCAACGACCCAATGGAAGCAACTTACATCGGCATCAACATGTGGAAACAGGCGGTTGAAAAAGCCAAGTCCACTGACACCGACAAAGTGATTACCGCCATGGCTGGCCAGACGTTCACCGCACCGAGCGGCATCACCAGCAAGATGGATGAAAAAAACCACCACCTGCACAAGTCAGTGTTCATTGGCGAGATCAAAGCTGACGGTCAGTTCAATGTGGTGTGGAAGACGCCTGGCCCGGTCAAAGCCAAGCCATGGAGCCCGTTCATTGAAGGCAATGACAAGAAGCCCGACGAGCCGGCCAAGAAGTAAGCACGTTCATCCTGGACTTGGTTCGGGATGACTGCACCATGTTCTGGGCCTGACCTTTGTCTGGCCCGGGACTTGTAGAGTGCGCATGGCCATGCCGTGCGCACTCTACAGGTTCTTTCAATGCTTCGACATCTACTCACACTTACTTTCTTTTTCATCGCTACTCACGCCCATGCCTTGACCGCAGAAGACGTCAAGGGCATGACATTGGGCGAGACCGAGGCGCGAATTGAAGCGCTGGGCAAGGCAGCTGCCAATGCCGACGACAAAACCGCCGCATTCATCCAGGCACTGGCTGACGATGCCGTCAAAACCAAAGGCGACAAGGTTTTTGTGGTCAGGGATGACAAGGCTTTTGATGCTGTAACGGGCGCGGCTTTGAGCCTGCCACCCGATGCTGAAGACGTGATCAACCCCAACCTGATGCGGTCTGAGCTGGACAACGCGCTGGCCGCGCTCAAACTGTTCAGCAAGGACGACAAAGTGCGGGCGGCGGCGATCAAGACACTGTCGGCTGACAACGACGAAGCGCGCTTGCCATTGATTGAAAAAGCCTATGCGGCAGAAGGCGTGCCGGCCCTGAAAGGCCAGCTGGAACTGGTTCGCGCCGCCATTTTGTTGGGCAGCAGCGACAAGACCAAACGGCTGGTCGCCGCGGCTCAACTTTCGGCCAGCAAAGACCCCAACACCAAAACCATCCTGCTGGAACGTATCGGCAAGGAGACAGACTCTGACGTCAAAGTCGCCTTGCAGGCTGCACTGGCAAAGGTAGAAGCCTCACTGGAATGGGGCAACAGGCTGGGTGCGATTTTCAGCGGCATCAGCCTGGGCAGCATTCTGCTGTTGGTCGCGCTCGGTCTGGCCATCACCTACGGCCTGATGGGCGTCATCAACATGGCACATGGTGAACTGATGATGATTGGTGCCTATGCCACCTACCTGGTGCAAGTCCTGTTTCAAAAATACCTGCCGGCTGCCTTTGACTGGTATTTGCTGGCTGCTGTGCCGGTGGCTTTCATGGCCTCTGCCCTGACCGGTGCTGCGCTGGAACGCAGCGTGATCCGCTTTTTGTACGGTCGCCCACTGGAGACACTGCTGGCCACCTGGGGCATCAGTTTGATGTTGCAGCAAGCGGTGCGGTCGATCTTTGGCGCACAAAACGTTGGCGTTGAAAACCCGGTCTGGATGAGCGGCGGCGTGCAGGTTTTGGGCAACCTGTCACTGCCCTACAACCGACTGGTCATCATTGGCTTTGCGATTGCCGTGTTGCTCGGCATGGCCTGGCTGATCAGCAAAACACGGCTCGGTTTGTTTGTACGCGGCGTGACGCAAAACCGCCCGATCGCGTCCTGCATGGGCGTCAACACCGCCCGTGTTGACACGTACGCATTTGCGCTGGGTTCGGGCATTGCCGGCTTGGCCGGTTGCGCGTTGAGCCAGGTCGGCAATGTCGGGCCAGACCTGGGACAAGGCTACATTGTGGACGCTTTCATGGTGGTGGTGCTGGGCGGTGTGGGCCAGTTGGCCGGCACGGTTTACGCAGCCATGGGACTGGGCATTTTGAATAAATTCCTCGAGGGCTGGACAGGCGCTGTACTGGCCAAGATAGCCGTCCTGGTGTTCATCATCATCTTCATTCAAAAGCGTCCCCAGGGTATTTTTGCGATGAAGGGCCGAGAAACATGAACACCCCCGCGGCTTGCCCACTTCGTGTGGCGTCCTCCCCCCTCAAGGGGGCAACGCTGGCAGCCCGGCAAAGCCGGTTCTGCGGCGTTCGCGACATGACGTCACAGTTTCAATTCTCTGTTTAACATGCAAGCACTTCTGTTACCCAGTCCAAAGCCACTGCTGACCCGCGCCGGCTGGAGCGCCTTCATGATGGCACTGATTGCCGTGTGCGCTGTGGCGCCTGTCCTCAACCTCTGGGTACCTGAAGGCAGTTGGTTTCACATGAGCACCTATGCCGTGGCGCTGCTGGGAAAAATCATGTGTTACGCCATAGCCGCACTGGCCATGGACTTGATTTGGGGCTACACGGGCATCTTGTCGCTGGGGCATGGCGTATTTTTTGCCCTCGGGGGCTACATGATGGGCATGTATTTGATGCGCCAGATCGGCCGCGATGGCAACTACAAAAGCGAGCTGCCAGATTTCATGGTGTTTCTGGACTGGAAGACCTTGCCCTGGCACTGGACCTTCAGCGACAGCTTCGTGGCCACACTCTTTCTGATTGTCCTGGTGCCTGGCGTGGTAGCTTTTATCTTTGGTTTTTTTGCCTTCCGCTCGCGCATCAAGGGCGTTTACTTTTCCATCATCACCCAGGCCATGACCTTTGCTGCCATGTTGCTGTTTTTCCGCAATGAAACCGGCTTTGGTGGCAACAATGGCTTTACTGATTTCAAACGTATTTTGAACATTCCGGTGGCGACACCCTCGATGCGCATGACGCTGTTTGTCGTGACCGGCCTGACCCTGCTGGGTTTCTTTTTGTTCGCCAAATGGCTGGTCGGCAGCAAGTTTGGCCGCGTACTGCAGGCCATCCGTGATGCGGAGACACGCGTCATGTTTTCGGGCTACAACCCTCTCGGCTACAAGCTCACCATCTGGGTCATCTCAGCCGTGATGTGCGGCGTGGCGGGTGCGCTCTATGTGCCGCAGGTGGGCATCATCAACCCCGGTGAGATGAGCCCGGCCAACTCGATTGAAATTGCCATCTGGGCGGCAGTTGGGGGGCGCGCGACTTTGATTGGCCCGATTGTCGGCGCGTTTATCGTCAACGGTACCAAGAGCTGGCTGACGGTGGCCTACCCTGAGTATTGGCTGTACTTTTTGGGCTTGCTGTTTATTGGGGTGACACTGTTTTTGCCGAATGGCGTGGTGGGCTTGGTCAAAAAGCTGCGCGGGAATGACAAATGACACCCGATCTGCTTGAGCAGGGCGCTCGCCGTATTCAAGACCGCATGGCCGCGCTCAGTGCAAACAAAACCAACACCGAGTCCGGCGGCCGCAGCGCCAGCGGCAGCCGCGTCGTGACCTCCAGTGAGGTGGACATCACCCACGGCCGCATTTTGTACCTCGAAGATGTCAGCGTCAGCTTCGATGGCTTCAAGGCGATCAACAAGCTGAGCCTGGACATTGCGCCGGGTGAATTGCGCTGCATCATCGGACCCAATGGTGCCGGTAAAACGACCATGATGGACATCATCACTGGCAAAACACGGCCCGATGAAGGCACGGTTTTTTTCGGCAGCACGATCGATTTGTTACGGCACAAGGAAGCCGATATTGCCCAGCTGGGCATTGGCCGCAAGTTTCAAAAACCCACCGTGTTTGAACATCTCACCGTGTTTGAAAATTTGGAGCTGGCCCTGAAAACCGACAAAGGCGTGAAGGCGTCGATGTTTTTCAGGCTCGACTCTTTGCAGAGCGACAGGCTGGCGGACATCCTGGTCACGATTCATCTGGCCGACAGCGTCAACCGAATGGCGGGCAACCTGAGCCACGGGCAAAAGCAGTGGTTAGAAATTGGCATGCTCTTGACACAAGACCCCAAACTCTTGCTGCTTGATGAGCCGGTGGCGGGCATGACCGACGACGAAACGGCCCGCACCGCAGAGCTTTTTTTGACGCTCAAGGGCAAGCATTCACTGATCGTGGTGGAACACGACATGAGCTTTATCCGCAGCATTTCAGAAATAGTGACCGTGCTGTGTGATGGTTCGGTGCTGGCGCAGGGAACGCTTGATGAAGTGCAATCCAACGAAAAAGTCATAGAAGTCTATTTAGGGCGCTAGATGAGAGGCCACCACACTCGCGGCTTTGCCGCTTTTTTTCCCGCCAAGAGGGCGCATTCGTCTTTGGTGGCAACCGGTCGAGACGAATAATGCTAGTTGTCAAAAACGTCAACCAATACTATGGCGGCTCGCACATCCTGCGCGATGTCAGCTTGCAATCCCAGCTTGGCAAAGTCACGGTCTTGCTGGGCCGTAACGGTGTGGGCAAAACAACCTTGCTCAAATCGCTGATGGGCTTGGTGCCGATCAAGACCGGCACGATTGAATTCGATGGCCAGCAGATTCAAACGGCTACCCCATATGAGCGAGCCAGAGCCGGTATTGGCTTCGTTCCGCAGGGGCGCGAAATCTTTGCCCGGCTGACAGTTGAGGAAAACCTGCGTATGGGCCTGGCCTACAAAAGCGCGAGCACACCCATTCCCGCGGAGTTGTATGACCTGTTTCCGGTGCTCAAACAGATGCTGAACCGGCGCGGGGGTGACTTGTCGGGCGGGCAACAGCAGCAGTTGGCGATTGCACGCGCGCTGGCTGCCAAACCCAAAATGCTGATCCTGGACGAGCCCACCGAGGGCATTCAACCCAGCATCATCAAGGACATTGGCCGCGTCATCCGTATGCTGGCCGACCGTGGAGACATGGCGATATTGCTGGTCGAGCAGTACTACGACTTTGCCTCAGCCCTGGCCGACGATTACCTGGTCATGCAGCGCGGGGAATTTATCGCACGCGGCCAGGGCAAGGACATGGAAGCCAACGGCGTACGCCAACTGGTGGCCATTTAGTCTGCCTCAAGTGACCGCTGCTTATCGGGCCGGTGGTGTCACGATGATGGCGTCAGTACTGGTTTGTAGGACATCAGGTCGTCCAGATGCGCGGGCTGCCTTTGTCCAGTTGCCAAAGCGCACGACGCCAGGCCAGATACACATTGCGCAACAATGCCATGGCGGGCTCCACGACAGGCGCCAGCACCCTGACCAGCACCACCTGCCCGTCGGGGCTGGTGGCACCTGCTGTGGCACACAGGGCATGCGTCTGAATCACAGAGCGTGCTGCATCCAGCGCGTCCTGCCGGCGCTGGCGGTCCAGCTTGCTGCCGGCGACAAAAAACAGGGTGGCAAAGCAGCGATGGCCTGCCAGCCCCAGCGGGCTGTTGAGCAGCAGGGCGTCGAGTGCCTGGATGTTGGCACGCTCCAGCCACACGCCGGGGACTTCAAGGTGCTGGCAGAAGTTGCCGGACGCAAATGGCTGGCTGGCTGCGGGCAAGCCCAGTGCCGTGACGTCCCAGCCGAGCAACTCTGCGCCGGGCGCCAACAACACGCTCAGGCGGTTTTCTGCCAGGCAGCCGCTGTAAGCGATGGACTCCAGCGGCAACCATTCCATGCGGGCACGGTCTGCCACGGTGATGCGGGTGCGCTGCAAGGCCAGCTCGCCATCGGAGCGGTAAAACCGGGTGGCTCCTGGCGTGGTGACCAGACCATGGGCACCTGTTGCCACTGAAATGTTCAGGTCCAGCGTGTCGCCACCCACCAGGCCACCGGGCGGATGCACCAGCACGTTATGACAGGTCGCATCGCCCTCGGGGTACAGGCTTTGCAAAATACGCAGCGGCCCCTTGTGCACATAACGGGCTACCGTGCGGCCAGCCTCCAGCTGGTAGTCAAGATCGAGTTGCGCGTGCCATGCCATGCGTCAAGTTTAAGCGGCGAGACTGGCCGTTATAGCTAGCGTTTTATAGGCGACCTTGGGAACAGGCGCTGGGCGGGAGTTGTGTGCAGGTCAAGCAGGCGGTCAATCGATGGTGAGCCGATGATCACAAAATAATTCTTTCGCTATACAAGCACCGGACTAAAGGCCGATTTGGTGAGTCAAAAAGGCTCCCAAGGAGCCTTTTTGATGTTTCAAGCTGCTTGTTACTCGTTGTTCGAACTGCGGTGCGCCCACTGGGTGGTGTTTTTCTCGATGTAGCTGAACAGCTCATACATCACCATGGCCATCGCGCCGACCACAACCAGGCCGCTGAAAGCCAGGCCCATCTGCATGGCTGAGCCCGCCGATATCAACAGATAGCCAATGCCTTCGTTGGCGGCGGTCATCTCGCTGACGGTGGTGCCGACAAAAGCCAGCGTGATGGCAACTTTCAGCGAACCATAAAAATACGGCATGGATCGCGGCAGGCCGACTTTGATCAGCACGTCCCAGCGCTTGGCACCGAGCACGCGCAGCACGTCTTCCAGCTCAGGCTCCAGCGTGGCCAGGCCGGTGGCGATGTTGACCATGATGGGGAAAAACGAAATGAGGAAGGCGGTCAAAATAGCAGGACCGATGCCGATGCCGAACCAGACCACCAAAATCGGCACAAAAGCCGCTTTGGGCAGCGCGTTGAATGCCGTCATCAACGGATAGACCGCTGCGTAAGCCAGACGTGACGACCCCACCACAAAGCCCAACAGCACGCCCACCACAATGGCAATACCAAACCCGGCCATGGTGACCCAGTAAGTGCGCCAGGCGTGGCCCAGAATGACCTCTTTGAATTCCCAGGTCTGGGTGGCAATGCGCAGCGGGCTGGGGAAGATGAATTCGGACACGTTGAACACGGTGCAAATCAATTGCCACAAGGCAATCGTGAACACCAGCAAGGCCCAGGGCGCCCAGAATTGAAGTTGTTTGTTATTCATGTTTTTTGAAGGCGCTTCAGGCTGTAACAGCCGTGGTCTGACGGATGGCACCAATGTGCCCACGCAGCTCATGCACAATGTCGGAGAACTCTTTGGTGTAGGTCACCTCCAGGTCGCGCGGGCGCGGCAGGTTGATTTCTTTTTTCACCACAAAGCGGCCCGGGCTTTTGCTCATCACGTACACGGTATCAGCCAGAAAGACCGATTCACGCAAGTCATGCGTGACCAGAATCACGTTGAATTTTTGCACCGCCCACAGGTCACGCAAGATGCACCACAGCTCTTCACGTGTGAAAGCGTCAAGCGCGCCGAAGGGCTCGTCAAGCAGCAGCATTTTGGGTTCATGCACCAGCGCCCGGCAGATGCTGGCCCGCTGCTGCATGCCGCCTGACAGTTGCCACGGAAACTTGTCGCCATAGCCGCCCAGCCCCACACTTTCCAGCAGCTTGAGCGCGCGCTCCTCGTATTCTTTGCGCTTGGCTTTGAAGTTGCTGCGAAACGGCTCGACGATCTCCAGCGGCAGCAGCACGTTGTCCAGCGTGGTACGCCACGGCAGCAGGGACGGGGCCTGAAACGCCATGCCGGAGATTTTGAGCGGCCCGGTCACGGGCTGGCCGTCAATCAGGATCTTGCCGATCGACGGCATCTTCAAACCCGTGGCCAGCTTCATGAAAGTTGACTTGCCACAACCCGACGGCCCGACGATGGCAATGAATTCGCCCTGCCGCACCTTCAGGTCGATGGCTTCGACCGCAAATTGCTTTTTGGCCAAAAACTCTTCGTTGTAGGCCAGCCAGACGTTGGAAAAGTCTACAAAGTTGTTGTCAGAAGCAGTTTGGATCATTTTCAGCAATAAAAGTGGCTCTAGCCCAATAAAAACATGTACTAAAGCTATCAAATACGTAGCATTCGGGTAATGATGTTTACTTCTTTGGGAACACATTCAGCTCGGCTGCGGTGGGCAAAAACGAGCCATTCCAAACCACATCAGGATTCACCCGTGACTTGGTGGCAAACGCATCAGACACCTGCGAGGCCATCAGCGACAGGCGCGGGCCCTTGAGCTGGCCAAAGCCTTCGGCACGTGCGTCCGGGCTGTTGATGACGGTGTCAATGGCCAGTTGCAGACGGCGGGTTTCGAGCGGTACATTGATGATGCCGTCACGCGCTTTCACGTCGTTGATGGCGGCTGCCGGGTTGGCCATCACGTCTTTGGCGCCTTTGGCAAAGGCCTGCAAAAAGGCCTTGACGGCTGCCGGGTTCTCCTTGATCAGCTTGGGCGAGGCAATGATGACGTTGCCGTAAAGCTTCACGCCGTTGTCTGCATAGGGGATCACCACCACGTCTTCGGCTTTAACGCCGCGCGCTTCCAGATTCAACAAGGAGGTGAAGGTAAAACCCGTGATGGCATCGACGTCGCCGCGCGCCAGCATGGTTTCACGCAAAGGGGGGTCCATGGCGGTCCACTGCACACCAGTCACGTTGTTGGCTTTGGCAAAAATTGGAAAGGCGCGACGACCTGCGTCAAACACCGGTGCGCCGAGTTTTTTGCCGTTCAGATCAGCACTGGTTTTGATGCCCGATTTTTTCAGCGCCATCACAGATGCCGGTGTGTTGTTGTAGACCACCATCACCGCCACAGGCTTGTTGGGCGCGTCAGGGTTGTTGGCATGAAACTCCATCAGCGCCGCCAGGTCAGCAAAGCCCATGTCATAGGTGCCCGACGCCACGCGCGTGACCGCAGCACCCGAGCCGTTGCCAGCGTCAACTGTCACATCCAGCTTGGCGTCCTTGAAGTAGCCTTTGGCTGTTGGGGTTAAAAACAGGGCGGCCGGGCCTTCAAAGCGCCAGTCCAGCTGAAACTTGATCGGGGTGGTTTGCGCTTGGGCAACACCAAAGGCGGCGACAAGCGCCAAGGCGGCGGTGGTTTGGATGAAAGCGCGTTTGATCATGGGAAAGCTCCAGATAGAAAGATAGAAATGAAAATCGACACACACATCGAAGACCAGGGTATCGATAAGCAAAATTGGTGCCCGTGAGTGCATAAGTCCCGTTAGAGTGCACCGTTCAGGCTTGTATTTTCGGGCAATATTGGTGCGTCATGGGTACAAGGGTCCAGCAATCGCCTCGGGGAATACCCCCGGACCCACCCCATTTGGTGCATCACGCTTGCGCCGTCAGGCCAGCAAATCCAACAGCGTGCGCGCCACCACTTTGGTCGCGCGACGCAGGTCCTCCAGGTCCAGCCGCTCATCGGCGCGTTTGGCATGCGATTCCAGCACGGTGCGCGGGCCCGCGCCATAAATCACACCCGGAATCCCGGCCTCACAAAACAGCCGCACATCGGTGTAAAGCGGTGTGCCCAGCGCGGGAACCGCCTCGCCAAACACCGCCAGACCGTGCTTTTGAATCGCCTCGACCAGCGGCTTGTTGCCCGCCAGCGGCTGCATGGCCCGGGCCAGCAAGATGCGTTTGATGTCCACCGACACGCCCGGCATGTGTGCTGCCGTTTCACTGATGATTTGGCGCAGCGTGGCCTCGACTTCTGTCGGGTTTTCCTCCGGAATCATCCGGCGGTCCAGCTTGAAGCTGACGCGGCCTGGCACCACATTGGTATTGGTACCGCCTTCGATCGTGCCAATGTTCAGATACGGGTGCGTGATGCCCTCGACCTTTGACGTGATTTGTTTGTACAGCGCGTTTTGGCCGTACAGCACCGTCAAGATTTTGTTGGCTGCCTGC
This sequence comes from Comamonadaceae bacterium, assembly GCA_947478725.1. Classification (GTDB taxonomy): domain Bacteria; phylum Pseudomonadota; class Gammaproteobacteria; order Burkholderiales; family Burkholderiaceae_C; genus Polaromonas. The sequence continues at coordinate 71,155 of CANJWZ010000022.1, forward strand.
AGCGCGTCAACGCCTGACTCAGGAATGGCCGCATGCGCCATCTTGCCGTGCACGGTCACTTCCATTTGCAGACAGCCGTTGTGCGCCGTGATGACCTGGTAGCTGAAGCCTGCAGCGATCATCAAATCAGGCTTGATGATCTGGTGCTTGAGCAACCACGCCGGGCCCACTTCACCGCCAAACTCTTCGTCGTAAGTGAACAGCAACTCCACACTGCCCTTGGTGGGCTTGGCCACAGCCTCAAGCGCGCGCACAGCAAACGCGTAGGTTGAAAAATCGCATTTGCTGACGGCAGCGGCGCGGCCATAAATTTTGCCGTTTTCTATCGCGCCGCCATAAGGGTCATGGGTCCAGCCTTCACCGGGCGGCACCACATCGCCATGCGCGTTGAGCAGCACGGTTGTGCCGTTGCTGTGCTGGCCGCCATATTTTCGGCGCACGATCAGGTTGGTGATCGATTCAAGGCCTGCCGCGTGGACCTCGGCAGCAGGCACGGGGTGTTTTTCAGCGTCCAGGCCCATGGCATGCAACAACTCTGCGGTTCGATCTGCATGCGGTGCGTTGTTGCCGGGTGGGGTGTCGGTCGGCACGCGAATCAGCGCCTGAAGAAATGCCACTTGCTCGTCAAAGTGGGCATCTACCCAGTCGTCCATCTTTTGGAATGTGGCGTGGTCCAGGGTCATGGTGTTTCTAGTGCCAGATTGGCGATCAGTGTTGAAAAAGCATCCACCGACAACTGAATGTCATCACTGGTGGTGCTTTCCAGCGGGTTGTGGCTGATGCCTGAATTTTGGCCGCGCACAAACAGCATCGCTTGCGGCATGATTTTGTGCAGCTTCATCGCGTCATGGCCCGCGCCGCTGGGCATTTTGTACAGCGGCAAGCCAAGTGATTCGACCGCCTTTTCCCAGCGCGCCTGCCAGTCCGGTGCGCTCGGGGCGGCGGCGGCGCGTTCGGTCAGGTCGACCGTGTAGTCAAGCCC
>CANJWZ010000023.1 GCA_947478725.1 Comamonadaceae bacterium
GCGCTCTTTCCTGATTGGGAAACGCTGCCGTACGACACGTTTTCGCCGCATCAGGACCTGATCAGCGAGCGCCTGGCCACGCTGTGGCGCATACAGCAAAAGAGCAAAAACTCGGGCGCCGATGTCGTCATCGTGCCCGCCACCACGGCGCTCTACCGTCTGGCTCCGCCCAGCTTTTTGGCCGGCTACACCTTTGAATTCAAGGTCAAGCAAAAGCTGGACGACGCCAAGCTCAAGGCGCAGCTCACGCTGGCCGGTTACAGCCACGTCACCCAGGTGGTCAGCCCCGGCGAATACGCGGTGCGCGGCGGCTTGATTGATTTGTTCCCGATGGGCTCACTGGTACCGTTCAGGGTTGATTTGTTTGACGACGAGATTGACAGCATCCGCACCTTTGACCCGGACAGCCAGCGCTCTTTGTACCCGGTACCTGAAGTGCGCCTGCTGCCAGGCCGGGAGTTCCCGATGGACGACGATGCGCGGACGCGCTTTCGCAACCGCTGGCGCGAACTGCTGGACGGCGACCCAACGAAAAGCCGCATTTACAAAGACATCGGCAACGGTGTGGCCACCGCAGGTATTGAATATTATTTGCCGCTGTTTTTTGAAGAAACTGCTACTGTTTTCGACTATCTGGGTGCCAACGCGACAGTCGTTTTGCATGGTGATCTGGAGCCCGCTTTCCAGCGCTTTTGGCAAGACACCAAAGACCGCTACCGGCTGGTCAAGGATGCGCCAGACCGGCCCGCCTTGCCGCCCGAGTCGCTGTTTTTAAGTGCCGAGCAGTTTTATGCACGCGCCAACGACTACGCGCAGCTGGCGCTGCGTGCGGGCGTGAACGATGTTGAGCACAACACCCACTTTCAAAAGCTGGACGACATGGCCGTGGTGCGCGGCGCAGAAGACCCGCTGACCCAGCTCAAAAGTCACATCAAAAACACGCCCCAGCGGGTGCTGATCCTGGCTGAAAGCGACGGCCGCCGCGAGAGCCTGCTGGATTTTCTGCGCGCCAGCGGCGTCAGCCCACCCGCGTTTGATTCGCTTGAAGACTTCCAGACCAGCCCGGAAAAGCTCGGCATCGCCACCGCCGCTTTGAACGTGGGTTTCAGCTGGCTGGATGGCGACATTGACTTCATCACCGAGACCGAACTTTTCGCTGCGGGCATGGCGGTGCGCCGCCGTAATAAAAAGCAGGAAAAAGTCAGCGATGTTGAAGCGCTGATCAAGGACCTGTCAGAGCTCAACGTCGGCGACCCGGTGGTGCACAGCGCCCACGGCATTGGCCGCTACAAGGGGCTGATCAACATGGACCTAGGGCAAGGCCCGAGCGAGTTTTTGCATTTGCAATATGCCGACGATGCGACGCTGTATGTGCCCGTCAGCCAGCTGCAGCAAATCAGCCGCTACACCGGGGTGAGTGCCGACGAGGCACCGCTGCACCGGCTGGGCGGCGCGGCGTGGGACAAAGCCAAACGCAAGGCCGCTGAACAGGTCCGCGACTCGGCTGCCGAGCTGCTCAACATCTACGCCCGGCGCGCCGCACGTGAAGGCCACGCCTTCAGATACTCGCCAAACGATTACGAAACCTTTGCCAACGACTTTGGCTTTGACGAAACCGCCGACCAGAGCGCTGCCATTCATGCGGTGATTCAAGACATGATCAGCCCGCGCCCGATGGACCGGCTGGTCTGCGGCGATGTGGGCTTTGGCAAAACCGAAGTAGCGCTGCGCGCCGCCTTTATTGCGATCACGGGTGGCAAGCAAGTCGCCCTGCTGGCCCCCACCACGCTGCTGGCCGAGCAGCACTTTCAAACCCTGTCAGACCGCTTTGCCAAGTGGCCAGTCAAGGTCGCCGAAATGAGCCGTTTCAGGTCGGCCAAAGAAATCACCACAGCCATCAAAGGCATTGCCGACGGCACGATAGACATTGTGGTGGGCACCCACAAGCTGCTGAGCAAGGACATCCACTTTCCGCGCCTGGGGCTGCTCATCATTGACGAAGAACACCGCTTTGGCGTGCGCCACAAAGAGGCCATGAAGGCCATGCGCGCTGAAGTTGACGTGCTGACGCTGACCGCCACACCGATCCCCCGCACACTGGGCATGGCGCTTGAAGGTTTGCGCGACTTGAGCGTGATTGCCACGGCGCCGCAACGGCGGCTTGCGATCAAGACCTTTGTGCGCAGCGAGAGCAATGGCGTGATTCGTGAAGCGGTCTTGCGCGAGCTCAAGCGTGGCGGGCAGGTCTACTTTTTGCACAACGAAGTTGAGACGATTCAAAACCGCCGCGAAAAGCTGGAGGCGCTGCTGCCCGAGGCCCGCATCGCCGTCGCGCACGGCCAGATGCCTGAGCGCGAACTGGAGCGCGTGATGAAAGACTTCGTCGCCCAGCGCTACAACCTGCTGCTGTGCTCCACCATCATTGAAACCGGCATTGACGTACCGACCGCCAACACCATCGTCATGGCGCGCGCCGACAAGTTTGGCCTGGCCCAGCTGCACCAGTTGCGCGGCCGGGTAGGCCGCAGCCACCACCAGGCTTATGCATATTTGATGGTGCCCGACATTGAGGGCCTGACCAAGCAAGCCGGCCAGCGGCTGGAAGCGATTCAGCAGATGGAAGAACTCGGCTCCGGCTTTTATTTAGCCATGCACGACTTGGAAATCAGGGGCACGGGCGAGGTGCTGGGCGAAAACCAGTCCGGCAACATGATGGAAATCGGCTTTCAGCTCTACAACGAAATGCTGACAGAAGCGGTGCGCTGCCTGAAAGCCGGTATTGAGCCCGACTTGCTGAACCCCTTGACAGTCACCACCGACATCAACTTGCACGCCCCGGCCCTGCTGCCCGACGACTATTGCGGCGACGTGCATTTGCGCCTGAGCTTTTACAAAAAGCTGGCAACGGCCAAAAATGCCGACCAGATTGACGCCCTGCTGGAAGAAATCGTTGACCGCTTCGGCAAGCTGCCGCCGCAAGGCCAAACGCTGATCGACGTGCACCGCCTGCGCGTCATTGCCAGGCCCTACGGCGTGGTCAAAGTCGATGCCGCGCCAGGCGTTATCAACATCACCTTCAAAAAAGACCCGCCTATCGACTCCATGGCCATCATGCATCTGATTCAAAAAAACCGGCACATCAAGCTGGCCGGCAATGAAAAGCTACGGATTGAAAAAGACCTGCCCTCGGCAGTAGACCGGGCGCAAATGGTGCGGGATGTGCTGCGCAGTTTGGGGCAGCCAAAAGTTGCAGAAGCATCATTGTAGGTTTGGCTTATTTTTCAGCATAGGCTATGGCATATGCTAGACTGAAGTTGCCTAGAATTTCAGGAGCGCACCATGAACCACGTCTCTGACATCATCCCCACCTACTTGGTCAATCCTCTTGCGGACACTCTCGCGGACAGCCCTGCGCGCAAGGTGAGCCTGTTCCGCAACGGTGCCAACCAGGCGGTACGTATACCTAAAGAATTTGAGTTGCCAGGCACCCAGGCCACCATGCGGCGAGTGGGCAAGCAGTTGATCATCGAAGCCGTCGCAGCCTTGCCAGCCAAAGGCACAGTGGCCGCTCTTGCCGCCGCCTTAGAAAGCATGAAAGACTGGCCTGCCATCACTGAACCGTTTCCGGACGTTGATGAAGGCTTGCTGCCTCTGGACGACATTGTTTTATGACAAGCCTGATGCTGGACACGAACATCATCTCTGACATGATGCGACATCTGCAAGGCCCAGCCGCCCAACGCGCAATCGCCATCAGCTCTAGTGAATCAGGCGGCAAACGCGGACTTTACACAAGTGTGATTGTTCAATGCGAGCTAGAGTTTGGTCTGGCACGCCAGCCCAATCCACGACTGCAAATCGCCTACGATGCCGTGATGCAGACTATCGATGTTCTGCCACTGACGAAAGACATCGTTTCCCGATACGCTGCCTTGCGCTCGCATCTTCAAGCTGCGGGCACGCCCATAGGCGCAAACGACTTGCTGATCGCGGCACACGCCTTGGCCCTGGATGCCACCTTGGTCAGCGCCGACGCTGATTTTTTGCGTGTGCCAGGCCTGCAGCTTGAAAACTGGCTGGCAGTCGAGGTTTGATGCTAACAAATTCAAAAATCGCTAAAAAACGATCAAATCAGCCTCTAGCCCAATAAAAAATTGGCCCAGTAGCTATCAAAAAAATAGTATCCGCAATTCATGAATCCAACAGAAATATCGCCTAGCCTGGTCATTCAAGGCTTCACGCCGCCCTTGGCGCTGGCAAGCTTCAAGCTGATCGCCTTCGACATGGACTCGACGCTGATCAACATCGAATGCATTGACGAGATTGCCGATGCGGTAGGCTTGAAGGCCGAAGTGGCCGCCATCACTGAGGCCACGATGCGCGGTGAGATTGCTGACTTCAAAACCAGCTTGCGCCGGCGCGTGGCGCTGCTCAAGGGCGTGAGTGTGGTCAGCATGGAACGCGTGTATACCGAGCGCCTGCAACTGAACCCCGGAGCCACTGAGCTGGTGGCCGCTTGCAAAAAAGCGGGCATGAAGGTGTTGCTGGTGTCGGGCGGGTTCACGTTTTTTGCGGATCGTGTGGCGGCTCGGCTGGGCATTGACTACGCCAAGTCCAACCAGCTTGAAGCGCTAGACGGCGTGCTGACAGGCCAACTGCTTGACCAGCCTTGGGGCGTTATTTGTGATGGCGAGGAAAAGCGCAAAACGCTGCTTGAAACCTGCACGCTGTTGGGCATTGAGCCAAGCCAGGCGATAGCCATGGGCGATGGCGCCAATGACTTGCCGATGATGGGTGCAGCAGGTTTGTCAGTGGCCTACCATGCCAAGCCCAAAGTGCGTGAGAAGGCGATGGTGGCCATCAATTCAGGCGGGCTGGACAGGCTGCTGGAAGTGCTGCACTAACAGACTTAGGCGATCAACGACTGCAACACGCCCGGCTCAAAGTGCTGCTCGATGTAGTCAGCCAGCCCGTCAAATACGCTGCCCAACGTTGGTGCAGCGGCACCAAACAATGCGTGCAGCACGGCTGGGTCTTCAAACAGGCCATGCAGGTAAACACCCAGCACATTGCCTTTTGCGTTTTGCCAGGCCAGGTCGTACGGCATTACTCGACACGTACCGTCGGCCATGTCGGCCCGTAATGCGGTTTGCCCATGGTGAATTTCATAGCCCGCCACTTGTACACGTGACAAGGCCGCCCAAGGGCCGGTGGTCTGGTTGAACCGGGTTTGCCTGTGCTGCACGGTTTTTGCCTCTTCAAACACCGTCACCACACCCAGCAAACCCAACCCGGCGGCGTTACCCTCATCCATGGTTTCTATGCCGTGCGGGTCAATCAATGCCTCCCCCAGCATTTGCAGGCCGCCGCAAATACCCAGCACTGCCCCACCGGCCGCCGAATGGGCGTTCACAGCTTGGTCTAATCCCTGCGCGCGCAGCCATGCCAGATCACTGCTGGTGGCTTTGGAGCCGGGCAAAATAATCCAGTCATGGCGGCTCAAACCAGCGAGGTCAGCCGGGCTGCGCGCCCACAGCAAACGCACACCCGGCACGTTTTTAAGCGGCTGGAATTCATCCAGGTTGCTGATGCGGGGGTAGGCAATGACGGCAATGGTTCTGCTGACTTGCCCGCTGGACCGGGTTCTGTCATCGAAAACGCCATCCTCCTCGGGCAGGCCGTGTTGCCACCACATGGGCAGCGTGGCAACCGTTGGCACGCCCGTCAGGTCTTGCAGCATTTGCGGGCCGGGAGCGAGCAGTTTTGCGTCACCCCGGAACTTGTTCAACACGAAACCCTTGATGCATTTTTGCTCGGTCGCGTCCAGCATCGCCCATGTGCCGTACAGGTGCGCAAACGCCCCACCCCGATCAATGTCAGTGACCAGCAAGCAGGCCGCGTTGGCGTGCAGGGCGACACGCATGTTGACAATGTCGCTGTGCTTCAAGTTGATTTCTGCGGGTGAGCCTGCGCCTTCTATCACCACCACATCGTTCTCGGCCATCAGCTCGTCAAGTGCGCGGGCCAGCAGCGGCCACACATGCGCACTGCGGCCACGCCAGTCGATTTTTGACAGTTCCGCGTTGACCTGCCCCATCAAAACCACCTGGCTTTGCGTGTCTTTTTCAGGCTTGAGCAATAACGGATTCATGCGAACTTCAGGTGTGGCGTTCGCAGCCAAGGCTTGAAAGTATTGGGCGCTACCGATTTCTCCGCCAGCAACAACACGCGCATTGTTGCTCATGTTTTGCGCCTTGTAGGGCGCAACCTTCAAGCCTTGCCTGGCGTAGTAGCGGCACAGCGCCGTGGTCAGCCAGCTCTTGCCCGCCCCGCTGGTGGTGCCTAAAACCATCACGGCTTTTGCAGTCATGTCTTGCCTTTGATGTGTCGCCACGCATGGTGCAGGGCGTCTTGTGCTGCGGGCGCTTGCACGCTGATGCGCACATGGCCAGCCAGGCCAAACGAGGTGCAGTCGCGCAGCTTGATGCCGTGCTGGCGCAAGGCGGCTAAATCAACAGGCGCCCGACAAACGAAAAAATTCGCCAGACTGGGCAATACCGTCCAGCCCATAGCCGCACAAAGCGCGGTTTGCCGAGTTTTCCATTGCCCCAGCGTCGTCAGACTGTCTGCCAGCCAGGTTTGCGTGTCCGCTTGCGTCCAGGCGCTGAGCATGGCCACACCGTGCGCGCCGATGGGCCATGACGGGCAGAGCTGATTCATGGCTTCAACACCTGCACTGGCGTCCGAAGGCGCAATGGCATAAGCTGCACGCACGCCTGTCAGGCCCAGCGCTTTGTTGGGTGAATACAGTTGCCAGCTTTTGTCAACGTTGCCTGCACAGGCCAAAGCACCCGGCAAGCGCAGCGGCTCGTAAGCCCGGTCAAGCACGCTTACCGCGTGGCTGGCGCTATCCGCACCCACATGTGGCGCGCCAAGCGGACTCGATGGATCGCAAGCCCAGCACAGGTCGGCGACATCTGTGTTGACGAGGTTCAAACCATGCGCTGCAGCCGCGTGGGCATAGTCGCCATAGCCATGCGCTGGCAACCCAACCGATTGCCCGCCCTGCCTGGCCACCATGGCCGTGATACGGAAAATAAATTCACTGGCACTTGCCGCCAACACAACACGCTGCACATCCACATCATGAAAAGCGGCAAGTTGCCCACGTAGCGCTGTGTAGCTGGCGTCCGGGTACTGGCTTGCGTCTGCCTGCTGAATGGCCGCCAGCGCCGCCGGGCACGGCCCGCAGGCATTGCTGTTGGTTGAAAAGTCGAACTGCACCGCACCGAAAGCATCGGGGCCGCCGTGAATACGTGGAGATTGAACTGTCATGACTTGAAAGACGCTATCAATAAAATAGCTGCCTGCCCAAATAAAATAGCAGCTACAACCACTTTTGATGCCTTTTTTTGAGCTGAAGCGGCATCTTTTGGCTCGGGTGGCCTGCCGGATGGGTTCAAAACATAAACGCCTGGCTTTTGCAAACGCACGCCAAGAGCCAAGGCCATCGCAGCCATCGGCCAGCCGCTGTTGGGCGATGGGGTTTTGTGGGCTTCAGTCCGAAGTCTGTTGTAGTCAACCCCTGGCACCAGCAACTTCAGCAGCAGCGCTGTGATGCGCGCAGGCACCCAGCTCAGCAGGTCGTCGGCGCGCGCCGCCCACTTGCCGGCCCATTCCCAGTTCACCCCGTTGCGCAGGCCCCGGTAGCCCCACATCGCATCCGCCGTATTGGCAAAGCGGTACACCGCAGCGCCCGGTAACCCAAACAACACAAACCAGAAGATGGGTGCGACGACAGAATCATTAAGGTTTTCAGCCAGCGACTCGATGGCGCTTTCACGCACCTCAGACTCACTGAGCGTGGTCGTGTCACGGCTGACCAGCATGGCCAACCGCTGCCGACCCGCATCCAGCGATTGGCCGAGGGCCGCCTCCACCGCCTGAACTTCAGATCGAAGCATCGCCCAAGCCAGCATGGGCTTGAGGGCCAGCCCCAGCAGCAGCGCAGCCGCCAGCCACGGCAACTGAACAAGGCCCCATTGCAGGGCGCCAGAAACTATCAAAACCATAGCTGCTCCCGCAAGCCAGAAGCCGGCTGCAAGCCAGAATGTCCGAAAATCACCAACAGCAGGCAAAGGGTTCGGCAAAAGTCGTCGGGCAGCCCAGTTCAGGTAATGGCCCATCCAGACCACCGGGTGCAAGCGCACAGGTGGCTCGCCGACATATCGATCCACCACAAACGCCACCAGCAAAGCGCCAGACAGCATCCAGGCCGAATCAACCACGGCTGACGTGCCCCCACGTATCATCAAACACCAAGTCCGCCACATCTGCGCGGCAGGCCCACTTTTCGGCTTGCAGCATCGGCTGGTCGTCAAACGCATCCACCGGGCCGAGGCACAAAATCGCGATGGGCTGGCTGCCTTCGGGCATCTCAGGCAGCGTGCGGCGGTCAAAAACAGGCTGCATCAATCCTCAATTCCGCGCTGTGCGGGGATACCCGCCTTGAAGGCGTGCTTGACCATGGTCATTTCAGTCACGGTGTCGGCCAGCTCAATGATCTCTGGCGGGCAGCGGCGGCCGGTGATGACGACGTGGGTATGGGTCGGTCTGTCAAACAGGGTTTGCACCACTTCTTCAACGCCGCCCACGGCCTCCATCCAGCCGTAGATCAGCGGGTAGGTAAATTCATCGAGTACCACCATGAAGTACTCACCGCTCTGGATAGCCGCCTTGGCTTTGAGCCAGCCGTCGCGCGCAAGCTGGCCAGAGCGCTCCAGGTCCTGGCTCTTCCAGCTAAAACCGTCGCCCAAGCCCTCAATCGGAATACCGAGCTGCTCAAACATGCGGTGCTCGCCAAAGCGTGCAGTGGGCACTTTCATGAACTGGAAGATCTTGATTTTTTGGCCATGCACATGGGTGCGGCCAAAGGCGCGCAATGCCAGCCCAAATGCGGCGGTGCTTTTGCCTTTGCCGTCACCCGTGTTGACGATCAGCAGGCCGCGCCGCTCGCCCTCGGATTTTTCGTAGGGCTTGTCGGTGGGAGGTGTTTCGATTTGCATGGTTAATCTCCGAATGGGTCCCCGAATTGGGGTCAGATTCCAATTAAATGGTCAGATTGTCGATTTAAATATGGGGTAAAGCCACCCACTGGCCCGCCAGTTGATGAATGGCAATCCGCTGGTCAAACACGGCCTCAATCGCCAGGTGGCTGGCTGCGTCGCTGCAAGCACCCTGATGCGTGACGCGGCCATGGGCCATGACCACCACGTCATCGGCTTGTAGCGCAAACGAAATTTCATGCAGCACGCTGATGACAGTTTTGCCGCTGGCTACCAGTGCTTTGGCCAGCAGCAGCCAGTCGGTTTGATGCGGCGGGTCCAGATTGGCCAGCGGCTCGTCCATCAGCAGCACCTCAGCCTCAACGGCCAGGGCGCGCGCCAGCAACACGCGCTGGCGTTCACCACCAGACAGCTGCCCGAGCGCCCTGCCCCGCCAGTCCCAGGCGTGGGTGGAACGCAAAGCTTTTTCAACCGCGGCGTGGTCGGCCGCACTGGCCGGTGCCAGCCAGGGCTGGTGCGGCAAGCGGCCCAGCATGGTGACGTCATAAGCGGTCAGGTCATCCGCCGATGCTTCGCTAAAACTCCCAGCGCTTTGACCTAGCCAGGACAGCTGCTGGGCCCGCTGTTTGGCGGGCAGGCTTTGCAGAGGCTGACCCAGCAATTCGACCGACCCTGTCAATGGCATCAAACCCGCCAGCACCTTGAGCAGCGTCGATTTACCAGCGCCGTTCGGCCCGACGATGCTGGTCCAGCAGCCGCGCGGAAAATCAATCGAAATATCGCTCAAAACCTCGACATTTCCGAGTCTGGCCCTTATTTTATCTGCGCGAGCAGCTACTGAATGAATAGCATCCGTCACAAACCAGCCCCTCGCCCGGTATGCCTGTGCATCAGCCACAACAGGTAACCACCGCCCAGCACAGCCGTCAGCACGCCGACCGGCAGCTCTTGTGGAGCCATCAGCCAGCGCGCCATCACGTCGGCCCCTGTCAAAAGTACCGCGCCCATCAGGCTGGACAAAACAATCAAGCGACCGTGCGTGGTTTTAACCACCGACCGGACCAGATGCGGCGCGGCTAAACCCACAAACGCGATCAAGCCTGTCTGCGCCACGGCGGTGCCTGTGCTAAGCGCCAGCACCGCCACCAGCGCAGCGCGCATTTGCGGCAGTTTCAGCCCCAGGCTTTGGGCAGTCGCTTCGCCAAGTGCCAGGCCGTCAAGCACGTGGCTCATCAGCCAGGCAGCTGTCAAGCTGATGCCGAACGCCCAGGCCATCACAGCGCAGGCCGACCAACCCACAAAGGCGGTGGTGCCAAGCATGAAGGCTTGCATGGCCTGCATGATGTCGGGCGTGAGCAGCAGGATCAGTGACGTGACCGCACCCAGCACCACGCCCACCACCACGCCCGCCAGCAGCAGGCGCAGCGTGTGCTGCACGCCTTTGGCCAACAGCAATGTCAGCAGCACCGCAGCAACGGCACCCAAGAACGCAGCGCCGGTCAGCCCCAGCCGGGCGACCCATTGCGTGGCCAGTGGCGACACGCCAAACAGCGCCATGGCCAAAGCCACCCCCAAAGACGCGCCAGAGGCGCTGCCCAACAAATACGGGTCTGCCAGCGGATTGCGAAACAGGCCCTGTGCCACCGCGCCGGCCAGCCCGAGCAATGCACCCGCCAGCCAGGCGCCGACGGTACGCGGCAATCGGATTTCCCAGATGATTTGCATGGCTTGTGGGTCGCGCTGCATGTTGGCAACCGATTCAAAGCCTGTACTGCCAACGGTGATGCCCAGCAGCAGCAAGCCGCAGGACGCGGCCAGCAACAGGCTTGCCAACCAAACCGCTTGGCGACGTTGCGCCTTATTCATAGGTTTCTAAACACTTGGCCATCAGCCGCGCGGCCTCCGCCATGCGCGGGCCGGGGCGTACCACCACCTCGGAATCGGCCACACCAAACACGCACACCCGGTTGTTCTTCACCGCCTTGATGCTGTTCCAGCCGGGGTAGGCCACTGCATTGACCATGCTGCGGTTGCCGATCATGATCACGTCAGGATTGGCGCGCACCACGTATTCGGGGTTCAGACGCGGGAAGGGGCCCAGCTTGGCGGGCACCACGTTTTTTACGCCCAGGCGTGTGAGGGTTTCGCCAATGAACGATGCCTCGCCCGCTGCATACGGCCCACGGCTGACTTCAAAATAAACCCGCGCCGTCTTGGCTTTGGCGGGCAGCGACTGCGCTGCTGCCGACACGCTGCTGTCGATGATGCGCCACAAACGATCTGCGCCCTGCGCCTCGGGCACAGCCAGCAGCACACCCAGGACTTGCAACACGCGTTTGACATCCGCATGGGTTTTGGTTTCCAGTGCCACCACCTTGATGCCCAGCGCCTCAAGCCGTTCGCTCGAACGTGACTTGCCCGACACGAGCACCAGGTCGGGCTTCAAAGCCACGATGCCTTCAATGTTCGGGTCCATCCCGCCGCCGAGTTGGGGCAGGTTCTTTAAAGACTCGGGGAAGTTGGAATAACGGTCAACACCCACCAGGCGCTGGCATTGTTCCATCGCACACACGCTTTCTGTCAGTGACGGCAACATGCTGACGATGCGCTGCGGTGTTTGGGCGAAGGTGACGGTCACGCCCCGGTCATCTGTGACTTGCAAGGCTTGCGCTGAGCCGCAAAAAACCATCAGCAACATGAGCCATTGCTTTATTTTCAGGCGCATGGCGGGCTCTTCAAGGTCAGCGGCAAACCAGCGGCCATGAAAGTCACCCGGTCACACGCCGCAGCCACGTCCTGGTTCAGCCGTCCCAAGGCATCAACAAATGCACGGGTCTCGCGGCCCATCGGAATCACACCCAGTCCGATCTCATTGCCGACCAAGATCACAGGGCCGGGTGAATTTTTAATTGCTATTAAAAGAGTAGCTGTTCGCTCAATGATTTCAAGGTCTACCGCTTCTTTCGAAGGGATATCTTGGCTATTTCCCGTCGTTTTGGCGTCTACGTGAGGCATCAAGAGCTTGGTCAGCCACAGCGTCAGGCAATCGACCACCACCAGGGTCTGCGGTGCGCTGTGGGTTTGGATCGCCTGGCCCAGCGCTATGGGTTCTTCAACCGTGGTCATGCCCGGCACGCGCTCCGCCCGGTCTTGCTGATGGCGGGCAATGCGCTCGACCATTTCATCGTCCCAAGCCTGGGCGGTGGCAACCATCACGGCCTGATGGCTGGGCGATGCTGCCAGCCAGTCACGCGCCAACCCTTCGGCGCGGCGTGACTTCCCGCTGCGCTGACCGCCAAGGATGAGTTCGCTACGCACTGGCATGCAGGTCACCCCAGGCCATGATGATTTTGTGGATCTGCTCGACACCGTCGATGATGGAAGCTGGCCCAGGCTGCAAAATTTCAGCCGACTTGATCTCAAACAACTGGTCGTTTTTAACGGCGTTGACTTCTTGCCAACCCGGCCGGGCGCGCACATGCGCAGGCCTGAATCGGCGGCCGCACCAGGAGCCAAAAATAATGTCAGGGTTACGCCGCACAATCTCTGCCCCGTCGGCAATGATGCGGCCCTTGCCCATCGGTTCTTTGGCGAGTTCGGGAAAGCAGTCATCGCCCCCCGCAATGCCGACCAGCTCAGACACCCAGGCAATGGCGCTGATGTGCGGGTCATACCATTCTTCAAAAAACACGCGGGGGCGGCGCTGCAAAGAACGGGCTACCCCTTCCATCGCCAGCAGGCGGTTTTGCATGGTTTTTATCAGTGCCAGACCTTTGTCAGCTTGCCCGACCATCGCGGCCAGCTGGTACATCATGGAGAAAATTTCGGCCACGCTGCGCTGGTTAAAAATCGTGACTTGAATGCCTTTTTTAACCAGTTGCGAGGCAATGTCGGCCTGCAGGTCTGAAAAGCCAATCACGCAATCGGGTCGCAACTCAACAATCTTGTCAATCTTGGCGCTTAAAAACGCGCTGACTTTGGGCTTTTCTTCCCGTGCACGCGGCGGCCGGACGGTGTAGCCAGATATGCCCACAATGCGCCGCTCTTCGCCCAGCATGTAGAGCCATTCGGTGGGTTCTTCGGTCAGGCAAACGATGCGTTGTGGGCCGTAGTTTTGGCCTGTTGAATGGCTGCGCCAGTCGTTCGTTTTATCCAGCATGTTGATCCCTCAAGAACAGAGCCGCAGCAGCTGCCGGGTTAGACGCAAACCAGGCGTGAAAGTAGCTGGCCTTGACCGGGCCCTGCACGTACAGCGCCTCGCCCTGCCCCCACAGCTTGCGACCTGGCGCAGCCTGGGTGCGCGCAGCGACGGGTAACGCTGTGGCACAAGTCGAATAGTGAAACGCGTGGCCACGCAGCAGGCCGCCGCTTACTTCCAGTTGCTGCGGCCCCAGAGCTGCCAGTCGTTTTTGCAGCGTGACGCTGCCGGGCAAAACACCCCACATGGCGTGACTGTCAACACCAGAAGTGGTCAGTGTTTCAAACAGGGCCATCATGCCGCCGCATTCAGCCCACACAGGCTTGCCTGCTGCCACATGCGCCGCGATGCTGGTTTTCATGGCTGTGTTGGCGGTTAATTTTTCAGCATGCAACTCGGGGTAACCGCCAGGCAGCCAGAGGGCATCACAGGCCGGCAAGGCGCTGTCAGCCAACGGAGAAAAGTAAACGATCTGCGCACCCATCTCCTGCAAGCAGTCGGTGTTGGCAGCGTAGGTAAAGCAGAAAGCGGCATCACGGGCAACAGCGATGGTCTGGCCTTTCAAGGCGGTCGCTGGAAAGACAGCTTCGTTGGAATCAGGCGATTCAAAAGTGGTAGACCACACCTGCAAATCAGCCGTGCTCATGTTGCCAAGCGGTGTTGCAGCCAAAGCGTCAGCCGCCGCATCCAGCCTTTGCATGGCATCGCTCAGCTCACTGGCAACAACCAGCCCCAAATGCCGCTCGGGCAGCGTGAAGGCATCACTGCGCATCAGCGCACCGCGCCACTGACTGGCATCGCGCAGGCCAGCTTGCAGCATCTCGGCATGGCCGGTTGACGCCACCCGGTTGGCCAGAACACCGGCAAACGGCAGGCCTTCGCGGTAATGCTGCAGGCCCCAGGCCAGAGCGCCAAAGGTGCCGGCCATGGCGCTTGCGTCAATCACGGCCAGCACCGGCAAGCCAAAGCGCTGCGCCAGGTCCGCCGCGCTGGGCTCGCCGTCAAACAACCCCATCACGCCTTCAACAATGATCAGGTCGCACTCCTTAGCCGCGTCATGCAGGCGCTGGGCGCAGTCAGTTTCACCCGTCATCCACAAATCAAGCTGATGTACCGGTTTGCCGCTGGCCAAGGTCAGCCAGTGCGGGTCCAGAAAATCAGGCCCGCATTTGAAGACCCGCACCCGCCGACCCTGCCGCGCATGCAAGCGCGCCAGCGCAGAAGCCACCGTCGTTTTACCCTGCCCGGATGCGGGCGCGGCAATCAGGATGGCGGGGCAAGCTACTACTGGTTTCATGGGTTGGTGGTCCTACGCTATGAACGGTACTCAAGACAATCACATTGCAAAAGAGACGGACGCAAATGCATTGCGACCCGGTGTGGAGAAACTATTGGCCAACATGTAATTTTTGTTCGTGAGATTGTTGATACGAACTTGCAAGGACATGTTTTTATAGAAAGACCAGGTCAGGCCGGTGTTGATGACACTGTAGCCCGCGAGCACATCGCGACCAACACCCACGACTTTTGCGTCCTCCCTATCGCCAGACATCTTCAACTCCCCGAAAATTTTGACCTGACCCATGCGGTGATGAATGCTGGCATTGAATATTCTTCTTGCGACACGTACCAAGCGCAAATCGTTACTTGCAGCCACCGAGCTGTAAGATTTTGGATCTGCATAATCGTAGGAAAGAGCGTATCCAGTGCTGCCAGACTGCACATCAGCACTGAGCGTTACGCCCCGCAATACCGCCAGTGAGCTTTGAACATTGGTGGAAGGAATGATGAAACCCTGAACATTGTTTCGATAGATGACTGCACCCAGGGAGACATTGGCTTCCTGATATTTGAGCCCTGTTTCAAGCGCGCGGTTTTTCTGCGGTACCTGCGTTGGTGTTCCGAAACCAGGGTAATAGAGCTGATTAAAAGTAGGTGCCTGGTAGCTGGTACCGGCGCTCGCCACCCATCGAAGGCTTGGCGTCAGCCGATACCCACCTGCTAGCGACCCATTGTTAAAGCTGCCGAATTGCGAGTTTTTGTCATTTCTGACCACCGCCAGTGCATTCCATTGATCGCGGTTCAGAGCGTACGACAGCGAAGTACTCTCTATCCGACGACTGGTAACGGTGTAGACGGTTTCACTGTCGACAGATTCGTTGCGGTTTTCCAGCGTCGCTGACAACACATCGCGACCAATGCTGAAATCGTTTTGCCAGGAATATTGGCTACGTGCCGTGTTAAAACGACTGCTACCGCCAGGCGCGCCGTCCGAAATACGGTAGTAATCGCTCACAGATTTTTCATCATCACTGCCCACAGTCACAATGGATTTCCATGACGGTAGCCATTGCGCATCCCATCTGAAAATTTGGGTGCCTACTCGCGCCTTGCTAAACGCATCAGACGTCAGTTTGGTAAGCTTAAGAGTGTTTGGGCTGGGCATGCCATCGAACTGGTATTCGGTATCGCTGCGCAGTAAGCTCAGTGAAATTGAATGCTCTTTATTGAGCTTGGCGGTTAACTTTGCATCAAAACTCGCCGACTTGAACCCATCAAGATCGGGGTTGTAGCTGGTAGACAGCGAATCAACGATCACGCTGATTCCCGTCGCTCTTTCTCGCGACGCACCGAAGCTGTACGCTACCGATTTTTCCTCGCCCATCGTGCCCCGTATCGACGCGCCCGATTGCCTGTGCCCATCGGATCCCATGCCAGCGGTGGCATCCACTGCCATGCCATCAGATGGCGCACGCGTAAAAATTTGAATGACACCACCCACGGCATCGGGACCATATAACGCGGACGATGCACCCCGCAGAATTTCAATTCGCTCAATTCGAGAAAGCGGCAGATTTTCGTAAGAAACGGCACCGCTTGTTGCGGACCCGACCCGAATACCGTCAATCAGAACAATCGTCTGCGCGGTCGCCGCCCCCCGCAAAAATACACCCGTAGACGAGCGATAACTGCCGCTACTTGTCAACTGTACGCCAGGTTGCTGGGCCAAAATATCGCGCAAGGACGACTGTCCAGCCCGGTCCAATTGCTCACGAGTGATGATGGAGATATCCGCAATCGCGTCAGTGATGGGCGTTGCAACCCGGCTGGCGGTCACCACCATCTCTTTGAGCTGGGTGCCATCGATGGTCTGTGAGAAAACAGGAAAAGTCGTGGCAAGCGCGAACGAAAGCGCGGCGAGCCGCTCACAGTAAAAGCAAGTTTGCATGAGAAGAAACTGTCAACAACAAGCCCTCACCAGCTTCCCCGCCAGTGCATGAGCGATACGAACGCATTACCTCTCGGAAATACGATCACCTTGTTGGCCGGTATCCGGGCTGACGAAGCTGCACTCATCACCTTCCCAAGCACTTGTTCAGGGCACTCAGTGGCTGTCGATGAATACTGGATAAAAGCCAGAAGTTCTGACCTGGATCCGTTCGTTTTACCGTTGCGGGGGCAGCGCAGGTTGAGAGACTTGGCACGCTTGAGTGCAAACTCTCTCCTGCTTCCCGTTGAACTGCGGCATGTGAACCACACCGCGAGCACCAACAAATCACATTCTACACTTTGGGTTGTAAGTAAACCCTACAATTGGAGGTGTATGTCCAATACCAACCAAATTGACCAGATCACGGAGCGCGTTGAACGCCTGTTGCTGCGCTACGAGGAATTACAACGCACCAATGCCCTGCTGACTGCACAGGTCAGCGCACTGACGCAAGAGCGCGACTCGCTGCGGTCCAGGCTTGGCGCTGCGCGCGCAAGGGTAGACGCGCTGCTCGAGCGCCTGCCTGAAAACGCCAGCCACAGCCAGTCCGCCCCCTTGGGAGCCTCATGATGAAGCAGCTTGAAGTCCAGATCATGGGACAAAGCTATTTGCTGGGCTGCCCACCCGAAGGTGATGCGCGTCTCCTCGATGCCGTCAACCGGGTTGATCTGGCCATGTGCAAAATTCGGGACAGCGGCAAGATCAAGGCGCGTGACCGCATTGCTGTGTTGGCGGCCCTGAATCTGGCGTTTGAACTGCCGGAGCAATCCGCAGCGGCTCAAACCACCGCACCCAAACAGGCCGACCCCAGCCGGGACGAGGCGCAACTGTCAGCCTTGCTGCAGCGTCTGGATCTGGCCCTGGGGCAGGATGGCCAGCTGCTTTAGCTTGAGCCTACAATCGACATCGTCTGCAGTACGCGCTGGGCTTTATATTTCCTTGTACCAATGCTTTTAATAGCACGGGCTTGGTAAATTGCCTGGCTGGCGTGCCCGTCTCGCGTTAGACGAGCCCAAAGCCAGGCTGCCCTCGCCCACCTGAACCCTGGTTCAGGATGACGGTCCAGCGGTACCTGCAGACACCTTGAACGATCAAGCCAAACCCAGCTTTTGCGCCAGGCCAATGCGTTGCAGCTTGCCAGTTGCGCCTTTGGGAATCTCGTCCATGATGAGAATTTTTTTGGGCACCTTGAAGTCTGCCAGCTTGGTGGCGACAAACTCACGTATCTCCCGGTCTGTCGCTGTTTTTCCTTCACGCAGGACCACAGCCGCAGCAACTTCTTCGCCCAGTTTGTCATGCGGCATGCCAAAGGTCACGACCTGCGCCACGGCGGGGTGATCCATCAGCACTTCATCAACCTCCCGTGGTGATATTTTTTCACCACCTCGATTGATGATTTCTTTCAGGCGGCCCGTGAGCGTGACATAGCCATCGCTGGTCATCGTGCCTTGGTCGCCCGTGCGAAACCAGCCGTTGATGAAACCCTCAGCATTGGCCTTGTCGTTGTTCTCATAACCCAGGGTGACGTTTTCGCCGCGAATAACGATCTCACCGATGTCGCCAGCTGCCAGCAAGTTGCCCGAGTTGTCCATGATGGCGACCTCGGGGCCGGCAGCCAGTCCGACCGAGCCTGGAATGCGTTTGCCTGGTGGCAGCGGGCTGCTGGCCATTTGGTGCGCAGCTTCCGTCATGCCGTAAGACTCTATCAGCGGGGTTTTAAACACCCTTTCAAGCTCGGCAATCACCTGCGGCGGCATGGATGATGAGGACGAACGGATAAAGCGAAGCGGGTTGGCTTCAATCACATCCATGTTGTTGGCTGCGCGAGCCAGGATGGTTTGGTGCATGGTGGGTACAGCCGTGTACCAAGTCGGCTTGCACTCTTTCATCCAGCTAAAAAACTTGAGAGCATTAAAACCAGGTGTGCAAAAAATCATGCTGCCGACGGCCATGGGCGCCAGCACGCCTGCAATCAGGCCATGAATATGAAAAAGCGGCATGACGTGCAGTTCACGGTCGGCGCTTGTGAGCTGCAAGGTGTTGCTGATGTTGCGGGCCGACGCGCACACATTGCGATGCGACAGCGGCACAATTTTGGGCCGTGACGTCGTGCCCGAGGTGTGCAAAATCAGCGCGACATCATCGGCCATGGCTGGGCCAGGCAAGGCGGCTTGGCCTATTTGGCTGGATGTCAATTCGAAATTTCCTGCGCCGCGCTCAGGCAGGGCTTTGAGTTCAATGACCGCCATACCCAGTTTGGCAGCGACCTCCAGTGCGGGCGTTTGACTGCCCGCCGCCACGATCAAGGCCTTGGCTTTCAAGTCACTCAGATAAAACTCAAACTCATCGGCACGGTAAGCCATGTTCAGCGGCGCGGCGGTACACGCACTCGCCACAGCGACGAAAGCAGTCGCCATTTCAGGGCAGTTGGGCAGCACGATGCCTACACGGTCACCCCGCCCAATGCCCATGGCATTGAGGGCGTCGGTCGTCTGCGCAATGAGACGGTTCATGGCGCCGTATGACAGCGGTACGCCGCTGGGTGCCATCATGGCGGTGGCTTCAGGCGATTGCAGCGCAATCATCTCGTGGAGGGTGGTGAGGTGGGTCATAGAAAAAGTTTAAATCGAAGAAATTTTGAGCGTCGCATTGTGCTGCTGCAGGTTTTTTGCCAGCAAACTGGCCAGGGCATAGACGGCATGAATGGTTGGCGTCGGGGTCTGGGTGATTTGCCCAAGCTCCATGACGGCGGCGACCAGCGCTTGCAATTCGAGTGCCCGACCCTGCTCCACATCTTGCAACATCGAGGTTTTGTGTTGCCCCACGGCCTGCGCACCTGCGATGCGCTTTTCCAGGCTGACCTTGAATTGCACGCCAAGCTTTTCACCAATCGCCTGGGCCTCCATCATCATGTTGGCGGCCAGCTCGCGCGTGGGAGCGTAAAGGCAAATGTCTTCAAGCGTCGCATGCGTCAGGGCGCTGATAGGGTTAAAGCTCAGATTGCCCCACACCTTGAGCCAGATTTCCGAGCGTATATCCATTGACACGGGCGCTTTGAAGCCAGCGCCTTTGAAAGCATCACTGATGGCGCGAATGCTCGGCGTGTCAGACCCGTCAATCTCGCCGAGCGTGAAGCGGTTACCTTCAATCACCTTGATCACACCGGGGCGAATCACCTCACTGGCCGGATACACCACGCTTCCAATCACGCTGTCGATCGGGATGTACTTGGCAATCACACCATCCGGGTCAACCGCACGCACTGGCATGGCGGTGTAATGGCCCGAAAGCTTGTAAAAGTACCACCAGGGAATCCCATTTTGCATGGTCACCACGCGGGTGGCGCTGTGCATCAAGTGCGGCAAATCGGCGGCAACGTCAGCCACCTGGTGTGCCTTCAGGCCCAGAATCACCACGTCCTGCGGGCCCGCTTCGCGGATATTGGAAGTCGCCTTGACGGGTTTGGCAAGCAGTTCGTTGCCATTTTCCTCAATCAGCATCAAACCGTTTTGTTTGACAGCCTCCAGATTCGCACCGCGCAAAATCAGCGTGACCTCGTGGCCACTGAGTGCCAGCTTGACCCCCAACATGCCGCCTATGGCACCTGCACCAACAATACAAATTTTCATTTCAAGCTTCTACATTATTTGAATTCGACCCAAAAGTGTTTTTCAAAACACCAATGCCATCTATGGCCACTTCCACCACTGTACCCGGCTTGATGGGCAAGACGCCGAGCGACGTGCCGCAGGCAATCACATCGCCAGGCACAAGCGTCATCTCGCGTGACAGGCTGGAGACGATCTGCGCAGGTGAAAAAATCATGTCGCTACAGGGGTAATTTTGCCGCTCACGTCCGTTGACCAGCGTGCGCACTGTCAACGCGTTCCAGTCGAGCCCGCTGGCAATGACGGGGCCAAAAATGCCAAAGGTGTCAAAGCTCTTGGCACGCGTCCATTGTGCAAATGAGGCGTCCCGCGTGAGCAAGTCCAGCGCCGTCACATCGTTCACGCAGGTCACACCAAAAATCGCATCCGCCGCCTCATCAATACCGATGTTTTTGCAGGTTTTACCAATCACCAGACCCAGTTCACCCTCGTACACCACACGGCCGTCATAGTGAGCAGGCGCGTTAAAGGGCTGTTCATGCGCGCAATAGCTGCTTGCCGCCTTGATGAACCATAACGGTTCGGCAGGCAGACTCAAGCCCTGCTTGGCAGCTTGTGCGTGGTAGTTGTTCCACAGGCCAATCAATTTACTAGGCACGCATGGCAGCGCAACAACAACATCGGCCAATGCAATGGATTGCCCCGTTCGCTCAAAGTCGCCAAACATATGGCCCTGGCAGACTTCAATCGTGTCACCATGCAGCAAACCAAACCCGGCTTGGCCACCCGCCTCATAGCGTATCCATCGGTTGATAGTCATCATCCATGAGCTTTCATACGCTTGACCACCGCGCCAATCAAGGGCCAAAACAACATGACCAAGGCCAGCGTGGTGATGCTCGCGACAAGCGGGTTAGACACAAACACCAGCATGCTGCCGCTGGACCCCAGCAAAGATTGCCTGAAAGCATTTTCGGCCATGTCCCCCAGCACCAGCGCCAACACCAGCGGTGCCAGCGGGTAGTCCAGCTTTTTAAACACATAACCCATCACACCAAACCCCATCATCAGCCACACATCAAACATCGAGCTGTGCACCGTGTAAGCGCCGACCGCGCAAATCACCAAAATCACCGGGGCAATAATAGAAAACGGAATCCGCAAAATCGCGGCAAACCAAGGCACTGTCAGCAACACCACAATCAGCCCGGCAATGTTGCCCAGGTACATGCTGGCAATCAGACCCCAGACAAAATCTTTTTGCTCTACAAACAGCAGCGGCCCAGGCTGTAAACCCCAGACCAGCAGGCCACCGAGCAGCACGGCCGCCGTTGGGGAGCCAGGAATACCGAGCGTCAACATCGGCAGCAGTGCGGCAGTACCGGCGGCGTGGGCGGCGGTTTCAGGGGCGATAACGCCCTCAATATCGCCCTTGCCAAAGTTGCCTGGGGTTTTTGAAAATCGCTTGGCAATACCGTAACCCATGAAGGACGCGGGGGTTGCACCGCCTGGCGTGATGCCCATCCAGCAGCCAACCGCTGCGCTGCGAATGTAGCTGAGCCAATAGCGGGGTAATTTTTTCCAAGTTTCCAACACCACTTTAGCGTTGATCTTGCCGTCTTTTCCTTTGAAGGCCAGGCCCTCTTCCATCGTCAGCAAAATCTCGCCGATGCCAAACAGGCCGATCACCGCAATCAAAAAATCAAAGCCCTTCATCATCGGCTCAAAACCAAACGTCAGCCTTAGCTGGCCGGTGACGTTGTCCATGCCAATCGCAGCCAGCGTGAAGCCGAGGAACATCGCTGCCAGCGTCTTCCACGGTGCGCCCTTGCTCATGCCCACAAAGCTGCAGAAGGTCAGCAGCTGAACCGCAAAAAATTCCGGTGGGCCAAATTTGAGCGCGAACTTGGCTACCAGCGGCGCTAAAAAAGTAATCATCAGCACAGCAACAAACGCACCGACAAATGAGGAGGTAAATGCCGCCGTCAAAGCTTGGCCAGCGTGGCCTTGCTGGGCCATCGGATAGCCGTCAAAGGTGGTGGCCACTGACCACGGCTCGCCCGGAATATTGAACAGAATCGACGTGATTGCCCCGCCAAACAGGGCGCCCCAATAGATACACGACAGCAAAATAATCCCAGAGACGGGGCTCATGCTGAAAGTCAATGGCAGCAAAATCGCCACGCCGTTGGCTCCGCCCAAGCCAGGCAACACACCGATCAAAATGCCCAGCACAATACCCAACAGCATCAGAGCGATATTGGCGGGTGACAGGGCCACGGCAAAGCCCTGAAACAAAGCTTGTATTTCTTCCACGTCAGTACCCCAGTGCGGCTTCTAGCGGGCCTTTGATCAGGGGCACCTTGAACCAGATTTCAAACATCACAAACAGCACCACCACCACGATGAGAGATGTCAGCCCAGACTTTAAAACGCTGAACCTGCCCTGCCAGCGCATGAACACAGCGATGAAAATCAAAGAGGCCGTATACAGGCCCAGCCACTGCATCGCAGCAACGTACACCAGGCAGGGCAAAAAGATGGCCAGTACCAGTTTGACGGCTGGCTTGGATACAAACGACTCGGCTTTGCTGGACTTCAAAGCCAGCAGCAAGTTCACCGCGCTGGCCAGGTTCATCAACAAGCCGATATAAAACGGAAAGTATCCGCTTTGTGGCCCCTCTGAGCCCCAACCCGCGCCGATACGGGAGCTGTCCCACATCACCACACTGCCGACCAATAAAAAGAAAACAGCGGTGACGATTTCAAGCGTTCGCTTGGACGCCGCGCTGACTTCCTCGGCTTGAGGTGCTTCTTGCTGCATGAAAGTTTCCTGTTTATTTGGCGACGAATCCGGCTTCCTGCATCAACAGGCGATGGCGGATTTCTTCATTGGCAACCCAGCGCGCAAACTCAGCGCCCTCCATAAAGGTTTGGTTGAACGCGCCTTCATCCATGAACTTTTTCCATTCCGGTGTCGCTCGCACTTTTTTCATCAAGTCGACGAAAAAAGCGGTCTGTTCGGGCGTCACACCAGGGGCCATAAAGATGCCGCGCAGCATCAGGTATTCCACATCCAGTCCGCCTTCCTTGCAGGTAGGAACGTCAGACCAAGCCTTGTCAGCAATTTTGTCTTTGTACGCCAATCGCTTGCCATCGAAAACACACAAAGGGCGCAGCTTGCCGCCGCGCCACTGAGCCACGGCCTCAATCGGATTGTTGACGGTGGAATCAACATGCTTGCCCACCAGTTGCACTGCCACTTCGCCGCCGCCCTTGTAGGGGACGTAAATAAACTTGCTACCCGTCGATTTTTCAATCAGTGCAGTGATGATTTGATCCTCCTGTTTGGAGCCGGTCCCACCCATTTTGAGCTTGCCACCCGCCGCCTTGACGGCCGCCAGGTACTCCTGCGTGGTTTTGTAAGGCGTTTCAGCATTCACCCAGAGCACGAACTCATCGAGTGACAGCATGGCGACGGGCGTCATGTCTTTCCAGCTGAAAGGCACCCCCGTGGCCAAGGGTGTGGTGAACATATTTGACAGCGTGATCACGATTTTGTGCGGGTCACCCTTGGCGTTTTTGATCTCCAAAAAGCCTTCTGCGCCTGCACCGCCACCCTTGTTGACGACCACCATTGAAGTCTTCATCAACTTATTTTTGGTGATGATGCCCTGAATCAATCGAGCCATCTGGTCGGCGCCGCCGCCTGTCCCTGCCGGCACGACAAACTCTACATTCTTTGTGGGCTGCCAAGGCGCTGCATGCGCTGCAAAGGTCACAGCTAAAGCTACACTGCCTGCTGTTTTGGTTATGCATTTAAAAAGTGAGGTCAAGCGCATAGTCAGGTTCCTGTAGTAGTTAACGACGGGTCGGGACAAACCAAATTTCAGTTTAACTGCGTAGTTCATAAAAATACCCATTCGTTTACGGGTAAAAACCCCCATCCGCTTCCTTTCAAATATGCTGCTAGAACCTCTTCTCATTGTTGAACTTGCTGTGCTCGGCGTCGGGGCAGGCTTTCTGGCTGGTCTATTGGGCATAGGCGGCGGAATGCTGATGGTTCCATTCATCACCATGAGCATGTCCAACCGTGGAGTAGCCCCTGATTTGGCAGTCAAAATGGCGATCGCTACCTCCATGGCGACCATTATTTTTACCTCGATTTCCAGCGTTTGGGCACACCACAAGCGCGGCGCGGTACGTTGGGACATTGTCAAACGGCTGGCGCCAGGCATTGTGATGGGCAGTCTTGTGGGTAGCCTGGGTGTTTTCGCAATGCTCAAGGGTTCGTATTTGGCCATCTTCTTTGGTCTGTTCGTGGGTTTTTCAGCCACACAGATGTTTCTGGACAAAAAACCCAGACCCGCACGCCAGTTGCCGGGCACAGGCGGGCTGCTGACGGCTGGCGGCTTCATTGGATTTTTATCCGGCCTGGTAGGCGCTGGCGGTGCCTTCATCAGCGTGCCCTTCATGACCTGGTGCAATGTGGCCATTCGCAATGCGGTAGCGACATCAGCGGCGCTGGGTTTTCCGATTGCCCTGGCCAATGTGATCGGCTACATCATCAGCGGCCAGAGCGTGCAAAACTTGCCAGCTGGCGCGATTGGCTACATCTGGCTGCCCGCATTGGGGGTGATTGCAGTGTGCAGCTTTCTGGTCGCACCGCAAGGGGCAAAAGCTGCGCACACGCTGCCGGTGGGCAAGCTCAAGCGCATCTTTGCCAGCGTCCTTTATGTGCTAGCCGCGTACATGCTCTACAAAGGCATAGCAGCTTAAGCCTAGCACCGGTGCAGGCATGACCACCATGCCATCCTCGTCGGCATCAAGCCAATCGCCCGGACGAACCCACACACGCCGACGCCTTTGAACAAAGTCGGCAGAACCCTGAAGTTGCCTGACGCATCATTGTTATGCGCATCGCTCGGCTCGCAAGTGACAAATTTCAAAGCGTTTGCAGGTGACATGAGTGGTTCTTTGAGATGCATCGACATGACGTTTTTTCCTCCGAAAAGCGACTTAACGATGTTGTTTTTGATTTTCAGAAGCAAATTAGCGCCACAAAACATCAAAAAAGTACTTTTCCCCTATGAAAACTGCTCTTTCTCCAGTAGCATCCGCAGTGCTGTCGGGGAGTAGTTATCTCTGACAGTGATTTATCAACTTCTAGAAGGAAAATCAATCATGGCAACTGCAAAAAAAGCACCGGCTAAAAAAGCACCCGCAAAAAAGGCTGCTCCGGCAAAGAAAGTAGCTGCGAAGAAAGCAGCCCCAGCGAAAAAAGTAGCCGCTAAAAAAGCAGCACCCGCCAAAAAAGCAGCACCGGCCAAAAAGCCAGCTGCTAAAAAAGTGCCTGCCAAAAAGCGGACCCCTAACGCTGCGTTCATGAAGGCATTGACACTGAGCCCGGCATTGGCCGCAGTGTTGGGCGACAAGCCGCTGCCACGCACCGAGATCGTCAGCAAGCTGTGGGTCTACATCAAGGCCCACAAACTGCAAGACAGCGTCAACAAGCGCATGATCAACGCCGACACCAAGCTGAAAGCCGTTTTCGGCAAAGCCCAGGTATCGATGTTCGAGATGGCTGGCCTGATCGGTAAGCACGTCAAGTAATCTGCCCTCGGGTAGACATTAAAAAGCCGGTGAAAACCGGCTTTTTTTATGCTTGTCAGGTATTTATCATGGCACTGGCCCAATAGATACTTGAATAAGCAGCTACAAAATCATCGTCGCCTCGGTTAGAACTTTTGCGGCCGCACCACCTCAATATGAGAGAAAAACAGACGCAGGCCGTAGTTGCTGGCGTATTGCCCGATGACGTGGCTGGCAATCGCGTCAGCGACCGCCTCGTCGCAAATGATCTTCATCTCTATCATCCGGTCAGCTTCCCAATCGCCTTCATGGGTTGCATTTTGGGAGCCGCCACGCACGTCGTAGACGGTGTAGCCCTGCGAACCCAGCCTTTTGGCATCGGCGATCAGCGACTTTTCAAGAATGGCTTCGGTGATGATGACCAGCAGTTTTTTTTGATGTTTAAGCATCGTTCGTGACTCCAGGGCAGGGGTGGACTAGCTGAGGACTTGCGCCAGCTTTAAATACAGCGGGATTCCCAGCAGGACATTAAAAGGAAAGGTCACGCCCAAGGCGGCGGTGATGGACAAGGCGGCATTGGCTTGCGGAACCGCAATGCGCATGGCTGTCGGTGCAGCAATATAGCTGGCGCTGGCGGCCAGCGCTGCCATGATGGCAATGCCGCCAGTACTCAAGCCCAGTGCCTTGCCGCCGAGCGCACCCAACAAAGCCAAGCCCATGGGGGCGAGCAAGGCGAAAACAATCAATTTAACGCCGTAACGCTTGAGCTCGCCCAGCCTGCCACCGGCGACCAGCCCCAACTCTAATAGGAACAATGCCAACACGCCTTTGAACAGCACGGTAAAAAGCGGTGCAATCGGCGCCGTGCCGGCCTCACCCATGAGCGTGCCCATCACCAAGCCACCCACAAGCAGAAACACGGATTTGCCCAAAAAGACGTCGTGCGCCAGCTCGCTCCAGGCAAACCCAGCTCGAGCACCCTTTTCCACAACTTGGCCGCTAGGCTTCTTTTCGGTCCAGCGCGCCAAGGCAATACCGGCCACGATTCCTGGTGCTTCAAGCAAAGCCACCCAAAGAGCGGCATGCGATTCATAGGCAATGTCGCGGTGCGTGAGGTACGCGCTAGCCACCGCAAACGTCACCACACTGACCGAGCCGTAATGCGCCGCAACCGAGGCCGCATCAAATCCATTGAGCCCCACCAAACGCCTGAGCAAGGGGTACAGCAGCAACGGAATCATCAAGCCCAGCGCCAGGCAAAACAGCATTTGGGGAATGACGGCATCCAGGCTTTGTTTTGACAGCTCGACCCCGCCCTTCAAGCCAATCGCCAGCAACAGGTAAATCGACAGCGTCTCGTACAACACGCCCGGCAAAGCCAAATCACTTTTGACCAACCTCGCCAGCAGTCCCAGCAAGAAGAACAAGACCACAACATCCATCATCAAAAAGTCTTCCTGTCAATGTGCATTGATTGTCAAGGTGGCCCTAAGGTTTGAGCTGTAGCGCTTGCTGGGTGATGACCGACAGCGTGGTTCGGGTCGTGATGACTTCTGCATCCAGCATCACTTCCATCAGGGTGCCTTCAGGGCGCGTCAGCGCGGCCAGCAGCTCGCCTTCAAACTCTGCCGTTTTGGTAATGCGTACCCCCGCATAGCCATAAGCGCGTGCCAGTGCGGCGAAATCTGGGTTTTGCAGATACGAGCCGCTGACGTGGTTGGGGAATTCGCGCTCCTGGTGCATGCGGATGGTGCCGTACATGCCGTTATTCAAAAGCACGATGATGGTTTTGGCGCCGTGCTGCGCGGCGGTGGCCAGTTCTTGGCCGTTCATTAAGAAGTCACCGTCGCCGGCCATCGTCAGCACGACACGCCCGGTTGTGATGGCAGCCGCAATACCCGCGGGTACCCCGTAGCCCATGGCACCGACCGTGGGTGCGAGTTGCGTTTTGTGGCCCTTGACCAAGCCGTGGTGTTTGTAAAAACGGTGTACCCAGCTGGCAAAGTTGCCTGCGCCATTGGTTAACACCGCATCAGCCGGCAAATGCTGTTGCAGCACGCCAACGATGGCGGGCATGTCAATATCGCCTGGCAGCTTGTTGGGCTGAAGGTTGGCAATGTAGTCGGCATTGGCATCCAGTGCCCACTGCTCCCACGCTACGCTGACGGGGGCCGTTAAGACCTCTAAAGACCTGGCCGCGGCGTTCATGGTGGCGTTGATGGCCAAGTCGGCTTGGTAGACGCGGTTCAGCTCTTCCGCACTGCTATGGATATGCACCAGCATTTGCTTTGGGCAAGGTGCTTCAAGGAGCGTGTAATTGTTGGTCGTCATCTCACCCAGGCGCGGGCCAATGGCGATGATCAGATCGGCCGCTTTGACGCGCGCGGCCAGCTTGGGGTTCAGACCAATGCCGACATCGCCCGCATACAGCGGGTGGTGGTTGTCAAAGGTATCCTGAAACCTGAACGCATTGCCGACCGGCAAGCGCCAGTTTTCAGCAAAGCGCTGGAGTGCCTGCGCGGCTTGTGGCGTCCAGCCACCACCGCCTGCAATGACGAAGGGACGCTCGGACTCCAGCAGCATTTCCCTCAGCGTACGCAGCGCGCCGGGGTCGCTCCAGGCTTGAACTGCCTCCACACGGGCCAGTGGCTGGGCAGTTGTCATGCGGGTCAGCATGTCTTCAGGCAGCACCAGCACCACGGGGCCCGGCCTGCCGTTCATCGCAGTGGCAAAGGCGCGTGCGACATATTCAGGAATTCGGTTGGCATCATCGATGCGCTCGACCCGCTTGGCAAAGCCGCGGGTGGAGGGGCCAAAAAAGGCCTGGTAATCGACTTCCTGAAATGCCTCGCGGTCCCGGCAGTCACTGGCGACGTCGCCGACCAGCAGCACCATGGGTGTCGAGTCTTGAAACGCCGTATGCACACCGATTGATGCGTTGGTCGCACCCGGTCCGCGCGTCACCATGCACACGCCAGGCCTGCCTGTCAGCTTGCCATGCGCTTCTGCCATGTAGGCAGCGCCGCCTTCTTGCCTGCAGGTGATGAAACGAATGGCGTCTTGCCGCGCATGCAGGCCATCAAGTACGGCCAGGTAACTTTCACCCGGTACGCCAAAGGCGTGGGTCACCCCCTGGGCGATCAGGCAATCAACTAAAAGGTGTCCTGCGATTTGTTCTGTCATGTGCGTCGTTATCCATCGTTATTCCGGTATTGTGCTTTGGCCGTCGGCACCACCAGCTTCAAGCGCAAATGCTTAAGCAATGACTGGCAGGAAACCCGTCTGGGAAGATGGTGTCGGTTATTTAAACCGGTACGACAAGCCCATATAAGCTGTGTCGCTGGTCTTGCGCACCACCAACGAGCTGTTTGTGATGGCGGAATCCTGCCACTTGCGGCGCACCTGCAGGTTGACGATCCAGTTTTCCGTGAATGAATAATCAGCGGCCAGACCCAGCACAGGCGTGGTCGACGCACCCGCGTTATAAACCGCGTAACCACTGGCCACTGACTCGGTGGACGTCACGCCGTACAAGTAATTGGTGTACTTGGCGCTGCGGCGCTCCACGCCCAGCTGCGGGTAAAGGGACAAGCTGCCAAGCTTGACTTCTGCCGCGTAGGTGGCTTCCAGCAGGCTGCCGCCCGAGCTGCCTGCATCAACGAATGCGTTGACCATAAACGCACCGTAAGGCGTTTGCTGAAACGTGCCGATGCCAACCGGCAATGGTCTTTTACGGTCGGTCAGCCCGCCCAGTGGTGCAATATTGGCACGCCAGCCTTCCTGGCTAACGCGGCCTACCAGTTCAAGGTAGCCGTTACCGATGGGCAGCGTCTTGATGCCAAAGGTGTCAACCCGCGCAAAAAATCGGCCGTAGTCGGCAAACAAATACGGCAGCGCAGTCGCCTCATTGTTTTTACCGCGAATCAGGCTTTGTGTGCCATACACCGCAGCACCCATGTCGCCCGTGAGTTGATAACTGATGGGAGCCGGTTGTGCAGCCACAGTGCGCACCATCAAAAAAGAGGCTGCAAGAAGTGAAAAAGATGAAAAATTGAGCTTGGTGTGCACGATATGTCCCATGAAAGGGTTATGGGCAAGTATATGACCGCCTCTGCTCGCAGCTTGGCTCAAGCAGGCGCGAGCGCGGTACGCCGGACTTTATTGACATTGAATGCACAGGCCACCAGCACACCTTGCAACACCACCAAGCCCAGCCACACGCTGCGGTACTGGCCATGGTCCATCAGCACGCCAAAAACCAGCGGCGTCACCGCCTGGCCAATGTCCAGCCCGGCGTAAACCACGCCATAGACTCGGCCCGAGGCGTTGTCTGGCGCGGACCCCTTGACCAGTAAGTCACGCGACGGCCCGGACATGCCGGACGCAAAACCCATGACGCCAAACAGCACCGGCACCACCCAGACCGGGTAGTCGCCCAGCGCCAGCAGCAATGCCGCCGAAGCGGCAATGCCAAAGGCAACCCCCACAATGCGCTCGCAGCGCGCCGCATTTGCTGCCAAAAAACCACCCAGCACCATGCCACAGGCACTGCTCAGCATGTAAACCGTCAGGCAGATGGCCACCAGCGGCAAGGGCACGTCATGCAACTGGCGTGCGGCCTCTGGCGCAAAGGTTTGGATCACACTGAGCACACCGGCGTACCAAAAGAAAAATACGAAGCACATCCACACCGCCGGGATTTTTAAAAAAGCCAGACTTTGGTCTTGCTCTGCCGTACTCTTGCTGACAGGTGCGGCCGCCAGTAGCAGCTTGTCGCGGTTCAGCAGCTGTATGGCCAACACCACAAAGGCCAGCGTGCCAGCTGCCATCAAGGCCACCCGCCATGAGTAAGCCAGCGTCAACGGCAGCAGCATCGCTGGGGCCAGCGCCCAGCCCAGACTGCCGGTGATGCCATGCATGCTGTAGGCATGACCGAGGCGCGGCGCACTGACTTTGCGGTTCAAGAGCGTGTAGTCCACCGGATGAAACACGCCATTGCCGATGCCGCCAATCACTGCCGCACCCGCCAGCATCCAGTAACTGGTGCTCAGGGCATATCCAAAGGAGGCCAGGCCTAACAGCGCCAGACCAGCAAACAAAACCGGGCGAGGGCCAAATCGGTCGACCACAAAACCCGAGGCCGTCTGCGCTGCGCAGGACACCACAAAAAATACGGTCATCACGAAAGCGAGCTCGGTATAGCTGACGTTGAACTCGGTCTTCAACCACGGGAAAAGCGGTGCCAGAAGCAGCTGGCTGTAGTGGCTGATGAGGTGGGCCAAACCGACCAGGCCAATCACGCCGGCGTCTTGCCTGAGGGGAACGGCGGCGGGCAGGTCCAAGGTGCTTGAATTGTTCATGCCGCTATCGTAGTATCAAACCGATATGTTGAAATCCGACAAATAGCCAATATTCAGCGAATTTCAGACAAAGCCGGCCCGATCAATACTGCATGGTCAAAATTCCATCCCTCAAGCCAATTTCGCTTGGCGACGTTGACAGCTACAGCCCCAGCACACAGCGTCTGGCACGCGTGCGCGCCCGCAGCAGCACATCACGGTGCTAGAGGGGACAAAGTTTCGAAACCTCTACATTCACAAAAGCCGGACATCCAAAGGATGGACGGGTTGCCGCGTGATCGTTGTGTCCCTCTTGTTACGGGAGGCTGTTCATGCGTTGGACACCGGCCCTCACCCTGTGACCCCCCGAGGGGGTGGATTTTGCGTTAGAGCGGCCCGGCCATTCTCACCAAAAGAGCGCCGCCTGATCGCTTCATCCTCAACTTCAAAATTTTCTACACAAAGGAACCTGACCATGCGCATTAGATGTATCTGTTACCTATGGGCAGCATGCGTTTTATGTCATGTGCCCTTACATGCGGCAAAACTGGCTCCACAATGCCTGACGGACTGCTCGCCGCGTATTGGCGTGGTGTCGGCTTTTGGGGCCGAGGCAGACCTGCTGGTGGCGCAAACGCGGCAGCGCAAAACGCATGTCATCAACGGCAACCGGTTCACAACTGGCATCTTGCGCGGTAACCGGGTGGTCATTGTGCTCAGCGGAGTGAGCATGATCAACAGTGTCATGGTGACACAGCTCATGCTGGACCACTTCCGCATTGACCGACTCATCATGAGCGGCATTGCCGGTGGGCTGAACCCCCAGTTGCAGGTGGGGGATGTGACCATTCCTGACAGCTGGGTGATGTCGATGGAGGTTTATTGGAGTCACAACGCTCAGCTGCCGTCGCCATGCGGCAAACCGGCAGACATGTCTTGTATGGGGCTGAAGCTGGCAACCGGCAAAGATGGCCTGCCTCTGGCGCCATTTCATCTGCCTACGCCGCAAGGCCAGGTGCCCACCGGTCTTTTCATGCGTGAAAACTTTGTCATGACGGCCAAAAACAGCCAAAACAAACCAGCAGGCGAGTTTGTCTTTGCCTACCCGGTAGACAAAGACATGCTGGCCGTAGCAAGCGAGCTCAAACCCCAGCTGTCGCAGTGTGGCCCAGCATTTAAACCAGGCGAGCCGCTGGACCCGAAGCAGTGTGTTCGCCAGCAGCCCAAGGTGCTTGTGGGAGGTGCAGGTGTCACCGGCAGCGCCTTTCTGGCCAACCCCGACTACCGGAAATACCTGTTTGAAAACCTGCACGCCAACAGCTTTGAAATGGAAACCGCCGGGCTGGCCCATGTGGCTTATGCCAACAAGGTTCCCTACATCGCCTTCCGAAGCCTGAGCGACCTGGCCGGTGGCGAGACATTTGATCCAGATGTCGTTGCGCTGTTTTCGAGCGGGCTGGCTGAAGCCAATGAGTCTGCGGTGACACTGGCTTTTCTCGAAGGCTGGCGCCTGAAGCATCCGAAGTCTGTGACCAATGCACGCCTGAGCAGATGATGCTCTTCTTTTAGGAGCTGCTGACCCATTTGTTTATGGGCCCGAGGCACTTTTGCACCCTAAAACGGTTTTTCAAGCCCGTTTCAGGCGTTTTTCAGCCCTTGACCGCCTTCAAGAGCCGCTGGGCGCAAGCTTCGGCCTGCGCCGCATCACGCGCCTCGACCATCAGGCGCAGCAGCGGCTCGGTTCCACTGGCGCGTATCAGCACCCGGCCTGTCTGACCCAGCTCTGCTTCAATCGCGGCGGTCTCGGTTTTCAGCAGGTCGTTGCTCTTCCAGTCCTGGCCGGATGTCAGGCGCACGTTGATCAGGGTCTGCGGGAACAAGGTCACGTCAGCAAGCAACTCGGCCAGTGATTTGCCGCTGCGCACGCAGGCTTGCAGCACTTGCAGCGCACTGATCAGGCCATCACCTGTGGTGTGTTTGTCCAGCGCCAGCAAGTGGCCCGAGCCCTCGCCGCCGAGCAGCCAGCTGCGTTTTTCAAGCTCCTCGAGCACGTACCGGTCACCCACCTTGGCGCGTACGAACTCAACGCCTTTGCCTCGCAGGGCGACTTCAACGGCCATGTTGGTCATCAGCGTGCCGACGACACCCGGGACTTTTTCACCACGCGCCAAGCGTTCATTGACCATCAAATACAGCACTTCATCGCCATTGAACAAGCGCCCTCTACTGTCAACCAGTTGCAGACGGTCAGCGTCGCCGTCGAGTGCAATGCCGAAGTCGGCGCGGTTTGCGCGCACGGCTTCAATCAACGCTTCGGGGTGCGTGGCACCGACGCCGTCGTTGATGTTCATGCCGTCGGGGGCGCAGCCAATCGCCACCACTTCGGCCCCCAGTTCATGAAACACCTTGGGTGCGATGTGATACGCCGCGCCGTGCGCGCCATCGACCACAATGCGCAAGCCCTTGAGCGTCAAATCGTGGGCAAAGGTGCTTTTACAAAACTCGATGTATCGGCCCGCTGCGTCGTCAAGCCGCCGGGTTTTACCTAAAGCGGCAGAGTCGGCCCAGACCGGCGACTCTTCAAGCGCAGCTTCAACCGCCAGCTCCCATGCATCGTCCAGCTTGGCGCCATGGGCGCTGAAAAACTTGATGCCATTGTCAGGAAATGCGTTGTGGCTGGCGCTGATGACCACGCCCAGGCTGGCGCGCTGGGCGCGTGTCAGGTAGGCCACGCCGGGGGTGGGCAGCGGGCCGAGCAGCACCACATCCACACCTGCTGAGTTGAAACCAGACTCGAGCGCGCTCTCCAACATGTAGCCTGATATGCGGGTGTCTTTGCCAATCAGCACCGTGGGGCGCGCTTCTGTGCGCTTGAGCACGCGGCCCACAGCATGCGCGAGCCGCAGCACAAAATCCGGCGTAATCGGCGGCTTCCCCACTGTGCCGCGAATGCCGTCGGTGCCGAAATATTGTCTGGTCATGTTGTCAGTCTTTTGGTTAATCACTTATTTTAGAAGCCGCCTGGACGCGGCTCCACACTTTGAGTGCCTGCACCGTTTGACGCACGTCATGCACCCGCACCACGCTCGCACCGCGCTCAACAGCCAGCAGAGCAGCCGTCACACTGGGCACCATGCGGTCGGTCATGTCCAGTTTCGCAACCTGTTCAAGCGACGTGCTGCTGACCGCTGCCAGCGACGACTTGCGCGACCAACCTGCGAGCAGCGGGTACCCTCCAGCCAGCAGCTCACGTTGCCTGGCAAGCAGTGCAAAGTTCTGTTCAACCGTCTTGCCAAAACCAATGCCGTAGTCGAGCATGATGCGATGGCGATTGACACCAATGCCCTCGAGCGTGATCGCCTGATGGTTCAAAAACGCGGCAACCTGCGCCACCACATCGCCCTGCATGGGCTCTGACTGCATGGTTTGCGGCTCGCGATGCATGTGCATCAGGCACACGCCGCAGCCCGGGTGTGCAGCCACCACTTGGCACGCGCCGGCCTGACGCAAAGCCCAGATGTCATTGATGATGTCGGCACCCAAATCCAGCACCACTTGCATCACTTCAGGTTTGTAGGTGTCAACCGACACCGCCACGCCCAGCGTGACCGCGTGTCGTACCACTGGCACCACCCGCGCCAGTTCCTCAGCCAGCGACAGCGGTTGCGCACCGGGGCGGCTGGACTCACCGCCAATGTCCAGAATATCTGCACCGTCCTTGACAAGCTGTTCGCAATGCGCCGTCGCGCTGGCCATGCCGCTAACAGGCGAGAAAAACTGGCCCCCATCAGAAAACGAATCAGGCGTGACATTCACGATGCCCATCACCCGGGGCTGACCCAGATCGATTTGAAAGCGTGTGGTGTGCCACACCAACGGTTGCACGGAACTCATAAATTTAACCAACTGACTCAAAATAAAACATGGTTGAAAGAAATCAGTATGCCAGCCAGAAAAACGGATTTGCACGGTTTCAACGTCCATTTGTCTCTTGAACGTGTCATCGTTTCGCCCGCCGTTCTATCTGGCATGCCTTCGATTGAATGAAACTCGCGACGCCGACGCAAAAAAACCGGGAAGAACCCGGTTTTTTCATGAAGTCAGACGCTTTGCCGAATCAGGCCGCGTTCGGTGCCGGGTCGGTCGCAACGGCCGGCGTGCCACCGCTGGAGCCGCCTGTCCCGCCAACTGACGGGTTGCGCGGCGTCCAGTCTTTAGGCGGACGCGGTTCTTTTCCGGCAATGATGTCGTCAATCTGATCTGAATCAATGGTTTCCCATTCAATCAGCGCCTTGGCCATGGCGTGCATTTTGTCTTTGTTGTCCTCGATCAGCTTGCGTGCCACGTCGTACTGCTGGTCAATGATGCGGCGCACCTCAGCATCGACTTTTTGCATGGTGGTCTCGGACACGTTGTTGGTCTTGGTGATCGAACGGCCCAAGAACACTTCGCCTTCGTTTTCAGCATAGACCATGGGGCCCAGCGCTTCGGTCATGCCATAGCGGGTCACCATGTCACGGGCCAAAGCCGTTGCACGCTCGAAGTCATTGCTGGCGCCGGTGGTCATCTGGTTCATGAAGACTTCTTCGGCGATGCGGCCGCCAAACAGCATGCTGATCTGGCTGAGCATGAACTCTTTGTCGTAGCTGTAGCGGTCTGCAGCGGGCAAGCTCATCGTCACGCCCAGGGCGCGGCCACGCGGGATGATAGTGACTTTGTGGACTGGGTCACATTTGGGCAACATCTTGCCAATCAGCGCGTGGCCTGACTCGTGGTACGCGGTGTTGCGGCGCTCTTCTTCCGGCATGACCATGCTCTTGCGCTCTGGTCCCATCAGGATTTTGTCTTTTGCCTTTTCAAAGTCGACCATTTCAACCGTGCGGGCATTGCGGCGGGCAGCCATCAAAGCGGCCTCGTTGCACAGGTTGGCCAAATCGGCACCGCTCATGCCGGGCGTACCGCGAGCAATCACGCCGGGGCTCACGTCCTGGCCCAAAGGCACTTTGCGCATGTGCACGTTCAAAATCTGCTCGCGGCCACGAATGTCCGGCAACGTCACATACACCTGGCGGTCAAAACGGCCAGGTCGCAGCAAAGCAGCGTCCAGAATGTCGGGGCGGTTGGTGGCAGCCACCACAATCACGCCAACATTGGTTTCAAAGCCGTCCATCTCGACCAGC
This sequence comes from Comamonadaceae bacterium, assembly GCA_947478725.1. GTDB lineage: Bacteria > Pseudomonadota > Gammaproteobacteria > Burkholderiales > Burkholderiaceae_C > Polaromonas. Next base: position 36,254 of record CANJWZ010000023.1, read on the forward strand.
ATCTGGTTCAGCGTTTGCTCGCGCTCGTCATTGCCGCCGCCCAGGCCGGCACCGCGCTGGCGGCCAACCGCGTCAATCTCATCGATGAAGATGATGCAGGGTGCGTTTTTCTTGGCGTTGTCGAACATGTCGCGCACACGCGATGCGCCAACGCCGACAAACATTTCCACGAAGTCTGAACCCGAGATCGAGAAAAAAGGCACCTTGGCTTCGCCGGCGATGCTCTTGGCCAGCAGGGTTTTACCCGTGCCCGGTGGGCCCACCAGCAACAAGCCGCGTGGAATGCGTCCACCCAATTTTTGAAACTTGGACGGGTCTTTCAGAAAGTCAACCACCTCCTTGACTTCTTCTTTGGCCTCGTCGCAGCCAGCCACATCTGCAAAAGTGACCGGGTTGGTGGACTCATCCAGCAAGCGCGCTTTGGACTTGCCGAAACTGAAAGCCCCGCCCTTGCCGCCACCTTGCATTTGCCGCATGAAGTACACCCAGACGCCAATCAACAGCAACATCGGGCCCCAGCTGACCAGCAAGGTCATCAGCAATGAGCTTTCTTCGCGTGCTTTGACATCAAACTTCACGTCGTTGGCAATCAAGTCACCAACCAGGCCACGGTCTAAGTACGTCGCTGTGGTGCGCACTTTGCGGTCATCTGTGGTGGTGGCCACAATTTCAGTACCGCCCTGGCCTTCGGCGATTGTTGCGGTCTTGATGCGCTTTCCGCGAACTTCCTCCAGAAAGTCGGAGTAGCCCAGGTAATTGGCACTGACGCCGCCCCGCGTGTCAAATTGCTTGAAAACGGTGAACAGAACCATGCCGATCACCAGCCAGATTGCAACTTTTGAAAACCACTGATTGTTCAAGGAGGACTCCGATCAAAAAACCCAGATGCACCAAGTGCGTCATTGAATGGGCAGATGCGTCGCATTTTAGGCCTTTCAAGGGCAAAAACGGGATAAATTGAAGCGTACACCCCTTGCAAGCGCGCGGGTTTAGGGTTTTTGCCCGGTCTGAACGCGGTTTAGGACCGAGCTTTCAGCCCCAGCCCCACCAAAAATGTTTCAGATGACCCGGGTCTGGATGCCTTGGGTTTAAAGCGCTTGACGACACTGAAGGTGTCTTTGAACAGCTTGACCATCGGGTCATAGGACCCGCCATGGAACAACTTGACGACCAGCGCCCCCTCAGGCTTGAGGTGCTGGTTTGCAAAGTCAACCGCCAGCTCAACCAGGTCACTGATGCGCGCGGCGTCAGCTGATTCGATGCCCGACAAATTCGGTGCCATATCTGACATGACCAGGTCCAGCTTCTTGCCAGCCCCGTGCTCATGCAAAGTTTGCTCTAAAACCTGTAGCACTTCAGCCTCCCGAAAGTCGCCCTGGATAAACACCACGCCCTCAATCGGCTCCATCGCCAGCAAGTCCAGCGCGACAATCCGGCCGTTCAACTCGCCCGTCGCTGCGCCCTTGGGTGACATTTTGCGGCGTGCATACTGACTCCACGCGCCCGGTGTGCTGCCCAAGTCCACCACCAGGCTGCCAGGCTTGATCAGGCCCAGGCTTTCGTCAATTTCCTTCAGCTTGTAAGCGGCACGCGCCCGGTAGCCCTCGCGTTGCGCCAGTTTGACATACGGGTCGTTGATGTGGTCGTGCAGCCACGCCTTGTTGACCTTGCTGCCCCGTTTGGCGCTATCGGCATCGGTTTTTTTGGCTTTTTCAGTACTGGGCTTGACGTTTGACTTCATGCGCCAATTGTCTACTGAAGGCTGGGTCACCGATAATCAGGCCATGGCCCAAATAATACTTACCCCTGCCCAGCGCAAAGACCACCGCGCCGAGGCCCATCATTTAAATGCCGTTGTCATGATTGGCTCTGGCGGTTTGACCGCCGCCGTGAAAAAAGAAATTGACGCTGCACTCAATGCCCACGGGCTCATCAAAGTGCGTGCACAGATGGATGACCGTGTCGCCCGCGAGGCAGTTTTTCAGCAGTTGTCAAACGAGTTGAGCGCTGCACCCATCCAGCATATCGGCAAGCTGCTGGTGCTGTGGCGGCCCATGCCAGAAAAAGAAAAGAAGGTCAGTGAAGACCGCATGGCCGGCCCGCGCGAGGTCAAGGTCTTGAAAAACAGCTCACGCTACGGCCAACGGCCCGAAGTCAAGGTCTTGCGCGTGCTGGGCAACCAGCGCTTAACGCCGGGCGGCACGGTCAAGCGCGCCAAAAAACCACAGCTGAAAAGCCTGAAAAAACGCTCGCAAGATTAGTTTGGAATTGGCAGATTTGACCCCAGTTGTTGACCATGACAAACCAAAATCCCCTTCTCGACTTTTCTGATCTGCCGCTGTTTGACCGCATCCAGCCCGAGCATGTGAGCCCAGCAGTCGATGCGCAGTTGGTCGAAGCTCAGGCGGCGCTTGAAAAAGTCACTGCCAGCGACTTTCCCGCAAATTGGAACAACATCTCTGCGGTGCTGGATGTCGCCACCGAAAAGCTGGGCCGCTCCTGGGGTGCAGTGAGCCACCTGAACGCTGTGGCCGACACGCCCGAGCTGCGCGCCGCCTACAACGCGGCTTTGCCCGTCATCACTGAGTTTTATACCCGGCTGGGTGCAGACGAGCGGCTCTATGCCAAATACAAAGCCATTGACGTGAGCACCTTGAACGCTGAACAAATGCAGGCACACAAAAACGCGATGCGGAACTTTTTGTTGTCGGGCGCTGAGCTGGTGGGCGCTGCCAAAGACCGCTTTGCCAAAATTCAGGAGCGGCAAGCTGAGCTGAGCCAGAAATTCAGCGAAAACGCCCTTGACGCCACCGATGCTTTTGCCTATTTTGCGACCGAATCTGAATTGGCAGGTGTGCCGCAAGACGTGGTGGAAACGGCACGCGAGCTCGCCAAAGCCGAAGGCAAAGACGGCTACAAACTGACGCTGAAAATGCCGAGCTATTTGCCGGTGATGCAGTTTGCCACCAGCAGCGCGCTGCGCGAAGTTTTGTACCGGGCCTACAGCACTCGGGCGAGCGACCAGGCACCGGCGGAATTCAGCAAGTTTGACAACAGCGCAGTGATCAGCGAGATATTGGCCTTGCGGCTTGAAGAGTCCAAGCTGTTGGGTTACAACAATTTTGGCGAAGTGTCTGTGGTTGCCAAAATGGCCAAGTCCCCCGCTGAAGTAATCACCTTTTTACGTGACTTGGCACGCCGCGCACGGCCTTATGCTGAAAAAGACGTGGCCGACTTGCGTGCCTTCGCTGCCGAACACCTGAGCTTGTCAGACCCGCAGCCGTGGGACTTTCCGTACATCTCTGAAAAACTCAAGGAAGCACGGTATTCGTTTAGCGAGCAGGAAGTCAAACAGTATTTCACCGCACCCAAGGTGCTGGCGGGCTTGTTCAAAATCATCGAGACGCTGTTTGAAGTGGCGATTCGCAAGGACGAAGCATCAGTGTGGAAGCCCGGCGTGCAATTTTTCCGCATGGAGCGTGCAGGTCAGCTGGTCGGTCAGTTTTATCTGGATCAGCCCGCACGCACCGGCAAACGCGGCGGTGCCTGGATGGACGACGTGCGGGCCCGCTGGTTGCGGCCTGATACCGGCCTGCTACAAACCCCGGTAGCGCATCTGGTATGCAATTTTGCCGATGGCGTAGGAGGCAAACCTGCGCTGCTCACGCACGACGATGTGACCACCCTGTTCCATGAATTTGGCCATGGCCTGCACCACATGCTGACGCAAATCAACGAACGCGATGTGTCGGGCATCAGCGGGGTTGAGTGGGACGCTGTCGAATTACCGAGCCAGTTCATGGAAAACTTCTGCTGGGAATGGGATGTGCTCAAGCACATGACGGCCCATGTCGAAACCGGTGAACCGCTGCCCCGCGCACTGTTCGACAAAATGCTGGCCGCCAAAAACTTCCAAAGTGGCATGCAAACGCTGCGGCAGGTGGAGTTTTCCTTGTTTGACATGCTGCTGCACACGTCGCACAACCCGACGGCAGACGTGATGAACTTGCTCAACGAGGTGCGCCAGGAAGTTGCCGTGATCAAAGCACCACCCTACAGCCGTACGGCACACACATTCAGTCATATTTTTTCAGGCGGCTACGCGGCAGGTTATTACAGTTATAAATGGGCTGAAGTGCTGTCGGCTGATGCGTATGCAGCGTTTGAAGAAGCACTCAAGCAGGGCAAACCGCAGGTTGAGACGGGGCGAAAGTATCGCGAAGCGATTCTGGAAGCCGGTGGAAGCCGCCCTGCCATGGAATCGTTCAAGGCCTTCAGGGGTCGGGAACCGTCGATAGATGCGCTGCTGCGTCATCAAGGGATGGCTTGAGAAGATTGAAGCAGGCGCATTGCAGGTGATCCGTTGGAGAAAACCACATGACCTCAAAAGTGATTCAGATGTTGGCCTTCAGCGCCTTGCTTGCTGGCGCGAGCGCCGCATCAAACGCACAGCAGGTATACCGAATCGTCGGGCCAGACGGCAAAGTCATCTTTTCAGACAGGCCGCCCTCTGAAACCAATGCCAAGGTCACTGCTGCCGCTGGCTCACCACGTGGCGGCGTTTCAACAGCATCTTTGCCCTTTGAGCTGCGCCAAGTGGTTCAAAGATACCCGGTGACCCTCTACACGGGCGATAACTGCAGCCCCTGCCAGTCAGCCCGCTCGATGCTCATCACGCGTGGCGTGCCGTTCACTGAAAAGTCTGTCACAACGCCAGAGGACAGCCAGGCCCTGCAGCGCCTGAGCGGCGAGAACTCCTTGCCCTTCGCCACCATTGGCGGCCAGCAACTCAAGGGCTTTTCAGACGCAGAATGGACTCAGTTTTTAAACGCAGCTGGCTACCCGGCCAGCTCTGTTTTACCGTCAAGCTACCGGCAAGCCGCGGCCACACCACTGGTGGCGGTGTCTGCTGCGCCAGCAACTATTGCCCCGGCAGCACCCGAGCGCGCCGCTGCACCCGCAACCCAGCCGGCGCCCGCGGCTGCCGGCCCGTCAGGTATCCGTTTTTGAACGGGCTGTTCAGAATGTCAGCGTTTTAACGCCGGCACTGGTTGCCAGCAGGCAAACACTGGCTTTTTGGAATGCAAAGACGCCGACACATACGACGCCAGGCCAGTTGTTCACGGTCGCTTCAAACGCCAGCGGGTCAACAATCTTCAAGCCCGTCACATCCAGAATATGCTGGCCGTTGTCGGTGACCAGCGGCACGCCACTTTTCAATCGCAAGGCAGCCACACCACCGAGTTCTGCAAACTGCCGCGATATGCGTTTGGCCGCCATCGGAATGACCTCTACCGGCAAGGGGAAAGCGCCGAGCGCGGTCACCAATTTGGATTCGTCGGCGATGCACACAAACTGCCGGGCCTGAGCCGCCACAATTTTCTCCCGCGTCAGTGCAGCGCCACCGCCTTTGATCATGTAACCGGCATGGTCAATCTCGTCAGCGCCGTCGATATACACCGCCAGCTCATCGACTTCGGTGGCGTCAAAAACAGTGATGCCCAATGCCTGCAGGCGCTCGGTTGAAACGATGGAGCTGGACACGGCACCTTTGATTTGCCCCGCCATCGTGCCTAGGGCATCAATGAATTTGTTGACCGTGGAGCCGGTGCCCACGCCCACAGTGCTGCCCGGCTGGACATATTGCAAAGCAGCCTGGCCTACCAGGGTTTTAAGTTCATCTTGAGTCATGGCGTGCCTGACGGGTTGAGTTTGCGACAATGCGAATTGAATTTAACAAAGCAAATTATCCAATGGCTCTGCTCCCCTACGCCCTCGCTCGCCCCTTTTTATTTGGCCTCGACGCCGAAACCGCCCATGAGTTGACGATGGCCTCGCTGGCAAGCACGCAGTACACACCGTTGTCGTTTGCGTATCGCAGCACGCGGGTTGACGACCCGATTGAACTGGCAGGACTGAAGTTTCCCAACCGTGTGGGCCTGGCTGCTGGACTGGATAAAAACGCGCGCTGTATTGATGGATTGGCGGCCATGGGGTTTGGTTTTATTGAGGTCGGCACCGTCACGCCAAAACCGCAGGTTGGAAACCCGAAGCCACGCGTGTTTCGCCTGCCCAAGGCCAATGCCCTGATCAACCGGCTGGGACTGAACAATGACGGGCTTGACACATTTACTGCCAATGTGCAGCGCGCCTCGTTCCGAAATAGCAAAAGCATGGGTGACAAACTGCCCATGCTTTTGGGGCTGAACATCGGGAAAAACGCAAACACGCCGATGGCCAATGCGACTGATGACTATCTGGCGTGCCTGGACGGCGTCTACGCTCACGCTGATTACGTGACCATCAATATATCGAGCCCCAACACCAAAAATCTTCGCGATTTGCAGGCCGATGAGGCACTTGATTCACTTCTCGCCGCGATGGCTGAACGACGCGAGTTGCTCGCTCAAAAACATGGCCGACGTGTGCCCTTTTTCGTCAAAATTGCGCCCGACCTGGACGATGCGCAAATCGGTGTCATTGCCGACACCATGCAGCGTTACGCTGCCAAAGACGCGGCCGCAAGCAGTCTGGGCTGGGGCCTGTTGGCAACGAACACCACCATCAGTCGAGAAGCGGTCGCAGGGCTACCCCATGCCACTGAAACTGGCGGACTTTCTGGCACACCCGTTCTAAGCGCCAGCAACCGCATCATCACGCAACTGCGCAAAGCGCTGGGCAAGCAATTTCCAATTATCGGTGTGGGTGGCATTCTCAGCGCCGAAGATGCTGTCAGCAAAATCGTCGCGGGCGCAGACGTCGTCCAGATCTACACCGGGCTGATTTACAAAGGGCCAAACCTTGTGAGCCAGTCGGCCCTGGCCATCAAAAAACAATTTGTCTAAGTAAAAACCGAGGTACTGGTTTTCGAAGCTTTCAGCTGCTTGAAAGTTCGAAAATAACGTCTTGTGCGCCTTCCCACAACACCTTCTTGCCAAGCGTCATCAGTTGGTCACGACCTTCGGTGATGGTCAGAAAATGGTTGCCCGCCAAAGGTCCCATCTTGCTGGAAAAGCTGCAACCGCCATAGGCCAGAATAATTTCTGTCTCGCTGTAGCCACCAGGATAAAAAAGAATGTCCCCCGCCGAAGGATGGCTGGTGTGGTTCTCAAAGCTGACACCCAGCTTGAAGTCGCCCAGCGGTACCCAGCAGCCCTCACCACTCCAGCGCACGTGGATCAGTTTTTGACGATACGGCAGCAGCTTTAAAAAGGCAGCAACGGTGAGGGGCGCGTGCGGATTGGTTTCTGCAACGAAATGCAGACCACCGGCGGTAATGTTGATACGACTCATGACAGCTTTCCTTGGGTTCTGTAATTTGTTGGGGCGTTTGACATCACGCCATCACCATTTCAGTCTTGCGTTGTGCCCACCCGGTCATGCGATGTTCAATCAACGAGGACAACGCGTAGAGTGCGACGCCCATGCCTGCCAGGAGAAAAAGACCGGCAAAAACAAGGGGGACATCAAAATTTCCGCTTGCAATCATCATGACCGTGCCAATGCCTTTGTTGGCGGCGACGGTTTCACTCAAAACAGTACCGACAAAAGCCAGCGTGATGGCGATTTTAAGGGACGCGAACAAGTAAGGCAGCGCACGCGGCAAGCCGACGTTCCAGAGCACGTCACGCTTGCTCGCACCCAAAACCTTCAAGACGTCCTCAAGCTCCGGTTCGGTGCTGGCAAGTCCCGTGGCCACGTTGACCACGACCGGAAAAATGCTGATCACCATGGACGTCAAAATGGCGGGCACAGTACCAGACCCAAACCACACCACGAAAAGCGGAACCACAGCTACTTTTGGAATGCTGGAAAAACCAACCAGCAAAGGATAAGCCACGTCGTAGGCCAGCTTTGATGATCCGATCACCACCCCGATAAAAATACCGGCAAGCACGCCCATGGCAAAGCCCGCAAGGGTGGTGTAAAGCGTCTGAACCGTGTGCGGCCAAAGCAGCGGCATTTTGGCAAACAGCACCAGTGCTATCTGACTGGGGCGCGGCAAAATCAGATCAGAAACGCCAGTTGCAAGGCAGGCCAACTCCCAAACCGCGAAAAATGCAACCAGCGCAAAGGCAGACAGCAGGCGCTGGCGCATCTGTGGTGTGACGGTGCTCATGCTGCCACCGCCTGCTCTGGGGCCACAGCATCGACGTTGCGACGTGCATCGGCAATACGCATCCGCAGTTGCTGCACAAGCGCAGCAAATTCCGGCGAGTAGCTGCTCTCTAGCGTACGCGGCCTGTCAAACGGAACCGCTCGTGTCTCCAGGATGCGTCCCGGGCGTGAACTCATCACGCAAATGCGATTGGCCAGATACGCTGACTCGCGCAAATCATGGGTCACCAGCAACACCGTTGGCTTTTTCGTCATCCAGAGAGCCTGCATGATGTCCCACAACTCCTCCCGGGTGAACTGGTCAAGCGCACCAAACGGCTCGTCGAGCAATAGCAGTTCGGGATCGTGCACGAGCGCCCGGCAAAGCGAGGCGCGCTGCAGCATGCCGCCAGAAAGCTGCCAGGGCCGCTTGTCACCAAAACCTGCCAGGCCCACTTGTGCCAACAATGACTCCGCGCGGTCTTTGTACTCGCCCCGTTTTTTGCGTGCGAATTCACTGCGGAAGGGTTCCACAATTTTCAGCGGAATCATCACGTTTTCAAGTATCGTCAGCCATGGCAGCATGGTCGGATTCTGGAAAGCCAGTCCAATCCGCAGTCGAGGTGTGGCACTGGCATGGTTTCCGCCGGAGTTCCCAGAGGAAACTGCACCCACTTCTCGCCCGCCCGCGATGACGGCACCAGAACTGGGTTGAAGCAGCCCCGCCACCAACTTGAGAATGGTGGACTTGCCGCACCCACTCGGGCCAACCAGCGCCACAAAGTCTCCCTCGTCGATGCCCAGCGTGGTGTGATCCAGCGCCAGCGTTCCCCCGCCATAGCGCAGCATCACATCTGACAGTTGAATGAATGAATTAGCCATGGTGTCTTTCAAAAAATGGAGGCGACTGACTTGCGCACAACGCTCTAGGCGCTAGCCATACGAATGATGGCCGCTACAGGGCCACCACCTGCTGGGCCTTGATGTTCAGCGCCACCCGATACATACAATTCGCAGTGGCCAATAACCGATGCCAATACACCGCCAACCACGGCCCTGGCGTGCCGCGTCGAGTGAATGTCTGAATCGTTCAGCATGGTGTGGCGGGATTGCCTTACCCGCCCGTCCGGGCTTGCTTCGGCCTTGGCCAACAAGCTGACAACACGCTGCGCAAGCAAGGTTGAATCGTCTTGTGAGTTCAGGCCCGACACTGCGTTCAGCAGCTTTCTCACGCTCGCAGCATCAATGGCATCTTTCATCACTGTGTGAGCAATGCGCAGCGTGGACTGGCTGGTCACAGCTTCACCCAGCACAATCACCACATTGCATTCCAGTTCAATGCCAGCAGAAGCCGATGCCAGCGACGAGTAAAGACCCCAGTCCGACAAGATCGCTGAGTCATTGACCTGCGCGCGCTGAAGCTCTCCTAGGGCCACAGCCACGCCCAGCGCAGACGCGCCACGCGAATAGCCCATAGACTCATAGCTGTCACGCGTGACAGGCAAAGCACCCCGAGACAGTGCATCGTTGACTTTTGCAGACGTCAGAAGTGGGCATTTGACCTGGACAAAATGAACATCAGCAGCATCGTTGATGCCCGCATCGCGCATCGCCGCCAAGGTCGCGCGAGCCGTCGCATCCACTTGAGCGACCCGACCCATTTCTTCAGGTAAAAAATCTTGCGTTTTTGCGATGCCAACCACCAGGCGCTTCGAACTTTGAGCTTCATCAGGCGCAGCCGGTAGCCATCGACGCGTGAAGACCGTGAAGTGTGGCGACAAAACGCCTTCCGTGCCGCCCGACATGACCAATGCCACCCTGGAGTGGACCTCCTCGGGGGCACAGCCCAGCGCTGGCGCCAACAACTGGCACCAAGCGGCGCTGGCGTACTCGCGCGTGAAGTCGTTGACGCAGCCATTACCCTCTGTTTTTCCCATCACCGCAACCACCTCGGCGGGTACCAGATCGCCAGCATCTATCAGCGCCTGAACGCCTGAAAGATCAGCGGGACTCCGGCAAGGAACTCGCCAGACATCGACTTTTTGATGCCGTTGTCCGCTCATGCGTTGTCTTTCACTGGCTCGCCCACTGGCAACGCATTGACGGGCACGCCGTGGGGCGTCTGAAGGATGGCGCTGCTGTAGTGCTCTGTGTTGCGCGGCTTGGGGGTTGGCATTTTTTGCACGCTTTTAACGGAATGGCCCCAGCCGGCCGCTTCTGTCACGAGCTTGCCGTCACGCATCACAAAACGGCCGCGAACCAAGGTATGCAGCGGATAGCCCTGCACGGCACGACCATGCCACGGCGAAATTTTGCTGATGCTCTGGAGCCGGTTTTGCGACAGCACACCCGCACGCTGCATGTCGACCAGCGCGATGTCAGCATCCGCACCCGGCGCGATGACGCCTTTCGTCCCATAAAGACCCCAGGCCTTGGCGGGGGCAACGGCGCTCCAGCGGACATAGTCCATCAAAGTGGCACGATTTCGATTGATTTCGGTCAGCATCAGCGGCATTTGCGTTTCCACACCCGGAAACCCGCAATCGCAATTCCAGATGCTCTCGCGCATCTTTTCGTCTGGCGCATGTGGCGCATGGTCAGTCGCGATCATGTCAATGGTGCCATCCATCAACGCGTCCCAGAGCGGCTGGTTGTGGCGAGCCTCGCGGATGGGTGGGTTGACCCGCATGATGCCGCCAAGCTTGAGCATGTGCTCGGTGTTGAGCAGCAAATATTGCGGACAGGTCTCGGCCGTCACATCAACCCCGCGGCGTTTGGCTTCGCGCAGCAGATACAGAGAATCGGCCGCGCTGTGGTGCGCAATATGAACGCGCGCGCCGGTCCATTCGGCAAGGGTGAGCACCCGGCCAATGGCCTCAATTTCAGCCACAGCAGGCCGCGCGGCCAGATGCGCCAGTGCGTCAATGCGCCCGGCCAGTTGCATGTGTTGCTGGCGTCTGCTCAGGATGGATGAGTTTTCTGCGTGCACCACGGTGCGAATACCCAGCGGGGCAAGTTTTTCAAAGCCCTCCAGTAAGGCACCATCGGTCGGTGCCGGCAAATTACCAAAGGTGTTGCCGACAAATGCTTTAAAACTCGTCACCCCCGCATCCAGCAGCGCTTCAAGGTGGTCTACCGTGTCGTCGCCTAACAGTCCATGGATGCCAAAGTCCACATAAGACGACTCGGCAGCCTTCTGCTTGAGCCGCAAGGCTTCAAGCGTTGCCGTCGGCGGATGGGTGTTGGGCATTTCAAATACCGTGGTGACACCGCCACAGGCCGCTGCGGCCGAGCCAGTCTTCCAGGTTTCCTTGTTTGGATAGCCTGGATCACGAAAGTGCACATGGCTGTCGATCGCTCCAGGCAACAGAAACAGGCCGTCAGCCCGCATCTCTTCACGTGCAGCGGGCATCAGGTCATCATGACCCACAGCAACAATCTTTTCACCCGCAATCGCAACGCTGGCTTGGATGATCTGATCGGCAGACACCACACGGGCGCCCCGGATGACCAGGTCCACTTCTTTCATGTTGTTTCCTTTCACAGCATGGCCCAGCCGCCGTCAACCGGCAGGTCAACACCCGTGATCTGGCGCGACACATCACTGGCCATAAAAAGGCATGCATTGGCAACATCGTCGTCATTCGTGACACGCTTTAGCGCGTAATCGGCAGCATGCCTTGTCATGGCTTCTTCAAGCGTGATGCCCAGCTTTTCGGCCATGTTTGCACAAACCTTCTCACGAAAGCGTGGGCCATCGACCATGCCGGGTGCCACACAATTCACGTTGATGCCGTAAGGGCCGGCTTCTAGTGCAAAACTTTTGGTGATTCCGCGCAGACCCCACTTCGATGCCGAATAAGCCATGCGCCCCGCGCGCCCACGCATGCCAAAGGTGCCGCCCACGTTCACCACCTTGCCGCTTTTGCGTGCAATCATTTCCGGTATCACCGCATGCATGGTGTTAAAGCAGCCCGTCATGTTGAGCTGCACGATTTCGTTGAATTCTTCGGTGCTGGTTTCCCAACCTGTCTTGCCAATGGGGCCGGAGCCGCCCGCCACATTGACCAGCACATCAATGCGCCCGAATGCTCTCATTGCAGCGGCTGCCAGCGCCTCGGTTTGTGCCGGTACCGTCATGTCACAAGACACGACGAGCGCATCCACGCCCAGGGTACGCGCCTCAGCAGCAACAGGTTCGATGGCGGCAATATCGCGGCCAGCCAGCACCAGGGTCGCGCCCTCACGCGCGAATGCCAAAGTGACAGCCCGGCCCATGCCTTTGGCCGGTCCAGTGATCACGGTTACCTTGCCTTTGAGTTGGAGATCCATGGAAATGTTGTCTTTCTGAAAAACTTTAAAACTTCGAGAGCCGCTCGGCGCGCGCAGGCAAAAAGTTGCGATTGAATACTTCACCCGTGGTGGGGGTGCGGGGCAGTTGATTGGCCTCCACCACGATACCGATGGCCTTTTTCAGGCGTTCATCATCAACGTCACCCAGACCGATACGCGCAATCTCAGGATGGCTCATGTCGTTACGAATCGTCGCCAGCAGCTTTTCTTTTTCCACGTCGCGCTTGAGCAATGGCTCGCGCTTCATGGCGAAATCAACACCGGCATCCGGGTTGGCGGCCACTTCCTTGATGGCTCGGTTAAGCGCCTTGACAAAACCTTGAACCGCTTTTGGATTTTCAGCAACAAAGTTTTTTGAGAAGAACACAGCGTTTGCGTACAAATCCATGCCCGAGTCGCCGTAGCGGATAAACCGCAGGTCTTTGGCTGGGTCCAGCCCCATCGCCTTGGCACTGAAAGTGACGGTAGTGACATAACCAAACACCGCATCAACCTGACCGCGCGCCAGCATTTGTTCGCGCAGGTTAGGCGCCATATTGGTCACAGTGACTTTGCTCGCGTCGATTTTTGCCAGCTTGGCGTAGGCGGGGAACAGTTTGAGTGCAGCATCGTTGGCCGGCCCACCGATGGTTTTTCCTTCCAGGTCTTTGGGTGTCTTGATCGGACTGTCCTGTTTGACCACCACCGTGAACGGGGGGGTGTTGTACATCATGTAAACCGCCACCGGCGCGTCGGCCGGCCGCTTTGAAGCCAGATCAATCAAGGCGTTGAGGTCACCAAAACCAGCTTGATAAGCGCCCGATGCCACCTTGGGGACGGATGCGGCTGAGCCTTCGCCCTGGTCAAACTCGACGTCTAGTCCCTCGGCCTTGAAATAACCTTTGTCCTGCGCCAGGAAAAACCACGCCTGCGCGCCTTCATATTTCCAGTTCAGAACCATCTTGATTTTGGTCTGCGCTAAAACGGCAGCAGGTGAAAGCGCTGCGCACAGGGCTAGCAAGGCAAAGCGGCGGGATAGTTTCATGGTTTTCTTTCGGTTGGTTGATGAATCAATACGCTGAGTCAATACGCAGCGGGGGCAATCTGCACTGGCCCTGACACCTGAACGCCGCGCTTGACCACAGCGAGCCTGGTGGACTGCTGCAAAATAGCGTCAGGAACGGATTTGGCATCCAGCACGATCAGGTCAGCCAGGCAGCCTGGCGCCAAACCGTAACTTTCAAGCCGCAGCATTCGCGCGGCGTTGCTGGTCATGGTCTGCCACACCTTTTCGAGCCCGGCGTTGTGCAGCTGCTTGGTCAGCTGCGCCAGTAAAAGCATGGCTTTGAGCGGGTCGGCATCACCAAAGCGGACAAAAGGATCGCGCATGTTGTCAGTGCCGCACGAGACATTGACGCCGGCTTCCATCAGCTCCAAAGTCCTGGTCAGGCGAATGCGCGTGGGCAGAACGCAGACCTGGAGATCGGCTTTTTTCATCAGGTCAATCGTGTCGATCGCCACAGCATGGCTGACACAGGCCAGCGATGCGATGTGAGACACAGCCACACGGCCCTGCCAGCCCTGCTCTATTGTTTTTTTCGCGACATAGGGCAGCGTGAAAGCCAATTCTGCGTCCCAGTTATCGAGGTGGTAGTCAATCTCGCAGTCATGCAGTTTCGCCAGCGCGAAAGTTTCGTCGACCTGCCGCTCTGGGTCAGAGGGCCAGATGGCACGGTTGACGTTTCCGCCAACGATCCTGACCCCTTTTTCCACCGCCTCCGTGATGAAGGGGCCAGCGCCGTCTTCAAGGGTTCCAGCGGTGTTAAACCAGCCCTCCTGCGGGAAGGCGGTGACTTGTACGTCCACCTTGCCAGCCATGGCACGGGCAGCCCTGTTGATGCCTTCCACAGCCCGCTGACCCACGTAGCGGTCTACTTCGCAATTGGTGCGCACTGTTGTGGTGCCGTGGGCTAAGCCCATCGTGAGCGACTGCCTCGCCCGTGCAGCCACATCTTCAACCGTGAAATCAGCCTTGAGCAGGCGCACGGCACGAATCGCCTCGCTCAAGCCTGCAACGTCTGCACCGTCGGCAACCCTGTCACTGATCAGAGCTTTGTCGATGTGAACATGCGGGTCAACGAAGGCTGACGAGACCAGTCGCCCGCCAGCGTCCCAGGCTGGCCCATCCACACCTGTGCGATCGCCCGAGGTGTCTGGCTCAACGCTGATGATGCGATCAGCGTCAATGCTGACGCGCCAACGCCCACCACGTCCCGGTAAGGTGGCGTTACAAATGGTCCAGGGACTTGTCATTTGAAAGTAGGTCTTAAAAGTGCAACGTTCAAAGCGCAGACTTCACCAGACGCTCCTGCTTGGGCGGCAGAAAACTGCGGTTGAAAATCTCAACAGGGGCAGGTGTGCGGGCAAGTTCATAGCTGTCAACGATTTGCGCGATCGCGCGCGTCATGCGGGCATCGCTCACATCGCCCAAACCCAACTCGTTCGACTCAGGCGTCAACACATTGCTTTTCAGGACGTAAACCATCCTGCGCTTTTCGATGTCTTTGTTGATCAGTGGCTCGTTCTTGGCGAGGTTGTCAATGCAAGCGTCAGGCTGGGTGATGCAGTCCTTCATGGCACGATTGATGGCCTTGACCAAGCCTGTCACGGCTTGAGGCCTCTCCTTGGCAAGCTTGGCCGTCACCAAGACGCCATTGCTGTAAAGGTCCAAACCCAGATCGTTGTAGAAAATCCAGCGAATATCTTTCTCGGGATCAATCCCCATCGACACAAAATTCATGTAGCTGGTGGCAGAAAAAACGGCAGATGCCTCGACCTGGCCGCGCATCAACATTTGCTCTTGCAGGCTAGGCGCCATATTGGTCCATGTCACCTTCTTTTCATCAATGTTGTTTTTCTTGGCAAGCGCAGCAAATACCTTCAGCGCCGCACTGCCAGCGGGCGAGCCCAGCGTTTTGCCTTCAACATCCTTGAGCGTTTTGATCGTGCTGCCAGCCTTGGTGACGAGTGCAAACGGTGCGCGGTTGTAGATCATGTACACCATCACCGGGGCTTCGCCTGGTTTGGTCGAAGCGCCCTGAATAATGGCATTGACATCACCCACCCCGGCCTGGTAAGTGCCCGACATCACGCGCGAAACGGCGGCAGCAGAGCCCTCCCCTTGGTCAATCGTCACATCCAAATTTTCTGCCTTGAAGTAACCTTTGTCCTGGGCCCAGTAAAACCATGAATGCACGCCCTGAATTTTCCAATCGAGTGTGAACTTGATTTTGGTAACTTCTTGCGCGACTGCTGGCATGGAACAGGCAAGTGCTGCAGCGCCCAGAGCGAGGCACAGGCGATTGATTAATTTCATTGGGCGTCCTTCAGGTTGGTGGTGGTAAATACAGTGGCGCCACGCTGCTTGCGCATGCGGCGGGCAACAGTCAGCTCGGCCAAGGCAGGCAGCAGCGTTGAGGTAGTAGCCACAAATCCATGCAACTGCTTGACAATGAAGTGAACAGCTTTGGTGACGTAAGCAGGAGACGGCGTGCTGCATGCGTCAGACAAAAGCACGCAGTCATAGCCCAAGAAACCGGCATCCTGCAAGCTTGAAAAGACACATCTATCCGTATTCACGCCTGCAAACAACAGGGTTGTGATGCCCTGCTGGCGCAAAATACTGTCCAGCTCGTTGTCCCAGAAGCCACTCAAGCGGTGCTTGAAAACCAGTATGTCCTGTGGCGCGAGCGGGAGTTCATCAATCACCTGCGCTCCCCACTGTCCGGGCACGACAGCCAAGCCATGGTCTTGAGGCGAGCGTTCCGCATAACCGACGCCATCAGGCGTACGCTTGCCCTTGAACTGGACGGTTGGACTTAAATTGAGACGGTCAGGTCGGACACCCCAGTTAAGCCAGATCACGGTACCGCCGGCAGGCCGCCAGGCCTCAAGCAGCTTGGCGATGACGGGAATTGGCTTGCGCATGGGCTTAACACTGACACCCTTTTGACCAAACCAGCCCGCAGGGTGGCAAAAGTCGTTCTGCATATCCACCACAATTAAAGCGCTTCGGGCCAAGTCAATTTCTAACGCCTGTGGCTGTGCATCGAAACGCACAGTGACAGGAGTTTTGACTTTTCGCACCAAACTAAGGCATTGATCCGTGAGCGCCCAAGCGTTGTGCGGGGAGGGGCCGAAAGTGGCCTGGATCACCGCTTTGGTGCGTATTAACGATTTGATGCGCGTCATGCCCGAATATCGCAAGCGGCGTGCCTGACACCGCTCTTCATATGCACCTTTTCGAGCGCTATGTGCTGCCGATACGGCAACGGTTTAACATGTGGCCCAGCAAATCACTTCACAGAAAGAACCCTTGTGAACCATCTACGATTTTTGAATTATGTGGACGAGGTTGCCCGTGCCGGCTCAATCCGGCAGGCAGCAGACAGGCTGCACGTTGCCGCATCAGCCGTTAACCGCCGGGTACTTGATCTGGAAGCGGAGCTGGGTACAGCCATTTTTGAGCGCCTGCCCAGAGGCGTGCGCCTGACCGCCGCGGGTGAGCTTTTCGTGGCTTACATCCGCAGCCGTTCAGCCCAGTTAGAACAGGTTCGCACAGAAATCGAAGACCTGAAAGGCCTGCGTCGCGGGATGGTCAAGGTGATTGCAAGCCAGGCCTTAGCCCCCGTCTTTTTACCCCGAGCTATCGCGGCCTTCAGGTCTACCCACCCCATGGTGGGTGTGGATGTGCATATTGGTGACCACCTGCATGCACTCAAGTCGCTCAGGAATTTTGAAGCGGATCTGGCGCTCATATTCAACCTTGCGCCTGACGCAGACATGGACCGAATCGCTGAAATCGAGCAGAAGCTGGTGGCGGTGATGCACCGCAGCCATCCGCTTGCCCATCAGCCTGACTTGCGGCTGCGCGACTGTATTGAATACCCGCTCATCTTGCCGAATCAGGACTTGGGTGGACGCCAACTGCTGGAGAATTTTTTAGTCCGCAGCTCGGTCAAATTACGCCCTGCGGTTGAAAGCAACAGTTTTGAGTTCATGAGAAGCTACCTGGTGCATGAACAGGGAATATCTTTTCAAATTGCCATCGGTGCGGTCATTGAAGGAGACGAGCTGGTGGCGCGTGAAATAGCCGATCGCGGATTCCCGCGCGGCCAGCTGGTACTGGCTTGTCTGCGTGGCAGGCAACTGCCCGTGATAGCCCACGCGTTTGCCGATGACCTCATCACTGCCCTGCACAAGCACCAAGACCCCATCCCGACCGGTCGTACCAGCGCAAACCTGGCGCGATAAGATGATTGGCGAAAAGCCCTAACGACATCCAAGTTGAAAACACCATGCAACGATTTACGATCTCTCTGAACGACGCGCTGGCCGAAAAATTCGACACCCTGATTTCGACCAAGGGCTACAGCAACCGGTCCGAGGCCGTACGAGACCTGATCCGTGCACAGATTGACGATGTGTCGATGACACCATCGGCGGCGGTGTGGTGCGTCGCGACTGTGAACTATGTTTATGACCACCATGACAAAACCGTCGTAGAGCGCGTTTTGTCATTGCAGCATGAGCACCATGACCTGGTCATCACCAGTTTGCACACGCATCTTGATCACCATGATTGCCTTGAAACCGTGGTGATGCGTGGGCCTGCAAAATCAGTTCGGAGTTTTTCACAGATGCTGATCGCTCTGCGTGGTGTGCGACATGGCGGTGTTCACGTGGTACCCCTCGATGCGGAACACCGAAAACTTGCCCACAGCCACGGCCACAGTGGGCAGCACGTTCACCTCAAACCACTGAGTTAGCCAACCCAGGCGCCAGGCTGTATTTGTCAGCCCTTAAAAGTTCGCCACCAGCGTCAGCCTGAACGAACGCGTCTCAATCGGGTGGAAATGGATATCGGCAACCGGTGCTGTTTCGCCTTTTAACTGTGAGGCGTAATAGTAGTCAATGGCCGAGTCGCGGCGGTTGGTCAGGTTGAAACCTTCGAGCTCCAGCTTCAGCTTGGGGCTGAACTTGTAGCCAATCCGCCCGTTCATGGTTGCCGTGCTTTTGGAGCGTACCGAGTTGTTTTCAAGCAGCGGGCGCGGGCCAAAATAGCGCAACTGCAGGGCGCCAAAATAAGGGCCCAGACCGTCTACAGCCAACGCCACAGAGGCCACGCCTTCGACCGCGCCAGGAACACGATCGCCAACCGGGTCGTTATTGCGAAACCGCGCTTTGGCAAACGAAATGTCTGCATCGACCGTCAGCCAGCGGTACGGCTTGTAGTAGTTGGAGAACTCAAACCCAGTGCGTCGGCTGGCGCGGCCCGCGCGGGTGGTGCCTGCATCGCCCTGGAAAATCAGCTCGGAATCGAAATCCAGCTGATAAACCGACAGCGCGCTTTGCAGCCCCTTAATGGCTTCGGTGCGCACGCCCAGCTCCAGGCCCTTTGACCGCACCAGAGGCGGCACCTTGTCGGCCGGATTTCCAGTTTTAGGATCTTGCTTCAAGGTCGTCCCGCGCGCGTCGTTGCTGTGAAAACCCAAGCCGTTGCTGGCGTAAAACTCAGTGCTGTTCCAGGGTCCGAAAATCAGATTGAGTTTGGGGCTGCCTTTACTGGCGGAAACGTTGCCAGAATTGGCCGAAATATTGCTGTTGACCTTGAAGTTGAAGTTGTCAACCCGCGCACCAGCGACGGAGCGAAACTTTTCGGCCCACTGGGTCGTGTTCTCAACATACAGTCCCAGACTGCGCTCGACAATACGGTCAGCTCGGGTGGTGGAAATGATTTGCCTGGCAACGCTGCTGTAAAGGCCGTTGCTGATGTTGTCGTTTTGGAACTGCACACCCACAGTGTTTTCAGATGTTCTGCCCAACAAGTTTGATGACCACGAGTGGCTGGCATGAATGCCTGTCGTCATGCGCCTGTCGGGCTGCGCAAACTGGTCGCCGTTGACAGGCGAATCCAGAAAATAAGTGAAGTTTGAAAACAGATCCAAACGGCTGCGAACCAGATAGGCGTTGACCTGACTGGCGCTGCTGCCCGCCGACTGGCGCCAAGCGCCCGAGACGCTGTAACGGCTGGACTCGCCGCCGCTGGTTTGGTCCACCGAATCAAATCGGCCCAAGGTGCCGGCTTGCACCGCGCGCAACGGGATTTGATCGGTGGCGTGCCACTTGGCGCTGTAGCCCATCAGCGTCACGTTAAAGCCATTGCCCTCACTGCCTTCGCTGTAGCGCAGCACGCCATTGCGTTTTCGGTAGTTGTCGCCTACGGTAAAAGGACCATCTTTATGCAGCCATTCAAGCGCGTAGAGCAGCTTGCCGTCACGCCATGTGGGCGAGTCGGCCAGCAGGGTGCGCTGGTAGCCGTTTTGACCCATACCAACGCTGGCAATGCCCTGCTCAAGTGAGTTGGCGTATTTCACATTCACGGCACCGGCGGTTGAAAAGTCTCCTTCTGCCGCGTAAAAAGGGCCTTTGCGGTAGTCCAGCAAGCTGGCCAGTTCAGGAATCAAAAAGTTGACATCTGTCCAGCCCTGTCCGTGCGAATGGCTGCGCTGGTTGACCAGCATGCCGTCAATCGTCGTGCGCAAATCGGTGCCGTGGTCCAGATTGAAACCGCGCAGATAAAACTGGTTGGCCTTACCTTCGCCGCTGTGCTGGCTGACAATCAGGCCGGGAACGGCTTCGAGCAGTTCACCTGGACGATAGACGGTGCGGGCATCCAGCTGCTGCTGCGTCACCACGCCTTCGCTGGCGGTTCCGGCCTCACCCAACACGCTGTTGCGCGAGCTTTGAACCTGAACCGGCGCCAAAGTCGCGTCCGTGTTTTGGGCCCAAACTGCGCTTTGCAGTGCAAAGCAACCAGACATCAGCATCGCCAGGCGATTTTTGGTCAGAACAAAAGCGGGTTGATGGATAGGACGGCGCATGGGAATTCGGATGACGATCTAAAGTATAAAAACAGGCTCCATGACACCCATCAAAGTGCGACATTTATGCTGAAATTGAGTTTTTTCTTACATTGTAATGAGCACATGGCGTTGAATTGAGCCGCGTCGGCTTTCAGCCGCTACCATGCAAGCACATCGTTAAAGAAGCCATGACTTGACCACCATCGCACCCACTTCCCCTTATCCACACCTGCTTGCCCCACTCGACCTGGGATTCACCACCCTTAAAAACCGGGTCCTCATGGGCAGCATGCACACCGGCCTGGAAGATGGGCGCAAGCACTTCCCGGCGATGGCCGCTTACTTTGCCGAGCGGGCGCGTGGCGGTGTGGGGCTGATGGTCACCGGCGGCTTTGCGCCCAATATTGCAGGCTGGGCCAAACCGTTTGCGGGCATGTTGGCCAGCAGCAGCGCCGCCAAACGCCACCAGCAAGTCACCCGTGCGGTCCATGCAGAAGGCGGCAAAATCGCCCTGCAAATTTTGCACACGGGCCGCTACGGTTACCACCCGCTGTGCGTGGCACCCTCTCGCATTCAAAGCCCGATATCGCCATTTACCCCGTTTGAGCTCAGCGCTGCGGGTATCGAGCGGCAAATTCGTGCCTTTGTCCGCTGCGCAAGCCTGGCGCGTGAAGCCGGTTACGACGGCGTGGAGATCATGGGCAGCGAAGGCTATCTGATCAACCAGTTTCTGGTCAGCCACACCAACCAGCGCACAGACGACTGGGGCGGCTGCTACGCCAACCGGATGCGGCTGGCCGTTGAGATCGTGCGCCGCACGCGCGAGGCGCTGGGCGCTGACTTCATCATCATTTACCGCCTGTCCATCATCGACTTGATTCCCGGCGGCAGCAGCTGGGACGAGGTGGTGGCGCTGGCCAAGGCGATTGAAAAGGCAGGTGCCACACTCATCAACAGCGGCATCGGCTGGCATGAGTCGCGTGTGCCGACGATTGCCACATCGGTGCCGCGCGGTGCATTTACCTGGGTGACCCACAAGCTGCGCACAGAGCTACGGGCGGCTGGCCTCAACATTCCCGTCATCACCGGCAACCGCGTCAACATGCCGGAGGTGGCCGAACAGGTGCTGGCAGACGGCTGCGCCGACATGATCAGCATGGCCCGGCCATTTTTGGCCGACCCGGAATTCGTCAATAAAGCGGCGCAGGGCCGCAGCCGCGACATCAACACCTGCATCGCCTGTAACCAGGCCTGCCTGGACCACGCCTTTCAAAACAAGCTGGCCAGTTGTCTGGTCAACCCACGCGCTGGACATGAGCTGGATCTGGTCATCACGATGGCACCCGCCAAAAAACGCATCGCCGTCATCGGCGCTGGCCCGGCTGGCTTGGCCGCGGCCACCACGCTTGCAGAGCGTGGGCACAGCGTTGATCTGTTTGATTCTGCGGACAGGATAGGCGGCCAGTTCAACATGGCCAAACGCATACCGGGCAAAGAAGAATTTGAAGAAACGCTGCGCTACTTTGGCCAGCGCACAACACTGACTGGCGTGCAACTGCATTTGAACAAACGGGTAGACGCGGCGTACCTGATCGCCCAAAAATACGATGACGTGGTGCTGGCCACTGGGGTCAAGCCGCGCAACCCGCGCATCCCTGGACAGGACTTGCCCGGCGTGCTGAGCTACATCGATGTGCTGCACGGCCAACAAGCCGTCGGCCAGCGTGTGGCACTGATTGGCGCAGGTGGTATTGGTTTTGACGTGGCAGAATTTTTGGTCACGCCTGCCGGACATTCCAGCGCCATGGACCTGACCGAATGGCTGGCCGAATGGGGCGTGGCAGACCCGGCCACCGTGCGCGGCGGCGTGGTGCGGCCCGTGCCGACCCCCGCAGCTCGGCAAGTCACGCTGCTGCAGCGCAAACCCGGCAAACTGGGCAGCAACCTGGGCAAAACCACGGGCTGGATTCATCGCGCAGCGCTGAAGATGAAAAACGTCGAGATGCTCTCAGGCGTGAACTACGAACGCATCACCCAGCAAGCCGGCGGCCTGGGCCTGTTCATCACCTATGGCGAAAAACGAACGGACGCAACAGTGCTGGAAGTCGACACCATCGTGCTGTGCGCCGGACAAGAACCGCTGCAAGAGCTACTGGTGCCTTTGAATGCTGCGGGTGTCAAAACGCACCTGATAGGCGGCGCACAAGAAGCCGGCGAGCTGGACGCCAAACGCGCGATTGACCAGGGAACGCGGCTCGGCGCCAGACTTTGACAATAGCCACGGTTAAAAATACTGCTATTAGATAAAAAAGGCCTGAAGCCCAATGGAATAAGGGCTAAAAGCTATTTTTTAATAGCATTTGACTGACGACTTCACCCATCGCGAGCGAGCTCGTCAAGCCGGGTGACTCGATACCGAACAGGTTGACCAGACCTGGCATACCGTGAACCGCCTCGCCCTGAATCACAAAATCTGCCGACACCCAACCCGATCCATCCGGCCCTTGTAACTTGGGACGCATGCCCGCATAGCCAGCCTGCAAGGCACCATCTTGCAAGCCCGGCCAGTACTTGCGCACTTCTGCATAAAAGGCCGCGCCCCGGCTCGGGTCCACCCGCAAATCGTCTTGCGAATCGACCCACTGCACATCGGGGCCAAACTTGGCCTGGCCGCCCATGTCAATCGTCAGATGCACGCCCAATCCGGCCGCCTGGGGCACGGGGTAAATCAGACGGCTGAACGGTGACTTGCCACTCAAGGTGAAGTAGTTGCCTTTGGCCCAGAAGGTCGGCGGTATATGCCTGGCGTCAAGCCCTTTGATGCGACTGGCAACCAGCGGTGCGTTCAAACCAGCCGCGTTGATGACCGTGTTGGCAGCCAGCTCTGTCCCGTCAGACGCTATGACTTCAATAGCTGATTGACCTGGTGTCATATGGTCTACAGCAGTATTGAGAACTGTCATGCCGCCTGCATTTTCAATATCCCCTTGCAGCGACAGCATCAGCGCGTGGCTGTCGACAATGCCGGTGCTGGGGCTGTGCGCAGCTGCAACGCATTCGAGTTGTGGTTCCATCGCCAGCGCCTGCTCGCGGCCTAGCAGGACCAGGTCATTGACACCGTTGGCGGCTGCCTTGGCAATGATGCCTTGCAGTTGCGCGACTTGCGCTTGGCTGGTCGCCACCAGCAGTTTGCCGCAGCGGCTGTGGCCGATGCCGCGCTGGGCGCAGTAGTCGTACAGCAGCTGTTTGCCGCGCACACACAGCTGGGCTTTGAGCGAGCCCTTTGGGTAATAAATGCCGGCGTGTATGACCTCGCTATTGCGTGAGCTGGTGCCCGTGCCAATGGCGTTGGCAGCTTCCAGCACCATGACTTCCCTGCCCTGCAAGGCCAGCGCACGCGCCACCGCCAACCCCACCACACCTGCGCCTATGACGATGCAATCGATTTTGTTCAATTTCAATCCCTCAAGTTGACGCGGATCGGTTTCGAGCAACTGCCCAAGCAGTGACCGCAGCTGTCAATTTGACAGCTGACATGGCATTTTCAGCCTTACTCATACACAATGCGCGCCAGCCCCTTGTCGGCCTGCGCCATCCAGCTGGCCAGCGCCGCATCGCTTGGGAAAAACGTGGCCTGTTCGCCCAAGGCAACTTCAGCTGCCACATCGCCAAAGTCGGCCCGCCGCCTGACGTGCAAACGCACGGCTAGTCCGCGCAGCAGCTCACCCTGCTCGGTCATCTCTTTGCGCGGCGGAAAGTCTTTGACCAGGCGAGAAATATCGGGCGCTGCGCCGTTCACAGCCACTTTCAAATACTTGCCAAACTTGCATCGCGCGGCCTCCAGGTCCCACACCTGCGAGACCTTGAAGCGGCGGCCATAACGCTCAGACGCGCCTTGCAGCGTGCCCTGCACAATCACCAATTCGTCGTCCTTGAGCAGATGGCGGTTGGCGTTGTAGGTGGCCTCATCGACCGAGGCCTCCAGCGTGTCGGTTTTGTCGTCAAGCTTGAAGAGGATGAGCTTGCCTCTGGTGCCGTTGATGACGCGCAGGTCGGTGACGATGGCAGCCAGCACGCGTGTGTCGCGTGAATCAATCAGGTCCTCGATTTTCAGCTTAGCAAACTGGCGGACTTCAGTTTCCACCTCATCAAAAAGATGGCCTGACAGGTAAAACCCAATCGCTGTTTTTTCAGCCACCAGCCGGGCCTTGACGCCGAACGGCATGGCCTCGACCAGCGCTGGCTCCTGCGTGCTGGCAGCGTGCGAGTCAGACATGTCAAACAGCCCACCCTGATTGGCATTGGCCTCGGCAGCCAGTGCAAATTCAAAGGCCTGGTCCACCGATGCGAGCAGCGACGCGCGGTTCAGATGCAGGCTGTCAAAAGCGCCCGCCTTGATGAGCGCTTCGACCGTGCGCTTGTTGATTTTGGTGCGCTCCACGCGCACGCAAAAGTCATACAGCGAGGTGAACAGGCCAGCCTTGCGCGCCTCAACAATGGCCGCAATCGCCTGCTCACCCGTGCCCTTGATGGCACCCAGGCCATAGCGCACGGCGCTGTTGCTGGTCGGCTCAAAGCGGTAGTCACCCCGGTTCACGTCGGGCGATTCAAAGCTGATGCCCATGGTCAGCGCGTCACCGTGCAAGATTTTCAGCTTGTCGGTGTCGCCCATTTCCACCGTCATGTTGGCGGCGAAAAACTCTGCTGTGTAATGCACCTTCAGCCAGGCCGTGTGATAGGCCAGCAGCGCGTACGCCGCAGAGTGCGACTTGTTAAAGCCATAGCCCGCAAACTTCTCCATCAGGTCAAAAACCTCGTCGGCTTTTTCCTGCGTCAAACCGTTTTCACCCGCACCCTTGCGAAACACCTCGCGCTGGGAGGCCATTTCTTTTTCGTCTTTTTTACCCATCGCGCGGCGCAGCATGTCTGCGCCGCCCAGTGAATAGCCGCCCAGGATCTGGGCGGTCTGCATCACCTGCTCCTGGTAGACCATGATGCCGTAGGTTTCCTCCAGCATCGGCTTGACGCGCGGATCCGGGTAGTCAGGCGCTTCCTTGCCCTGCTTGCGGGCGATGTAACTCGGAATCAAATCCATCGGGCCAGGCCGGTACAGCGCGTTCATCGCGATCAGGTCTTCCAGTCTGTCGGGTTTTGCGTCTTTGAGCATGCGCTGCATGCCGGTACTTTCAAACTGGAACACGGCTTCGGTCTGGCCGTCCGCAAACAGCTTGTAGACCCGCGCATCGTCCAGCGGCAGGTTCTCAAACGCGAAGTCCTTTTGCGAAGGATGGCGGGCGGTGATGAAGTCTTTGGCAATCTCCAGAATCGTCAGCGTGGCCAGTCCCAAAAAGTCAAACTTGACCAGGCCAATCGCTTCCACGTCATTTTTGTCAAACTGACTGACGGCTGAAGTGCTGCCGGGCTGCAAGTAGAGTGGGCAAAAGTCTGTCAGCTTGCCGGGCGCAATCAGTACGCCACCTGCATGCATGCCAACGTTGCGCGTCAGGCCTTCGAGCTTGCGGGCAAGTTCAAGCAAGGTGTGGACGTCTTCTTCCTTGCGTTCACGCTCGGCCAAAATCGGCTCGGCCTCCAGCGCATACACCAGCTTGTCATTTTTCTTGCGCTCGGCAGGTAGCAATTGCAGGGTGACGGCCTGGCCGGGCTTGTTCGGTATCAGTTTTGAAATGCCGTCGCAAAAGCCATACGGAAAGTCGAGCACGCGGCCCACGTCGCGAATCGCCGCGCGCGCCGCCATGGTGCCAAAAGTGACAATCTGACTGACGGCGTTGTGGCCGTATTTGTCTTTCACGTAGTCAATCACGCGGTCTCGGTTGCTCTGGCAAAAGTCAATGTCAAAGTCGGGCATCGACACCCGCTCGGGGTTCAAAAACCGCTCGAACAGCAGGTTGTAGCGCAGTGGGTCCAGGTCGGTGATCTTCAGTGAATAAGCCACCAGCGAGCCCGCGCCAGAGCCCCGCCCTGGCCCGACCGGGCAGCCATTGTTTTTGGCCCAGTTGATGAAGTCGCCCACAATCAAAAAGTAGCCAGGAAAACCCATCTTCAGGATGGTGTTGATCTCAAACTCCAGGCGCTCCACATAAGCTGGCCGTTGTGTGTCGCGCACCTCGACGTTCGGGTACAGGTGGGCCAGGCGCTCTTCGAGACCTTCAAACGACGTTTGGCGAAAGTAGTCGTCAGCCGCCATACGCACGCCATTGACTTCTGGCGTCGGGTAGTCGGGCAGCATCGGTTTACCAAGCTCAAGCCTTAAGTTGCAGCGCTTGGCAATCTCCAGTGTGTTGGTGATGGCCGAGGGAATGTCGGCAAACAGCGCTTTCATTTGCGCGGCTGACTTGAAGTATTGCTCCCGCGTGAACTTGCGCACGCGGCGCGCATTGCCCAGAATTTCACCTTCAGCAATACATACTCGCGCCTCGTGTGCCTCGTAGTCGTCGTAGGTCAAAAACTGCACCGGGTGGGTGGCCACCACGGGGAGCTTTAAACGCGCTGCCAGCTGAACGGCAGCCGTGACGTGGCGCGCATCGTCGGCCTGGTCGGCGCGCTGCAGTTCGATGTAAAAGCGGTGAATAAAAATGCCTGAAAAATGCAGCGCGCTGTCGATGGCACGCGCATCATCGCCTTGCACCAGCGCCTGGCCTACTGCGCCACGCTGCGCACCTGACAGCGCAATCAAGCCCTCATTGAGCTCGCTGAGCCAGTCCAGGCTGATGATGGCCTGGCCCGCCACCACGCCGCGCGTCCAGGCACGCGTCAGCAGCTCCGACAAATTGAGGTAACCGCGCTGGTTTTGCGCAATCAGCAGCAGACGCGCGGGTGGCGCGGCGGCGTCTTTGCCGGGTACTTGCACCCAGACATCGGCGGCGACCAAGGGCTTGACACCATGGCCGCGAGCGGCCTTGTAAAACTTGACAGTGCCAAACAGGTTGCTCAGGTCACTGATGGCGAGTGCGGGTTGCTGGTCTGCTGCGGCGGCGGCGGTGATTTCATCAATGCGGTTCGTGCCGTCAACGACTGAAAATTCGGTGTGGATACGTAAATGGACAAACATCAGGTCATTTTAGGGCGATGCTCGCCGTGACATCGAAACGACCAGCCCTAAATCGGCCTGCGCACCTAGGCAGCCATTTGATGGCCTGCCAGACGATTGTGTATAACCGCCAGACTTTTACTTTTGCCCCGCCAGTTGCGGCGCGCTGGTCAGGGCAAGGGGGCGGCGGTTCAGACGTGCGATCAGCCGCGCAGCTTGGTCGCCACTTCAGCCACGCGCTTGCCGTAGGCTGCTGCGGTGTCCAAGTCGCCCTGGGGAATGGCACTGGCCGGGTCTTGTGGGCCGACTTGCGCCATCACGCCAGAGTTGGAGCCAATGCGGTTGATCACGCCGTTGTTCAGCGCAGGCTGGCCCACCCAGATCATGCCCTGCTGCATCGCCAAAGTGATGAAGTACTGGATGGTCGACAGCTTGTCGCCGCTTGGGCTGGCGCTGCAGGTAAAGCCGCCGGCGACCTTGTCTTTCCAGGCGCTGGTAAACCACTTTTTGCTGGTCGCATCGGCAAACTTTTTAAACTGCCAGCTGGCCATGCCCATGTACGTGGGGCTGCCCATGATGATGGCGTCAGCAGCGTCCAGACTGGCCCACTGCGCTTCGGTCAGGTTGCCTTCGGCATCAATGGCGATCAACTCGGCAGCTGCGCCATCAGACACAAACTGCGCCACGCGCTGGGTATGGCCATAACCGGAGTGATAAACAACAACAACTTTCGACATGAAAATCCTCATAAAGTGAAAAAAAACAACTAACCAAGCCAATTTAATGCAGCTTAACGACGGCGCTTGGCATCTACGCGCCAGCGCCTGAGCAGCGAGGCGGAGCAAGCCGCCGACAAGCGCGATGTTCTCAAAAAATCCCGCGCTTGCGATGGATCAACCAAAGCGTGGACAAAAACGATCAACGGGAATGCCCGCAGACCAGAGCGACAACCTCAAGCGGCCAGGTCAAAAACCAGCACTTCGGCGCCCTGCCCCTTGGCCAGTTGCAACTGGCTTTCTTGCTGCAACAGGGCAGCATCGCCCTTGGCCAGCAACTGGCCATTGACCTCCAGGCCACCACTGATCAGTTGCACATAGGTTTTACGTGCCGGGTTCAACGCCAGCGTGGCAGCTTCATCACCGTCGAGAAGGCCTGCATAAATTTTGGCGTCGGCATGCACCGTCACTGAGCCGTCCGCACCATCGTTGGATGCCACCAGCCGCAGCTTGCCGCGCTTTTCATCGGGGCTGAAGGTTTTTTGTTCGTAGCCAGGTGCAATGCCTTTGACGTTCGGCTCAATCCAGATTTGCAGAAAGTGCGTGGTCTGACCTTCGGCGTGGTTGAACTCGCTGTGCTGCACGCCCGTGCCCGCGCTCATGCGCTGCACGTCACCGGGCGGGATGCCTTTGACATTGCCCATGTTGTCTTTGTGCGCCAGCTCGCCAGACATCACGTAGCTGATGATTTCCATGTCCCGGTGGCCGTGTGTGCCAAAACCGGTGCCGGGGGCAATACGGTCTTCATTGATGACGCGCAAATTGCCAAAACCCATGTGCTTTTCATCGTGATAGCCGGCAAATGAAAATGAATGGTAGGACTTGAGCCAACCGTGGTCGGCATAGCCGCGCGCTTCAGATTTACGTAAGGTGATCATGTCCAATAGCCTTTCAGAAAAATTTCCTTGTCCGTACTTTAATCGGCATCGCCAGGCTGACAATTGTTCGCATTTGATGGCATCATTCGAATTATTTGAATGAAAAAACAAGCAATGACCAAAACATCCATACGTGATGTGCTGACCCCCGAAGCCCTGGGTATGTTGGATGCCATCCACCGCACCGGCAGCATGGCAGCCGCAGCGCGTGAGCTGGGCCTGGTGCCCAGCGCCGTGACCTACCGGGTGCGGCAGGTTGAAGATGCGCTCGATGTGCTGTTGTTTGACCGTTCATCGCGGCAGGCACAACTGACACAAGCTGGTAAAGAACTGCTGCGCGAAGGCAATCGTTTGCTCAGTGAACTGGACGCGATTGCCAACCGCGTCAAGCGGGTGGCGACAGGCTGGGAGCCGCAACTGACGCTGGCCGTTGACAGCATCATCTCGCGCGCCACCATCATGGAGTTGTGTGAGGCGTTTTTTGCCCTCAAGCCGCCCACTCGTCTGAAAATCAGAGAGGAAGCCCTGTCGGGCACCTTGCAGGCACTGACATCGGGACAAGCGGACCTGGCCATAGGCGTGGCCCTGGAGCCGGGTGCTAACAGCGATCTGCAGAGCAAGGCGCTGGGCACCATCAAATTTGTCTACGCTGTGGCCCCCCACCACCCGCTGGCCCATGCCGCCGAGCCCATCACCAACGACATGATGCTGGCGCACCGGGTGGTGGCGGTGGCTGACTCGGTACAGCGCGGCGGCGGTGTGAGCATCGGACTGCTCGGTGGCCAGGATGTGTTTACCGTGCCCGGCATGCTGACAAAACTCGATGCACAGATGCGCGGCCTGGGGGCCGGTTTTTTGCCCGAATATTTGGCCCGGCCTTTTATTGATGCCGGCCGGTTGGTCGAGAAGAAAGTCATGCAGCCGCCCCGGGTGGTGCGCGTCAGTTATGCCTGGCGCCAAGCGGAGGGCAAGGCCTTACAGTGGTGGCTCAAGCAACTGGAAAGCGCCAAGACGCGTAACGCTTTGCTTGAAAGATAAACACTGCCCGGTTTAGAGTACATTGAGATGACGTTGCTGACCCACACAAGAACACAACATGACAAACAAGCTTTCCCCAGCCCACACCCATTCGCCAGCGCACGCCCCGAGCAGGCACATTGCCGTGATTGGCGCAGGCATCGCCGGCATGGCCTGCGCGCGCACGCTGGCACAGGCCGGGCACACTGTCACGGTGTTTGAAAAAAGCCGCGGCGCGGGTGGCCGCATGTGCACCCGCAGCAGCGAGTTTGGCAGTTTTGACCATGGCGCACAGTACTTCACCGTGCGCGACAAGCGGTTTGAAACCGCACTCAGCATCAACCCCGAGCTGGTGCGCCGCTGGAGCGCGAACACGGTGCGTATTCTGGACGAAGCCGGTCGGGTGGTGGCCTCCAGCCTGCCGCCCAAAGAGGCCCATTGGGTCGCCACACCCGGTATGAATGCGCTGGTCAGGCAATGGGCCCAGCCGCTGATAGCCGACGGTCAACTGCATTTTGAAACCCAGGTCACACGGATACAAAACGACTTGTTGTCGCCCAAGCGCTGGCAGCTGCAAACCGAGGGGCCAGGGGCCACGACCAGCGTGCATTCGGGCTTTGATGGGGTCATTCTGGCCGTGCCATCGGTACAAGCCCAGGCGCTGCTGCTGTCGTCGCAAATTGCCAAAACCTTGATGGGCGAGATTTCCAAAGTGAGCGTTGCACCGTGCTGGACCTTGATGCTGGCTTTTCCGCAAGCGGCGCAGCCAACATTGGCTTATTTGGGTCCGCAATGGAACGCAGCCCGCAGCACACACCACCGAATTGCCTGGTTGGCACGCGAGTCATCCAAGCCGGGGCGTGGCCCGATTGAACGCTGGACCGTACAAGCCAGCCCAGAGTGGTCAGAACGCCACCTGGAAGACGATGCCGAGCGCGTCAAAGCCAAGCTGCTCAAAGCCTTTACCGAAATCACCGGTATTCGCGCCGAGCCGCCGTTTGCTGAAGTCCACCGCTGGCGCTATGCGCAAACCACCAAGCCACTGGGCAAGAGCCATTTGTGGGACGCCAAACTGGGCATAGGCGCCTGCGGTGACTGGTGCCTTGGCCATCGGCTTGAAGACGGCTTTGTGTCGGGTCTTGAATTGGCTTTGGCCGTTCTGTAAATTCTGCTGTGGCGGCTACAAGCTACACAGGCCGTTTTGCACCCTCACCCACGGGGCCGTTACATGCAGGTTCACTGGTCGCTGCTCTGGCCAGTTGGCTGGATGCCAAAGCTAACGACGGCCAATGGCTGGTAAGGATTGAAGACATTGACACGCCGCGCTGCGTGCCGGGCGCAGACCAAGTCATCTTGCAGCAACTGGCCGCCTGCGGCATGCAGCCTGACGAGCCGCCCGTCTACCAATCACAACGCAGCAGCCTTTACCAAAGCGCGCTGGGCCAACTCATTACGCAATCGCAAGCCTACCCCTGCGGCTGCTCGCGGCAAGATATTGAGCAGGCCATCGCCGTATCAGGTCAACAGCGCGAACGGCATGCCGAGCTGGTCTACCCCGGCACCTGCAGAGGCGGCTTGCACGGCAAAAAAGCCCGTTCGTGGCGTTTTTTGAGCACTTTCCAACCATCCCATGGGCCTTCAGGCCAACAAGTACGTCGGCGTGCAGATCCTGAATTGATAGCACATGAGATTCATTGGGTGGACCGCCTGTCAGGCCAACAACATCAAAACGTGAGCCGCGAGGTGGGCGACTTCGTGCTCAAACGCGCAGACGGCCTGTGGGCTTATCAGCTGGCCGTGGTGGTGGACGACGCGGCGCAAGGCGTCACGCATATCGTTCGGGGCGCAGACCTGGCGGACAACACAGCACGACAAATTCTGTTGCAGCGCGCGCTGGGTTTGCCGCAAGTGCAGTACCTGCACACGCCTGTGGTGCTGGGGGCCGATGGTGACAAGCTGTCCAAGCAAAACGGGGCGCAGGCGCTGGATTTGCAAGACCCGCTTGAAGCCTTGGCGCAAGCAGGCCAACATTTGGGGATCACCTGCTTTGCATCCAACCCCGCTGACTGGTTGCAGCAAGCCGTTGCCCAATGGATGTTGCGCGTCAGGGCGCTTTAAAATCGCGCTGTGACTGATCAAACCACCCCCCAGGCCTTCCCGCTCCGCACCATCCGCAGCTTTGTCCTTCGCACCGGTCGCACCACGGCAGGCCAAGCCAAGGCATTCGAAACCCAAGGCCCACAGTACCTGTTGCCGTACGCGCCCGAATTGTGCCGTTTCGACACGATCTTCCAGCGTACCGCGCCCACTGTGTTGGAAATCGGCTTTGGCATGGGTGAAGCCACGGCGCAAATTGCAGCCGGCAAGCCCGATACCAACTTTTTATGCTGCGAAGTCCACACCCCCGGCGTAGGCGCCCTGCTCAAGCGGATTGAAGAACAACATCTGACCAATATCCGCATCTTGCAGCACGATGCGGTAGAGGTGATTGACCACATGCTGGCCCTTGGCAGTCTGGACGGTATCCACATCTTTTTCCCCGACCCCTGGCACAAGAAAAAGCACAACAAGCGCCGCTTGATTCAAACCCCGCTGATCGCCAATCTGGCAGCCCGCTTGAAACCCGGCGGCTACCTGCATTGCGCCACCGACTGGCAGCCCTACGCGGAGCAAATACTCCAGGTGCTGGGCACAGAACCCATGCTGCAAAACACATCGCCCGATGCCTACGCCCCCAAGCCCGACTACCGCCCCCTGACCAAGTTTGAAAACCGCGGCATCAAGCTGGGACATGGCGTGTGGGATCTGGTCTTCAAGCGCCTGTGACGGACCTGCACGGCCTGCCCACAAAAAATGGCGTAGGCCCGAGCTGCGTCGGCCTGACCGCAGGCAAGTGGCGCACCATCACAGATTTTCTGGTTGAGCGTTTCCCCGCCATCACCCGTGAGGTCTGGCTTGAGCGCATGGCCCACCAGCTGGTGGTGGACGAATTCGGGGCGCTGGTCACCCCAGAGCGGCCCTACCCAGGCCCTATGCGTATTTACTACTACCGCGATGTCGATGTAGAGGCGCGGATTCCGTTTGAAGAAGCTGTGCTGTACCAGGACGACCATCTGGTCGTGGCCGACAAACCGCACTTTCTGCCCGTCACGCCGTCTGGTCACTACCTGCAAGAAACACTGCTGGTGCGGCTCAAAAAGCGGCTGGGCATTGACACCTTGATTCCGATTCACCGCATCGACCGCGAGACCGCCGGGCTGGTGCTGTTCTGCATACAGCCGGGCGAGCGCAATGCGTACCAGGCCATGTTCAGAGACCATGCGGTGACCAAGCACTACGAGGCCATCGCACCCTGGCGGCCAGATTTGACCTGGCCTGTCACCCGCAAAAGCCGAATCGTTGAAGACGAACCGTTCTTCAGGCAGCGCGAGGTGCCGGGCCAGCCGAACAGCGAAACCCATATCGATGTGATTGAAAAAAGTGGCGACCTGGCCAGATACGCGCTGAGCCCGGTCACCGGCAAAAAACACCAGCTGCGCGTCCACATGAACGCACTGGGCTTGCCGATTTTGAATGACCGGATGTACCCGCCAGTGGCTGACACGCCCGATGACGACTACAGCTTGCCGCTGCAATTGCTGGCCAAGTCGATTGCGTTTACCGACCCTGTGACAGGCCAAGCGCGGCATTTTCAAAGCCAGCGCACGCTGGCCTCACATGCCTTGCAACGGAGTTGACGAGGCGTTCTACGGTTATTGCGCATCATTGAGGTAGCGCCTCGGCTTTCAGCGAAAATAGACGGTTACGTCCCGTCCAAGCCTTTTCTCTCAACCCCCGCCCAGAAAGAATCCCCAACATGGCTTACTTTTCTTTTCAAAATTTCAAATCATTGCTGGGCGTCGCCGCTTTAACGGCAGCAACCGCTTTGACAAGTGCCTCGTACGCGCAGACTGTTTTCCGCGTTACCACTATCCCCGAAGAAGCGGCCACTGAGCAGACCCGCAAGTTCGGCCCGATTGTGAAATACCTGGAGGGCAAGCTGGGACAAAAAGTTGAGTTCATTCCTGTGTCTGACTACCCCGCTGCAGTGGAGGCGCTGGTCAACAAGCAGGTCGACATGGTCTGGTTTGGCGGCTTTACCTTTGTGCAGGCCAGCGTGCGGTCAGGCGGCAAAATTGTGCCGATTGCCCAGCGCGAGGAAGACACCAAGTTTCAATCGGTGTTCATCACCAAACCTGGCTCAGGCATCAAAACGCTGGCTGACCTCAAAGGTAAACAGGTCAGTTTCGGTTCGCAATCGTCGACCTCCGGGCATTTGATGCCGCGCAGCTTTCTGCTCGACGCCAAAATTGACCCTGACAAAGACTTCAAGCGCGTGGCTTATTCGGGCGCGCATGATGCCACCATTGCATCCGTTGTCAGCGGAAAGGTTGACGCTGCTGCGCTTGACATCACCGTTTGGAACAAGTTTGTGAAAGAAGGCAAAGTGTCGGACAAAGACGCGGTGGTGTTCTTCACCACGCCGGGTTACTTCAACTACAACTGGTCAGTGCACGCAGACATGCCAGCCGCCCAACGCGAACGCGTTAAAAAAGCGCTGCTGGACATTGACCCTAAAACAC
>CANJWZ010000024.1 GCA_947478725.1 Comamonadaceae bacterium
CGCTTGGGAGCGGATCGTTTTCGCGTTGCCGGTACCGCCGAATTCAACGGCTACAACAAAGACATTCGCGCCGACCGCATCCGGCCCCTCATCGCTTGGGTGAACCAGTGCTTCCCCGGCGTCAACACGCGCGAGGTCGTGCCCTGGGCCGGCCTGCGCCCGATGATGCCCAACATGATGCCGCGCGTGGGCCGGGGTAAATTAGCCAACGTGTTCTACAACACCGGGCACGGTCATTTGGGCTGGACACTGTCTGCGGTGACGGCGGACATGGTGGGGGGCGTGGTGCATGACGCCTTCAAGCCCAGCGTGCTGGTGGCCGCTGGCAAGCCCTAACCGGTTTTTCAGGCCTGAGTCTGCGCGCTGTAGTTGTCCTGTGTTCGCCGAGGTTTTTTTGCGGAAGAATTGAAATCTGACCCCGATTAACGCAATTAACGCGTGATGAACAAGCGAGGTTTGGGGGCTTTTAATCCTGAGTTCATTTCTCTTTTCCACGTTTTTTACTGATATCGCTGGACCACTGCGAGCGAGCGCCCTTTTTTGGCGGATACATGAATGCATCGCCCAAATTACCCGGCCCTGGTTCAGGGATGGGACGGCCACTGTCGCGCCACTCGACGGCGGCGGCAAACCCATATGTTTCAGCGTAGCGTTTAAACCAAAGGCCCTCAGGTGAGTGACGCGTAATACCGTCAAACACAGTGGCAAACATCTGCGTTTGCTCCAAGCCCATGGCATCGATGGCTTGGTTAATCACCAGCTTGAGCATCATGAGTTGGTTTTTAGGAACGCCAGCGATGCGGTCTGCTAATTTTTGCACTGTTGCATCGAGTTTTGCCAGCGGCGCTACTTCTGTCGCCAACCCCCACTCGTACGCTTGCTTGCCCGTAATCAAGTCGCCTGTGAGCATCAGGCGCTTGGCCCGCATGGCACCCAAACGGTAAACCCACATGGCCGGACTAGGGCATCCCCACACCCTCACAGGCATGTAACCAATTCGGGCTTTATCTTCCATCACGATAAAGTCGCAACAGGTTGCGATATCACTCCCCCCGGCTGCGGCATAGCCGTGCACTCTGGCAATCGTAGGTTTATAGGACCGCCACAGGCTCATGAAGTCTTCGGTATTTTTCTTCATGAATTTATAGTCCAGCATCGGGTCCCACGGCATGGGCTGGGTGATGATGTTGGTGGGGTCGCCTTCTGCATAGTGCTTGAGGTCATAGCCCGCACAAAATGCATCGCCCGCTCCGCGCACGACGATCACGTGCACCCGATCGTCGGCGTTCGCAGCGTCTACCGCCTGGCGAATTTCTCCTGGCATGTCGTCATTGATTGCGTTCAATCTCTCAGGGCGGTTGAGCGTGATCGTTGCAACACGCCCATCAACGGCTATTGTGAGCGTAGAGTAGTTTTTGTCGGCCTTTTTACTGGCAAGCCGCTCTCCTAAAACTACTTTTTTACTAGCCGCTTTGGACTTCGATTGAACGGGGGAAATAGATTTTTTAGGTACTGTCGCCATAGTTGTCTTCATTGCGCTGGCAGCACCAATTTGCTACCTTGATAGAAAAACTACTTTGTACCACTCTTATCGCAGGGCGTGGAAAACCACTACTGGAAGAAGAATTGGAATCTGACCCCGATTGACTCCGCGTCCACAGCCAACGTCTCCTGCGAAAGCCCAATCCCAGCACGTGCACGACGGATTTCTGCCCCCAGCGCCACCAGCACTGGGTCTCCTCCGAACTGTGGGGATGGTTTTGCCATGCCCACGATCGTCTTTGGTTGACGGATAAAGAACCACGGGATAGGATACCCATAGTTACTTTTTTGATAAGCTTAACGAAGTACAAAGATCACCGTAAATGGGGGCACTGTCCTGGATTGCTGGCATTTAAGTTTTAATTGAGTTCCTCAAAGCTGAAAAGCACATCTACTCTGGCAAGGTGGGGCCAAAGGACATACGATTACTTTCAACACAGCCATGCTATTGATACTATTTTTTAGGTTGAACCATGAATTTGTTGACAAGCTGGCGTAGGCAGTGCTAGTAATCATTTTTTCTGGCCATACCATCATGACTTTTAAATACAAATCCTATAAAAATGAAAAATGAACCTAAAAAGTCAATTCATGCGCTCATTCTGTTTTTCGGCATCAATATACTTTTGTTTATTTTTGATTTACCAGTATGGACTTACATAATAACAACTGCGGTGCTGATATGGTGGATCGTGAGGTGGGAAGGTAATAGCCGTGAAAAGTAAATTATTTTAACTAAAACTTAATCTTCATAAATTAATATAATAAATTTTTTAGCTCGGTCTATTAGAATATTTAACTTAAAAGGTGATCAATGAAGATTAATATAATATTCGCGTTTATAACTTTAGTTTTAGCTCTTCGGACCGAAGCTGCCATAAAAGATCAGGATTGGCAGAGCTACTTGTCAAAGTCATGTTCTACAACCATTACAGGTGGTGTTCAAAAAATGCTAGGGGAACTAAGCTTTTGGTCTCATACTAATGTCTCAATGAGCTCTTGGGCGCAATCAATGCGTATTGAAAAACCAGAGGATTACTGCTATATCGATTATCGTGATGCTTCTCAACGTACAAAACTAATGCAGTGTCTAGCTGGCTACAAAGAATTGTGGGATTGGTACGCTAGATGTAAACCCATTGTCGTTAACGCCTGTCGAACATCTGGCGGATTTTGTAACTAGATTATCAGCTTAATTGGTACCGCAGTTCGATTCGACTCAAAGTGTCCGATGTTATGTGATTGAAAAATATTTGAATTCCTAATTAGAGCATCGCCAGCATCAATAACAACTAGCAATTGGCATTAACATGCGCTCTTTTTTGGACGTTGCATGACCCGCATCAAAGGTCACACCCTCATCGCAACGCCTTGTTGCCACGCTCAATACTCAACGCCGCAATACGGGTCGATAAACTTCAGCGCCTTAGCCTACTGGACCGATGGTTCCAAAGAGCATTCATTGATGTCCGGTGGTGGCGGGCTCCGCAAATGCAAGTGCGGTGAGTTCTACCGTCTACAGGACACCATTAAGTTTGGCTTTGATGCCCAGCCAGATACGCCGCCCACAGCACACGTCAACGCCGCAGACCTTCCCGAAGCTACCCTATCCTCCAACAAAGCCATTGAACTGGTTGCACGTCGCTTGTATTGGCAGCATTTAAACGATGCATACCGAGAGCTTTACCGTGCCCACAGGGAAGCCGAAGACAAAGCGTCCCAGTCAAAGTGGGAGGCAGAATGGCAGAGGGCTAACCCAGACACCCGTACCGTCTGGACAAAGCTAATTGACCGCCTACTACGCAGGAAGCCAGTTGCAGCACCACCTATGCCAAACAAGCCTTTTACCGTGCCTCCCTATCAACCATCACAGCTTCAGATTGGCAACATGAACCGCTTGCTGGAACTGCTTCTAGAGGGCGGCAACGAAACGTATGGCCCCAACCCGCTTGAGGTGACAGAGCTATATCGGGAACTGGGGCGTTTTGACGAAGCCAAGACAGCCCTTCAGGCTTGCAAAGAAGACGATATTGGAGTCACCAGCAAATTGCTGGCAAAGATGATTGACGACCGTGCCACCGCTCCCGTTCGGTATCGCATGTAAGAGGGGCTTAAGCTGAATCATCGTCTCCTAGAGGATCTGAGGAACAACTGAACGGCGCTGCGCGGCTTTATCGCGCAGCGTCCAGTGACCGAAGGGAGCGAGTTCGAGCGCCGTGTTACAGATATGGCTGGTTTTCACTGACTGCCCAATAAAGCGCATAAATTTTCTTGGCAATTTTCGAACCGGTAGCCTTGCGAACTTTTCGCATGGTGTTTTCTACGCTTCCAATCCAAACCTCGCCTTTATGGTTTAGCAGTGGTCCGTACTTTTTTAGTTCTTTCATTACCCAACGCCAATCAGCTTGCAGTTCGGGCGGGAAATCTTTCTCGGTGAGTGTTTGAAACCCAAGGTATGCGCAACTGAGCCTTTCCCGAACATCTCCAGGATGTGTTGCCAAGCAATCGATTGCACCTGTGAGCTTTTCGACGGTGTAGTGATATCGGTTCGGCATGAATACCCTAACGTAATGCGTACCGCAAGGCGTTGCAACACAACATGGCAAGCTCTCCTCTAAAAACCAGCATTTGACCAAGCCCCTGTTTGATAGTTTGCTTCGATAAAAATAGCGTAAAACCTGGCAACAAATAACTTTTTTCAAGTTGCATGTGATTCTGAATGAAAAATCACAGCCTCACCATCTTTTTGATGAGGAAATTGGTATCGAAAACCATGACTAAGAGCCGCATTGCGCAGGCGCGTCTTTTACGCTACTCCTGATTTAGTAGCTGCTTACCCAAGTATTTATTGGGCGTTTCGGAATGTGAGCCGAATTAAGGCGCTATTTTTTCAGCGGCGGGGGCCACATGCCCACCGCCCAAAAACAAGCGCTCAATGTTCGGGTCGACCAGCAGCTCAGAGGCTTTTTTGGAAGAATTGGAATCTGACCCCGATTTACGCCGTTTTACGCCTGGATGTCCTAGGCCCCAAGCAGCGACTTTGTTCGCTTGAGCAGGCGGCGTCGATCTTCCAGGCCATTGAGTCCGCCACTGATTCGCTTTGTAATGGCCGTAAGGTCGTCCGTGTCGGCCAGCGCATTGAGTCCGCGCTTTGCCCAGAACCACCCAGCCACGTCTACGCACAGGTCGTTGTCGGTTTCAATGATTTCGGGCGTCTTCAACAATTCTTCCTCACGGCCCAGCGCACGACCGTATTCGAGATAGTTGGCGCGGCCAGTCAGCTGGATCAGACCACGGCCCTTGAATCGGCGACCATCGCCTGGCATCGAATTGCCAAGGTCTGCCCGACCTTCGTAGGCCTCGCCATTGGCGATCTCGGCACGAAAGCGCAGTTCCCCGGACTCGTGGCCGATCTGTGCCAGAAAGTGGGCGCGTCGAAGCGGTGTGTCGATGTTCCGATTGGCCATCGTTCGGGCAATAACAGCCGACAAGTCCAGAACCTCCTTGTCGGCTGCGCGCAAGAAGGCCAGTGCCAACAAGTCAGCATCAATGTCGCCCGCAAGCCCCTCACACAGGCTGTTCATCGTCTGGCCATCTGTTTCGACCCGCCCGCTGGGTGCTTGTTCGCCATGGACAGTGCGCTGGAACGCCATGATCGCGTCCAGCGTCTTGGCTCCAAATACCCCATCGGCCTTCAGAGGTTTATCGCTGAGCTGGAACAGCCCCTTCCCGGATGACATGTTCAGCAAGCGTTGCACTGTTTCCACATCGTCGCGGTTGTTCGGACACTTTGCGCCTACCGCGGTCAGCGTCAATCCGGCTCCGCGTCGCGG
The DNA here is from genome assembly GCA_947478725.1 of Comamonadaceae bacterium. Lineage (GTDB taxonomy): Bacteria > Pseudomonadota > Gammaproteobacteria > Burkholderiales > Burkholderiaceae_C > Polaromonas. Next base: position 5,376 of record CANJWZ010000024.1, read on the forward strand.
CAATGGCGCTACCGCTGGCGTGGCGGCAAAAACGGGGCGCAGGCTGGGCTCAGCGGTTGCAGACCGCGTGGCGGCGCTCTCACGGCGCTCGAAATGCGGGGTGTCTTTGAAAGAGGTCCAGTTGCCGCCCCAGCGATTTGCCGTATCCAGCCCTTCCCAAAACTCGCCCAGCGCACGCAGTTCTTCCACGTCGTAGGTGAGCTTCAGCATGCCATCTGGCGCTGCCTTGAAGAAATTGAGGTCTACAGCCAAGCGCTTCAAATGCTGGCTGTTCATGGTGTTGCTGCGCCCGTTCTTAACGTGCAAAGCCTGCTGCTCAGAAGTGCGGTAGAGCTCACCGCCCGAGGCATAAAAACCTAATTCCGAAGCTTTCTGGATCAGCTCGGCAACGTGCAGCAAAAATGTGGACTGTTCGCGCAAGAGGCTCATGGCTGGCCTCCGCTACGCAAATCATGGCTTTCTGACTGAAGCGTGTCGGTCAGTGTCTTGATCTTTTCTTCCTTGCTTTTGCTACCGGCGCTAGAGCCGAAGAAGTACTGAATGACGGCCGATAACGTGACGCCCAACAGAAACCCGAGTACGGTATCGATAATTCGGGCCGCTTGCTGGTTGTTCGTATCGTATTTGTGGAAAAAAGCCGCCCAAAAGATGAAGACAAAGGTCAGCACGGTAAGGCCGGTTGCATAAAAGTAGATGAAGCGCTTGGCAACAATATCGTCGCTGGCCAAAGCGGCCTTCTGCAATCCGCGTGCGTCAATGCGATCAGCATGAACCAGACGCTCCCGTTCCAATTCATTCGCATCAGCTTGCTGCCTAAAGTCCAGCAGCTTGCTTTGGTATTGAAACTCAAAGTCCTTCAACTTGGCCCATTGGTCCTCGGTCAGCTTGTTGTCGGCTGCGTCGTTGATATCGATACCGGTTTTATCCTCGATCAACGCGGCGATTTCCTGTGTGCCTTTATTCACGGCACCGCGAAAGATACCGCTTAACAAGTCTAGCCCCTGCTTGGCGAGCGCTGGGGCAATTGCAGCAAAGGCCGCAGCGATGAGTGGTACGGGCATGTGCGTTTCCTCCTTTGATAAACGTAAAAATAGGGTCGAGTTTTTATTTATGAGACTACTGCGTCAAGCCAACTTCACAATTCGGCCAACACTCGTGCGAGTCGTAGGGGGCGGGCCATGGCGATGGTTTTTTCTCAGAAAAGGAGAATTGGAATCTGACCCCAATTCACCGTTGCAGTGCGTGGTGCAGACAAGACGGGGAAGGTAGTGCGGGTAGGCATTGCCGCTGAAATCATCGAACCTTAATGAAGCGACTGGATGGTACTGAAACTTGAGCCCAAACAGTTTTTGCACCGCCAACTGAGTCGCACTGCAGAACTTCGCCGGTTAGAGGTATCCCTTCAGGCCCTGCGCTAACAAAACTCGAATATCCGCGACTTGATTCATCATTTAAAAGCCCAGAAATATCGGTACGTTTACAGTCCACGTCTGAATAAAGAATGGCATCGTTTTTGACAACGATTTCTTTGTTCAAATTCACTGGATATTTGGGTTCTTTAATTGAAAATGATGGTGGGAGCCAACGCCCAGAACTGTAGCGACCCACATAGATCCAGAGTTCCCATGTTTTTGAGCTCGAACTTCTTGATGTAGCTGTGAAATTTCGTTGGCTTGATGAAATGGCAGCTAGCTGGTCAATTTGTTGCTGTTGCTGCTTTGAAAGATCCTTTGTAATCGCATCAAGTTGTTCCTTTGCCGCAGGATCCTTTATCGTCGCTGCTAAATCTGCTGCTCTTGCAGCATTCAAGCCGAGAACCTCTGAAGACTTGCCGATTCTATTGAGATCAACCGCACCCAATGGCGTATTTAATGAGGTAAAACCGGCATGAAGTAATCGGTTCCGGATTGTTTCTAATAATGATGGATGGCCGGATGCTATCGCTATTCCTACAAATCCCACAATCACAATCCAAACAGTTTTCCCAACAGCATCTGTAGTTGCTTGTATTGTTGAAGTGACCGTCTTAATCTTTTCTAGAAACTGCATTTTTGAATCCTTACATTCAGCAAGAGAATTTACTAAGCACAGGACTTAAACCGCGACGCCTAGAAAATCGGGGTCAGACTCCAATTTGACCAATCTCCGGCTTGGTAAATTGCTTCGATAAAAATAGCAACAAACCCGGCAAAGTGTAACGTATAACTTGTTTCAAGATGTATTTGATTCTGAACCATAAATCACAGCCAGACCATCTTTTGGATAAGAAAATTGCTAGGGAAAACCACGACTAAGCGCCGCAGTGAACAGGCGCGTCTTTTACGCTACTCCTGATTTAGTAGCTGCTTACCCACGTATTTATTGGGCGTCTTGAAATATGAGCCGAATTAAGGCGCTGTTTTTTCAGTGGCGGGGGCCACATGCCCACCACCCAAAAACAAACGCTCAATGTTCGGGTCAGCCAGCAGCTCAGAGGCTTTTTTGTGCAGCACCAGCTGGCCTGACTCCAGGGCGATGGCGTCGTCGGCCATCTTCAATGCGCTTTTGACATTTTGCTCAACCATCAGCACGGTGGTGCCCTGCTCGGAAGAATTGGATCTGACCCCGATCAACGTATTATTGGCAGGCCAAAGCACCGAGTCAAAAAACGTGCAGCGCGGGTCAAATCAAACTTGCGCACACACTCAAAGGAGAGCAGATGATGCAAAGATATCTATGTGCGGCATTGTCCGCGTTAAGTTTGGTGTTGCCGTTTGCCACTGCAAGCGCGCAAACCTACCCTGATCGACCCATCAAGGTCATCGTGCCCTACGGTCCGGGCGGCGTCGATGGACAGTTACGTTTGGCCCAGTCATTCATGGAGCCCGTACTGGGCCAGGGTCTCGTCATCGAGAGCCGGCTGGGCGGCGGCGGCATCGTGGGCACGACCGCCGTGTTCAATGCAGCTCCGGATGGCTACACCTTGCTCTTCACCGGAACCTCGACGCTGTCGGTGGTTCCTCATATGAAGAAGGTCCCCTACAAGTTGGACGATTTCGTCCCGATCGGAACCCTCTCGGCGACGAGCTTGGTGCTGGTCGCCCCTGTGAGCGCGCCATTCAAGACGCTCGCCGAAATGATCGCCTACGCGAAACAGAATCCCGGCAAACTGAACTACGGATCTTCCGGCGTCGGAACGACGATCCATATGGTCGGACTTGCGATACAAGTGGCGGCCGGCATTGAGTTTACGCATGTGCCCTACACCGGCATGGCCCAGACCACCGCAGGGATGATCAGTGGGGACACCCATCTCACCATCGGGATTCCCAGCGCCTACATGGGACTGGTCAAGGCAGGGACGCTGCGTGTGATTGCATCGGCAGGGAACAAACGCTCTGAGTTCGCGCCCGATGTGCCGACACTAAAGGAAGCAGGACTGAACGTGGTCGAAGAAACCAAGTTCGGCTTGCTGGCACCCAAGGGTACGCCTGCCAGCGTGGTGAGCAAGGTGGCAAATGCACTCAGTACCGCCGTCCAAAAGAAGGAGTTTGTGGACAAAATGCGGGGCGGCTTTGTAACGCCTTTTTATCTGGACCAGGCTGCGTTTTCCTCTACGCTGCGTCAGGAAGAAGAATACTGGTCGGCGATGCTCAAGCGCCCGCAATTCAAGTCGGTGCTGGAGAACTAGCGTGCCGAGCCAGAAGGCAGCGAAAGGGTGTGACATGGAGGTCTGGCAGCCGCGGACCTGCGCCGGGAGCCTGGCTGCCGCCGCGTTGCGATGGCCAGAGGAACGGGCTATTTGCATTAATGAGCATTCGTGGACGTTCAGGCAATTGTGGGCGGATGTAAAGCGCACGGCTGCGAATCTCAAGCGCTTGGGGTTAAGCCGCGGTGACCATCTTGCAATCTGCATGGAAAATTCGTATGAATGGATCACCCTGTTTCTGGGCGCAGGGACACTGGGTGCCGTCACGGTCCCAATCAACACCCGGTTCAAAGCCGACGAGCTCTCCTATTGCCTGCGGCAGGCCGACATCCGGATGCTGGCAATTTCCGATCAGTTCCTGAAAATTGATTTCATCGCGATGTTGCGCCAAATTGCCCCGGCAATCGATGCCGAACTCCCTGATCCCAAACTTCCGTTACTCCGTACCATCATCGTCTTCGGCGACGATGTTCCTGCGGGATGCTTGGCCGGTCGGCAGCTTGAGGTGCCCGCACAAGCGCAGGTCGACGAGCTCACGGAGAGTGTGTCTACGGCGGACGTTTTTCTTATCCAATACACGTCGGGAACCACGGCTTTTCCCAAAGGCGCGATGCTCACCCACGCCAGTATGCTGCGCGATGCCTATGAGTTCGGCCGGCGCATTGATGTCCGCACGGGCGATCGCTATTTCAGCGGCCGGCCGCTCTTTCACGTCTCGGGCACGACCATGTCCTTGCTCGCGTCGATTGAAGCGGGAGCGTGTTATCTCACGACCGCAAGCTTTGACATCGAGCAGGTGTTGAACATTCTCGAAAGCGAGCGCTGCACGCATACCAGCGCCAACGACACCATGTTCCTGATGATGATGAATCATCCGACCTTTTCCAAGGAGCGGGTCTATCTGCGTGCGGCCATGGCAGCCGCAACACCGACTGTCATGCAACAGATCTGCGATGGGATGGGAGTCGAGGGGCTGTGTTCCGCTTATGGGCTCTCAGAAGGATCAGGAAACTGCGCGATAGCGCCGGTTAATGACCATCTGGACAAGCGCTTTGCTGGTTATGCTTTGCCTCTGCCTGGGGTCGAGATTCGTATCGTCTCGCCCGATGGACATCGCGATCTACCCCCCTATGAGGAAGGCGAAATCCTGTTTCGCGGCTGGAACCTGATGAAGGGCTACTACAACATGCCCGAGCAAACTGCGGCAGCCATCGATCGCGACGGTTGGTTCCACACGGGTGATTTCGGCGTGCGCGACGAAAACGGCAGGCTGCGCTTCGTCGGGCGGCTGAAAGATTGCTTTCGTGTCGGTGGTGAAAATGTGGCTCCTGCGGATGTCGAAGATGTCCTACAGAGGCACCCGGCGATCCGCGAGGCACAGGTCGTCGGCGTGCCAGACCCGCGTCTCGGTGAGGTCGCTGCGGCCTATGTGATCCTCAATGAAGACGCTTCGGCGTCCGCCGAAGAAATCATCGCCTGGAGCCGCGAACGCTGCGCCAATTTCAAGGTGCCTCGCTACGTCAGAATGGTGTCGTCGTTCGACGGTATTGGCATGACCGCAAGCTCAAAGGTGCAGAAGGGCAAGGTCAGGGAGTATGCGATCAAGGATCTCGGGCTCGAAGGCGTGACGATGACAGGCAGAAACGCGCCTTGACCATAGGCGCTATTTTGAGCAGCTTTAAGAAATAAAACCTATTACAAATCAATAGGCAATCGCCTGATTTTTCTGCTCTCGCGGTGCGCGGCCTACGTCAAACTGCACTATGAAAAATGCCTAGCGAATTGGGGGAATGCCAGTCGTCACGCGTCCGCCGCTGTTTTTTCAGCGCTGTGGGCCACATGCCCACCGCCCAAAAACAAGCGCTCAATGTTCGGGTCGGCCAGCAGCTCAGAGGCTTTTTTGTGCAGCACCAGCTGGCCTGACTCCAGGGCGATGGCGTCGTCGGCCATCTTTAGTGCGCTTTTGACGTTTTGCTCAACCATCAGCACGGTGGTGCCTTGTTCGGCCAGTTTTCGCAAGAGTTTGAAGACGTCTTGCACCACCAGGGGCGACAGGCCAATCGAGGGCTCGTCAATCAGCAGCACGGTAGGGCGCAGCAGCAGCGCACGGCCAACCTCGAGCTGCTTTTGCTCGCCGCCTGACAAGGCCGAGGCCTGCGAATGCAGGCGCTCCTTGAGGCGCGGGAACAAGTCAAGCACTTCAGGAATGCGCTCGTGCGTGGTTTTGGTGCCCAGGGTGATGCCGCCGAGTTCAAGGTTTTGAAACACGCTGAGTTGGCCGAACAAATTGCGCCCTTGCGGCACAAACGCAATGCCTTGGGCCAGCAGTGCTTTGGGCGCAAAGCCTGAGATGTCTTGGCCGTCGAGCAAGATGCGGCCCTGGCGCGGTTTGAGCAAACCAAACAGCGTTTTAAGAACGGTTGATTTACCCGCGCCGTTGGGCCCCAGCAGCAGCGAGATAGAGCCTTTGGCGACCTTGAACGACAGGTTGTTCAGGATCATGAAGTCCTTGTAGCCGGCCACCACGTTGTCGAACTCAATGCAAACATCACTTGTCATCTCATACCCCATTGACCACCAATATCATCCCAGCCAGCAAGGGCGCGGAACCGGCTTTGCCGGGCCGCAGCGCTTGTCCCCCTGAGGGGGATTCCGGCTACACGCAGTGAGCCGAGACAGGGGGCTACCCATCTAGTTGCCTAGGTAAGCGTCTAGTACCGCCTTGTTGCCTCTGATCTCGGCAGGCGTGCCAATCGCCAGCACGCGGCCTTCAACCATCACCATGATGCGGTGGCACAGGTCCATCACAAAGTCCATGTTGTGTTCAATCACCACAAACGATGCCTTTTTGCCAAACTTGGGCTGGCGGTTCAGGTCTTTGAGCAGGGTTGATATGCCGCCGACCAGGCTGGGGTTAACGCCCGCACACGGCTCGTCAAGCAGCACCAGGTCAGGCTCGGCCATAAAAGCCATGGCAATATCCACCAGCTTTTGCTGGCCGTAGCTCAAAGTGCCCGCCAGGCTGTGCGCCACATGGCGAATGCGAAACTGGTCAATCAGCGCGTCTGCCTTGGCGCCCAGGCCTGAGTCAGGCGGCGCAAACATGCGGCCAAACATGCTGCCCTGATGTTCTTGTGCGGCCACGATCAGGTTGTCGCGCACCGTCATCTTGCCAAACACCTGCAGGGTTTGAAAGGTGCGGCCCACGCCGCGCCTGCTCAGCTCTAACGGCGACAAACCCGTGATGGTTTTGCCGTGCAATTCAATCGCGCCTGCGTCCGGGCTGATCTGCCCGAGGATGCTGTTAAACAGCGTGGTTTTGCCAGAGCCATTGGGGCCAATCACACCAAAGATTTCACCCGGCATGACTGCAAACGACACATCACCCACGGCTTGAATGGCGCCGTAAGCTTTTTTCAGACCCGTCACCTTGAGCAAAGGCGCAGTCATCACTTGGCCCCCAGTTTGCCAGCCGCCTGGGCCCGCAGCAAAGACGCGTCTTTGGCGTCACGCTTGGCCCGCAAGCGGCTTGGAATGCTCAGCAAGCCGTCGGGCAGCCACACCATCAGCAGCACCACCGCCGCGCCAAACATGGGCAAATACCAATTGGACACCCCCGGCACATCGCGCAGCCATTCGGGCAGCACCACACCAACAGCCGCACCCACAATGGGGCCAAAAAAGTAGCCTGCGCCGCCCACCACCACCATCAAATACATCATGATGGACGCGCCCACGGCAAACGGTGCGGGCTCAATAAACTGGACCAGCGACGCAAACAAACCGCCCGCCACACCCGCATAGGCCGCACCAATGGCAAAGCTCAGCAGGGTGTAGCTGCGAATGTCGATGCCCAAGCTTTCGGCCCGAATCGGGTTGTCGCGCAGCGCGGTAAATGCCTTGCCCCAGGGCGAGCGCAGCAGGCCCCACAGCAAGGCCGATGTTGCCAATGCCATTGCCAGCACAAAATAGTAGTAAGCCAGGTTGGCTTCAAGCGAATAGCCAAACAGCGAGGGCCGGGCAATGTTGTTGATGCCGAAGGTGCCGCCTGTCAGCCACTCTTCGTTGCGCATGACCAGCCAGATGGCGGTGTTGAACCCCAGCGTGGCAAAGGCCAAGTAAATCGCCTGCACCCGCAGCGCCGGAAAGCCCAGAACCAGCCCGACCACAAAGCAGATCAAAGCCGCAGCCGGCAAACCCAGCCAGAAGCTCAAACCCGCCTTCATCAAAATCGCCACCGTGTACGCACCAATGCCAAAGAAAGCGGCATGGCCAAGCGACTTTTGGCCGGCGTAGCCGACTGTCAAGTTCAAACCCATGATGGCGATGATGAACACCAGCCAGTAGGTGAGCAGATAAATGCCGTAGTTTTTAAGAAACTGCGGCGCGACCAAGAACAGCAGCGCACCCATGACGGCCATCAAAACCGACGTGCGTTTAGCCAAGTGCAGGCGCGGAACCGGCTTTGCCGGGCCGCTGCTTGCGCCCCCCTGGGGGGGAGGAGCCGCAGGCTCATTGGGGGGGGTTATCAAACCTTCCGCTCCTCTTTCTTGCCCAGCAAGCCTTGTGGTTTGAACAAGATCACCACCATAAAAATGATGAGTGCGACCGCGTCTTTGTAGGCTGGCGATATGTAGGCAGCCGCCAGGTTTTCACACACACCCACAATCAGCCCGCCCAGCAGCGCACCGCGCGAGTTGTTAAAGCCGCCAATGATTGCCGCAAAAAACGCCTTGGTGCCCAGGCCTTCGCCCATGTCGAACTTGGCCAAATAAGTTGGCGTGACCAGCAGGGCCGCCGCCACGGCCAGCACGGCGTTGATGGCAAAGGTGTAAAAAATCATGCGCGGCACGTTGATGCCGAGCACCGTGGCGCTCTCGGTGTTTTGCGCCACCGCCTGCATGGCGCGGCCGGTGATGGTTTTGGCCAAAAACGCCTGGGTGGCCAGCACAATCACCATGGCCAGTGCAAAGGTGCCGATGTCCTGCATCGTCACGGTGACGCCCGCCATGTTGTAAATCTTGTCGGCAAACAGGCTGGGAAAGGGGTGTGCTTCGGCGCTGTAGCCAGCCCGCATGCCGTTGCGCATGGCAATCGACAGGCCAATGGTGGCCACCACAATCGGCATCATGCCGTACTTGAACAAAGGGTCCACCACGCCGCGCTTGAAGACCCAGCCCAGCAGCAGCACCGCCAGCAAAATCGTCAACACAAAGCTGACCAGCAATGGCGCGCCAATTGCCATGAAGCCCAGCAACATGAAGGCCGGCAGCATGACGAATTCGCCCTGGGCAAAGTTGATGGTGCCCGAGGCTTGCCACAGCAGCGTAAAGCCCAAGGCCGCCAGCGCATAAATGCTGCCTGTGGCCAGGCCAGAGAAAAAGAGTTGGAGAAAATCTGTCATCGCGCGCCAAGTGGGACATTGACGCTCTCCCCGCTCGGGGAAAGCGCCAACTCACTTACTTCACTTACTTCTTGGCAGGGGCAGCAGCGCCCAGCGGTGGCAGCGTGGCCACCACCTCTTGTTTGCCGTTTTTAACTTCTACCAAAAAGCTCTCGCGGTCCAGGTCACCTTTGCTGTCAAACGACACATCCATCAACACACCGGGCTCGTCTACCGCTTTGACTTTGAGGGTATGCAGCGCTTTGGCCACGGCTTTGCGGTCGAGCTTGCCTGCTTTTTCAATCGCGGCTTTCAGCACATAAATGCCTGAATAGCCTTTCATGCCGTTGTGGTCGGAAATGTATTTGTATTCCCGTTCAAACTTGGCGCGGAAGGCGCGAATCGCTGGCAGCGGTGCGTCCACCGTCAGGCCAACGTGGGCCACCGCGCCGTTGGCTGCATCGCCTGCCAGCTCAATGACTTTTTGGCCGGTCAAGGTTGTCTCGCCAATCACGGGCTTGGTCCAGCCCTGCTTTTTCAGCTCGCGCAGCATGCGGGCAGACTCTTCTTCGTTCGAATAAGCAAACACGCCATCGGCATTGCTTTGCTTGGCTCTGAGCACTGCCGCTGAAAAGTCAATCTGGCTAGGTTCGGTGGATATTTCAGCGACGATTTTGGTCGGTGAATTGGCCAGCGCTTTTTTCATGGCGTCCAGGCCGCCTTTGCCGAAGTCGTTGTTCACATAAATGATGGCGATGCTTTTGAGCTTGGCCTGGTCACTGATGTAGCGCGCCACTTTGGGCATGGCGGTGGTTTGGGTAAAGCTGGTGCGAAAGATGTACGGATTGCCCTGCTCGGTGATGCTGGCTGCCTCACCGCCCGTGAAGTTAGGGACCTCGGCCTTGCGCGACTCAGCCATGCTGACCATGATCGAGCCGGAAAACACCGGGCCAAAAATGGCGAACACATCGTTGTCGATGGCTTTTTGCGTCAGGCCCTTGGCCACGCCCGGGTTGCTTTGTGTGTCAGCGGTGGTGGTCTGGATCTTTTTGCCCAGAATGCCGCCTGAGGCATTGATTTCCTTGACGGCCAGTTCCACACCGTTTTTGAAGTTGGTACCGGCAGTGGCGCCGCCGCCAGACAGTTCCACAATGTTGGCAATCTTGATCACGTCTTGTGCCAATGCAAGGCCAGCACTCATGGTGATTGCGCAAGCAGCTATTAATTTGAGAGTAAATCGTTTTTTCATGGTTGTCTCCTCGATGGTTAGATAAAGAAATAGATAAATAGATAGATCAATGGTTTAGGGTTACACGCGCTCAATGCTGCGCTGACTGTCATGCTGAAAAGCGTTGCTCAAATATTCTCACTCACATGGATGATGACGGCGCGCGCAGCGCCGATTTCGGCCTGAACACCTGGCAAACCTCGGGGCGAGTTTCAATGTACGGCCCGCCAATCAAGTCAACGCAGTAGGGTACAGCTGCAAAAATGCCGGGCACGATTTGCTCGCCTGCTTCGCTCTTCAAACCTTCCAGCGTTTCAGCAATCGCTTTGGGCTGACCGGGCAGATTGATGATGAGGCATTGATCGCGAATCACCGCGCATTGCCGCGAAAGAATAGCCGTGGGCACGAATCTCAGGCTGATTTGCCGCATTTGCTCGCCAAAGCCGGGCATTTGCTTGTGCGCCACTGCCAGCGTGGCTTCTGGCGTCACGTCGCGCAGTGCGGGGCCGGTGCCGCCCGTGGTCAACACCAGCGCGCAGCCTGCATCAACCAGTTCAATCAGGGCGGCGCTGATGCCCGCTTGCTCATCCGGTATCAGGCGCTCTTCAAAGCTGATGGGGTTGAGCAGCGCCTTACCCAGCCAGTCTTTCAGGGCGGGCAGGCCTTTGTCAACATACACGCCAGTCGAGGCCCTGTCGCTGACCGAGACGATGCCGATTTTGACTGCATCGTGGGCCATTACTGTTGCGCTCCAGATGCCTGCATTTCAGATTTGACCAACTGGAAAATCTCGCGGTAGGACTTGCCATGGCGCGGCGCTTCGCCAGGCTTTTCGGGTTTGTAGTCTTTGCGGGCCTGGCGAATCAGCGCACGCAGCTGCTGGGCGTCGGTTGCCGGGTAGTCGGTCAGCCAGGCTTGCAGGGCCTCGTCTTCGGCCACCAGCTTGTCACGCCATTGCTCGGCCAGGTGCAGTTGCAGCGTGAGCTGCGCCGAGCCATTGAGCTGCTCGTTGATGGCGTCGCGAATCGGGTCGGCATCCAGCGGGCGCATCAGCTTGCCGATGAACTGCATCTGGCGGCGTCGGCCCTCAAAGTTGGTGATTTTTTTCGCGTCCTTGATGGCGTCGAGCAGCTTGTCGGGCAAGTCCAGCCTGGCCATCAGGTCGGCGCGCAGCGTGAGCAATGCCTCGCCGAGTGCCTGCTTTTCGTCGGCTTCGGCCTTGAGCATGGTCTTGCTGGGCGGGCCGACTTCTTCCAGGGCGATTTCTTCAGGTTTGACGAAACGGCCGTTCGACCAGTAGCCCTTGATGGCTTTGGGTTTGACGGCATTCATCGCTTGGTAATTTTGGTATTCATGGCAACCCGTATCATAGCTACCCATATGACATCAAAAGCCTCTCCCATCCGCCCCGTGACATCTTCTCAACCCCTGCCAGGCTTTAGCTACAGCCGCGATTTTTTTGAAGACCTGGTCGATACCGCTTTGGCCCACGCCAAAAAACTCGGCGCGACCGATGCCGCTGCCGAAGCGTCCGAGGGCTGCGGCCTGTCGGTCAGCGTGCGCAAGGGTGATTTGGAAAACGTCGAACGCAACCGCGACAAGTCGCTCGGCATCACGGTTTACGTCGGGCAAAAGAGGGGCAACGCAGCCACCAGCGACTTTTCAAAAGCGGCCATCCAGCAGACCGTCAAAGCCGCTTTCGACATTGCTCGCTTTACTGCTGAAGACACATCCAGTGGCTTGCCAGCAGAACGCGACATTGCCCGCGTTCACCGCGATCTGGACCTGTTTTACCCCTGGGACATCACCAGCGAAGACGCGGCCACGCTGGCCCTGCAATGCGAGGCCGCTGCCCTGGGCGTGAGCAAACGCATCACCAACAGCGAAGGGGCAGGCGTCTCGGCGCAGCAGTCACACTTTTTCAGCGCACACACCAAGGGATTTCGGGGTGGCTATGCCAGCTCACGCCACAGCATGTCGGCATCACCGATTGCGTCGTCGCCCGGTAAAAACGGCGACATGCAGCGCGACGCCTGGTACACCTCGATGCGCGACGCGCGCGACATGGCCAGCCCCGAGGCGGTGGGCCGCTACGCCGCAGAACGCGCCTTGTCGCGCCTGAAAAGCCGCAAGATCAAAACCTGTGAATGCCCGGTGCTGTTTGAATCGCCACTGGCCGCGGGCCTGCTGGGCAGCTTCACGCAGGCGATCAGCGGCGGCGCGCTGTACCGCAAAAGCACGTTTTTGCTCAACAGCATGGGCAAAGCCGCCTTCCCCGCCTTCATCGACATTCTTGAAGACCCGTTTTTAAAGAAAGGCAAAGGCAGTGCCCCGTTTGACGAAGAAGGCGTGAAGACCCGCGCCCGCACGGTGGTCGAGGCCGGCATCGTGCGCGGCTATTTTTTAAGCACCTATTCAGCCCGCAAACTGGGCATGCGCACCACCGGCAACGCTGGGGGCTCGCACAACCTGGTCCTCAGCAGCCGCCAGACCCAGGCTGGCGATGACCTGGATGCGATGCTGAAAAAGCTCGGCACCGGCCTGTTTGTGACCGAGCTGATGGGCCAGGGCGTGAACTATGTGACCGGCGACTATTCGCGCGGCGCATCTGGCTTTTGGGTCGAGAAGGGGCAAATCGCCTTTCCCGTCGAAGAAATCACGATTGCTGGCAACCTCAAAGACATGCTGATGGGCATCACCGCCGTGGGGGCAGACACCTACAACTACGGCGCGAAAACCGTGGGCTCTATTTTGGTGAACCGGATGAAGGTGGCTGGGAGCTGAGATGGATCTGAAAATGTGCTTTTCGGGCCATTTTCAGGCATGTTTTAGGCCTACAGGCCTCTAAGCCAATAGACTCGGGGTCGAGCAGCTCCTGAATAAGTAGCAAACGATCTCAAGCCCGGCTGATCAGATTGACTTTTTTGAGAACACCAACACCATCTGCCCAAAGACCCACCCTGGGAGCGTCAGAACGCACGAGGGGTGACGATCAATGCAAATGACGCGGCTTACGACCACCGCCATGGCCCGAACCGCCGGATGAGCCCCCTGAGCCGCGCGGCGGCTTGCCCAGCTGCATGGAGCTGACCAGGTCGTCAAAACGGCGCTCAAACAGGCGGTCAATCGCTTCGACCACTTCGCCCAGCTCGGAGCCGTCGAAGTGACGTTCCATCAGACCTATCGCGTCCTGCACGAGCAGGTCACGCTGAACCTGCATGATGGCTGCAGGCGTGGGGCCGACGAAGTACATGGCGAAGTCATCGCGCGCTTCGTCGTCTTCACTGTCTTCGTCTTCGTCGTCAAAGTCAGCGTCGTAAAACGTGACTTCAATCGGCGCACCCGCTTCAGCCAGATCGTTCAGGCCCATGCACATTTCATCAAGCGCCTGACGAAAGTCTTCATCGCCGGACACGGTCCAGCACATTTGCAGCAAGTGCTTGTTGGCATCAAACCGAATACCGGGTTCTTCCTCGTAGGCGCTTTCAGCGGCTGCCGCCAAGGACCTGGCACCCGAGTACTTCCACAGGGGCTTCAGAGCATCCTGCAACTGCTCAAAAGTGACGTCTTCGCGCAACGGCACTTCACCATGCACGTGAATTTCAAAAGGGGTGTTGCTACTGGACATGAAAATATCTTAACCACTTACGGATTGATGTCAAAACAACTGTTGTCTGCTGATGCACTGGTGCCCGAGACCGGAATCGAACCGGTACGCCCGCTATTCACGAAGCGGCGGATTTTAAGTCCGCTGTGTCTACCGATTTCACCACTCGGGCAGGACAACTTGCATTTGCTATTGTCAAACAAAAAAGCCCCAACATTTGGGGCTCAAAAAAGTTTTCGCAACGTCGAAAAAATGTTGGAGGCGCGGCCCGGAGTCGAACCGGGCTAGCCGGATTTGCAATCCGGTACATAACCGCTTTGTTACCGCGCCCTGTCTGAAACCACCAATGAAAAAGGACAGCATTTTGAAGTGCTGCCCTTTAAATTGGAGCGGGAGAAGAGTCTCGAACTCTCGACCTCAACCTTGGCAAGGTTGCGCTCTACCAACTGAGCTACTCCCGCATTGCAAGCCTATGAGTATAGCCTATTTTTCAGGCCTGTCAAAAATAGCCGCCAAAAATGTCTCAATGTTTCACGGTGCCCGTCGCATCCAGCGGCGGTACAACAATGGTTGCCGGCACGGCAGCAGCGGGGGACGCCATTTCTTCGACCGTGAGGGGCACAGGCATGCGCTCCAGTGCCACCTTGAGCACCTGATCAATCCATTTGACGGGAATGATCTCCAAACCGTTTTTGACATTGTCTGGAATCTCTTGCAGATCCTTGACATTTTCTTCAGGTATCAGCACCGTCTTGATGCCACCGCGCAAAGCTGCCAGCAGCTTTTCTTTCAGCCCTCCAATGGCGGTGACTTCGCCCCTCAGCGTGATCTCACCGGTCATGGCCACGTCGCCGCGCACCGGGATTCCCGTCAGCGCCGAAATGAAAGCAGTTGTCATGGCCGCACCTGCGCTCGGGCCGTCCTTAGGCGTTGCGCCGTCAGGCACGTGAATGTGGATGTCACGTTTTTCAAACAAATCGTCCTTGATGCCAAGCATGGCTGAGCGACTGCGCACCACCGTGCGGGCGGCGTCAACAGATTCTTTCATCACGTCGCCCAACGAGCCGGTACGGGTGATCAGGCCCTTGCCAGGCATGATCGCGGCTTCGATCGTGAGCAGGTCGCCGCCAACTTCTGTCCAGGCCAAACCCACCACCTGACCGATCTGGTTGTTTTTCTCGGCGCGGCCGTAGTCAAACTTGCGCACACCCAAAAACTCATTCAGGTTGTCCGGCGTCACCACCACTTGTGCGCTCATTGTTTTAAGCTGGATGCCCTTGATCACCTTGCGGCAAATCTTGCCTAACTCGCGCTCGAGAGAACGCACACCCGCCTCACGGGTGTAGTAGCGCACGATGTCGCGTACGGCTTGTTCTTGCACTTCCAGCTCTTCGGCTTTCACGCCGTTGTTCTTGACCTGCTTGGGCAGCAGGTAGCGCATGGCGATGCTGGTTTTTTCGTCTTCGGTGTAGCCAGACAAGCGAATGACTTCCATCCGGTCCAGCAGCGCGGGCGGAATGTTCATTGAGTTCGAGGTGGCGACAAACATCACGTCGCTCAGGTCAAAGTCCACCTCGACATAGTGGTCGCCAAAGGTGTGGTTTTGCTCTGGGTCCAGCACCTCCAGCAGCGCACTTGACGGGTCGCCCCTGAAGTCGGTACCCAGCTTGTCAATCTCGTCGAGCAGGAACAGCGGATTGCGCGTGCCGGCTTTCGACAGGCTCTGCAGCACCTTGCCGGGCAGCGCGCCAATGTAAGTGCGGCGGTGGCCGCGAATCTCGGCCTCGTCACGCATGCCGCCCAGGGCCATGCGAACGTACTTGCGGCCGGTCGCTTTGGCAATCGACTGGCCGAGCGAGGTTTTACCAACGCCCGGCGGCCCCACCAGACACAAAATGGGGGCCTTGAGTTTGTCCACCCGCTGCTGTACCGCAAGATATTCAACGATCCGGTCTTTTACTTTTTCCAGGCCGTAGTGGTCTTCGTTCAGCACGTTTTCGGCATTGACCAGATCGTGCTTGATTTTCGTTTTTTTGCTCCAGGGCAAGGCTGTCAGCACATCGATGTAGTTGCGCACCACCGTTGCCTCGGCCGACATGGGCGACATGAGCTTGAGCTTCTTGAATTCAGCATCGGCTTTTTTGCGTGCTTCTTTCGGCATCTTGGCGGACTTGATCTTTTTCTCGATCTCGTCGACATCAGCGCCATCTTCACCGTCGCCCAATTCCTTCTGAATCGCCTTGACCTGCTCGTTCAGATAAAAATCACGCTGGTTCTTTTCCATCTGCCGCTTGACGCGACCACGGATTTTTTTGTCGACATTCAAAATATCGACTTCACGCTCAAGCTGTTCATACAGATTTTCCAGCCGTTCCTTGACAGCCGACAAATCCAGAATCACCTGCTTGGCATCCAGCTTGAGCGGCAGGTGGGCGGCAATCGTGTCGGCCAGCCGACCCGCATCGTCGATGCTTGAAATGGAGGTGAGGATTTCTGGCGGAATTTTCTTGTTCAGTTTGACGTAATGGTCAAACTGCTGCATGACGGCACGGCGCAGGGCTTCAATTTCGCTGGTTTTGTCAACGGCAATAGCCACCGATTCGATGGGCGTGACATTAGCACTGAAATGGTGTTCGCCATCTTCAATGCGGTTGACCTGGGCGCGCTGCTGACCTTCAACCAGCACCTTCACCGTGCCGTCAGGCAATTTCAGCAACTGCAAAATGGTGGCAATGCTGCCCACGTCAAACATGTCCTCAACAACGGGTTCGTCTTTGGCAGCTGTTTTTTGTGCCACCAGCATGATGCGCCGCTCGGACTCCATCGCCGACTCCAGCGCCTTGATGCTCTTGGGGCGCCCGACAAACAAGGGGATCACCATGTGCGGAAACACCACCACATCGCGCAGCGGCAGCAAAGGGAGGTCTATTGGGGCGGAAGGCAGGGTGGAGGTGGATGACATAAGTGCCTTAAAAAGACCTTTGGATGAGATGCAAGACAGGTAATAGCTGGGGCCTAACCATCCGCTTTCAAGTTTCAGGCTTTTTTGGCGGCTTCGCGGTAAACCAGCAAAGGCGCCTTGTTTTCTTCAATCGTCGATTCGTCCACCACCACCTTGTCGACGTTATTGGTCGTGGGCAAGTCAAACATGGTGTCAATCAGGGACTGTTCCAGAATTGATCGCAAGCCACGCGCCCCGGTCTTACGGGCTAGCGCTTTTCGGGCAATGGCCTTGAGCGCGGATGGCCTGATTTCCAGATCGACACCCTCCATGGCCAGCAGTTTGCTGAACTGTTTGACCACTGCGTTTTTCGGCTCGGTCAAAATTTGCACCAGCGCGTCTTCGCTCAGTTCAGCCAACGTCGCAACGACGGGCATGCGCCCGACCAGTTCGGGAATCAAACCAAACTTGATCAGGTCTTCAGGCTCCACATCCTTGAAGGACTCTGTCAGGCTGCGGGTTTTCTTGCTTTTGACTGCCGCACCAAAGCCGATTCCGGATGTCTCGGTACGGCTTTCAATGACTTTTTCGAGGCCTGAAAATGCGCCACCACAAATGAACAGAATATTGGTCGTGTCGACTTGCAAAAAGTCCTGGTTCGGGTGCTTGCGGCCGCCTTGCGGTGGCACCGAGGCCATCGTGCCTTCGATCAACTTCAGCAACGCCTGCTGCACGCCCTCGCCCGACACATCACGCGTGATGGACGGGTTGTCTGACTTGCGTGAAATCTTGTCGATCTCGTCGATGTAAACAATACCTTGCTGCGCGCGCTCGACTTCGTAATTGCAGCTTTGCAGCAATTTTTGAATGATGTTTTCGACGTCTTCCCCCACATAACCCGCTTCAGTCAGGGTAGTGGCATCAGCCATCACGAAAGGCACATTCAGCGTGCGTGCCAAGGTTTGCGCCAGCAGTGTTTTGCCGGAGCCGGTAGGGCCAATCAGCAAGATATTGCTTTTGGTCAATTCAACATCGTCTTTTTTGGCTTTTTCCTTGTGCCGCAAGCGTTTGTAATGGTTGTAAACCGCGACCGCCAGCGTACGTTTGGCAGGCTCTTGGCCAATCACATAGCCGTCAAGCGTGGTTTTGATTTCCAGCGGGGTCGGCAGGTCGCCGCGGGTCTCGCGGCCCTCTTCGCCGACTGGCAACTCGTCACGGATGATTTCGTTGCAGAGGTCTATGCATTCGTCACAGACAAAAACAGACGGTCCTGCGATGAGCTTTTTGACTTCATGCTGACTTTTACCGCAAAACGAGCAGTACAAAGTCTTTTCGCTGGAGGAGCCTTTTTTTTCGGCCATTATGGAGATGCCTTATTTACATGAAGCAGGATGACGGGACGGGATTTACCAATGATAACCAAATAAAAAAGGCGTTTCTTATGACAAGAAACGCCGCTTCTTTGAGGCAAAAATGGAATTTACGGACGCTTGGAGATGACTTCGTCGACAAGACCGTAGTCTTTGGCTTCGCTGGCCGACAGCCAGTAATCGCGCTCCATGTCCCGCGCAATCTTTTCCATCGGCTGGCCTGTGCGCTCTGCCAGGATTTTGTTGAGCTGTTCGCGGGTCTTGAGAATTTCGCGAGCTGAAATTTCAATGTCACTGGCCATACCGCGTGCACCGCCAGAAGGCTGGTGGATCATGACGCTGGAATTGGGCAATGCAAAACGCTTGCCCTTGGCACCAGCGGCCAGCAGAAAAGAACCCATGCTGGCCGCCATGCCGGTGCATAGCGTCGAGACGTCTGGCTTGATGAAGTTCATGGTGTCGAAAATCGCCAGACCTGCGCTGACCGAGCCGCCGGGTGAGTTGATGTACAGGGAAATGTCTTTGTCCGGATTTTCGCTTTCGAGGAAAAGCAGCTGGGCAACCACCAGGTTGGCCATGTAGTCTTCAACCGGTCCCACCAGGAAAATCACGCGCTCTTTCAGCAGACGTGAATAAATGTCGTACGAACGCTCGCCGCGGCCTGATTGCTCAATCACCATGGGCACCAGACCCAAACCTTCGGTCTGCAATGAATCGTGTGCACCGAACGGGATGCTGTCAGATGGGTTTTTGTGCATGTTGCGGCTCCAATGGTTGAATACTCTTACTTTACCCAAAACAAATGGGGTTGATACGCAGAAGTTCAATCCGCGCACCCGCCCCATTGGTTTAAAAAGTCTGAAGCGCTCGAACAAGCGCCTTGACGATGCTTTAGTTTTGCGCCATCAGTTCATCAAATGACACTGCTTTGTCAAGCATTTTGGCCTGTGACAGCACAAAGTCGGTCACATTGTTTTCAATCACCACGGCTTCGACTTCAGCCATGCGGCGGTTATCGCTCAGGTACCAGCGCACCACGTCTTGTGGCTTTTCGTAGCTGGCGGCGAGCTCTTCAATGTGGGCTTTGAGCTGTTCTGGCTTGGCTTGCAAGTTGTTGGCACGTACAAGTTCAGCCACGACCAGGCCCAGGCGAACGCGCTTTTCAGCCTGTGGGCGAAAGATGTCGTCCGGAATCGGCGCTTTATCAGCGTCTTTCACACCGCGCTGCTTCAGGTCAGCCCGTGCAGCTTCAATCATGCGGTCCAGCTCGGCCTGCACACTTGCATTGGGCAAGTCCAACTCGGCCTTGGCGACCAGGGCATCCATCACCGCGTTCTTGTTACGCGCCAGCACACGAAACTTGACTTCGCGCTCAAGGTTTTTCTTGATATCGGCGCGCAGGCCTTCAACGCTTGCATCGGCAATGCCAAGCGACTTGGCCAGCGCTTCGTTGATTTCTGGGAGATGCGCGGCTTCGAGCTTTTTCACGGTGACCATGAAGTCTGCCTGCTTGCCTGCCACATCCTTGCCGTGGTAATCGGCGGGGAAGCTCAAGGGAAAGGTCTTGCTTTCGCCGGTTTTCATGCCGCGCACAGCCTCTTCAAACTCTTTGAGCATCTGGCCGTCACCGATCAAAAACTGGAAGTCTTCAGCCTTACCGCCAGCAAAGGTCTCACCGTCAATCTTGCCTTCAAAGTCGATCGTGGCGCGATCGCCGTCTTGTGCGGCTGCGTCCATGGCACGCTGCGAAAAGGTGCGGCGCTGCTTGCGCAAGATGTCCAGGGTTTTGTCGATGGCCGCGTCGCTGACATCGGCACTGACTTTTTCAACTTCAGCCGTTGCCAGCTCGCCAATTTTGACCTCTGGATAAACCTCAAAAATCGCATCAAAGGTCATCTCGCCGTCTGGTGCACCTTCTTTTTCACTGATGCGGGGCTGGCCTGCAACGCGCAGTTTGGCTTCGTTGGCGGCACTTGAAAAGGCCTGGCCCACCTTGTCGTTCATCACTTCGTAATGCACGGAATAGCCATAACGCTGGCTCACCACGTTCATCGGCACTTTGCCTGGGCGAAAGCCGTCCATCTTGACGGTGCGCGCCAGTTTTTTCAAACGCACGTCAACTTCAGACTGGATCACGCCTATTGGCAGACTCAAGGTGATTTTGCGTTCGAGTTTTTCAAGGGTTTCAACAATCACAGCCATGATGCTCTTTCTAATATCCAAATGTCACACAAATATCAAGATGGTGCGCGGGGCGGGACTCGAACCCGCACATCCTTGCGGACGTCAGGACCTAAACCTGGTGCGTCTACCAATTTCGCCACCCGCGCTGAAAACAAAACGGGCGAATGTCTCATCCGCCCGTTAGAAATCGGTCAACTTTTGATTTTAGCCTGTAACGGGAACAGCTTGTCTCTTGAGCCTGAACCCAGCGCGTCTAGCGCTATCACGCTAGCCCGCCGATTGAATTAATTTACCGCCGGTGTTTCGCGTTTAACGCGAAACCATGCGGCGTACATGGCCGGTAGCGCCAGCAAAGTCAGCGCAGTGGCCACAATCAGGCCGCCCATGATGGCAACGGCCATCGGCCCCCAGAAAACGCTGCGCGACAGCGGGATCATGGCCAGCACCGCAGCCGCGGCAGTCAGCACGATAGGCCGGGCACGGCGCACGGCTGATTCAACAATCGCGTCCCATGCTGCCACGCCGCGCGCACGTTCGTGCTCGATCTGGTCAATCAAAATGACGGAATTTCGCTGAATCATCCCCATCAGGGCAATCACACCGAGCAAGGCCACAAATCCGAACGGCCGACCCAGCAACAGCAAGGCACCGGCCACGCCCGCAATACCCAGCGGACCGGTTAAAAACACCAGCATGGCGCGGCTAAAGCTTTGCAGTTGCAGCATCAGCAGGGTAAATGTCAAAAACAGCATGATGGGAATACCTGCTGCAATCGACGCCGAACCCTTGCTGCTTTGTTCCACAGCGCCCGCGACCTGCACACGGTAACCGGAGAAGCCTTGCGTCTTCCACTTGTCCTCTAGCGCCGTGAGTTTGGGTTGCAACTCGTTTGTGACCGTCGCACCTTGCAGGCCTTCCACAATGTCACTTTGCACAGTAATGGCGTAGTCGCGGTTTTCACGCCACATCACACCAGGCTCCCACGCAAACACGGGCTTGGCGATTTGCGTGAGGGGTATCGACTTGCCCGATGTAGTGGGCAAATACGCATTGCCAATGTCAGTGATGGCATTGCGTTCATCCAGCGGTTGACGCAGCATGATGTCGATCAGTTTGTCTCCTTCACGGAATTGCCCAACCGCGGTGCCTGACAAAATGGTGCGCGATGCCTGCGCGATCGACTGGCTCGTCACACCGAGTGCGCGCGCCTTCGATTGATCGACCTCCAGGCGCAGCACCTTGACCGACTCATTCCAGTTGTCGTTCACACCACGCGTGTTGGCACTTTCGCGGAAGATGGCTTTGACCTCATCAGCGCGCTCGCGCAGCACCAGCGGGTCACTTCCCACCACACGAAACTGCACTGGATACGTGACCGGCGGCCCGTTGGGCAGCAGCTTGACGCGGCCGCGCACTTCAGGAAACTCTTGCGCCAGCAGCGCAGGCAGCTTGATGCGCAGCGATTCGCGCACCTTCAAATCCTTGGGCAGAACAATCAGTTGCGACACATTGGTTTGCGGGAAAACCTGGTCCAGCGGCAAGTAAAAGCGCGGCACCCCCGAGCCCACCCAGGTGGTGACA
Source organism: Comamonadaceae bacterium (assembly GCA_947478725.1). Taxonomy (GTDB): domain Bacteria; phylum Pseudomonadota; class Gammaproteobacteria; order Burkholderiales; family Burkholderiaceae_C; genus Polaromonas. Next base: position 27,358 of record CANJWZ010000024.1, read on the forward strand.
GAAGTCACGCCTTCTTCTTTCAACAGTCGCGCCTCAACACGTTTGGCTGTGACTTCGTTGGCAGCAAATGATGTGCCTTCCGGAAACCAGATGTCCAGCAAGATTTCGGGTCGGCTCGAATCCGGGAAGAACTGCTGCTGCACCTTGCCCATACCCACAATGCCCAGCGCAAATATCAGCACGGTGCTGCCAATGGTGATCCAGCGGTACTTCACGCACCAGTTCACAGCTTTGCGAAAGGTGTTGTAGAAAGCCGAATCAAACATCTCATGGTCATGGTTGCCTGCGCTGTGGTCATCCTGCGCTTTTTCAATCACGTGATCAGGTTTTTTGAGCAGCAGCGTACCCAGATACGGCACAAAGTACACCGACACAATCCAGCTCAGCACCAGCGCAATCACCGTGACCGCAAAAATGGCATAGGTGTACTCGCCGGTCACCGACTTGGCCAGGCCAATCGGCAAAAAGCCGGCGGCGGTGATCAGCGTGCCCGTCAACATTGGCATGGCCGTGACATCGTAGGCAAAGGTGGCGGCACGCACTTTGTCGTAGCCCTCTTCCATTTTGGTTACCATCATTTCAACTGCAATGATGGCGTCGTCGACCAGCAAACCGAGTGCAATGATGAGCGAGCCGAGCGAGATTTTGTGCAGGCCAATGCCAAGGTACAGCATGGCCAAAAATGTCATGCTCAGCACCAGCGGAATGGTGATGCCGACCACCAGCCCCGGGCGAATGTCGATGTAGTAGCGCTTCCACAGCGGCAGCGACTGTCCGGGTAACACGGGACGCTGGTGAAAACCCAAGCTGATAAAGCTGACCGCCAGCACAATCACCACCGCCTCAATCAGCACACTGACGAATTCATTGACCGACGTGGCGACCGCTGTGGGCTGGTCTTGCACAGCCACCAGCTTGATGCCGGCGGGCAGTGTTTGGCTGACTTTGGCCGTCAACGCCTTGAGGGATTTACCCAGTGCAATGATGTCGCCGCCTTTGATCATGGACACCCCGATGGCGATGACTTCTTTGCCTTGATGATGCACTTTGATCGTGGGTGGGTCTGCGTAGCCGCGTTTGATCTCGGCAATGTCGCCTAGCCGGAGCTGGTTGCCCGAGCTGCCGCGAATCGGCATGGCGCGCAGCTCTTCAACCGCCCTGAACTGCCCCGCCACCCGGACCTGCACCACATCCAAGGGCGTTTGCAGGCTACCCGCAGGTTCTACTGCGTTTTGTTGCGCCAACTGGTTCAAGACCTGGTTGAAGTCCAGACCTGATTGCGCCAGCCGTTTTTGCGAGATTTCAATGAACACCTTTTCGTCCTGCGCACCAAACAGCTCCACCTTGGACACGTCTGGCACGCGCAGCAGTTGCTGACGGACATCGTCGGCAAAGGTTTTGACTTCTGCGTAGTTAAAGCCATCCGATTCAAGGGCGTAAATCACGCCATAAACGTCACCGAACTCATCGTTGAAAAACGGACCTTGAATGCCGCCCGGTAGCGTGCCGCGAATGTCGCCAATCTTTTTACGCACCGTGTACCAGGTGTTGGTGACGTCGGCGCCTTTGATGGTGTCCTTGAGATTGAAAATGATCTGCGATTCACCCGGCTTGGAATAGCTGCGAATGGTGTCGGCGTACGGCACTTCTTGGAGCGTGCGTTCGAGCTTGTCAGTGACCTGTTCGGCGACCTGCTGCGCCGTGGCACCGGGCCAGTAGGTGCGCACCACCATCGCCCGAAAGGTGAACGGCGGGTCTTCGTCCTGGCCCAGCTGAAAGTACGAGGCAAAGCCCAGCAGCATCAGCACCAGCATCAAGTAGCGCGTCAGCGCCGGGTGGTCCAGCGCCCATTTGGACAGGTTGAATTTGGACGGGCTAACACCTGCCGCGTCCTGGGTCTTGTCTTGTATGGGTAGCATGCTGGCCTACTTTCCAGCCGAAGGTGCAGGCGTCGCAAGCTTGACAGCCGCGGCATCATTTGCTCCCGGATTGATAGCTGTTTGCGCAGGCGTTTCGGGGGTTAAAACCACTTTTTGCTGGTAAATCGTCACTTTTTGGCCGGGTGACAGCACATGCACGCCGGCACTGACCACCACCATGCCGGGTTGCAGGCCCGCTGCAATGACGGCCTCATTGCCATCAGCCGTGGCGATTTGTACGATTTGTGATTTGACCGTCATGCTGGCTTTGTCCAGCAGCCACACAGCGCTGGCTTGGCCTTCTTGTCTCAATGCGCTGGTCGGCAGCTTGATGACCGGCATACCCTGCACATCTCCCAAGCCAACAGGTAACACGTACATCGTGGCGCCCAGCGGTGGCGACGGGGCCTTGCCATCCAGAGCCAGCTTGACCTGGAAGGTGCGGGTTGCAGGATCAGCGCTGGCCGACACCTCGCGCACTTTGGCCATGGCCGGTGCGGTTTGTGTGTCTTGTGCCCAGCCGCGCACCTTGACGGCCATGCCCAGCTTGATACCAGCGACCTTGTCCTCGGGCACTGAAAACACCACATCGCGCGGGCCATCGGCGGCAATCCGCACGACAGGTGTGCCGGCACTGACGACCTGACCAGGCTCAGCCTCAACGGCCGTGACCACACCGGCCACGTCTGCCACCAGCGACGCGTAGCTCGTCTGATTGCCTTGCACGGCCAGTTGCGACTGCGCCTGTTCAAATTGGGCTTGCGCAGCTTTCAATGTGGTGTCGCGGCGCTCCAACTCGGCGCCACTGATGAAGTTTTGCTCTTTGAGTTCTTTGTAACGTTTGTAATCAGCAGCTGCCAGGTCACGATTGGTGGCAGCGGCTTGAAGTTGTGCCCGGGCAGCGTCGGCGGCCAGTTTGTAGTCTTGCGGGTCAAGTTGGGCCAGCACCTGACCGGCCTTGACGCGTTGGCCGAGTTCGGCCTGGCGCTTGATGATTTTGCCGGCCACCCTGAAACCCAAGCGGGATTCAAGCCGTGCTTTCACCTCTCCTGCAAATTCATAACCTGACGAGAAGGTGTTCACGCCGACAGTCAACACCTTGACAGCACGAATCGGCTCTTCAGGCGGGGCGGGCCTGGAGCAGGCGGCCAGCAAGGCCGTGGTACTGGCAAGAACAATGAGTGTTTTATTCATGGAAGATTTCAGAAAAACAGGGATAAACACGAGTTAATGACTAACTGGTTAGTAATCGGTAACGCAATGTAGTGTTAACCCTCGGATTTGTCAAGCGACAATGACGGGCATGAAAGAAAAGGCGCACGGCGTTGACCATTACGAAAACTTTCCGGTCGCCTCTTTTTTGTGCCCGCCCGCCTTGCGGCCCGCCATCATGGCGATTTACTGGTTTGCGCGCACGGCGGATGACCTGGCCGACGAAGGGGACGCCGCCCCGGCAGCACGGCTGGCAGACTTGGCAGCTTACCGGACTGACCTTGACGCTTGTGCAGAAGGGCGGCCCACATCAGCACGCTGGGCCACGGTTTTTGCGCCCCTGCGCCGCGTGATTCAGCAATACAGCCTGCCCACCAACCTGCTGGCTGACCTGCTCAACGCATTTGAACAGGACGTCAGCAAAACCCGATACGCCAGCCAGGCCGAGTTGCTGGACTACTGCCGCCGCTCAGCCAACCCGGTGGGTCGGCTACTGCTGCACCTGTACCAGGTCAGCGATGCCCCGTCCCTCGCCCAAAGCGACTGTATTTGCACCGCGCTGCAACTGATCAACTTTTGGCAAGACTTAGGTGTAGACATTCCCCGAGGCCGTATTTACCTGCCTGCGGACGGATTTGCGCAGCACGGGGTTGACGAAGTGCAACTGCTGCAACGCGAGGTGAACCCGGCGACCACCGCGCTGGTCGCCGCCAACGTAGCATGGGCGACAGCCCTGATGCAGCGCGGCGCACCGCTGGTGAAAAAAGTACCGGGCCGTGCCGGCTGGGAATTACGGCTGGTGGTGCAAGGCGGTTTGCGGATCGCTGAAAAAATCGAACTGCTGAACTTTGCCACTCTCCAGCAGCGGCCCAAACTGAACGCCTGGGATGGTGCTGTCATGGTCTGGCGTGCAATCAGCATGTAAAAAGAAGCTGCGTATTGAGAAGCAAGAGCTACAAATATGGCTTTTCCAGCCCGCAGGCGCGGCGGCGATAATTCAGCCATGACTCCAGAGCAATATGTCCAACAGAAAGCCGTCTCGTCAGGCAGCAGTTTCTACTACGCTTTTTTGTTTTTACCCAAAGAGCGCCGCGCCGCCATCACAGCGTTTTACGCCTTTTGCCGCGAGGTCGACGACGTGGTTGACGAGGTGCAAGACCCCGGTGTTGCCCACACCAAGCTGGCCTGGTGGCAATTGGAAGTCACCCAGTCTTTTGCAGGCCAGCCCAGCCACCCGGTGATGAAAGCGCTGATGCCTTTGAGCGCTGCCTACAAGATAGAAGCACGCCACCTGCTCGCCGTCATTGAAGGCTGCCAGATGGACCTGACACAAAACCGTTACCTGGACTTTGCAGGCCTGCAGCGCTACTGCCACTTGGTGGCCGGCATTGTCGGCGAGGTGGCGGCCCAAATTTTCGGCCAGACACAGCCTGAGACCACCGCCTACGCCCACAAGCTGGGTTTGGCGTTTCAGCTGACCAACATCATCCGTGATGTGGGTGAAGACGCCCAGCGTGGCCGCATCTATTTGCCAGTGTCCGAGCTGCAGCAGTTTGATGTGAAAGCCCATGAGCTGCTCAAGCGTGAATACTCGAGTCGCTTTAGCGCACTGATGGCATTCCAGACCAGGCGTGCCTTGAATCTGTATGACGAAGCCCTGGCCTTGTTGCCTGTGGAAGACCGCCGCGCTCAAAAGTCGGGCCTGATGATGGCCAGCATTTACCGCACCCTGCTCAAGGAAATTGCGCTCGACAACTACCAGGTGCTGCACCAGCGGGTCAGTCTGACGCCGCTGCGCAAGTTTTACCTGGCCTGGAAGACACAGGCTTTTGGAACCATCTAGTGGGAAAATTGCGATGAAAGTAGCGGTCATCGGTGCGGGCTGGGCTGGCTGTGCAGCAGCCGTTGAGGCCACGTGGCTTGGCCACCAGGCGACTGTTTTTGAAGCCGCACGCACAGCAGGCGGCCGGGCCCGGCGGCTGGATGTTGCCTTCAATGGCGAAATCATCTGTCTCGACAACGGCCAGCACATTCTGATTGGTGCCTATTCAGAAACCCTCAAGCTGATGGCCGATATGGGTGTTGACATCAGCCAAACCCTGCACCGCATGCCGCTGACCATGCAGTTCCCCAACGGCAACGGCCTGAAGTTGCCCAACTTGCCCGCCCCGCTGGATGCACTGGTGGGCATTGCCTTGGCGCGTGGCTGGTCATGGGGGGACAAGCTGTCGTTGTTGTCAACTGCCGCGCAATGGCACCTCAACAAGTTTCAATGTGCGCCGCAGCAGTCGGTGGCTGATGTGTGCAGCAACATCTCGCTGCGCGTCATGGCCAGCCTGATTGAGCCGCTGTGCGTGTCAGCACTGAACACGCCGGTAGACCGTGCAAGTGGCCAGGTATTTTTGCAGGTTCTCAGGGACTCGCTGTTTGCCGTCAGTGGCGGCTCCAACTTGCTGCTGCCCAAAACCGATTTAAGCGCCCTGCTGCCCGATGCGGCGCTGGCCTGGGTAGCAAGCAACGGCGGCAGTGTGCAACTGGGCTGCAGAGTCGACAGCATCGCCCTGCAGCAGGAGACATCCTGGCATCTGACAGACGCAAGCGACGCACTGCTCGGCGAGTTTGACAGCGTCATCCTCGCCTGTCCACCTCTTGAAGCGGCGAGGCTGGCCCGCAGTACGGACCTGCCCTGCTCGGCATGGCTGGACTCGGCAGAAGACCTGCATTACGAGGCGATTGCCACCGTCTACGCCCACGCACCGGGCGCACAACTGGCCCAACCCATGCTGGCCTTGCCATCGAACAGCCATCAACCTGCCCAGTTTGTTTTTGACCGAGGGCAGTTGGGCGGCCCGGCGGGTCTGCTGGCTTTTGTGGTCAGCGTCAGCCAGCAAAGCAGCACCGAGTTGGCAGCGCAAGTGGTGGCGCAGGCTGCTGACCAGCTCGGCTTTCATCACATGGCGGTGCTGCAAACCGTGATCGAAAAGCGCGCCACCTTTGCCTGCACGCCTGACCTGCGGCGGCCAGCTGCACAAGTTGTACCTGGCTTGCTGGCCTGCGGCGACTACATCGACGGCCCTTATCCAGCCACGATTGAAGGTGCGGTACGTTCGGGATTGCAAGCGGCAGCATTGATTGGAAAGTTTTAAGATCGCTATCGATTCAGGAGCTGATTGCCCAAGCATCTATTGGCCTACAGGGACAAACGACACCATGACTCAGACCCTAGACGCGCGACAAACCGAGGCCCGACTGCCGTGGGCTGGCCTGGTGGCTGAAATTACCTTGCTGTTGCAGGACAGCAGCGTGAGCATTTCACCGCGCCTGGTGCAGGCGCTCGGCAGCGGTGCGAGCTTGTTTGTGATGCCCGCCATCGACCGCCACACGGCGATTACCAAACTCATCACCTTCACACCCGCCAATGCAGGCACCGGCAGGCCCACCATTCAGGGCGACGTGACGGTGTTTGACATCGCCACTGGCCAGCGCCGCTTGCTGCTCGACGGCCCCACCGTTACTGCGCGCCGCACGGCAGCCGTGTCGGTACTGGCGGCCCAAAGGCTGGCACCGGACACCCAGGGGCCACTGCTGATCGTCGGCGCTGGCGTTCAGGGCAAAGCGCATCTGGAGGCTTTTGCCGCAGCGCTGGGTACCCGCCAGGTCATGATTGCCTCACGCAGCAGGCCAAACGCAGAGCAACTGGCGCAGCACGCCCAGTCAATGGGCATCAAAGCGCAGCTGGTGCTGGATGCCAATGCTGCGCTGGCAGACTGCCCGCTGGCGGTGACTTGCACCCCCGCCAGCAGCATCGTGTTAAGCGCCACGCCCAGGGGCGACGCTTTCATCAGCGCGGTAGGTGCTTTCACGCCCAGCATGGCCGAGCTGAGTCCTGGCCTGTGCCAACACATGGCCAAACACGGCAGCATCTGGCTGGACACGGTTGATGCACAACACGAAGCAGGCGACTTGCTGCAAGCCGGCTTGAATCTGCAGGCCATGACCACCCTGGGCGATGTGGTGCGCCACAACGCCCCCAAGCCATCAGGGCCTGTGTTGTTCAAAAGCTGCGGTTGGGCTGGCTGGGACCTGGCAGCGGCCCGGTTAGCGTTGCGCCACCTTTAGGGCCTCAGTTGTGTTTCGCGGCTTTTTACCCGCAACCACTTCGAAAAAAATGCTTTTCTGGCCGACATCAACCACTGGTTAGGCCTGTAGCCCAATGGATATATGCGCGAGTAGCTATAAAATTTATAGTCAACGTGAGCCCATGAAACGCCCCTTCAATCCGTGCGCCGCACGTCAGCAGGCTGCTGGGGTGACGCAGGCGACAGACTTTCTTGGGCAGGGGACTGATCCGGAAAACACATTTTTGCACCGTCCCAGCGCTGGCCACACCAGCAAACGCCTTCGGCATTGATCAGGCAAGTGCCCGTCCCGCAGCAGCGTAAATCTTCAGTCATCACTGTTCCCCGTTATGAAATGGACTTGAATCGACGAGCGAATCGCCAAACCCGTATTATCAATTGGGTAATATCGGCAGCCAAGGATTTCAAGCGACAGACTCAGCCCTAAAAAGTAACATCATCAATAATACAAAGCAGCAAAGCACAGGCATGCTGCAACGGAGACGCTCATGAACGTTAAAAACATCATTGGACTGATAGAGAAATCATTTCTGGTCATCATCGCGTTTTTCACCATCGCCGCCATGGCGCAGGAGGTGCTTCAGGTGATCAGCATCCGCAAGGTCGAACTCAAAGACCTGCTGCTGATGTTCATTTATGCAGAGGTACTGGGCATGCTGGCAGCGTTTTATGCCAGCCACCGTATTCCCATCACGATTCCGCTCTTCATTGCGATGACAGCGCTCAGCCGCCTGATCATTTTGCAGGGCAAAGACGGTGACCCCTCTATCCTTTTGTACGAAAGCGGCGCCATCATTCTCATCGCAGGTGCCTGCTGGATCATCAGCCGCATACATACTTCTGACGGGCCGGAGCGCTAAGACGCCGGAGCTGCTGGCGAGCATGGTCTCCAAACGCCACCTGCTGCCCAAAAGCTGCGGCGGCAAAGTCAAAGAACCGATACACCGGATCTGCCACCGAAAAATTCACGCCACATTCAGCGAGCGTGAACTGGGCAAAGACTTCTCTACCTGGACGGCACTCAAGCAGCACCCCGAGATCACCAGCTTCATCCAATGGGTGGCCAGCAAACCGGCCACTTTTTACGACAATTCACGCAAACCAGCGCGGCGGCGCTAGCAGCGCACGATTGACCCTGCAAATGATGGCCATAGCGCCAACAGCTCTGGCAAGGTACTGCTATTGACAACACAGTAGACGCCCTGGCTGCCCGCCCCATGCAGGCCGCACCGGAGGGAAGTCGGAAAAGTGTGGCGGCAAACCCGCGTGCCGTTAAGGTCTGATGGTGAAAATAAGCGGCTCATACTTTTTAGAGGAACGCTTGCATAGGGTGCAACAAAAATACAAAATGAATATCATTTTAAAAAATAATCCTGAATGACTAAAACATCATGAAGCCAGTTCAAAAATTACTGATAGGCCTAGTCATATTCATGACAAGCGTTGCAATTGCACAAACAAGTGGTGCCCCGGAGGGTAGCAAGCTTGGTTCAGCAGAGATCGCTGCATTGAGAGAAATACTGAAAGAGCCACCTCCTGCAACTGGCTTGCAACAAAATATTGACGCCTATTACAGAAAAATGGATGGCGCTGCATTTCGTTTGGGTGACATGCAAGAAAGAGAAAGAGTGCTCAGGGAATGGAACCAGTTTTCCAATACCTTGGACGCCAGGTGGACCTACGCAAGTTTTTTAATGAACACTGAGAAAATTCAGGAAGGATTTTCTCTTTTTGAAAATTTAATAAAGGATATTAAAAATCCTCAAGAAAGCGTCAGGGCGAGAGCTCGACTTGCCATTAGCTATATAGATCAAAGCAACTTAAAACGAGCTCAAGAACTTTTGAATGAGGCTGATGAAGTTATCAAGGGAAGATTTAATAATTCTCGCTCTGGAAAAGATGCCTATTGGTTTGTCCGAGCTGAAATGGAATACAACAATATACGCGGCAGACTTTTTCTTCGGCAAGGAAAATTTGAGCAGGCCCTGGAAGCATCGAGATTGGCTAATCTTCGAGGCATTGAGCTTCAAAAATACGAATCTCAAACCGATGAAAGACAGCGTGTATTCAGTCGTTCTGGTCATGCCTGGGTGTCGACTGAAACCGCCATGATCCAGATTGCGATGGGGAAGTTGTTTGACGCTGATGAATCTCTGCGCGCTTCTTACTCACTTTATAAACAATACGGCTTGACAGAAGACACGATGATTGATTTTTATCGTCGAGTTGCCGATTTGCGGTTTAACGAAGGACGATATCCGGAAGCCATTAAGGTTTTTGAAATGGTCCTGGGAATACAAAAAAGACAAGGCCTCAACCCCGCGTCTCCACAAGTTTTTTACACTCGAAACGGAGTCGTACGAAGTCAAATAGCCCAAAAAAAATGGCAAGAAGCCATTGCTCAGTTCGAAGAAGTAGATACCTTGACGAAAGGCAATCCTCGTTTACAAAACATCACGCGTCAAGTCGAGGCAAGATCATTAACCTACCTCAATACCGGTCGCATCAATCAAGCCCAACAGCTGATGCGCGGGACGATGCGATGGCATACCGAAAATTTCGGCGCTAGCCATTACTACACCGCCATAACCCGTGGCATTTATGCAATGACTCTGGCTGCAAGCGGTGTGGATGCAGACCAGGCCAACGCACGTTTGGAGTTTGACCAATCCATCAAAGACATGACGACACCGACCATGTTGTCAACCGACTACCAGGAAAGCCCCTATCGGCAAGACATCAAGCGAACCATCATCCAGGCTTATTTAAAGCTTCTCACGCGAGACAGCTCTGAGGGGCAAAAGAATGCAGAAGAAGCGTTCATTGCTGCCAATGCGCTGATTGCCTCTTCGGTCCAACAGGCCATCTCAGAAGCGGCTGCTCGCGCTGGGATCAAGGATCCAAAACTGGCAAACGTCGTTCGTCGAGACCAAGACGCTAAAAATGAATTAACAACTCTCTACAGTTACATCACAGCTCAAGGTAGCGAGGGTGGCGACAAACGCCATCCAGAAGTTGTGAGGTCTATGAAAAATCGAACTGCTGAGCTGGAGAGCGCGCGCAAACAAATCAAAGCCCAGATTCAAAAGAATTTCCCAGACTATTTTCAGTTGCTCCAACCCAAAGTACCCAATCCTGGAGATGTAGCAAAGCTTCTGGGCGACAAGGAGGTGTTCATCTCCATGCTTCCCACTGAAAGTGAAACGCATATCTTCGCTGTTACCTCTGATGGAAAGGTTGTCTTCAAAACAAGCAGTCTCACGCAATCTGACATTCAACGAATGGTCAAGAAGATTCGCACAACGCTAGATGTAGCAGGGCTCGGCGCCAGGGTGCCTAAATTTGATACCGAAACATCATTTGAGCTCTACCAACAACTATTTCAACCTATCCATTCGCTCTTGCAGGGCAAGCAGCATTTGATCATCGCCGCTACTGGTTCGTTAGGGCAAATACCATTTTCTGTCTTGCCAACACAAGCTCAAAAACCAAATGCGGAAACTGCCTGGCTTGCCCGTCAATTCGCTGTGAGCCATATTCCTTCTGCAAGTTCTTGGGTGTCGTTAAAGGGACTTGAGCAAAGTCCTTCTGGGTCTCAAGCCATGATGGCTTGGGGGGATCCTTTGTTTAATCCAAAGTTAGCTGGTGTTGCCAGTGCTCCGAATCTTGTTCGGTCAGTTCTAACGCAGCGAAAAGAGGAAAATTTTGATATCGATAAAGTAAAAATAGATGTTGTTCGGTATTCGGAAGTGCCTGCCTTGCCTGAGACACGTGACGAAGTCCTTGCATTGGCTAGAACATTGAAAGCCGATCCAGAGACTGATGTCTTTTTGGGAAAATTTGCAACCCGTGAGTCAGTCATAGCCGCGAGTACCGATGGTCGGCTCGCCAAAAAGAGAGTCGTTGTCTTTGCAACCCATGGTTTACTGGCTGGCGATTTGCCTCATTTAGATCAACCAGCGCTTGCGATGGCAGCACCTGAACAAGCTGGCCTGTCACCACTGCTGACTTTAGAAGATGTTCTCAGTCTTAAATTAAATGCAGACTGGGTCGTCTTGAGTGCGTGCAACACCGCTGGCGCAGACGGCCGCGTTGAAGAAGCCATGTCAGGACTGGCGCGTGGGTTCTTCTACGCCGGAAGCAGGAGTTTGTTGGTCACGCATTGGTCTGTTGAAAGCGAAAGTGCCATGCAACTGACGACGGCTACTTTTGACGCTTACCAGAATGACCCGAAAATACAGCGCGCAGAAGCATTGAGGCTTGCGATGATGAAAGTCATGCAAGAAAAGCGTTTCGCTCATCCCGCCTTTTGGGCGCCTTACGCTCTTGTTGGAGAAGGGGGCAGGTAATGACCAGCGGCAGCCCCGCAGCGCGGCAGTTTTTGACGTTTATAAAAGCCAGCAAGCAGCTCGCGAATTTGACGCCAGCAGCTTCACGCAAAAACAGGATGGATGGGGTACTTACCCCCTGATTTTTGTTGCCCGCGCTGGCTCAAGCCACGCCAAACCCGCCCCCGCCAGGCGTATGAATTTCAAACACATCGCCGGGTAGCATGTCGGCCTGGCCGATGTGGCCCAGGGTTTCAATGCGCCCATCGCTGCGCACCACCAGGTTTTGGCCAACCTGCCCCGGCTGGCCGCCTGCCATGCCAAAAGCACCGGTTTTGCGACCGTTGGACAAAATGCTGGCGGTCATGGCCTCCAGAAAACGTACCCGCCTGATGCCGCCATTGCCGCCTTGCCATTGGCCTGCACCGCCGGAATTGGCGCGAATCTCGTAGCTTTCAAGCCGCACCGGAAAACGGAATTCAAGGATTTCCGGATCCGTCAAGCGTGAATTGGTCATATGGGCCTGCACAAGAGACGTGCCATTGAAACCACCCACCAGATGCCCTTGTGCATCGGTGACCCCGCCCGCGCCGCTACCGCCCGAAATCGTTTCGTAGTACTGGTACTTGTCGTTGCCAAACGTAAAGTTGTTCATCGTGCACTGCCCGGCCGCCATCACGCCCAGCGCGCCATACAGCGCATTGGTGATGCAGGTCGAGGTCTCCACATTGCCCGCCACCACCGATGCAGGCGGGTTGGGGTTGAGCATGCTGCCCGGCGGGATGATGACCTTGAGCGGTTTCAGGCAACCCGCGTTGAGCGGTATGTCGTCATCCACCAGCGTTCTGAAAACATACAGCACCGCAGCCATGCACACGGCTGTGGGCGCATTGAAGTTGTTGCTTTGCTGGGGTGATGTGCCGCTGAAGTCAATCTCGGCACTGCGGTTTTTCGTATCAACCCGAATCGCCACCTTGATCTGCGCGCCGTTGTCCAGCGGCAAGGTGAATTCGCCATTTTTCAACCGGGTGATCACGCGGCGTACAGATTCTTCAGCGTTGTCCTGCACGTGGTTCATGTAGGCCAACACGGTGCTCAAGCTGAACTGCTCGACCATTTTGCGCAGCTCCTGCACGCCCTTTTCATTGGCGGCAATTTGCGCTTTTAAATCAGCCATGTTTTGCTGGGGGTTGCGCGAAGGGTATTTAGCCCCCACGCTTGTCACTTCGTGTACTGCGCTGCCCCCCGTGGGGGCTGCGTCGCCTTGGGGCGGCCCGGCGGCGACGCGACCGCTCAGCAGCGCCACCATCTCAGCTTCACGCAGCACACCGCGTTCAACCAGCAGTTCGTTGTTGATCTGCACGCCCTCTTCTTCAATCCGGGTTGAAAACGGCGGCATCGAGCCTGGCGTGGTGCCGCCTATGTCAGCGTGGTGCCCACGGCTACCAACGTAAAAGCTTGGCTCTGCAGATGCACCTGCGGATGTAGTCAGGTACACAGGCGTGATCACCGTGATGTCTGGCAGATGCGTACCGCCGTGGTACGGGTCGTTCAGCACATACACATTGCCGGGCTCCATCTTGCCCGCGTTTTCACGAATCACAGTTTTGATGCTCTGTCCCATCGACCCCAGATGCACCGGCATGTGCGGTGCGTTGGCAATCAGGTTGCCTGCGGTGTCAAACAGTGCGCAACTGAAGTCCAGCCGCTCCTTGATATTGACCGAATACGCGGTATTTTGCAGCTGCAGGCCCATCTGCTCAGCAATGTTCATGAACAGGTTGTTGAATACTTCCAGCAGCACCGGGTCAACCGTGGTGCCCGCGGCAAAGGTGATGCTGCGTTCGGCCCGCCTGTCCAGCACCAAGTGGTCCAGCGCGGTCAAATGAGCCTCCCAGCCTGGCTCGACGACTGTGGTCGCATTCTTCTCGGCAATGATGGCCGGGCCAGGAATGATGTCGCCAGCTTGCAGGTCTTCGCGCACCACCAGGGCAGCATCGTGCCACTGCCCGCCCGAATACATGCGTACCGTTTCACGCCGCGGTACTTCACGCGGCTCATGTCTTGCATAAAGCGGCTCTGCGGCTGCATCACCTGCAATCACGGATTCAACGGACACCGCTTCAACCACCAGACCTTTGCCTTGCATCAAAAACGCAAAGCGCTGGCGGTAGGCGGCTTCAAAGCCCGCTTGAATTTGCTCTAGCGTGCCGAAAGGAACGATCAGCGCCGCATCGCTGCCCTCGTAGCGCACATGCGCCCGGCGGTGGGTGGTGACATGGCCGGTGTTGACCTGCTGGCGTTGCAGCTCAGCCTCAGCCGTGGCCGCCAGGTCAGTCAAGGTCTGTGCAATGTCTGGCAGGGCATTGGCCGTCAATTTCAATTCAATGGTTTGTTCGCGGATCACGTTTTGGTCAGCCAGACCCATGCCATAAGCGCTCAACACGCCCGCCATCGGGTGAACAAAAACCCGCGTCATGCCCAGTGCATCGGCCACCAGGCAGGCGTGCTGGCCGCCCGCACCACCAAAGCATTGCAGGGTGTAGCGCGTCACGTCGTAACCGCGTGCCACCGATATTTTTTTGATGGCGTTGGCCATCTGCTGCACGGCGATGTTGATGAAGCCTTCAGCCACCACCTCGGCAGGGCGGCCGGTTTGCACGGCCAGTTCGTCAAACTGGCTTGCCGCTGCTTCGTAGCTCAGCGGCTCGTCTGCGTTGGGGCCAAACACCTGCGGAAAGTACCGCGGCTGCACCTTGCCCAGCATCACATTGGCGTCGGTCACAGCCAGCCGCCCGCCGCGCCGATAGCTGGCCGGGCCAGGGTTGGCACCCGCGCTTTGCGGGCCGACGCGAAAGCGCTCGCCGTCAAACTTCAACAGCGAACCGCCACCAGCGGCCACGGTGTGGATGCTCATCATCGGGGCACGCATGCGCACGCCCGCCACTTGCGTTTCAAACTCGCGTTCAAATTCACCCGCATAGTGCGACACATCGGTCGACGTGCCGCCCATGTCAAAACCAATCACCTTGGCATGACCGGCAGCAGCTGCTGTCCGTGCCATGCCAACAATGCCGCCGGCCGGGCCGCTCAAAATCGCGTCTTTGCCCTGAAACGCGTGCGCATCCGTCAAGCCGCCAGACGACTGCATGAAAAATAATTTGACGCCCGGCATTTCACCCGCGACCTGGTTCACGTAGCGACGCAAAATCGGCGACAGATACGCATCCACCACGGTGGTGTCACCCCGGCTGACGAACTTCATCATCGGGCTGGTTTCATGCGAAGTGCTGATTTGCGTGAAACCCACCTCGAGCGCGATGCGCTTGGCGGTTTTTTCATGTTCGGTATACCGGTAGCCGTGCATGAACACAATCGCCACACTGCGCAGCCCCTTGGCATATTGGGTCAGAAGCTCCGTTTTTAGGAGCGCCTCATCCAGGCTCTGCAATATCTCGCCCCGCGCACCCACACGTTCGTGGGCTTCAATCACGGCGCTGTAGAGCAGCTCGGGCAGCACCACATGGCGGTCAAACAGGCGCGGACGATTTTGGTAGGCAATGCGCAGCGCGTCCCTGAAGCCTTGGGTAGTCACCAGCAAGGTCGGCTCGCCTTTGCGCTCCAGCAGCGCGTTGGTGGCGACGGTGGTGCCCATCTTCACGCAGTCCACAAGCTTGGCACTGATCGCCTCACCTGCGGTCAAGCCCAGCAGGTGACGAATACCGGCCACGGCGGCGTCCCGGTACTGCTCTGGGTTGTCGCTCAGCAGCTTGTGCGTCGTCAGCGTGCCATCGGGCCTTTTGCCGACGATGTCAGTGAAGGTGCCGCCCCGGTCGATCCAGAATTGCCAGCGTTTGTCTGTTGTGATGTCGTTCTTTGACATCATTTCGAAACGCCCATCACCAGGTCCGGCAAGATGGTGACGATTTGTGGGAACACAGTGACGAGTGCAATGCAAACCACCAGACAAAAGAAAAATGGAATCGCTGACAGCGCAATCGTGTTGCTGTCTTTGCCAGTCATGTTTTGCAAAACAAAAAGGTTAAAGCCCACCGGCGGCGTGACCTCGGCAATTTCGACCAGCAAGATCACAAAAATGCCGAACCAGATCAGGTCAAACCCGGCTTTTTGCACCATCGGCATCACCACGGCAGCGGTCAGCACAATCATGCTGATACCGTCGAGCGCCGTACCCAGCACCAGGTACACCACCACCAGACAGGAAATGAGCGCATAGGGCGACAGGTTAAGAGAATTAACCCACTCGGCCAGCTCGCGCGGCACGCCGGTAAAAGCCATGGTTTTGGTTAAAAAGGCAGCGCCCGCCAGGATGAACATGATCATGCAACTGGTGCGGGTCGCGCCCATCAGCGCCTCCTTAAAGTTGGCCCAGGTCAATGAGCGGCTCCAGGCGGCAAGCGCCAATGAACCCACGACGCCATAGGCCGCACATTCCGTCGCTGTCGCCCAGCCTGCGATCAGTGACCAGCAGATAAACACAATCAGCAGCGCGCAGGGAATCAGATTTTTGGACAGCCGCATTTTTTCCCTGAAGGTCGTGGCTGGCTCGGGCGGCGGCATTTTGTCTTTGTTGCGAATCGACCACCAGGCGATGTAGCCTGAGAACAAAGCCATCAGCAAAAAGCCTGGTAAAAAACCGGCTAAAAAGATGCGGATGATGGACGCATCAGCTGCCACGGCATACACCACCATGGTGATGGAAGGTGGAATCAAAATGCCCAGCGTGCCAGCAGTGGCCAGTGA
Source organism: Comamonadaceae bacterium (assembly GCA_947478725.1). Lineage (GTDB taxonomy): Bacteria > Pseudomonadota > Gammaproteobacteria > Burkholderiales > Burkholderiaceae_C > Polaromonas. The sequence goes on from CANJWZ010000024.1 coordinate 43,720, forward strand.
ACCGATGGCAATTTTTTCGTCGTAGCCGCGTTTGGTCAATTCTGGCAGTGACACCTTGGCAATCGTGGCGCAGGTGGCAGCAGATGAACCGGATACCGAGCCAAAAATGCCGCAACCCAAAATGGTGGTGTGAAACAGTCGCCCCGGGACCCGATTCAACCACGGGGCCAAGCCGGTGAACATTTCTTCGCTGAGCTTGGTGCGAAACAAAATCTCACCCATCCAGATAAACAGCGGCAGGGCCGCCAGCTCCCAGCTGGCATTGCTTTCCCAGAAAGCTGAAAACAGATTCAGACCCGGTTGCGTGTTCGTGAAAAACGCCTGCCCTACCCAGCCGCAAATGGCCAGTGTCATGGCAATCCACACGCCACCAGAAAGCAGCACCATCATCAGAACCAGCAATATGCCGCCTATGGTCAAAATATCCATCTTGTTCTTTCGTTGTTGTTGTTATTTTTTGGATTTAAATGTCAGATGAAAAATCACCTTTGGCGTGGCGCTCAGCCGTCAGCCGCACAAAGGTCGGCACGCCGCCACGCGCCACAATCACAAATTCGTCAAACACCGCCACCAGCAGCAGCACCGAGCCAAACGCAAAGCTCATTTGCGGTATCCAGATCGGCAGCGGCAACAAGCCCTGCGCCAGCTCCTTGAACTCATAGCTCTGGTAAGTAAAGCGGCAGGCCCACCAGGCCAGGTAGGCCACCGCCACCAGCGCGACCAACAAACTCGCCAGCTCAAGCACTCGCCGGGCAGTTGCACTGATGTTTTCCAACACCAGCGTGACGCGCACAAAGTCACCATGCTTGAAGGCATGCGCCATGGTCAAAAAAGCCGCCGCTGCGCACAACCAGGCCACGATATCGTTGGTTGCGCCTGTGTTCAGGCCAAACTCCCGGCCCAGCGACTGGAACACCATCAGCGCGGCAATCAAGGCAACACACACCGCCCCCAGCACAGCAGAAGCCAGATAAACCGCGTCCAGCCCCGCCCGTAGCGCGGATGGCGATTGACTGAGCGTGGTGGGAGTTTGTGTCATGTGATCGCTTTGCTTTGGGGGTTATTTCTTGTGGTACGCGTCGATAATGGCTTTACCGTCAGCGCCGGCCAGCTTCAGCCAGTCAGCCGTCATGGTGTCGCCAATCGGTTTTAGCTCCTTCTTCAGGGACTCACCGACCACTGTATCAATTTTCATGCCCTACCTGCCCATTTTTTCAAATAGTCAGCTTTGTCCTTGTCAGGGTCTTGCCAGCCGCATGCCTGAGCCGCAGCCGCTTGGGGCCACACCAGGCGTTGAACCTCATGGCTGCTCGCCTTCAAGGCTTTTGAGTCAAGCCAGCCAGGAGACGCCCCCGACAAAACGCAGGTTCATGACAGCTCAGTTCGGTTGGGGGTATGCCCGGTGGTTTTCGCGCGCCAATTGCGTCTAATATAAAGCCACCATTTTCCTGCCCTCAGGTTTACCATCTTTAACTTTCAGCCCTGGAGTTTTCATGACTTTCAAATTTGCCCTCACAGCCATCGCCTTGGCCGCCAGCGCCTCAACTTTTGCCCAAACCAAATGGGACCTGCCGGCCGCTTACCCTGCAAGCAACTTCCACACGGAAAACCTGGTGCAGTTTGCGGCCGATGTTGACAAGGCCACCGCCGGCAAATTGAAGATCACAGTGCACGCCAACGCATCGCTTTTTAAAGCCAACGAAATCAAGCGCGCGGTGCAAGGTGGCCAGGCACAGATTGGTGAAGTACTGCTGGTGAACTTTGAAAACGAAAACCCGATTTACGGTGCAGACGGAATTCCGTTTCTGGCGTCGTCGTATGCTGATTCGAAAAAACTCTACATGGCCCAAAAACCCGCCCTGAACAAGCTGCTCGATGCCCAGGGCATGAAGCTGATGTACACCGTGGCCTGGCCACCGCAAGGCATTTACAGCAAAAAACCACTCGCCTCGGTGGCTGATTTGCGCGGTATCAAATGGCGCGCTTACAGCCCCGCGACCGCCAAAATTGCTGAACTGATTGGCGCACAGCCCGTCACCATCCAGGCCGCCGAGTTGAGCCAGGCGCTGGCCACGGGTGTGGTGGAAAGCTACATGAGCTCAGGCTCCACCGGCTATGACTCCAAAACCTATGAAAGCATCAAATACTGGTACGACACCCAGGCCTGGTTGCCCAAAAACGCCATCATCGTGAACAAGAAAGCCTTTGACGCGCTGGATGCGCCGACCCAGGCGGCATTGACCAAAGCCGCAGCGGACGCTGAGGTGCGCGGCTGGAAGCTGAGCGAAGAAAAAAATGATTTTTACAAAAAGGCACTGGCCGAAAAGGGCATGAACATTGTCACGCCGCCAGCCAAGCTGGTCAGCGACATGAAGCAGGTTGGCACCATCATGCTGGCTGACTGGCAGAAAAAAGCCGGGGCCGAGGGTGAGGCGCTTGTAAGCAGCTTCAAGGCAGCTCAAGCCAAGAAGTGATCTAACGGCGCGTCGGGCTGACGTGTCCGGCGCGCCAGGGTTTGAACAGCCGCTCATCATCGACCAGCGCCCAGGTTTTCATGCCTGTGGCGGCCTCGATGGACGCACGGTAGGGCGGCATGTTGGTGCATTCAAGAACAACGCCGGCGAGCAGCGGCTCACGGTGTCGGAGCGCCAAGGCGGCTGCCAGCACATCGGCACCTGCTTTTTCAATATCCATCTCGGGCCTGTTGCCCAAAATGGCGGTGGCAAACTCACTGTTCGCGTCGACACCCTGCACCAGCACATCTTTCATGCGCTCCTTGGGCACACCGGCCGCGCGCAAATGCTCAACACCCAGCTTGCTGGAGCTGATGGTCAACACCCCCACCTTCTGGTGCAGGCCCAAGAGGCCGGGCAATTGCAACAGGCTTGACGTCACCACCGGAATTTGGACTTGCGCCTGCAGCTCCTGTTGCAACAGCACCAGAAAGCCGCAACTGGTGGTGAGGGCTCTGGCACCCTCATGTTCTAGCCTGCGCGCAAGTTGCAGTATCGGCGCAACAACGCGCCCCTTTCTCAGGCCAGCGCCTGACTGCACAATTTTGTCAGGCCAGGCGCCAGTGATCACGCAGCGCCGTGTGGGCACCGCAAAGGCAGACGGATGACCAATGTCGCCCTCGGGCCGGGGAAAGCACGTGTCCAGCATCAGCACACCCAAAAAGCCGTTAGGGAAAATGGTGGCGATCGGCTCCGTCGCGTCTGCGGGTAAAGTCATGGTTCGATTGTCTGATTTTTACACCATGCCCACTGCCCTTCCTGTTCTGGCCATTTGTATTGGCGCATCCACTGGTGCGCTGGCCCGCTGGGGCCTGGGTTTGTGGCTCAGCCCGGGCGGTGTGATTCCCTGGGGCACGCTGGCCGCTAACCTGATTGGCGGCTACCTGATTGGCGTGTGCATTGCCGTTTTTCAGGCACTGCCGCAACTGGACCCCCTGTGGCGACTGCTGTTGATCACCGGTTTTTTGGGCGGCTTGACCACCTTCTCTTCTTTTTCGGCCGAGGTCGTGAGTTTGTTGATGGCCGAACGCTACGCGCTAGCGCTGGGCACTGCCACAGCGCATGTGGCAGGCTCACTCGTTATGACTGTGATCGGCATCAAAACAGCTACATTTTTTATAGCTGATCGCGTACAAATTTAAACGGCCAGAGGCAGTTTTTACCTAAAAATGAGTCAAAAAGCCCAGTTTGACCCGGCTACCCCGCCTGACGTGCAGACTTGGCTGGTCTCACAAACGGCTGCCGGTTGCAGCCGCCAGGCCCTGTTTGGTGCGCTTTGTGAAGCAGGCTGGACGCCCGCGCAGGCGTGCCTGATGATGCGGCTGAGCAGCCATGAGAAACGGACGTTCGGTGTAGCCGATGTCATGCCCCGATCATCCATCAAGCAGTCGCCGGTACCGCAGCCTCAGCTCATCCTGGAGAACGTTCGGGTCGACGGGGGCGACCGGCAGGTGCGGGTCTTGCAAATGCGAACCGCACCCGACTTGATGGCGTTCGAAGGGCTTTTGAGTGATGCAGAATGCGAGGCCCTGATAAAGGCTGCACAGCCCCGGCTCTCGCGCTCATTGACGGTGGATGTGCAAACCGGAGGACATGAGATTCACCCTGACCGCAGCAGCCAGGGCATGTTTTTTGAGCGCGCTGAAACCCCCCTGATCGCGGCGATCGAAACGCGAATTGCAAAGCTGCTGCAATGGCCTGCAGCGCATGGCGAAAATCTGCAAATCTTGCGTTATCCGCCAGGCGCGCAGTACCTGCCGCACTACGATTATTTTGACCCCGACCAGCCCGGCACGGCCGAGCTGCTCAAGCGCGGTGGCCAACGGGTGGCCACGCTCATCATTTACCTGCGTGAGCCTGAAGGTGGCGGCGCCACCGTCTTTCCTGATGTTGACCTGTCGATTGCGCCCAAGCGCGGCAACGCAGTGTTTTTCAGCTACGCCGCGCCAGATGCGTCCAGCTTGACGCTGCATGGCGGCGCGCCGGTGACCGCTGGAGAAAAGTGGATTGCCACCAAATGGTTGCGGCAGTCGGTGTTTGACTAGGCGCACCGCGCGCTGACACTTACGCCTTGTGCCTTGCGCCTAGCGCCTCACGCCGCACACCAAGTCGCCGACATCATTTTCTGGCACGGCACGCTCATTTTTTGCCTGAGCCACTTCCATGTCGCGGGGCAGCACCACGCCGTTTTTAACCGCCAGCACTTCAGCCATCACACTGACGGCAATTTCAGGCGGGGTTTTGCTGCCGATGTAGATACCTATCGGGCCGCGCAGCTTGGCCAAAGCTTGCTGGCTCACGCTGAAGTGCTCTGCCATGCGTTGGTGACGCGCTTCGTTGTTGCGGCGTGAGCCGATGGCACCGACGTAAAAGGCATCGGTGTCCAAGGCCTCCAGCAAAGCCAGATCGTCCAGCTTGGGGTCGTGTGTGAGTGCAATCACGCAACTGCGCCTGTCAGGCCTGAAGGCAATCACCACGTCATCAGGCATGTCGCCTGACACGGTCACGCCAGCGACTGACCAGGCGCTGCGGTACTCCTCACGCGGGTCGCACACAGTGACGGCAAAGCCACTGAACTGGGCCATGGTGGCCAGATACTCGGTCAGTTGGCCCGCGCCAATCAAAAGCATGCGGTACTCGGGGCCAAAGGTGTTGATGAGTTCTGTTTTACTCAAGCTGAGTTCGGCAGGTGCAGCGCTCGTGCTCAAGGTAACGGCGCCGTCTTTTAGATTCACGCAGCGCTGCATGAGCTGGCCTGCTTCCAAGGCGGCGACAAGCTCACCCAAAGCAGTGGCATCGGGGTCGTACTCCAGCAGCAGTTCCAGCGTGCCGCCGCAGGGCAAGCCGAAGCGGTGAGCCTCATCCGCCGTGATCCCGTATTTGACAAACGTCGGCGGGCCGGACGGGATGGCTTTTTGACTGTCAGCACCTGAATACGCTTGCGTAAATTGGTAAATCAAATCGTCTTCAATACAGCCACCCGACACCGAACCCACCACGGCGCCGCTGTCACACAGCGCCATGATGGAGCCGACCGGCCGCGGCGAGGAGCCCCAAGTGCGCACCACCGTCGCCAGCAAAGCGCGCTTGCCACTGGCACGCCAACCGGCAAGGGTGCGCAGCACCATGACATCCAAATTTTCCATACGGTTTACTTCAGGGTTACTTAGTGGTTACTTCAGGTACAGCCAAAGCGCAAAAGCCAAGCCAAAGGCAAGCGCTGCGCCTATCACCCATTTTCCGGCTGAGGCGTCTGCCGGCACGCCCACTGCGCCGGGCTGGGTCGTGCCCTCTTGCGTCACGATTTGGGCGGCATACGCGTCTGGGTGCTGGCGCTGCATTTCATTGTCAAAGCGTTTGAAAAAATCTTCCGCCATCGCCTTGGCTGCGCCATCAATCAGTCGCTGACCCAGTTGGGCGATTTTGCCGCCGACTGATGCATGAACGGTGTAGGCCAGCTCACAGCCAGCGTCATTTGGCGTGAGGGTCACTGCCGAATCGCCTTTGCCGAAACCGGCCGGGCCACCCTGCCCCTCAAAGCTGATTTTGTAGCTGTTGGGTGGATGGATGTCGCTCAGCGTGATCTTGCCTGTGAACTTTGCCGATACCGGACCAATTTTCAAGCTCATGCCAATGCTGTATTGGTTATCCCCCGAAGGCTCAACCTTGTCGCAGCCTGGTATGCACGCTTTCAGCACCACCGGGTCATTGAGTGCGTCCCAGGCTTGCAGCTGGGTGATGGCAAGTTGTCTTGCACCTTGCATGTCCATGTCAGTTTCCTTTATTTCTTCAACTAGTTCTTCAACTATTTCTTCATCAGGGCGGCCAGACTGCTGGCCAGCTCTTCAAGTTTGCTCACGTTATGAACAGCCAGCATACCGTGTGCATGCTGGTGCAGCACCTTTGCGCCTTGGGCCAGCGGCGCATAGCCGTCAAACCGCAGCAAGGGGTTGAGCCATAGTATGCGGCGGCTGCGGCGACGCAGCCAGCCCAGTTCTTGCGCCAACTCAGCAGGCTCGCCGGTATCCAGCCCGTCCGTGATCACCAGCACAATGGTACGCCGGCCCACCAATCGGCGAGCGTGCTCCATGCGCAACGCGGTCAGCGACGCACCCAACTGGGTGCCGCCGGCAAAATCTTCAATCACCAAGCTGGCATGGGCCAGCATGTCGTCCGTATCAGCGTGCTTAAAAGCCTGGGTCAAATCTGTCAGGCCCATGCCAAACGCAAACACATCGCGCTGCGGGTGACGGCGCGTGGCCGCGTGCAAAAACGCCAACAACAATCTGGCGTAGCGCTCCATCGAGCCCGACACATCGACCAGCACCAGTACCGGCAAGCTTTTTTGCTGACGTTGCAGCCTGGGCAGGTGCAACAACTCGCCGCCGGTGCGCGCGGCTTGAGCCATCACACCCGGCCAGTGCATGCGTGCGCCGGTTGCGCTGGGCCGGTTGCGGCGCGATGCAAACTGCGGCAGCGGCAGCTTGATGTCGCGCGCCAGGCGCTCCACCAAGCGGTATTCAGTGGCCGACAGGGCATTGAAGTCGGCATGCTGCAGGCGCTCGATGTCACTGGCCGTCATGGCCGCGTCAAAGTCGACTTTCTGGTCTTCTTGGGTTGGCTTGGCCTGCTGGCCAAATTTCTTTTGTGGGGCCAACGCCTCACGCACACGCGGGCGACGTTTACTCGGCTCTGCCTTGCCTTCAGCACTGGGCAGCAATTGCGCGAGCAGCTTGTTGGCAACTTTCGGATCCTGAAAATACACGTCAAACAGCTCGCGAAACACCATCCGGTCTTGCTCGCGGCTGATCATGACGGCTTCAAAGGCGGCGCTTAAATCTTCTTTTTCAGCGATGCCGACGTGGCTTGCTGCGGTCTGGGCCAGCGCGATGCGGTTGCTGTCAATTTTGACGCCTGCCCGACGAAGCGCCCTGCCAAAGCCGGTGATGTTGTCGGCCAGCTTGCCAACGCGTGCATCACCGAGCAGCATCAGCTTTGCACGGCATCAGGCTCTAGCAACAAAGCCGCCATGTCCTGCGTCAGCGCCGTCACATCTTCACGCTGCTTGAACAAAATGCCTGCGGTGTCCATCACGACTTCAGGGTCTATCGTCAAGGTATCGAGCGCCACCAGCGCCTTGGCCCATTCCACGCTTTCAGCGATGCCGGGGGCGCGTTGAAAAGCATTGCCAAACGGAGAGCGGCGCAGCTTGTCAACAAACGCAGCCACCTGGGCTGACAGCGCATCGCTGGCCTGCGGCACCTGGGCCCGCACGATCGACAACTCGCGTTCGCGCTCCGGGTAGTCAAGCCAGTGGTACAGGCATCTTCGTTTGACAGCATCGTTGAGTTCGCGGGTGCGGTTGCTGGTCAAAATCGTCACGGGTGGAATCATGGCCTTGATGGTGCCAATTTCAGGAATACTGACTTGGTACTCGCCCAAATATTCGAGCAAAAACGCCTCGAACGGTTCGTCAGCCCGGTCGACCTCGTCAATCAGCAGCACCGCACCGGGCGCGGGCGCTTGCAGGGCTTGCAGCAAGGGACGGCGAATCAGGTAGCGGTCTTGGTAGACCTCGCGTTCTACGTCAGATGGTGAGCCTTGCCCGCCGCCGCCGGGCCGCCCCAAGGCGGCGGACGCCCCCTCGGGGGGCAGCGAGGACACGCCAGTGCCGAGCGTGGGGGCTCTTAATTCAGAAGCACGCATATGCAGCAGCTGGGCAGCGTAGTTCCATTCATACAGCGCTTCGCGTTGCTCCAGGCCGTCATAGCATTGCAGGCGAATAAGCTGGCGCTGCAATGCGATGCCAAGCGCCTTGGCCAGCTCGGTTTTACCAACGCCGGGTTCGCCCTCCAGCAACAACGGGCGCTGCAGCTTGAGGGCTAAAAAGACGGCGGTCGCCAGGCGGCGGTCTGCAAAATACCCTGCCTCATGCAGGGCGACCGTGAGAGAGTCAATCGTGGAGAAAACGGTCATTTGCTATAAATTCGGGAGCTGATCGGGCATATTTTTATTGGCCTGGAGCTCTAAAACAGACCTGAAAGGGACCGAAAACAGCCCCCTTCAGTTTATCCGGCCAGGGCCATCGCCACGCCGCGCTGGGTTTGCACGCTGATGATGTTGGCACGGTAGGCGGCTGTGGCATGAATGTCGTGGTTCAGCTCTGAGGCATCAATTTTGACAGCGGCCGCTGCCTCGGGCGTGAAGCTTTTGTTCAAAGCTGCTTCGAGCCCGCCATGGCGAAACACACCACCGCTTGATGCGCCAGTCACGGCAACCCGAACATCACCGTCAAACTGAGCGATGAACACACCCACCATCGCAAAGCGCGAGGCCTGTTGTTTGAACTTCATGTACGCAGCCCGCTTGGGGATGGGAAAGCTGATCGCGGTGATCAGCTCGCCATCGTTCAAAGCAGTGGCAAACATGCCTTTGAAATAGTCCTTGGCTTCAATCTTGCGCGCCGTGGTGTGAATGGTTGCACCGAGCGCCAGCACCGCGCTGGGGTAGCAGGCAGAAGGGTCGTTGTTGGCAACCGAGCCGCCCATCGTGCCCATGGCGCGCACCATGCGGTCACCGATGTTGCCGGCCAAATGCGCGAGCGCCGGAATTGCCGCCATCACATCAGCATTGGCAGCCACATCGGCATGGCGCGCCATCGCGCCAATCACGATGCTGTTGCCGTCACGCTTGATGCTCGCCATGTCTTTGATGCCGCTCAAATCCGCCAGTTTGTCGGGGTTTGACAAGCGCAGCTTCATCGACGCCAGCAGGGTTTGCCCGCCCGCCAAGGGCTTGGAACCACCGGCTGCCAGCTTGGCAGCGTCTTGCAAAGTTGCTGGGCGCTCTAAAGTAAATGCGTACATGCTGTTTGTCCTTTTTTAGTGTTTTGCAGACTGAATGGCTTCCCACACCCGGCCGGGGGTGGCGGGCATGTCAAAGTTGACCACGCCCAGTGGTCTGAGCGCATCCAGCACCGCGTTGATGACCGCTGGCGGTGAGCCAATCGCGCCGGCCTCGCCGCAGCCCTTGGCGCCCAGCGGGTTGTGGCTGCATGGGGTGCACAGGGTGTCCAGTGTGAAGTTGGGCATGTCGTCAGCGCGCGGCATGGTGTAGTCCATCATCGAGCCGGTCAGCAGCTGGCCGGTTTCTTCGTCGTAAACGCAGTTCTCCAGCAGCGCCTGGCCAATGCCCTGCACCAAGCCGCCGTGCACCTGGCCTTCGACAATCATCGGGTTGATGATGTTGCCAAAGTCATCGACCGCGGTAAAGCGCTCGACCTTGACAGTGCCTGTGGCCGGGTCCACTTCGACCTCGCAAATGTAGGTGCCTGACGGGAAAGTGAAGTTGGTCGGATCGTAAAACGCGGTTTCGTTCAGGCCCGGCTCCAGCTTGTCGAGCGGGTAGTTGTGCGGCACGTAAGCCGTCAGCGCCACCTGCCCAAAGGTCACTTTCTTGTCGGTGCCCTTGATGGTGAATTCGCCATTGGCAAACTCCACATCGGCGTCGCTGGCCTCCATCAAGTGCGCGGCAATTTTCTTGGCCTTGGTTTCGATTTTGTCGAGCGCCTTCATGATGGCGGTGCCGCCCACTGACATCGAGCGTGAACCATAGGTACCCATGCCAAACGGTACGCGGCCTGTGTCACCGTGAACGATGTCTACCGCATCGACCGAGATGCCCAGGCGCGCGGCCACGACTTGCGCAAACGTCGTTTCGTGCCCCTGGCCGTGGCTGTGCGAGCCGGTAAATACCGTGACGCTGCCGGTGGGGTGAACGCGAACTTCACCGCATTCAAACAAACCGGCTCGCGCACCCAATGCGCCAGCAATATTGCTGGGTGCCAGGCCGCAAGCTTCAATGTAGCTGGAGTAACCAATGCCGCGCAGCAAGCCCTTGGCTTTGGACGCCGCCTGGCGTGCCGGCAAGCCTGCAATGTCGGCCAGCTCATTGGCGCGTGCCAGAAGCGCCGGGAAGTTGCCCACGTCGTACTGCAGCGCCACCGGCGTCTGGTACGGAAACTCCTGGATGAAGTTGCGGCGGCGGATTTCGTCCTGGCTTAAACCCATCTCCCAGCCTGCACGCGAAATGATGCGCTCCAGCAGGTAGGTCGCTTCTGGCCGGCCCGCGCCGCGGTACGCATCGACCGGTGCGGTGTTGGTAAACCAGGCATCGACCTCGCAGTAAATCAGCGGTGTGCTGTACTGACCCGCCAGCAGCGTGGCGTACAAAATGGTCGGTACAGCAGGGGCAAAGGTCGACAAATACGCACCCATGTTGGCGTCGGTGTGCACGCGCAGGGCCAAAAACTTGCCATCTTTGTCAAGCGCCAGTTCGGCGTGGCTGGCATGGTCGCGGCCATGCGCGTCGCTGACGAAGGCTTCGCTGCGGTCGGCCGTCCATTTGATGTTGCGGTTGAGCTTTTTAGAAGCCCAGACCAGGCAAACGTCTTCAGCGTACAAATAAATTTTGGAGCCAAAGCCGCCGCCCACGTCGGGTGCAATCACACGTACCTTGTGCTCGGGCAAGCCCATCACAAAGGCAGTGAGCAACAGGCGCTCAACGTGCGGGTTCTGGTTGGCCACATACAGCGTGTAGTCGTCATTGGCGCGGCTGTAGGCACCAATAGCCGAGCGAGGCTCCATTGCGTTGGGCACCAGGCGGTTGTTGGTCAAGTCGATTTTGGTGATGTGCGCAGCATGGGTAAAAGCAGCATCAACCAGCGCCTTGTCGCCAATTGCCCATTTGTAGCAATGGTTGTCGGGTGCGGCTTCGTGCAGTGCGGCCGCTGTTTTGGCTTTGGTGACGTTGACCACGGCGCTCAACACCTCGTAGTCCACCTCGACCAGTTCAGCAGCGTTTTTGGCCTGCTCCAGTGTTTCAGCCACCACCATGGCCACATGGTCGCCCACATAGCGCACCTTGCCTTGCGCAAGAATGGGGTGCGGCGGCTCTTTCATCGGGTTGCCGTCTGTAGAAGTAATGCCCCAGCCGCAGGGCAGGCCGTTGATTTTGTCGTTGGCAACATCGGCGCCGACAAAAATATCGAGCACACCCGGTGCGGCTTTGGCCGCTGCAAGGTTGATGCTGTTGATGTTGGCATGTGCGTGTGGTGAGCGCACAAACACCGCGTAGCTCTGGTTGGCGAGCGTGATGTCGTCGGTGTACTGGCCGCCGCCGGTCAAGAAACGGTAGTCTTCTTTACGACGGACTGGAACGCCAATGTTTGGCAAATTAACGAAGTCGGGTGCGCCCATGATGTGCTCCTGATAGGTTTAAAAATTGAATCAAGCGGCCATGGCGGCAGCGCCGGTACGCACGGCTTTGACGATATTTTGGTAACCCGTGCAGCGGCAAATATTGCCTTCCAGGTGGTCGCGGATTTCGCTCTCGCTGGCCTTGGGGTGATGCCGGCACAAATCGACCGCACTCATCACCATGCCGGTGGTGCAAAAGCCGCATTGCAGGCCGTGACATTCTTTAAAAGCCGCTTGCATCGGGTGCATGGTGCCGTCTTTGGCGGCCAGGCCTTCGATGGTGGTGATGTCAGCGCCCTGCGCCTGCGCGGCCAGCACATTGCATGACTTGACCGCGCGGCCATTCATGATGACGGTACAGGCGCCGCACTGGGCGGTGTCGCAACCCACATGGGTGCCCGTGAGCAATAGCTTTTCGCGCAGTGCCTGCACCAGCAGCGTGTTGTCGGGCATGTCAATGTGGGCCGCTTTGCCATTGACGGTAAACTGAATTTGCATGGCTGTGTCTCCTGTGGGCTGTTAAGTAAGCGAAGCTGATAAACCCCTGATTATTTGGGTGCCGGTCTTGTCATGGCCTAGGTTAAACCCTTGGCAACTTGCCAAAGTCTGGGATATTCTCAAAATGCAACAGTATTGACCGACCAAGACGACCGAATCCTTTCACCCATGTCATCTCTCGCCCACAGCACAACCGACGCACGCTTGCAGCAGATTGCGCTAACGCGTCAGGCGGTGCTGCATGATGGCAAAGCCATGACCGACAACGGCGGCCAGAGCTGGATAGAACGATCATGGCAGCGCGCTTTGGCCAGCGGCAAAAGGCCAGACCAAGCCGTGATCTTTGACGTGATTTCGCCCAGCGCCATGCGGCGGGTCCACGATGAGCACCACGCCCTGGTGCGTACCGCCCGGCCGGTGCTGGAAAGCCTGGGTCAGGCCATTGCCAGCACCCGTTACTTTGCAATTTTGACGGACGCGCAAGGCGTGGTGGTTGACGCCCAGGGCGCGATTGACCGCAGTGACCGGCGGGCTGATCTCATCACCCGCATTGGCACCGACCTGTCTGAGCGCGCCCTGGCCACCACCGCCATCAGCGCGGCACTGACCGAATTGCAACCGGTCTGGCTTCACCGGGGAGAGCACTTTTTTGATACGAATTCGGTCTACAGCTGTGCGGGCGCGCCGCTCTTTGGCACAGATGGCAAATGCATCGGCATGCTGGACTTGACAGGCATTGAAACCGCTGAGCGACCCGAGCTCAAGCACCTGGTGGCGCAGTCAGCCCGCAGCATTGAAAACGCCCTCACCCTGAGCCACCTCAAAAGCGCGCAAGACCTGCTGGTTCGCCTGAACTGGCCGGGCCGCAGCCTGGGTGATGAAACCGATGGCTTGGTCTGCCTGAACGCCGATGGTTATGTGACGGCAGCCAACCAGATGGCGCGGCTCATGCTGCCGCAGCTGATGCCGCAGTTACCACAGCAGCCGCTGCACGCCAGCGACCTGTTTGCCTTATCCCCTGACATGCTGTTTGAAGCAGCGCGCAAGCCCCGGCAGACCAACGCCCTGGAGGTACCGCTATGGACCGGCCTGCGGCTGCACGCCCTGCCGGTAGCGGGTGGGCAGGCTGCACCGATGCATGTTCGCCCAACGATCGCAACACATGCGCCGCAACCCTTGAAAGACATTGAAACCGCCTTGATTCGCAAAGCGGTTGAGGACGCCAGCGGCAATGTCATGCAGGCGGCCAAAGCTTTGGGCATCAGCCGCGCCACTGTTTACAGGCGCTTAGGCTCAGGCCTGAAGCAGCGCTAGGCCACAAAAGTCGTCAATGCTTGTGGTCAGATGCTTTGCCAGGCGCAGCAGGCGCGGCAAGCGCGCTAGGCGCGGCGTTGCTGACAGGCAAGCTCAGTTCCATTTTGCTTTCAGCGCCCTTGGCATCTTTGAAAACCAGCGTCATGGCGACTTTGCTGTCTTTGAGCAAAGGCTGCTTTAAATCCATCAGCATGACGTGGTAACCACCGGGCTTGAGTTCGACGGCCTTGCCTGCGGGCAAGTCAAGCAACGGCAGCGCGCGCATTTTCATCACATCGCCCTCCATCTTCATCTCATGCACCTCGCCCACGCCCGCCACAGGTGAGGACACACCGACAAGTTTGGCGCCGTCTTTGGCGGTGATTTTCATGAAGGCACCTGTGCCCTTTTGGCCCGGCACGGTGCTGCGCACCCAGGCGTCTTTGACCTCGACGTTGGCGCTGGGCGTTTGGGCATAGGCCAGACTGGCCAAGGTGGCGATCAGGACGAGGGATGTGGATTTGAAAAGTGTCATGGTGTTCTTTCAGAGTGGATTAAAAATTCAGTGTTTATGTTCTGCTGGTGCGCTTTTCATGGGTGCTTGCGGCGCGACCACCTCAAGCAGGGCGGCAGGGGTCTTGAGCCCTTTGGTGGAGCTGCCTGTTGCGGGTATGTCGGCCCAATGGTTGCTGCTTTTGCTGACGCCGTCGTCGCAAGTTTGCATCAACTTAAACCAGAGCGGGCCAGCCGCATCAGGCAACTTGCCGCGCAAGATGAACTCATCAACATGCGCGTCTGGCAGCGCAGCCTCTTTGCTGGCAGCAGTCCATGTGACAGCCGTGTTGCCTTGCGAGCTGATCGTCCAGCCGGCCTTGGCAAAAGGTTTGACCCCATCAAACCCTGGCGGAATCTGCACTGCAATGGCCGTGGTGGGCGCGCCATTGCAGCCATGGCCCACCTGAAAAACAGCCTTGTAGTTACTGCCGATCGGAGCCGATTTACTTTCTAACACGATATGAGAAAAAGAGGCTAGAGGCCAATAGATAAGGGCACAAGCAGCTATTAATTTTGGAGCGATTGAAAACGTCATGGATGATTTACCTAGAAAAGAAAAGAGCAACGCGCCAACACAAAGCAACGCGTTGATGACCTCAAGCCAGTGGCTTGGGGAAAGTTTCAGTTCAAAGTGCAGGGGGGCCGCGACTGGGCGGCAAGCCAGATATGGCTGCGGCCAGAACAAACGGCAAGTCAATGCCAGCGAGCTGCTGGCCAGGCCGGCTGGGAATAGAAGGCCCAGAAAAAGACGGCAAACCGAAAGCGCACGAGCCGCACATGTCGCAGTGTGAGCCCGCTGGCGCGGCATCACCGGACGCGTCTGCCGTCGTGGCGCTTGCCATGTTCACCAAGCAAAGCCCGCCCAGCTTGCCGGTACGCACCTCTTCGGCCAGCATGGACGCGGGCGCGACCAAGGCCGATAACACCGCCAAACAGCTCAGGAAAGCGGCAACGCGCCGCCACAAAGGCAGGGTTGCTGAAGTTGACAAGCGGTGAGACACAGGTGAATTATAGAAAGCCGGAAGAGCTCACTTGGCAGCATTCGGAAAAAACAGCTGCTCGCCACCAATTTTGTAAGCCGCAATCACACCCTGCCCGGCTGGCGATATGACCCACTCGACAAACTTTTGAGCCTCGGCCACTTTGGTTTGCGGGTGCTTGGCCGGGTTGACCATCAGCACGCCGTACTGGTTGAACAGCCGCGTGTCGCCTTGCACCAAAATCGTCAGATCGGCCCGGTTTTTAAAGGCCAGCCAGGTAGCCCTGTCGGCCAATACATAGCCGCCGCTGCTCGCAGCAATATTCAGCGCCGGGCCCATGCCGCAGCCGCAGGCTTTGTAGTTGGCAAACGTGGGCTTGTCGGCGGGGGTGTCGATGCCCGCCGCCCTCCAGTAGCGCAGCTCGGCGGCGTGGGTGCCGCTTTTGTCACCGCGCGACACAAAATTGGCATTGCTGGCGCTGAGTTTTTTCAGGGCATCGGCAATGTCTTTGCCTTTGGTTTTGGCGGGGTCAGCCGCCGGGCCAATCAGCACAAAGTCGTTGTACATGACGGGGAAGCGTTTGATGGCAAAGCCCTCGGCCACGATCTTTTCCTCAGCCACCTGGTCGTGTACAAACAGCACATCGGCGTCACCCCTGCGGCCCATGTCGATGGCCTGGCCGGTGCCCACAGCCACCACTTTGATGTCAATGCCTGCGGCTTTTTTAAACTCGGGCAACAGCGTGGTGAACAGCCCTGACTGCTCGGTCGAGGTGGTCGACGCCATCACGATGGCATTCGACTGCGCTATAGACAATGTAGCTAATGGTGCAATGAATATGAGGGCTATAGCCTTAAATGATCGTAGAAAATGGTTAAAAAAATGGTGTAGAAATCGGTATTTAAGGCTCATCCGAGTTCTCCTTTGAGAAAGTGTTCTGCTGCAGCGGGCAGCGGGCCGTTAAAAAAATCATGCGTCGGCAAGTCAGCCACCACCCGGCCATATTCGAGATACACCACCCGGCTGGCAAGGCGCTTGACCTGGCCCAGGTTGTGGCTGCTAAAAATAAGGCTGGTGCCGCTGTCGGCAAAGGCTCTCATCAGGCGTTCAAACTCGCGCTTGGCGGCCGGGTCCAGGCTGGATGTGGGCTCGTCCAGCAGCACCACAGCTGGCTTGCAGGCCCAGGCGCGCGCCAGCGCAACGCGCTGCTGCTGACCGCCTGAAAGCGTCTTGGCGTTGCGCCCGGCAAGCTCAGCCAGGCCGACACGCTCCAGCGCCGCCAAGGCGGCCTGTTTGGCCTGCGTCCAGTTCACACCGCGCAGCCACAGACTGAGCGCGACGTTGTTTTGCACACTGGCGCGCAGCATGTAGGGCCGCTGAAACAGCATGGCCTGACGGGCGCCGGCACCAGCCAGCGCGCTGCCCGACGAAGGTTTCAAGAGGCCGTGCAGCAGCCGCAGCAGCGTGCTTTTGCCGCTGCCGTTCGAGCCAATCAGCGCCACCCGCTCGCCGGCTTCGATCTGCAAGTTGCAGTCAGCCAGCGCGTGAATGTTGCCGTAATGCACATGTGCTGATTGCAGCTTAAACAGCGCTGTCATGCGGCGCCCAAGCTGCGTTCAGCCGGGCGGTCGCCCAGGGCACCGCGCCACAGCTTGAGACAGCCAATCAGCGCATTGAGCAGCAGCACCACGCCCAACAGCACCAGCCCCAGAGCAAGCGCCAGCGGCAAGTCGCCCTTGCTGGTTTCCAGCGCAATCGAGGTCGTCATCACCCGGGTAAAGCCGTCAATGTTGCCGCCCACCACCATCACCGCACCCACCTCAGAAATAGCGCGGCCAAAGGCGGCGATCAGCACCGTCAGCAGCGCATAGCGCTCGTCCCACAGCAAGATCAAACTGCGCATGAAAGGCCCGGCACCGAGCGATGCAAACTGCTCGCCGTGACTGCGGTCAGCGTCTTCAATCGTCTGGCGCACCAGTGCCGTGACCACCGGCAGCACCAACACGGCCTGCGCCAGCACCATGGCCTTGAAGGAAAAAAGCCAGCCCAAAAACCCCAGCGGCCCGCTGCGCGACAGCAGCAGGTACACCACCAGCCCCACCACCACAGACGGCAAGGCCAGGGCGGTGTTGAGCAGCGCCAGCACCACGCCCCGGCCTTTGAAGCGTGACACACCCAGCCACGCCCCCAGCAACAGACCCAGGCCAGAAGCCAGCACGCAAGCTGTGGCACTGACGGCCAGCGAGCGGGCGACGATACCGGCCAGCGTGCTGTCAAACGAAGTGATGAGTGAAAAGGCCGTTGTCAGGCTGTCGGTAAAGCTGTTCATAGGTGTGGGGTGCTGAAATGTAGCGTAGGACGGATGCCCCGCGCGCGCATCGGTAATCACGTGTTATGAATTTTTTTGCATAGGCAATCCAGCCCGGATAATCGGACTCAGCATGCAAAAAGTCGAACTCTCTTATCTGTTGGCCCCTGCGCGCAGCAAAGACGCACTGATACGCAACCCGCTCATGGATATGCTTCATGCGGTACGTGCAGAAGGTTCGATCTCAAAGGCTGCCAAGTCGCTGGATTTTTCGTATCGGCACGTCTGGGGCGCACTGAAAGACTGGGAGCAAACGCTGGGACGTGAGCTGATCGTGTGGGACAAAGGCCAGCGCGCCAAACTCACCGAATTTGGCGACAAGCTGCTCTGGGCCGAGCGCCAGGCACAGGCCCGGCTGGCCCCGCAAATCGAAGCCCTGCGCGGCGACATTGAACGCGCATTTTCAACAGCCTTTGACGACAGCGCGCACCTGCTGACGCTGTACGCCAGCCACGACAACGCCCTATCAACCCTGCGCGACCAGACGGCCCCCAAGGGCTTGCACCTTGACATTCGCTTCATGGGCAGCGTGGACGCGATTGCTGCGCTCAACGCCGGGCGCTGCATGATGGCCGGCTTTCACACGCTGGACCAGCCTCATGCCCAGTCAGTGGCTGCGCGTACGTACCGCAGTTTGCTCAAACCTGGGCTGCACAAGCTGATCGGCTTTGCCACCCGCACCCAGGGGCTGATGGTGGCCAAGGGCAACCCGCTGCGCATCACCAGTCTGCAAGATTTAAAGCGGCTTGAGGTGCGCTACGTCAACCGGGCCGAAGGAACAGGCACCCGCGTGCTGCTCGACGAACTGCTGGCAAGCGCGGGCTTATACGCCGCCGATGTGCAGGGCTACGACAGCCAGGAACCTTCACACACCGCAGTAGCGCAGGCCGTGGCCAGCGGCATGGCCGACGCAGGCCTGGGCATTGAAGCCGCCGCGCTTGAGAAAAACCTGGGTTTTGTGCCCTTGACACAAGAGCGCTACCACCTGGTATGCCTGAAGTCAGAACTGGCCTCGCCGCCGGTTGCGGCTTTGCTCAACGAACTGCAAAGCAGCCACTGGCAAAGCACCTTGAGCGCTTTGCCAGGCTACAGCCTGGACGGCCTGCAAACCGGAAAAGTACTGAGCCTGCGCGCTGTGCTGCCATGGTGGCATTACCGCAAGCCAAAAGCGGTCTGAGAACACCCCAAATAGCTCAAAGCATTTCAGGTGCCTTTTGGGGCTGCAGCCCAATAAATCATTGGTCTAGCAGCTCCTGTATCAGTAGCAAAAAGTCACAACGCGCAAGACCTGAATCCACAAAATATGTCGTCGCGTTCAGGCAAATAAAAGTTGCGGTACTTCGGGCTTTTCATGCGGGCCCGGGTGGCAACTGATGCGCCACGCAGCACCTTGTGGGTGCCGAACCAGGGCTGCGAATACTCCTGGTACGGATCGGCGACAAAGCCGGCTGTTTCGCTCGAATAGCCCCGAAACGTCGTGCCGGTCCATTCCCACACATTGCCCCACAAAAAGCCACGCCTGGCGGCTGTGTGCGCCGCTACTTCCCACTCCACTTCAAACGGCAACCGCCGGCCGGCCCAGCGGCACCAGGCGTCGGCCTCGTACCAGCTCATGTGCATGGCGGGCTGGCTGCCGTGCATGCGGCGGGCGCCGCCAAAGCGGGTTTGCATGACGGCGCCACTGGCCACGCCGATCTGGTCGACGTAGCGTGGCGCCCTTCTTCCCTCGTAATGGCCCTCGCCCTTTGCCATGGTTTGCAGCCAAGTCCAACCCTGCGGACTCCAGAGTTCTTGACGGTCATAGCCATCGTCGTCGACAAACTCGACGTACTGCGCCCAGGTCACAGGCTGGGCGTCAATTTCAAATTCCGGCACAGCCACACTGTGCTGGGGTCTTTCATTGTCAAACGAAAACCCGTCACTTGGGCTGCTGCCCAACATCCAGGTGCAAGCCGGCACCAAAAGCGGTTCGCGCAAGCTCATGGGAGCCGGAGTGAAAGCCTGCTGCATGGGTTTGTCAAACGCCAAACCCAGCGTTTGGGCGGTGTACACCAGTGCCTCGGCATGCATGTCTTCGTGGAACAGGCACAGCCGGTAAAAGTACAGGGCGTCGTCGTTGTCGCCGGCCTTTTCAAGCAAATCCAGCGTGCCTTCCAGCGTGTCGAGCAAATAGCTGCGGATACTGTTGGCATCAAGCAGGTCAAGTTGCCAGCGTGTGCTGTGCGCCACATGGGTGCTGTCCCACCAGCGGTCGGCGTTGGGCTCAATACTGGCAAGCCGCGTGTGCGCCGGCTCGCAGCGCGGGCCCAGTGCGCGTTGCATGTTGCGGGCAATCCACCATTCCTGAAACCAGCCGATGTGGCCCAGCTCCCACAAAGGCGGGTTGACCGTGGCCAGTTGGGGC
>CANJWZ010000025.1 GCA_947478725.1 Comamonadaceae bacterium
GCAAACAGCTTGGCATCGCTCAAGCGCAAGGTGGCGCTGACGCTGCCGCTGCGCCCGTCCTCAAACTTGACGGCGGTTTCAATGAATTGCGTTTGCAAACCGCCATACAAGGCGTCCACCAGCACCTGGTATCTGTCGGCGATGTAGCCGCGCCGAACCTTGTTGGTGCGGGTGAGTTCGCCGTCATCGGCATCCAACTCTTTGTGCAACACCAAAAAGCGGCTGATCTGGCTGCCCGCGAGCAAGTTGTCCACGCTCAGGTCGGCATTGACTTTTTCCACACAGTCTTGGATCAATGCATAGACCTCGGGTTTTTGCGCCAAGTCGGTATAGCCCGCATAGGGCAGGTTGCGGCGCTCGGCCCAATTGCCCACGGCGTCAAAGTCGATGTTGATCATGACGCAGACTTTATCGCGCTGGTCGCCATAAGCCACCACCTCTTTGATGAAGGGGAAGAACTTGAGTTTGTTCTCCACATACTTGGGCGCAAACATGGCCCCGTCGTTTTGACCGCCTTTGATGCGACCCACGTCTTTGACGCGGTCGATGATCTTGAGGTGGCCGCTGGCATCCAAAAACCCCGCATCGCTGGTGTGATACCAGCCATCGGCGCTGAGCACCTCGGCGGTGGCTTCGGGGTTTTTGTAATAGCCCTTGAGCAAGCCCGGCGACTTGACCAAGATTTCGCCGTTGTCGGCCACCTTGATCTCCACACCCGCGCAAGGCACACCAACGGTATCGGCACGCGCTTCGTTGTCGGGTTGCAAACATACGAACACGGCGGTCTCGGTCGAGCCATAGAGCTGCTTGAGGTTGACACCGATGGAGCGGTAAAACGTGAACAAATCTGGGCCAATGGCCTCACCGGCGGTATAGGCCACACGCACCCGCGACATGCCCAAGTTGTTGCGCAGCGGCCCGTAAACCAACCAGTCGCCCAAGGTGTACTGGAGCGACGCCCACAGCCCAATTGACTTGCCATCCATGCGCGCAGGGCCGTGGGCGCGGGCGACATTCATGAAGTATTCGAACAAGCTGCGCTTGATGGAGCCCGCATCTTCCATGCGGATCATCACACTGGTGAGCAAGCCCTCAAACACACGGGGCGGGGCAAAGTAATAGGTGGGGCCGACTTCTTTGAGGTCGATGGCCATGGTGGCAGCTGATTCGGGGCAATTGACCACATACCCACAGCACAGCCACTGGGCGTAGCTGAAGATGTTTTGACCAATCCAAGCCGGGGGCAAATAAGCCAACACCTCTTCAGTGGGGCCGAGGTGGTCAAAGTCGGCACCGGCCTGGGCGCGGTCGATCAAGCTGTGGTGGGTGTGCACCACGCCCTTGGGGTTGCCGGTTGTGCCTGATGTAAAAAACATCGCAGCCACATCGCCAGGGCTGGCTTTGGCAACTTCAGCTGCGTACCAGTCGGGGTGCGTGCTGCAGAAGGTTTTGCCAATTTCAATCAGGCTGTCGAGCGACTGCAAACCGGGTTCTGAATAATTACGCAGTCCGCGCGGCTCGTCAAAAACAATATCACTCAAAAGTGGGCAGCTGCCGCGAATCTCCAGCAGCTTGTCAACCTGCTCCTGGTCCTCCGCAAAAGCAAAACGCACGTCTGCATTGTTGATCGGGAAGATACATTCAGCACCCACGGAGTCCTGGTACAGCGGCACAGGAATGGCACCCAATGACTGAGCCGCCAGCATGGTGGCATACAGGCGTGGGCGATTGCTGCCCACCACCACCATGTGCTCGCCGCGCATCAACCCGGTCTGATGCAGGCCGCAGGTAATATGTTTAACCAGCAGTGCCAGCGCCGACCAGCTGTGCGCTTGCCAAATGCCGTATTCCTTTTCGCGCATGGCGGGCGCATCGGGGCGCTCAGCAGCTTGCTTGATCAGCAATTGGGGAAACGTGGTTTGCATGCTTGTCTCTTGTCTTTAATGGTCTGGTGCTTTGTTAAGTGCGTGGTACGCGACAAAATGACTGCCTTGGGACCGATATTAGGCAGTCGTTTGACGTTATGTTGTCATTCCGACGACAATTCAAGGGTCAATACTCCCCCGGACTTTCCCTAGGCTCCGGTTCGTCAGGCGAAAGCTTTGTTTTGATGCCATGCAACTCGAAAAACCACTTCATATCCACCGCCGCCACGCAGACGCCTCTGAGTTGGCCGGTATTCCTTGGCTTCAATTGCTGACGCTCCAGGAAAGAGACAAAGCCGTTGCTGAACTGCGAGTAGGCGATGTCGCGCCGGGCGACTTCGTCTGTCGGTTAGGCCGGCCCGTGACTTACTGGTTCGGCGTGGTGGAAGGCTTGCTCAAAATGAGCAGCGACAACGACCAAGGCATGACCATGACCTACACCGGCGTGCCGCCTGGCGGCTGGTTTGGCGAAGGCACAGTCCTCAAACGCGAGCCCTACCGCTACAACATTCAGGCGCTGCGCAAAAGCGTGGTCGCTGGCCTGCCGGTGGATACCTTTGACTGGCTGCTCGACCACTCGATTGGTTTTAACCGCTTTGTCATGAACCAGCTCAACGAACGGCTGGCCCAGTTCATTGCCGCACGCGAAATTGACCGTCTGAACAACCCTGATGTACGCGTGGCCCGTTCCTTGGCCGCCTTGTGTAACCCGGTGCTGTACCCAGGCGTGGGAGACATTTTGCGCATCACCCAGCAAGAGCTGGCCTATCTGGTCGGCCTGTCACGCCAGCGGGTCAATGAGGCGCTCAGCGCCCTGCAAGCCCAGGGCACCCTAAGGGTTGAATACGGCGGACTGCGTGTTTTGGACCTGCCGGGGCTCAGAAGCACTGTTGTCGGGTATAAAAAGTAGAGCTAGGCCAAACATCGGGTTCAAGCAGCTCCTCAATACATAGCTGTGCTGTCAGTTTTTTATACGTCTATGGCGTACAATGTCTATGATGCTGACGATTGTCGAAACCCCCACGTTTCTGCGCCTCGCAAGTGCAATCTGGGTTGACGACGAACTGATGGAATTCAAAGTGTGGCTTGCTGGCAATGCATTGTTTGGTGATGTCATTCCCGGCACACCAGGTTTGCGAAAAGTCCGCTGGTCGCGTCAAGGTATGGGCAAGCGGGGAGGCGCGCGGGTGGTGTACTACAACCAATTAGAAGACGGACGTATTGTTCTGCTCATGGCCTACACCAAATCGAATTTTGACAATCTGCCGGCCGACTTTTTGTTGGCGCTTAAAATGGAGTTTGAAAATGCCTAAACGTCTTGTTCAAGCGCACGCCGATAGTGCGTCAGATATGGAAATGGCTCAATTCCAAGCCGACTTGCTTCAGTCCGTGCGCGAGATGAAGGCCGGTACCTTCGCACGCAGCACCTCAGTGCCAGTGACTGATGCCTTGCAGGCGCGCGCCAAGCTGGATTTGTCGCAATCGCAGTTTGCCAAGTTGTTGGGTGTTTCTGTGCGCACGCTGCAAGAGTGGGAGCAAGGCCGCAAAAAACCAACAGGTGCGGCGCAAACGCTGCTGCGTGTAGCGGTACGTACACCGCAGGCTTTGCTGGGCTTGGCTAACTGAATGAAAAAAGCCTCATTTCAGTTAACTGCCGTCAAAGCATCAGAGCCGTACACATTGCGCTTGACCTACGCCGATGGCGAAGTGTTGATGGTTACCCGTTTGCGACGTCTTTGATTGATGTTTTGATTGCCAGACATCCAAAATCACCCTAAAAATATAGCTGTAGCTCTATAAAAACATAGGCGAACAGCTATCAAATAAATAGCAAATGCAAACCCCGATCAAACCCACCGCCGTCCGCATCCCCAAGCCCACCAACCCTGACGGCTCGCCTTTGACCATTCGCCTGAACAAGCGCATGGCCGAGCTGGGGCTTTGCTCGCGGCGCGAGGCCGATGCCTGGATTGAGCAAGGCTGGGTGCGGGTCAACGGCCAGCCTGCCGTGATGGGCCAGCCGGTGGCCGCCAATGCCCGGATTGAGATTGACCGGGCCGCCGAGCAGCAGCAAAAGCAGCAGGTCACCATCTTGATCAACAAACCGGTGGGCTACGTCAGCGGCCAGGCTGAAGACGGGCATGAGCCAGCGGTGGGCCTGGTTCAGCCGGGCAACCGATGGTCTGAATGCAACAGCCGCATGCGCTGGGGCTTTGACCAGCTGCGCGGCCTGGCACCGGCCGGGCGACTCGACATTGATTCGATCGGCTTGTTGGTACTCACTCAGGACGGGCGGGTTGCCCGGCAACTGGTTGGCGAGGATTCAGAGATTGAAAAAGAGTACCTGGTGCGCGTCAGCTTGGGTGATTTGCGCGGTGAAAACAACAACGTACAAGCGCTGTTTGACCCAGAAAAGCTCAAGCTGCTGTGCCACGGCCTGAGCCTGGACGGCCAGCCGCTCAAACCCGCGCAGGTCAGCTGGCAAAACCCCGAGCAACTGCGCTTTGTGCTCAAGGAAGGCAAAAAACGCCAGATTCGCCGCATGTGCGAGCAGGTGGGGCTGTATGTGACGGGCCTGAAGCGGGTGCGGATTGGCCGCGTCAACCTCGGGCATTTGCCAGTCGGCCAATGGCGGTATTTGATGCCGCATGAGGGTTTTTGACGGCGTTGTTCTGGGCTTTCAGAGCGCTTTTGACCCGTGTCGTCTGACGGCACAACGCGCCAAAGGCTGGCGAGCCTTGACTGTTACCGGCTTAAAGTGATGGCCATTGGCATCCGGCGATTTTTACATCTTTCTGAAGGAGGGCAGCGGCATGGGTTTGTAAAATCCACGCTTGAAAACAGGCTACAAAGCCTTAAGTAAGCCAATGATCGTTTGATTCGTTCAATCGCCATGCCCGATTCCCTTTTTTCCTATTTCTTTTCAGACCATGACAACCACTGCCACCCCACCCAAACAAACCATGGCCTTCCAGGCCGAAGTTGCCCAGCTGCTCAAGTTGGTCACCCACTCGCTGTATTCCAACCCTGAAATTTTCCTGCGCGAGCTGGTGTCCAACGCATCGGACGCCTGCGACAAGCTGCGCTTTGAATCGCTCAACAACGCGGCGCTGCTCGAATCTGACCCGGAGCTCAAAGTCCGCATCAGCTTTGACAAGGATGCCAAAACCTTGTCCATCACCGACAACGGCATTGGCCTGTCCGAGCAGGAGGCGATTGACAACCTGGGCACGATTGCCAAAAGCGGCACCCGCGACTTCATGGCCAGCCTGTCGGGCGACCAGAAAAATGATGCGCAACTCATTGGCCAGTTTGGCGTCGGTTTTTATTCAGGTTTCATCGTGGCCGATCGCATCACGGTGGAAAGCCGCCGCGCCGGTCTGGCGCCGGAGCAGGGCGTTCGCTGGTCCAGCGAAGGCACGGGTGAGTTTGAGGTGGCGCAGATTCAAAGGGCTGATCGCGGCACCAGCATTACCCTGCACCTGAAAGATGATGCGCAAGACTACTTGAACGCCTACAAACTCAAAGGGGTGATCAACAAATATTCAGACCACATCTCGCTGCCCATCCTGATGGAAAAGGAAGAGTGGAAAGACGGCGAATTGATTTCGAGTACCGACCCTGAAGGCGGCAGGCAGCCCGGCGGCATGGCTAAAACGGGCGAGTGGGAAACCGTGAACCAGGCAGCAGCGCTGTGGACGCGGGCTAAAAAAGACATCACGCCCGAACAGTACGACGAGTTCTACAAGCAGATCAGCTACGACCAAAACGCGCCGCTGGCCAGCACCCACAACCGGGTTGAAGGCTCGACCGAATACACGCAATTGCTGTTCATCCCCAGCAAAGCGCCGATGGACATGTTCAACCGCGACAAGGCGGCCGGTGTCAAGCTGTATGTCAAGCGCGTCTTCATCATGGACGACGCGCAGGCGCTGATGCCTGTGTATTTGCGCTTTGTCAAAGGCGTGGTCGATTCAGCCGATTTGCCATTGAACGTGTCACGCGAGCTGCTGCAGGAAAGCCGCGCCGTCAAAGCCATTCGCGAAGGCTGCACCAAGCGCGTGCTCGGCATGATTGAAGACCTGGCCAAAAACAATGTACTGTCTGCATCGTCACCAGATGGTGTGGCTGATGACGTCACCGACGTGGTCAGTGAGGAAGATAAAGCGCAAGTCGGCAAGTTCGACACCTTCTACACCGAGTTTGGCGCGGTACTGAAAGAAGGCCTCGGCGAAGATTTTGCCAACCGTGACCGCATCGCC
Organism: Comamonadaceae bacterium; assembly: GCA_947478725.1. Taxonomy (GTDB): domain Bacteria; phylum Pseudomonadota; class Gammaproteobacteria; order Burkholderiales; family Burkholderiaceae_C; genus Polaromonas. The sequence continues at coordinate 6,188 of CANJWZ010000025.1, forward strand.
AAACTGTTGCGTTTCGCGTCCAGCACGACCGACACGACGACCGTCAGTTTTGCCGACTACAAAGCCCGCATGAAGGACGGTCAGGACGCGATTTACTACATCACCGCCGACACCCTGGCCGCCGCCAAAAGCAGCCCACAGCTGGAGATCTTCCGCAAAAAAGGCATTGAAGTGCTGCTGATGGCCGACCGCGTGGATGAGTGGGCACTGAACTACCTGCACGAGTTTGACGGCACGCCGCTGCAGTCGGTTGCCAAGGGCGCGGTTGACCTGGGCAAGCTGCAAGATGAGGACGAAAAGAAGGCGGCTGAGTTGGCGCAAACCGAGTTCAAACCCACGCTCGACAAATTAAAGGATGCCCTCAAAGACAAAGCCAGCGACGTGCGCGCCACCAGCCGTCTGGTGGATTCACCGGCTTGCCTGGTGGTGCAAGACGGCGACATGTCGACACAGTTGGCCCGAATGCTCAAGCAGGCCGGCCAGGCTGTGCCAGAAGTCAAGCCCATTCTTGAAATCAATGCCGAGCACCCGCTGGTCAAAAAGCTGGTGGGATCAAGCAACTTTGATGACCTGGCCCACATTATTTTTGACCAGGCCCTGTTGGCCGAAGGCGGTATGCCAGCCGATCCTGCGGCGTATGTGAAGCGGGTCAACGCGCTGCTGCTCTAGTTTTTCAGCCCTTGTTCAAGAGCTAAAGCCGCAGGCCGGGGAGTCCTGCGGCCCCTGCAGGCGCTTGGCCGGTGCAGTTGCCGGTAAGGCAGTCTTCACGCCGCCAAGTCATCAAATAGACACATTGCGGTTCTAAATTCTCACGGTACCAACCGGAGAATTATTTTATGGACGCTGCAATTCGCATCAACGCTCTGAACAAAACGTTTGGCAGTGGCCGCAAGGCACTGCAAGGCGTCGATATTCACATTGCCCGCGGCGAAATGGTGGCGCTGATTGGCGCTTCAGGCTCTGGCAAATCAACCTTGTTGCGTCATATGGCCGGGCTGATGGCGGGCAATAGTGATTCTCAAGGTTTTATTGAAATCAACGGCAGAACGGTTCAGAAGAACGGCAAGATCGCCGGCAACATCCGCTCCGTGCGCTCTGACATCGGCTTTGTCTTCCAGCAGTTCAACCTGGTGGGCCGCTTGAGCGTCATCACCAATGTTTTGGCGGGCACGCTGCACAAGGTGCCCTTGTGGCGCAGTCTGATCCGCTGGTTTACCACTGAGGAAAAGGCCAGGGGAATAGACGCCTTGCGGCGCGTCGGCATCGCCGAATGTTGGGGTCAGCGCGCATCTACTTTGTCTGGCGGACAGCAGCAGCGCGCGGCCATTGCGCGCGCCATGGTGCAGGGTGCCAAGGTCATCCTGGCAGACGAACCTATCGCCTCGCTTGACCCTGAATCATCGCGAAAGGTCATGGACATCCTGGCCCGAGTGAACCAGGAAGACCAGTGCACGGTGGTGGTTTCCCTGCATCAGGTCAATGTTGCCTTGAAGTACTGCCAGCGCGTGATTGCCCTGCACGAGGGCAAGGTGGTGTACGACGGCGCGTCGTCGGGGCTGACACCGGCTTTGCTGCGTGATCTGTATGGCGCCGAAGCAGACGACATTCTGTCCCTTGGCGATCACATTTCCAGCCTGCAGGACAAGGTCAAAACCGTTCAGCACCTGACATGGCCTGCACCTCTTGCCCAGGCGGCCTAACCCTTTATCGACAAACCAACTTTAGGAAGCATCATGATCACAAAACGGATACTCGGGCTGGCGGTTGCCGCCCTCGCAGCATTGGCGCCGGCTCAGGCGCAGGACACGAAAGAGCTGAACTTCGGCATTATTTCGACAGAATCGTCCCAAACCCTGAAGTCGGACTGGCAACCCATTTTGGAAGATATGGCCAAAAAAACCGGCATGAAGATCAACGCATTTTTTGCCACGGATTACGCCGGCATCATTGAAGGCATGCGCTTCAACAAGGTTCAGGTGGCATGGTTTGGCAACAAGTCAGCCATGGAATCCGTGGACCGTGCAAACGGTGAAGTGTTTGCACAGATGGTCAACGCGGATGGGAGCCAAGGGTACTACTCGCATTTTGTGGTTCACAAGGACAGTCCGATCAAGTCGCTCGACGATGTTCTCAAGAACGGCAAAAATTTGGCCTTCGGCAATGGTGACCCGAACTCAACGTCAGGCTTTTTGGTACCGGGCTATTACGTCTTTGCTCAAAACAAGATTGATGCCAAGACCTTTTTCAAGGTCACGCGCAGTGCCAATCATGAGACCAATGCTTTGGCGGTTGCCAACAAGCAGTTGGACGTGGCCGTGACCAACAGCGAAACGCTGGAGAAGGTGCAAGAGCGTCAGCCCGAGAAGTTCAAGGATATCCGGATTGTCTGGACATCACCGCTGATCCCTTTGGACCCGATCGTGATGCGCAAGGATTTGCCGGAAGCAACCAAAAAGAGCTTGCGTGATTTCTTTTACAACTACGGCAAGGGCGGGCAGAATGAAAAAGACAACCTGATGAAGTTGTCCAAGCTGTCTTCGTTCAAGCCGTCCACCAATGCGCAGTTGGTCCCCATTCGTCAGCTTGAACTGTTCAAAGACCGTAATAAGTTTGAAGCTGACGCTGCCATGCCAGCAGCGGACAAGCAAACGAAAATCGCCGAGATCGACAAAAAGCTTGCAGAATTGAGCAAATAAATGTGCCAGCTACTTTGCCACTGCGTGCATCAAACGGTATGACGACGATTCAATCGGCGGTCAAGCCTCTGGAAATGGGCCCAGCCAAAACAAGCTGGTTGAGTCTGCTGGCTTGGGGGGTGTTTTTGGCACTGCTGGCCTGGTCTTGGCGCGGCGCAGAGATGCGCCCACTCGATCTGGTCCGCGATTCCAGCAACATGGCCCAATATGCAGCGGAATTTTTTCCGCCCAACTTCAAGGACTGGAAGTTTTATTTTCAGGAGATGGTCGTCACATTGCAGATCGCCTTGTGGGGAACTGTCCTGGCTGTCATTTTTGCGGTGCCGTTGGGCTTGTTGTCGTCGGCCAACATCGCGCCTGCCTGGGTTTGCCAGATCGTGAGGCGCTTCATGGACGCAGCCAGAGCCATCAACGAGATGGTTTTTGCAATGCTGTTTATCGTCGCTGTGGGGCTGGGACCGTTCGCCGGTGTCCTGGCACTGTTTGTTCACACCACGGGCGTACTGGCCAAATTGTTTTCCGAGGCGGTTGAATCCATCGACGCGCAGCCTGTCGAAGGTATTCGGGCCACTGGCGCCAATGCACTGGAAGAAATTGTTTACGGCATCATTCCGCAGGTCCTGCCGCTCTGGATTTCTTATTCTCTGTACCGCTTTGAGTCCAATGTCCGCTCAGCCTCGGTCGTCGGCATGGTGGGGGCAGGCGGCATTGGCGTGATTTTGTGGGAAATCATTCGCGGATTTCAATACGCCGAAACCTGTGCGGTCATGATCATCATTGTCATCACCGTGGTGCTGATTGATCTGGTGTCCGCACGAATTCGCAAAGCACTGGTTTAGGAGCCAAGATGGCATTAAAACTCGAAGAAATGACCGGCTTGTATTTGAATCAGGGCGCGGCGCAGTACGGCAAAGAAGCAGTCACCCAACTGCAGCACGCCCTGCAATGTGCGCATCTGGCAGAAGTCTCTGGCGCATCCCATGAATTGGTGGCAGCAGCGTTATTGCACGACTTGGGGCACTTGATAGCGAGTACCGCAGCTGGTCAAGCTACAGGCGTTGATGACTTGCATCAGTTTGTGGCTATTCCCTTTTTACGCGGTGTCTTCCCGGCTGCGGTGCTGGACCCTATTGCCATGCATGTAGACGCCAAGCGTTACCTGTGTTTTGCGGACCCTGCCTACCACGCGACCTTGTCGCCAGCATCCCAGCGCAGTCTTGTCTTGCAGGGCGGCCCATTTGATCAGGCCGGTGCCGACGCATTTATGGCCAAGCCTTTTGCCAGCGATGCGGTGGCCCTGCGTCGCTGGGATGATCTTGCCAAGGACCCCGCTGCCATCACGCCTGGATGGGAACACTATCAGGCGGTTCTGGGGCGAGTCAGCGGCACGCTGATGCCTGCCTGATCTGCCAGAGCTGCCAGGTAGGTGGCGAGTATTGAACCTGCTTCGGCAAGTTCTCCATCGTTGTTGATGCGCAGGTCAACTTTTTGGGGTTCAGTTTCTTCAAGGCTGGCATTTCGTGCAAGCCGCTGCAGCACTTCCTGTCGGGTGTCACGGCCCCGTTCAGTCAGGCGGGAAGCGATGGCCTCAGGGCTGGCCGTGATTTCGACTCGTTTGACGTCTGGCGAGGCTGGCAAACCATCGACATGGCTGCGCGAGCCGTTGACAACCACGATCCCGCCTGCGCTGACGTGGCTTGCGTAGTGCTGGGAAATGCCATAGTGAAAACCGTGCGCCTGCCAGAACCAGCGCAGGCCGCCAGATTGTTGCAGCAGCAAAAAATCATGCTCGCCAATCGCGTCATGGTCGGACGCTGGCTGTGCAGCGCGGGTGATGAGGCGGCGCGCAAAAACAATCTCCGGTTGAGTGGCCAGTGCCTTGACGGCCCAGGCGATCACGCTGTCTTTGCCAACGCCTGAGGGGCCACAGACGAAAACCCATTGTCCGGTCATGCATCTGCCCCCAGCGCAAAGTCGGCAATGCGCAAGAAAGGGCTGTCAGCGGCTGGCTCGATGAACAGGCAAAGTCGGTCCAGAACCAACGGTTCCTGTCTGTTCAGCCGCTCGATGGGCGCGGTCACGACGCGGGTGACTCTCGCTGCCTCTGGTGCTGTCACCTGGCCCGTCAGGGTGAAGTGAAGTCGAAATCGCTCCAGAACATGCGGGTAGCCAAAGCGCTTGAGCAACTCTGTGGCCCGCGCATCGAGTGGCTCTTTCAGTCGCCTGCTGAACTCGTGGGCTGCAAGCGGTGCGCGCAGATCGTCAAGCTCGGTGACGCAGGCTTCAGCCAGGGCGTGCAGTCCGTCCACAGCTGCGGCTGGCACCAGTGCAACGAAGTTTCCCAGTGTCACGACTGTCATCTCGCCAAGCGGCAGTGGCCGCAGCAGGCGGGCCAGTTTGGCCATGCGATCTGTCAGTTCAGGCGCTGCGATGCCGGTCGCAAGACGAAAGGGCGCTTTCAGCGTGGCATGAAAGCCGTAACGCCGTGGTACCCGTGTCAGCGCTTCTAGCTGGTCTGCTGTGATGTCCTCAAGGGCATGCAGAGGCAACACCTGATGGTCAAACTCGCTTCGGCCCAGCCACTGAGCGCCAAAGCTTTGCCAGCCCGATGCCTTGCCAGGCGCGAAATAAACCGCGTAACGAATGGTCATGTTGATGCTCAAGCTGCAGAATCGGGCGTCACGACCAGTTGTACCCGGTCACCACAAAAGACGGTTTCACCGTACTTGATGGGTCGCCCCTGCATATCCACATCCAGACACTCAACACACAGGACTGGCCGTGTCGCCGGTTGTTTGAGGAGTCTTGCCGTCTCATCCGATGGCATCTGGGTCGTGATCTGGCTTTTCGCCCTGACATAGTCTTCAACGCCGAAGTGGCGCAGGATGTCGGTGCTGCTGCTGCCGTCGCTCAGCATGTCCAGCAAGCCATTAAAACGCACCGCGGGGTAATACGCCGTTCCCATGCCAATAGGGTGACCGTTGGCTTCATCAAGCGTCTGAACCATGAGCACCGGCGCGCCCATCTCCAGCCCAAGTTCCTTGGCCATGCGAAGGGGTGCCGCCATTTCATGCGCGGTCAAAAGCTGTTTGCTGGGCAACAGGCCTTGACGCAGAAGGTTTTCACTGAAGCGGGTGCGGCGCGACAGTGTGTAGTCGAGCAGTTCATGCTGGACAAAGGTGCCGCGACCTTTTTCGATTCTGACCAGCCCATCGAGTTGCAACGCCCCCACCGCTTGGCGCAAGGTATGGCGGTTAACGCGAAACCGGGCTGCCAGTTCGGTTTCGCTGGGCAGGCGACCAGTCAATGAGAAAGCCCGGTCCCTGATTTCAGTGCCCAGGGTCTCGGCAATTTGCTTCCATACCGATACCCCGCTAGGGCGTCCTGAAAAAATATGTTGTCGTTGTTCAGTTGTCATCGTTTGGTCATGTTGTCCGGTTGAACTATGGATGTTGTCGGTGCTAGCTGAACCGACTGTGACCAACTTTACTGAGTGATTTAGACATCTGTATGACAAACGACGTAACAACTGAAAACCCGGCGGGTGTGGTGGCCCGGCAACGTTATCTGGCGATCTTGGCTAGGGCGACAAGCGCTGAGCTTGAAGCGGCCAAGTTGTTGCTCGGTGAGCTTGACGAGGTCCACCATGTCAGACCGGCAGAAGTCGGCATGAGCATGTTGCGCGGCCGGATTGGCGGTACGGGCGATGCGTTTAATCTGGGTGAAGCCACCGTGACACGTTGTGCGCTGCGTGTGGGTCGCTCCCCCTTGGGGGTGGGCTACACGCTAGGGCGCGAGCGGCGCAAGGCGGAGCTGATTGCGCTGTTTGATTCGCTGCTTCAGGATCTTGGGCGCACTGCATTCATACAGCGCGAAGTGGTCGATGTCATGGCGCAAAGGCAGTCGGCGCAAGCACAAGCTGCCCGCCATGCTGCAGAGTCCTCCAAGGTTGAGTTTTTTACCTTTGTGCGAGGTGCCGCGTGAACACCAGTACCCCTCTGAATGCCGGCTTTGCAGACCCTGTGCACGACGCGCAAGGCGTCTTTCGTCGCGTGCTGGACGCATTGTCAAGGCCAGGTCGCATCTTCAATCTGGGTGCCCATGCAGGCGCTGGCAGCGTGGGCCCGGCCATGGCGCAGGTGTTGCTCGCCTTGACCGACGACGACACCCCGGTATGGTGGCAACAGACAGACACGGCGACCGCCCAATGGCTGCGTTTTCATACCGGTGCTCCCATTGCCGAAAGCCCAGCCGCGGCAGCGTTTGCGGTGTCATGCCGATCTGCCGACTTGCCAGCGCTTGACAAGTTTGCTGCCGGAACCGCGGAGGCACCGGAGCATTCAACGACCTGGTTGATTGAAGTGCCGTCGCTGGAGACCGGCCCTGGTGTGGCGTGGCGCGGGCCTGGCATTGCCGATGTGCAGATGGTTCGGATTGCGGGCTTGCCCGACGGATTCTGGATGCAGTGGCAAGCCAACCACGCGGCCTTTCCCCAAGGGGTGGACATTGTTTTTACCTGTGCTGATGCGGTGCTCGGTTTACCGCGCACCACACGTGTCAGAAGACTTGAAGGCCTTTAAGGAACCCCAAAAATGTATGTTGCAGTCAAAGGCGGCACAGCCGCGATAGAAAACTCCTGGCAACTGCTGGCCAGGCAGCGGCGCGGCGACACCGCGTTGCCAGAGCTGACGGTAGACCAGATCCGCGAGCAGATGTCACTGGCCGTCGACAGGGTGATGTCAGAAGGCTCCCTGTATGACGCAGAGCTCGCGGCACTGGCCATCAAGCAGTCCAGCGGGGATCTTGTCGAGGCGATTTTTTTGCTGCGTGCCTACCGCACCACCTTGCCCCGCTTTGGTTATAGCCTGCCGATCGACACTGCAAAGATGCAGGTCATGCGGCGTATTTCGGCGACCTTCAAGGATGTTCCGGGAGGCCAGATTCTGGGCGCGACTTATGACTACACGCAGCGACTGCTGGACTTTGCACTGTTGGCCGACGGCGGCGCTACCGACCAGCCTGAAACTTCCCCAACAGGTGCCGCAACTGTGGGCCGCGAGCTGCCGCGCATCAACGAACTGATGGCCAAAGAAGGCCTGATGGAGACGCCTGGCCCCGCTGCTGCTACTGAACCTGGCGACCTGACCCGGCAGCCGCTGATGTTTCCTGCAGATCGCCGCACCAGGCTGCAGGCATTGGCGCGTGGCGATGAAGGCTGGCTGCTGGCGCTGGGCTATTCCAGCCAGCGCGGCTATGCCAATGCCCACCCGTTTGCCGGCGAAATTCGGCGCGGCAAGGTCTCGGTTGAGATCGTGCCGGACGAACTTGGCTTTGCCGTCGATATTGGTGATATTGACATCACCGAGTGTCAGATGGTCAATCAGTTTGCCGGCAACCTGGAAGTGCCTCCCCAGTTCACCCAGGGTTACGGTTTGGCTTTTGGGGGTGCCGAGCGCAAGAGCATGGCCATGGCCTTGGTGGACCGCTCTTTGCGCGCACGCGAACTGGGCGAAGACGTGGTTGCGCCTGGTCAGGACGAGGAATTTGTCTTGTCACATGCCGACAGCCTGGAGGCTTCAGGCTTTGTGCAGCACCTCAAGCTGCCGCACTATGTTGACTTTCAATCAGAACTCGAACTGGTGCGCAAGCTGCGCGCAAGCCATGCACAGCAGCGTGACAACCCAAAAACCGAGACCAACAACAGTGTGGGCGGGCAGGCCGCTGACCCGACAAGCAGGAAGGCAGCCTGACCATGGATGACAACTACAACTTTGGTTTTTTGGACGAGCGCACCAAAAAATCCATTCGACGGGCCATTCTGAAAGCCGTTGCGATTCCCGGTTACCAGGTGCCGTTTGGTTCGCGTGAGATGCCGTTTGCCTATGGTTGGGGAACCGGCGGCGTGCAGGTGACGGCCAGCATTGTGGGCCGCACGGACGTGCTGAAAGTGATTGACCAGGGCGCAGACGACACCACCAACGCCGTCAATATCCGCCGGTTCTTCGCACGCACAACGGGCGTGCAGACGACTGAAAAAACGGCGGATGCCACCATCATCCAGACGCGCCACCGCATCCCGGAGCGCCCCCTGACAGAGGCGCAAATCATTGTGTATCAGGTGCCCATGCCTGAGCCGCTGTTCCGGCTGGAGCCGCGCCGGCGCGAGACCATCACCATGCATGCGCTGGCCGAATATGGGCTGATGAATGTCAAGCTGTATGAAGACATTGCGCAGCTCGGCGCCATTTCAAAAACCTATGACTACCCGGTGCTGGTCAATGAGCGTTACCTGACCTCGCCCTCGCCAATACCGAAGTTTGACAACCCGAAGATGCACATGAACCCTGCGCTGCAACTGTTTGGTGCTGGGCGTGAAAAGCGCATTTACGCCATACCGCCCTTCACGCCGGTGCGCAGTCTGGACTTCGAAGACCATCCGTTTGAAGTGCAGCGATGGGAGCACGCATGCGCGCTGTGTGGCGCCACACAAAGCTTTCTCGATGAAATGATTGTTGACGACGAAGGTAGCCGCCTGTTTGTGTGTTCAGACAGTGACTTTTGTGGCGAACGGCGAGCTGCAGGCCACACAGGTGCGCAGCAGACCGTCCACCTGCGGGATGCGTTGCTGCCTGCCGCTGAGCAGACAGGAGCAGAGCAATGAACGGCGATCTCCTTTTGTCAGTCCGCGCAGCGGGCAAGCATTTCATGCAGGGCAACCGCTTGAATTGGGCTTGCCGCAACGTGTCGTTTGACCTGTATCCGGGCGAAGTCCTCGCGGTGGTGGGTGAGTCAGGTTCTGGCAAGTCCACCTTGCTCAAGCTGCTGGCTGCCCGCCTGGCCTGCGATGAGGGTTCGGTGCACTACAACGTTCGCAGCGAGGTGGGGGCCGAATCAGCCGCAGCACCGACCGACTCGCACGGCGCTGGCCTGGCCGACCTGGCCGGTTTGTCTGAGGCGCGTTTACGCTGGCTGGCCCGCACCGACTGGGGGTTTGTCGAGCAGCATGCGCGCGATGGTTTGCGCATGAATGTGTCGGGTGGTGCCAACGTGGGCGAGCGAATGATGGCCTTGGGTTCGCGGCACTACGCCAATTTGCGTGCCCAGGCGCTGGACTGGATGCAGCGCGTCGAGCTCGACACCGGCCGTATTGACGATCTGCCTGCGACCTACTCTGGCGGCATGCAGCAGCGTCTGCAGATTGCGCGCAACCTGGTCACGCATCCGCGGCTGGTATTGATGGACGAGCCGACCACCGGGCTGGATGTGTCGGTTCAGGCCCGGCTGCTTGACCTGCTGCGCGAACTGGTGGACCAGCTCAAGCTGGCCGCAGTTGTTGTGACCCACGATCTGGCGGTTGCAAGGCTGCTGGCGCATCGCATGCTGGTGATGAAAGACGGCGTGGTGGTCGAGCAAGGCCTGACCGACCGCGTGCTGGACGACCCACAACATGCCTATACCCAACTTCTGGTTTCCTCTGTCCTGACACCTTGACCCAAAGCCATCCTTTCATGACCTTATTGCTCGAAACCTCACAACTTTCAAAAACCTTCACCTTGCATGGCCGGGGCGGCCTGCAATTGCCCGTGTTTGCAGGCATCAACCTGCAAGTCAAAGCGGGCGAGTGTCTGGCGCTGACCGGACATTCTGGAAGCGGAAAAAGCTCGCTACTGCGTTGCCTGTACGGCAATTACAGCGCCACCCTCGGTGAGGTGCGTGTCCGGCATCAGGATCGCTGGGTCAATCTGTCGACTGCCGAGCCGCGTGAAGTGGTGGAGGTCAGGCGACAGACGATGGGCTATGTCTCGCAGTTCCTGCGCGTGATACCGCGTGTGTCTACGCTGGACATTGTGGCCGAGCCCTTGCGGCGGCTCGGCGTGACTGAGCAAGATGCGCGCAGCCAGGCTCAAACCTTGCTCGAGCGACTGAACTTGCATGAGCGTTTGTGGTCCTTGCCGCCGGCGACTTTTTCGGGCGGCGAGCAGCAGCGCGTGAACATTGCGCACGGCCTGATTGCAGGCCAGCCGGTGTTACTGCTGGATGAGCCGACGGCTTCACTCGACGCAGACAACCGCCGGGTGGTGGTGGAGCTGATTCATGCGGCCCGCGAAGGTGGCGCTGCCATCGTCGGCATCTTTCATGACGACGAAGTGCGCAGCGCAGTTGCCAGCCGCACGTTCGATGTTGAACACCATCACCCCATCCTTTAAGCCGTATTCAAGCGAGAAACATCATGAAGCAACGCATCATCAAAAACGCAAAAATTATCACGCCCACTGAAGAGTTCACCGGCTGTATGGTGGTCGAAGGCGGAATCATTCGTTCGATTGAACGGGGCTCCACGTCGGCAAGCAGTGCAGAGGACTGGAACGGTGACTGGCTGTTGCCGGGCCTGGTCGAACTGCACACTGACAATCTCGAAAAACACCTGGTACCGCGTCCTGGCGTGATCTGGAACGCCCACTCAGCCACAGTGACGCATGACGCCGTTTGCGCAGCAGCTGGCATCGTCACGGTGCTCGACTCCATCGTCATTGGTGACCTGGAAAGAGGCGGTTCCCGTAGCCAGACCCAACACGTTGCGATTCAAGCCCTGCACGAGTGCCGCGATGAAGGTCTGCTGCGTGTGGAGCACCTGCTGCACTTGCGTTGCGAGGTGTCGGCGCCCGATATCGTTAACGTTTTTGAGCGTTATGCAGACGACTCGCTGGTCGAGCTGGTGAGCGTGATGGACCACACACCCGGTCAAAGGCAGTGGCGTGACCTGAGCAAGTACCGCCGCTATGCAGAGCGTAACGGCAGCTTCAGCGATGCTGACTATGAGGCGAAAATGGTGGAGTTAAGGGGCTTTCAAGAGCTGTATGCGACATCTAACCGGGCGGCCATCATTGCAGGCAGTCACCAGCGTGAGTTGCCGCTGGCCAGCCATGACGACACGGAAGTCGAGCATGTTGAACAGGCCAGGCAAGAGCGGATGGCGATTTCCGAGTTTCCGACGACCGTTGCCGCCGCCAGATCGGCGCGCGCAGCAGGCATCGCCATCGTGATGGGTGGGCCCAATTTGGTCAAAGGCGGCTCGCACTCAGGCAACGTCTCTGCCGCTGAATTGGCGCAACTTGATCTGCTGGATATTTTTTCTTCTGACTACGTTCCGGCCAGTCTGCTGCAATCGGCTTTCTTGTTGCGCGACACGGCCGGCTGGAGCTTGCCCAAGGCTGTCAACACGGTGACCCGCAATCCGGCCCGCGCCATTGGTTTGCTTGACCGTGGTGAGATTGCGCTTGGACTTCGTGCCGACCTGATCCGCGTCCGGATGAGCGGTGATATGCCGATTGTGCGCAGTGCCTGGCGTGAAGGGGTTCGTGCTTTTTAAGCACATCCAGGGCCAACGATTCAGAAAATGTAGCCACAGAAATCGATTGGCGGCTGAGTGATTGACCTGCCATAGGCCTCAAGCTACTGTTGACCCTAGACCGCGAACGACTGCTTTCGACGACAAAGCGGAATTCCAAGAGTTTGAACCAACGGCCCTCAAGCCGACATTGCTGGTGGCAGACTGGGATGCACTGAAAGTTGAAATATGTCTACGAAACCGGGTGACGTCCAGCGACTACTGTCTCTTACACAGCCCAAGGGTTGATGAGCGCTACGCCTGTACCTGTAAAGTCAGACACGTTGCGCGTCACCACTGTGAAGCTATGCTCGATCGCCGTTGCAGCGATCATCGCGTCACGCTCCGAGCGTGGATGAGGCACGTGCAGTGAAGCGCACACCGTAGCGGTGCTGTCAGTAAATGGCAATATCTGGCCAGCGAATGCTTCCCGCACGCCAGAAAGCCAGATGCGCAGCGCGCTCCCTTGGGGTGGCGTGCGTCGCTCCAGTGCCAGGATGCCCATTTCCAATTCAAGGATGGTGATGGCGGACAAGAAAAGCCTGTTGCTGGGCTGCCCTTTGGCCCAGGCCCGCACCTCGGCAGATTGTTGGGGTTTTCCATGGCGCAGCTCGGAGATGACGTTGGTATCCAATACGAACATGAAGTGCCTTCAATCAAACGATGCGCCTTTGATCTGGAGATTGAGGCGAGGCGGATCGAACTCGATGGCTTCACCACCAGGAATGCTGTCCATGATGTCCAGGAGCGAAGGCTTGCTTTGACCCGCCATGCGGTAGTAGTCGTCGATTTTTAGCAGCGCAAATGCAGGACGCCCACGGTCGGTAATAAACACCGGACCATCCACAGCTGCGCGCTTGGCAGCTGACACGTCGCGTGTAAAGTCGCGGCTGGAAAACGTATGAATGCTCACGTTGATTTCCTCAATTGAACCAATGTTTGTATGTTATGACAAACAAAGCGGGCTGTCAATGAAGTGATGCAGGCACGGCGGCTCGCACTCAGGCAACGTCTCTGCCGCTGAATTGGCGCTACTTGATCTGCTGGCTATTTTTTCTTCTGACTACGTTCCGGCCAGTCTGCTGCAATCGGCTTTCTTGCTGCGCGACACGGCCGGCTGGAGCATGCCCAAGGCCGTCAACACGGTGACGCGCAATCCGGCCCGCGCCATTGGTTTGCTTGACCGTGGAGAGATTGCGCTAGGACTGCGTGCCGACCTGATTCGCGTCAGGATGAGCGGTGATATGCCGATTGTGCGCAGTGCCTGGCGTGAAGGGGTTCGTGCTTTTTAAGCACGTCCAGGGCTTGGTGTGCAGGCCCAAGTGGACATCACCAAAGTTAAGCGCCATGGTTACTAAAGTTAAGCTCTAACTTTGGTGAAATGAAGCCTTACCCACCGCCAACGATCCAGAAAATGTAGCCACAGGAATTGATTGGAAGGCTGAGTGACTGACCTGCCATAGGCCTCAAGCTACTGTTGACCCTAGACCGCGAACGACTGCTTTCGACGACATTGCAGACGTAGCGACTGACTAAGAAATTGCCCGAGAGCCGACGTTCGAGTTTTGGAAAAACTGCATCGAGACGGATCACGTAAAGTCTCTCCCGCGTTATGGTCGAAGTCGTGAGAAGGTCCTAACCAGTCGATTCTCGCTAGCGACAATATGTAGTTATCGATAGTCAGCCTAAACAGCTTTAGATTGAACCATCAAAAGAACTCTTACTCGTTGCCGCTTAGCCTTGGCTTCTCCTGAAGCAATCGCGGTTACAGGCCCACTACGGTTTTCGCGATGATGCCCAGTTGAATCTCGCTTGCACCGCCAAAAATCGTGAATGCACGACTATTCAAATAATCCTGCACCAATGCAGGTACCGCCCGTTCGTCGTCTTCCAAGCGTGACGAGCCAGCGTGCCAGCGCATGCTTTCAGAACCGAGCACCTCAATACCCAGCTCAGCCACGGCTTGTTTCATTCGACTCGCACGTAACTTCAGCACCGACGACAAGGGTCCGGGGGTCTCACCGGGCGAAAGTGAACCCAATACCTTGAGTTCGAGCATCTCGAAGGTGTCAAGGTCCGCCGTTATCTCCCCGAAACGGACCGGCAGATCGACACCCAGAGCCATGCCATCGGCAATCCGTTCGCTCAGAGCATCTCCTACACGCTTCAATTGCGACCTTAAGCGAGGGCTGAAGATACCGGCACCGCGTTCGAATTCCAGCAAGTATTTTGCGCAGTCCCAGCCACGATTCTCCTGTCCTATCAAGTTAGATCGTGGCACTCTCACATTGTCAAAAAATACTTCGTTGAGTTCATGGTCGCCACCTATGGTGCGAATTGGACGTACGGTCACGCCGGGACTTTGCATGTCAATCACGAGAAAGCTGATGCCATCCTGCCTGCGTCCCTCATTACTGGTCCGTACCAAAGCGAACATGCGGTTGGCGTGATGGGCATTTGTCGTCCAGATCTTGCTGCCATTGAGAACGTAGTTCTCTTCGTCACTCTCTGCACGTAACTTGAGCGAAGCAAGGTCAGATCCGGCACCCGGTTCAGAAAAGCCTTGGCACCAGTAATCCTGACTCGAAAGAATGCGCGGTAAATAGTGCTGCTTCTGCTCATCAGTGCCGAATTTCAGAATCACCGGCCCCACTAGTCGGACGCCCATTGGATGCACCAGCGGTGCGCCAGCAAGCGCGCATTCGGTTTCGAAAATAAAGCGTTGTATTGGCGTCCAACCGGTACCACCCCATTCTTTTGGCCAGAGAGGCACGAGCCAGCCTTGGCGCTGCAAGGCCTGTTGCCACGGGCCAGTGATCTTCGGTTCTGGGTACACGCTAGCGGTCTGGTATTGGCCAAGTCGCAAGCTTGCAGGGAGATGTTGCTGCAAGAAACTGCGCACTTCATCGCGGAAGGCAGTCAAGTGAGAGTCGAGCAGGAGGTTCATGCCCTGCTCCCTGTCAAAGTCGAAGCTACCAATGTTCTGCTGGTACCCCAGCCCTTGCTTTGAAGCATGCCATCGCCGAACTGACGACTGTGAGTTGTTGTTGAGCCAGCTTGCTGGCAAAAACTGCTGAGCTTTCGGAAATAACTGGCCACCGGCAATTCCTCCGTAATACCCATGGCACCATGCAACTGAACAGCTTGCTGCGCGACGAAGCGGGCCTCCCGTCCCACTTTTGACCTTGCCATGGACGCAAGCGACATTGGATCGTCTACGCCGGCGTCAATGCGCAAGGCCGCCAGCTCGCAAACCGCAAGGGCTTCCACGCAACAAACTGCCATCTCTGCCAACCGGTGGGCTATTACCTGAAACTGGGCAAGCGGTTGGCCGAACTGTTTTCGCTGTCTCACATAATCGGCTGTTTTTTCTTGCAGGGCCTGCATTGCTCCGCTGGCCTCCCAAGCGAGGAAGACAAGATGTTGGGCGCAAAATACATCCAACACCTGCTTCGCATCGACATCGTGTCCGAGCATATCGTTGTCGGTCAGCTGGATATTGTCAAAAAAAAGGTCTGCCGCAGCCGATCCGTCCATCAACCGGGCAGGTGACAGGCGCAGTCCAGGCGTGTCCGGCGCCAAAAGAAAAATTCGCTGCCCGCCGTCAGGCTCTGGCGTGGATGCGGATACAAGCAGCAAATCGGCTTCGCCGGCGCCTTGCACCAACTGCTTGCTTCCGCCCAAGTGCCAGGCGCTTCCATTGCGCACGGCCAATGTCGCACGGGAGGTATCTGCCAGCGGTCTGCCGGACTCTTCATGCGCGAGAATGCATCGCCGGCTGCCATCAATTAACCCCGGCAGCCAGGCATCACGCTGTTCAGCCCGACCATGCGCGGCAAAAAGTGGCATAGCCCTAAGCGCGCTGGATGCGAAAGGCTCAATGACCAAGTGGCGTCCGAATGCACGCATGAGGAGGCCGCATTCCAGGGCTCCTGCGCCAATACCACCAGCGTACTCTGGAAGCGGTAATGCGAGCCATCCCATATGAGCGAACTGCTGCCACATACTGGACTGGGCGGAACCTGCCTTCAGGCTTTGCTCGCGCTTGTTGAAATCATATTCATTTGCCAGGAAGTTGACTACGCTAGACTCAATCAGCGCCTGCTCGTCAGTCAGTGTGAGTCTCATTTTTCGGATTTGGTTTTAGATATGACAGAGGCCAAGCCGGCTTTACGTGTAGCTTGATACTCCTCGCTTAAATGACTGAGTTGGTGAAGGTCAAAATGTGCACTCAAAGCATCGCGCATACCCTGCACATCCATTGAACGGTTCAGCGAGCGTTTAAGCAAACTTATGGCGAATGGCGGAGCCTGAGCGATTCGTTGTGCCAATTCCAGTGCAGCGCCATCTAATTGGTCGCGAGGCACGACCTTGTTCACCAGCCCGATTTCCTTGGCCTCCGCTGCTGACAATTTACCCCCCGTGAACAGCAGCTCCTTGGCTTTTCGCAAGCCCATCACCCATGGATGGATGAGTACCTCTGTGGCGACCGCACCCATCGAATGAGTGACCGGGTCGCTGAAGTAGGCGTCCTCTGAAGCAACTACCAGATCACACATGTTTGCCAGCATAAAACCGCCGGCCACACACGCGCCTTGCACCTGCACCACCGTAGGCTTGGAGAGGTCCCAGATCCGCATGCAATAGTCAAAATACCGCAGCTGTTCGTAGGCCCAACGTTCCTCAACCGTAAAGTCTGCACGTTTTAGTTGAGCTTCTTTCAGATCGTGCCCAGCTGAAAAGTGATCGCCCCGAGCACCCAGCAACACCACACGTGTCCCTACGTCCTCAACCGCAGCTTTCATCGCGGCATCCAGTTCGTCAAGCATCTGCTGGCTCTGCGCATTTCTTGCCTGTGGCCTGGCAAGCCAGATTCGGCGTACGTGCCCCAGTTGCTCGATGTCGATCACCGACGTGTTCATATCAATTCCTCCAGGATGCTTTTTGTGTCCTCGCCCAAAGCCGGACCTGGTCGTGGCACCGGCATGGCCCCACTGCAAACACGTACTGGACTTGCAATGACGTAGGAGTCTTGACCGTTAGCTGGCGTCAGTGACCACAGCGCCCTGGACAGGGTCTGGGCTTGGTGAACAACTTCTTTTATGTTCAGGACGGGGACATCCGGTAATCCAGGCCCCGCAAGTACATACTGGTCACCATGAGCCTCTATGCTTTCTTTGCCCTTTAGGGGCGTGGCATCATTCCAGGCTACTTGTGTGGCCCAGGCGCAAATATCCTGCATCGACAGGTCAATGAACTGTCCGACACCAACGCGCTCGCGGTATTCCAGCGCTGCAAGAATGGCGGTGAGACCGAAAGCAGCACCGATCACATCCGCCATAGATGGACCCGTTTTGAGTGGCATGCCACCAACACGGTTAATAGCCATCATCCCTGACATCGCCTGGATAACGGCGTCAAACGCTGGTCGCCCCTTGTAGATGGAATCTGCGCCAAAGCCAGATATGGAGCAATAAATCAGACGCGGATTGATTGCCAGCATGTCGGTAGAGCCAAAACCCTTGCGATCCAACGCGCCGGGTCGCATGTTTTCAACCAGTATGTCGGCTGAGGCAATCAAACGTTTCAGATTGGCAGATCCGTCATCCGAGTTCATGTCAAGCGCAAGCGAGCGTTTGTCGGCATTCTGAAAGGTGAAAAAAATTCCTTGCCCGTTACGACTGGGAGGCCAACGCCGCACTGCTTCACCTTCGGTTGGCTCAACCTTGATAACTTCCGCACCTAAAGCAGCCAAAAGGCGTGCAGCAACAGGGGCCGTGGTGTAGTGGCCAATTTCAACCACTCGCAAACCACGTAGTGGTTGATTGGGATGGGTCACTACGGGGCTGGTGCCAACGCTCGCAGGTACAGAAACTTGTCGCAGCATCACGCTTTGAATTAAATCTGCCCTGTCGTGGTCTATGCCGGGTATATGTTTAAGTGGTTTGCCAGGCGAACGACTCATGCGAAACGGCGAGCCAGGAACGTAAAGGTGATTGCCTTGCGGCGTTATCGCCGAAAGGATCATGCCGCGATGCTCTAGATTGGCCTCACCCGGAAAGCCGATCATTGGTGCAATTGGCCCACAGGGAATACCCTGCGCTAACAGTTGTTCTACACACTCTTTGATTGAGTGCTGACCAGTCCAGACCGCGACCATGGCGTCAACTTCGTCAACATGAAGCACCCGATCCGCATTACGGGCAAGAACGGGGGATAGACCACGCTCACGCTGTCCAATTAGGTCGCAAATTCGCTCCCACTGCTCATCATTTCCAGCGCAAAGCAGCACCCACCCATCCTGCGCGGGATAGACATTCCAGGGGGCAGCCATTCCGTGCCGGTTTCCCATTCGCGAAGCGTCTACCGCCACCGCTCCGTTGAGCGCAGGCGCTAGGAATGAGGTCATGGTACTGAACGCCACGTCGTAAAGCGCGATTTCCACCGGTGAGGTGTGTTCGGGCTGTCCGCGCCGAGCGCGAAGTGCGGCTAACACCCCCGCGGCGGCGTACACGCCAGCCAGTTGTTCAACCAGCGGAACAGGAAGAAGCTGTGGTGGCGCCCCAGTATCACCAGTCGCATCCATGATTCCGGTTAAAGCCTGAATTTGTGCATCTGTGGCTTGCTGACCTCTCATGGGGCCGGTGGAACCGAATGCGGTGATGTCGCATACCACCACGGCAGCAGGACATTGCAACATCAGGTCTGCCCCAAATGCCAGGGCGTCTACGTCAGATGATCTGAGAATCACATCGCTGGCTGAAGCCAAATCTGCCAGCAAGGCTTGATCCTTGCGGCACTTCGCATTCACGCACAGACTCGTCTTGCCGGCCGCGAACTGATCTCTGGCTTGCCACTTGGGTTGTGAAAAGCCGCTGCTCTCGACGGTCTCTACAAAAATTACTTTGGCACCGAGTTGTGCCATCAACGAACCCGCTACTGATACCCCGTAGCGCGCACCCAGTTCAAGTACTGTGATGCCTGCGAGGGCACTTTCGCCAGCTGTTTGAATTAACGGAGTCATCATTCCAGCTTCAGGCCCAATTCTTTGATGACTGGCGCCCATGTCGCGGTTTGCTCGTCAATCTCCTTGCGTGCTCCGTCGACAGTCTTGCGCATGGGAACGAAGGAGATTGAATTCATTTTCTCAATCACCTCGCGGTCTTGCAGTACCCGATCAAGCGCCGTATGAAGTTTTGCTATGACTTCAGGAGGGGTTTTTGCAGGTGCTGCCAGCACGTAACCAACGCCACCATTAACGCCCTTCATATTGAACTCCCTCATCACGGGCACATCAGGCAGCAGGGGACTGCGCTCGGTTGAGGCCACAAGTATGGGTCGAACAAGACCGCCATCTACTTGGCCTTTTACGCCACCAATCGCCATGGAAGCAGCATCAATGTTGCCACCCATTACATCGGTCACAGCGGTTGCGGTGCCTTTGTACGCGACGTGAGTGACTGGAAAATTGTTCAACTTGCCCAGAGTAAGGATAACCAGGTGCCCGGCGCCACCAACACCGCCTGAGCCAACATTAATGCCGCCGCTACGGGTTCGCGCGAGGTTGACGAGATCTTGCATATTACGGACCGGCGAGTCCTTGCGCACTATGAGAATGCTGGGTGTTTCAGCAACGGTGCCGATGTATGCGAAGTCGGTCAAGGGGTCATAACCAAGGGATTGCGACATGAGCGGGAAGGTGCCCACCGTAGTTGGCATGATGCCGATGGTGTAACCGTCGGGCGCAGCTCTAGCCACCGAGCGGTTTCCAACATTGCCAGATGCGCCGGGGCGGTTCTCGATAACAACCTGTTGCCCCAGTTGCTGGGACAACTTGACTTGAATAGCGCGAATGATGTTATCGGTCGTCCCGCCGGGGGTATACGGGACGACGAGTGTGATGGGACGCGTGGGCCAGGCCTGCGCGTGCACCACGCTGGCCAACGCCAGTGACGCCACCGCGGACGCGGTCAGCTTGAGAATTTTTCGGCGAACGGTTGATGTGGTCATGATTTGTCTCCTTGGTAGTAAGAATTCAGCTTGGGTTTAACTGGCAGTTTCCGTGGTCCAGCACCACGACACCACGTTCGGGTGCTCGTGTTCTGAACGACACGATATCCCCATCAATCCAGATGTCCGTCTCCAGACGTTCACCGGGATAAATGACATTGGTAAACCCTGTGTTCAGTGTTTTCATGCGCGTGTTGTCGTAATCACATACCGCTATCAATACCTGACGGCACGCCAGCGCCAAGGTGCATGAACCGTGAAGAATGGGGGAGGGAAAACCCATCTGACGCGCAATCACTGGATCCCCATGGATAACATTGCGATCGCCCGTCAGGCGATATAAGAGCGCCTGGTTAGGTTCAGTTTGAGTGACCCCAACAAAGTCGGGTTGGCGTTGTGGCATGGAGGATGACTGCCGCTGCCGGGAGCCGAAGCTCCCCATTCCGCCGTCGCCACGTGCGTAGTACAGATTGTTGATATCGAAAAGCGGCGTACCGTCAGCAAGGCGAACTTGTGACTCGGTTTCAATCATTACACCCCGCTCCGGGCCTTTGTCGGCTACGCTCAAAACTCGATGGTCCGCCAGCAAGTCAGCAGCTGGAGGGAGTGGACGATGCAAACTGAGCTTTTGTTCCACATGGAGCATCTTTTCGACTTTCATCCCGATCTCGAATATCAGGTTGTGTCGCGCCACCGTAATCGCTTGACTGGGCATCGCTCTCAGGGTGCCCCGGCGCTCATAGACATAGTCAAGTTCGCGCTCATTAAATGGATCACGGCCCATGCCAACAGCTACGCCATACAGCATGGTGTTGTACTCGCTGTACGAGTATGGCGCATTGATCGCTTGCTGCGATGTCAGGAGTTTAAGGGTGATAGACATGTGGTGTGCGTCGCATCGGTATTAACTGCGTCCTGTGGGAATCTTGTTGAACGGCATGCCCTTGTCCGCCCTGATATCGGCAGGAAGCCCGAGAACCTGCTCGGCCAGGATGTTCTTCTGAATCTCGGCAGTGCCGCCACCCACACGAATGGCTGGAGACGTAAGAAGCATTTTCTGAAAGGACCGGCCGGTGCCTTTCTCGTCAAGGATGGCTCCTGCCGGTCCCTGTATGTCGAGTGCAAAGGCGCACAACTCCTGTGCAATTTCGCCGGCAACCAGTTTGCCGATTGAATTTTCAGGGCCGGGTGGCCTGCCTCCCGACAAGGCCGAAATGGTCCGCATCATGGCCCACTGCAAGCCACGCTGCCTGGCTATCCAGGTGGCCAGCTGAGCACGCACCGCTGGATCGTCAATTGGAAGTCCCGTTGATGTTTCAAGTTCGCAGCACAGGTCGAAGAACTCAGGCACACCCGTCGGGATAGCCGCAGCCAGTTGAAGCCGTTCGTTCATGAGCGTTGTAAGTGATACCCGCCAGCCACCGCCTATGGCCCCAATACGATTGGAATCAGGTACGCGCACATCAGTAAAAAACACCTCACAGAAGTGCATTTCTCCAGTCATCTGCTTGATTGGACGCGCTTCCACGCCCGCTGCCTTCATGTCTACGATGAACATGGTCAGCCCCTCGTGCTTGACCACCGAAGGATCGGTACGCACCAGCATGATTCCCCAGTCAGCGAACTGTCCGTGCGTTGTCCAGATCTTCTGCCCATTGATGATCCACTCATCGCCACTTCGCTGCGCACGCGATCTCAGCCCCGCGAGGTCTGAGCCACCGGAAGGCTCAGAAAATAACTGGCACCAGACGTCCTGACCAGACACGATGGGGTTTAGATGCCGCTCCTTTTGAGCGGCAGTACCATGCGTGATAAGGGTTGGTCCCGCCATCCCATGGCCTACGACGAAGAGGTTGGAAAGTTGTGAGTAGATGCCTTCTTCCTGCTGCCAGATTACGCGCTGAATCGGGGTGGCATCGCGACCGCCGAACTGCGTTGGCCAATGCAGGCAAGCCCAACCAGCTTCCGATTTACGCGCTTGCCATGCTTTACTGATTTTTAAAGGATCGTAGCCATCGATTTCGGGGGGATGAACACTCGACGTGGTCTGCGCGATGGCGGCCTGCAAGCCGGTCCGCAGTTCGTGCGGTGCATTTGCCTGTATCCAGGCTCGCGCCTCGGTACGAAAGGCTGCTTCTTCGGTGTTGTCTTCGAAGTTCATTTCGTTTATGCAGTAATGACGCGGCGCGCGCGCAGTTGTTCAATTAGACGATCCTGCCAGTGCGTCAGGCCGCCGAGGGAAATCGCCAGCAAATGGGCGCGGCGGTAGTACAAGTGGCAGTCAAATTCCCAGGTGAATCCCATGCCGCCATGGACCTGAATGTTTTCCTTGACGCAAAGCTGATGCGCCTGGGTCGCGCTAACGCGAGCGGCAGCAGCAGCCTCCGGAAGCTCCGGAGCATCATCCTGAAGAGCCCAGGCACCGTAGTAACTGTTTGAGCGCGCCAGCGCCACCGACACATACATGTCTACCAGCTTGTGTTTGATCGCCTGGAATGATCCGATTGGACGGCCAAAGGCGTAACGCTCCAAGGCATAGTCCCGGGCCATTTCCAGCGCGCGCTCTGCGCCCCCCACTTGCTCGAATGCCGCAAGGACTGCCGCGCGGTCAAGCGCCCGGGTAAGTACGTTCCAGCCATCCGCGGCCAACAAATCCGCAGGAACATCGCGCATATCCAATTGGGCCTGCAAGCGCGTGGGATCGATGGTGGTGAGTGGGGTGCGCGTAACACCGCTGTTCTGCATATCCACGATGTACAGGCAGATGGTCTCACCCGACCTGGCAGCAACGATGGCTATATCGGCTACAGCAGCATCCAGCACTGCCACCTTTGTGCCATTGATGCGCCCGCCTTTAAAAACGGCCTGGATCCCTTGAGGCACTATTTGTCCGGGCCCTTCAGTGACAGCCAGGCAGGCGATTGAGGCACCGCGCGCGAGCTTGGGAAGCCAATGAGACTTTTGCTGTTCGGTCCCCGCAGCAAGAATCAGTTCGGCACCCAGGCAGATCGACGAGGAAAATGGAATGGCTGCATTTGCGCGACCCAATTCTTCGGCTATAGCGCACAACTCCAGATGACCCGCACCTGTTCCGCCGTATGCTTCAGGGATGGCTGCCCCCAGGAAGCCAAGCTCAGCCAGAATGGTCCAGAGATTACGATCTATTCCAGCACCGGAGTCCAAAACCTTGCGTACGTTTGCTGGCGAGCTCAAGTCAGCCAGGACGCGCCTTGCCTCCTCCTTGATCTGGAGTTGCTCAGGAGAAAACTCGAAATTCATGAGTGTCTTTTCTTTCTTCGCAAACAATTATTCAAACTTGATGCCGTCTTCCTGGACGGCCTTCCTGAAAACCTCGTACTCTTCGCGATGGACGGTCGCCATTTCAGCCGGTGAGGATACGGTCGGCTCAAAGCCCAACTGCTCAAGCTGATCGCGGGCGTCCTTGCTACCGAGCGCCGCACGCAAGGCCTGGTTGATGCGCTCGACAGTAGCGGCAGGCATGTGGGCTGGACCATAAATGCCCGACCACGGGGAAACACTTATTCGCAGGCCAGCCTCCTTTGCAGTTGGCACGTTCGGCAGTTGTGGGCTGCGAGTTTCACGGAGGGTCACCAGAGCCTGCAACCTGCCATCCTTTACGAAGCCCTGCACAGCCGCCCCGGTGGAAAACATCATGTGAACCCGGCCACTGATGACATCCGTAATTGCTGCGGCATCACCTTTATAGGGAATATGTGTCATGTCCAGGCGATTCTGGTTAAGCATCTGGAGCGCGGCCAGTCTGGTTACGCTATTCGCGCTAGCATAGTTGAGTGCCCCGGGGCGCGCGCGCGTGTATTGGATGAACTCCGAAATGGTCTTCGCGGGCACTACAGGCGAAGACACCATGAACATGGAGAACCTGCCCATGTTCGCTATTGGCGTGAAGTCTTTGAACGGGTCGTAAGGAATGCCCTTGCCATCGCGCAGAATTGGCACGGCAATCAGCGCGCTGCTGGAACCGAAATACAGCGTTGTTCCGTCAGCGGGTGCCTTGGCCACGTTGTCGGCCGCGATGATGCCCTCACCACCTGGTTTGTTGTCCACAACAACAGTTTGCCCAAGCTGCTGGGAGAGCCTTTGAGCGATCACGCGCAGAACTGTGTCAGAGCCCCCCCCGGGAGGAAAGCCCAACACAATACGTATGGGTCGCCCGTTATTCTGAGCGTGTGCCACTGCGGTCAGTAGAAGGGCTACAAGCGTTGCAGCAATCTGGCGAAATATAATTTTTTTCATGGCGTTTGTTACCCTTAGACCGGAGCTACTTCACGAACACCGGACCAACGCAGCACGCGCGGATGCGTGCCGCTGTAAGGCACAGCCCGGTGCATGGTCCAGCTGTCGTCCCACATCACCAGTTCGTATGGATGCCATTTGTGTGAGTACACGAATTGGGGTCGAGTGGCATGTTCTGTCAGTTCCTCAATCAACGCACGGCCAGCTTCAAGCGGCATGCCTATGACGTGCGATGCGTGACTGGCGAGATAGAGCGACTTGCGGCCCGTCCGTGGATTGCTACGAACCAGAGGGTGGATCACGGGCGGACGCTTGCTCATTGCGTCGGCCGTAAAGTCAGACATCTTCATACCCATCTTGGCGCGTGAGTAGAAGATGCTGTGCTCCGCCTTCAAATCTTCGATTTGAGCTTTGGTGGCATCACTCAGGGCGTCATAGGCAGCGCGCATGTCTGCGTACTCCGTATCTGGCGGCTCCGGTGGTAGCTGGCGCGCAGACAGGGCTGTCAGACGAATCGGCGGCTGCGCTTGAGAGCCATCTGTGTGCCACAGGAGGTTTGCGCGCAAGTACATACCTCGTGCGCTTTCCGGGTCAATCTGGGCGCCGTCATCTTCTACCGTCGAGACATCGAAGAAGTGCGGGTGCGCGCTATTGGCCGTTTTCAACTCTGCAAGAGTTACAAGCGATGGTGGACCAAAACGTTCAATAAATACCTGCTGTTGATCATCATTCAGCGGTTGGTTTGGAAATGAAAGTACTCCGTAGTCGGCAAGAGCTTGCTCAATCTCCTCTACCTGACTGGCGGACAGGGGATTGCGCAGATCGATTTCCCGGACGACGGCGGCAAAAGTTTTTCCGCTTGGAGTAATGTGCAAGCTCATTGGTGGTTTCCTTCTGGGGTTTTGACTTGAGTTCAGCTAACGGCACGCAGCGAGGGAACTTTGCTGGTATTTAATGGTTTGATTTGCGAGGCGGTCCAGAGTGCGTCTGGCCCGAGTTCACTGACGGTTGAGCGGCCAAGTTGTCCTAGAACTCGAAGCATTTCTTCACCGAGAATCGCAAGTGCTCGCTGCACGCCAGCCTGACCCGCTGCCGCGACTCCCCAAAGCGGCGCACGGCCCACTAGTACGGCATTGGCGCCAAGAGCGAGCGCTTTGATAGCGTCGCTGCCCCGCATGATGCCGCCGTCCATCAGAACCTGAGTACGCGCGCCGACGAGATCGATGATTTCGGGTAGCGCAAATAGCGGAGGAATTGAATAGTCGAGATTGCGTCCTCCGTGATTCGAGACGATGATGCCGTCGGCGCCGTTTTGTACTGCAGCGCGAGCATCTTCCGGGTGCAAAATGCCTTTGACGATTAGGGGCCCATGCCATATTTTCCGCAGCATGCGAAGATCTTCCCAAGTCAGAGAATCCGTTTTGGGTAATGCGCTTCGCCCTTTCGGCGCCGCAGTCAGCGACTGTTGCAGTGCTTCCGGATAGTTTTCAAAGCGTGGCATTCCTGTAGTAGCGAGGTAGCGGCCAATGACGCTCGTCAACCAGCGCGGGTGCATCGCGATATCTACAAAGTTGCGGCGGTTCGGCCTGAAGGGCAGCATGAAACCGTTTCTTACGTTGCACTCGCGATTGGGTGCTACCGTAGTGTCTACGGTAACCATCAGCGTCTCGAAGCCAGCTTTCTGAACCCGGCGAACAAGCTCATGCGACATTGATCGATCTGGCCACATATACAGCTGAAACCATAAACGCCCAGGTGCCTCTGCGGCAATACGTTCGATAGAAGTCAGAGATGCAGTGGAAAGCGTAAATGGGATATTGGCTGCAGCAGCGGCTTTTGCCATGGCTATTTCGCCGTCATGCCACACGATGCCGGCAGCACCAGTAGGTGCCATGACCAAAGGCATGGCACTCGCCTTCCCAAGGATCTGCGTGGCAAGCGTGCGTTGCGACACGTCTTGAAGTACGGTTGGACGAAGACGGTAGGCGTCGAAAGATGCGCGATTGTTGTGAACCGCTACATCGTCTTCGGATCCGCGCTCGATAAACTCAAACACACCTTTCGGCAGGCGACTGCGGGCTTGCGCACGCAAGTCTGCGATATTGAGCACCAGGTCGAGGGGGCTTTTTGCCACGCGTTTGTCTCCGTCTTTTTGCTGTTGCTGCGTTTGCCAGCGCTGTTGAATTCGATAATATCCAAACAGGTCCAACGTGCAATCACGGTTTGTGATGTCTAGTCATAAGCAAAGCTTTGCAAGCTCAACCTGTTCAAGCTTTATGGGCCGGTGCAGGCGCGACGATCGTCGGCCACGGGATTGGTTTCTTCGGGGGTTCTGCTTGAAGTACCCAACCCAGGAATCAGAGAGCTAGGGATAACCCTTGCAGGGTAATGAGGCGGCGGTTTTCCATTACCCTTTACCCATGCGCAAGCTCACTACTACCAACCTGGAAGTTGCAGTCTGGATTGCAAGACTTGGCAGCTTCACATCTGCTGCTGAGCGTATGAATACGACTCAACCTGGAATTTCGGCACGGGTCAAGGAACTTGAAGACACCCTGGGTCATAAACTTTTCGTCAGGCAGGGCCGCGGGGTGGAACTGACGCTTGAAGGGCGAGACTTTGTTGCCAAAGCGGAGGCGGTGCTCAAACAACTTGACAATATGTCAGTTTCGTTTGGGAAGGCCAGTTCGAGCGGTGTTGTGCAAATCGGTGTGAGCAGCATTTGTTTGGACTTGCTCGCCGCCACCAGTATCGAGACTGCCCGCACAATGCCGCTGGTTTCTTACAACGTGGATGTTGACAGAGCTGCTCCACTACTTGGTCGGCTGGAAGCACGTAAGCTCGACCTTGTCATGGTGTCCGGGCCGGTTGAGGCCCACAAATTTCGGATCCACCCCGTCGGCTGGGATCGCATGCTCTGGGTAGGCTCCCAACAGTTGATGGAGAGCCGAATGCACTTACCGCGTAGTGAGCGACTCAAAGGCCTTCAAATTTGGTGTGTGCAATCCGATTCGTTTTACTGGAGCCAGGGAACGGCAAGCTTGCGCGCCCAAGGCGCTGATCTCGGGCGGGCAAACGGTATAGGCAATACGGCAGCCGTAGCTCGTGTTGTCGCCGCCGGAGCGGGTATTGGCCTGGTGTCGCAGGCGTTGGTACAAACGGACCTTGAGATGGGTCGGTTGGTACCCGTGCCCGATTTCGCCCCCTGCGAACAAATTGAATTTTCTGTAGTCACCATGCCAGACTGTGGAAGCATCGTCGATGAAGTAATTTCTGCTGCCGTAAGTCATAGTCCATTTAGACGTACCCGCTTCGACGATTGATTTCGATTTCTATTTAGCCCAGCTGATCTCTTATAGATGTCCAGGGAAGCAGTCATTCGGAGAAAACGAATAAATCTACTAGGTATCGATAAGTACATATTGTCGATAGTTAAGTTCTCGGCCGCTCAAACGTCACTCGCTGATTTATTAAGACCATTGAATGGTGGCTTCCGACTGACGAGATTTTGAACACAACGTCCGATAGCGGCCGTTCGTCAAGGACCGCAGATGGCCCATTCCAGCCATAGGCGAAATTTTTCACCGTTGTTGCCGATCCATGCTGCTTGCTTACTTTGAACGTCTTTTGCACTTTAATGTGGGCAATTCAGCGACATCGCCTAACCCTGAAGATTTGGTGCTTATAACTTCGGAGTTGCCGCACGTCAGTTATTGATTTTGTGAGGCTGTAGATGGGTGTATTGATGGTGATGCCCACCAAGACTTGCAGCGCCTAAGCCTCAAACCCGCAAGTCAAACGCAGCGGTGCTGTATCAGCGCTGGCCATCAGTGCGATCAGGGCCGCTGCTGATTCAGGCTGGGTTGAGTTGGCGCAAACCGCCGCTGTGTAAGTGGTGGCCAGTTCAAACTCTTTTGGCAAGGGGGCGACCAGGTCAACCCCTGCGGTGTAGACAATTTCGGTGATTTGTGTGCAGCCGATCAAGCCACTTCCTCCGGCGATGGCCTCGGCGTCGGCCATCGCCTTCATCGCTGTGGCGCCGTTGGCATGCGGGTGCAGTTTGCGGGCCAGCTCTACGTCCAGCGCCAAGGCTTTGAGCACTTTCATCACATGGATGCCAGCGGTCGCCTTGATCGGGTCGGGGAAGTAAATGCCTTTGGCCGCTTGCAGGGTGGCTTTGAGTTTTTCGGGCGTGCTGACATCGACTGTCGGGTCGCCAGACTTGATGGCCACGCCGGTCTTGACCGCACCCACATTTTTAGCGCTGCCGGGTAACAGGTGCCCGCTTTCCATCAGCTCGGCAACCAATGCGTCGGTCAAAATAACCACATCACACGGTACGCCGGCCAGCAAGGCGTTTTTCATCATGCCAACCGCGCTGAACGTGCCCGAGATGCTGCACAAATGCTGCGCCTTGAAGCTGCCTTGCAAATGCGTGACCAAGCCTTGCGCTGCGCCGCCGCTGAGCAAATGAAGTTGATGGGGTGTATGCATGTCAGTCGGCTTTGATGTTGGCCGTTTTGATCACGCGCGACCACTTGGCAATGTCGTCCTGCATGTACTTTTCAAACACAGCGGGTGTCATCACCAGGGGCACAGCGCCCTGCTTGTTCCACAGCTGCTTGACGTCAGCCTGGCTGGCAATTTTTGACACCGCTGCGTTGAGCTTGTCCACCACGTCTTTGGGGGTGCCTTTCGGTGCCATCAGGCCCAGCCAGATGGTGGCCTCGTAACCGGCAAGGCCAGCTTCGGCCATGGTGGGTACATCAGGCAACACGTCCGAGCGCACCTTGCCGGTGGTGGCAATCGCTTTGACCTTGCCGGCCTTGATCTGCTCGACCATGGTGGTCACCGCGTCAAACATCACATCGACCTGTCCGCCAATCACATCGGTACGTGCGCCAGAGCTGCCGCGGTAGGGGATATGCACCAGATACACCCCGGCCATGCTTTTGAACAATTCGCCGGCCATGTGGTACGGCGTTCCTGTGCCTGAAGAGGCGTAGTTGATCTTGCCGGGCTTGGACTTGGCTTGCGCCGTCATGTCTTTGAGGTTGGTAAAACCAGCAGCCGGATTGGCCACCAGCACCAGGTCGGAATAGTTGATGGGTGCCACCGCGACAAAATCGCGCATCAACTGGTACGGTTTGCCAGGCACCAGCGTTTCGTTCACGGTCTGGGTGTTTGACATCATCAGCAGCGTGTAGCCGTCAGCGGCAGATTTGGCGACTGTATCGGTGCCAATCACCGAGCCCGCGCCGGGCCGGTTTTCAACCACGAAGCTTTGGCCCAACGCATCCTGCAAGCCCTTGCTGATAAAGCGTGCGTAGTTGTCGGCGGGGCCGCCTGCTGCAAACGGCACAATGATTTTGACCGGCTTGCTCGGGTAGGTTTGCGCCAGCGCAGACGTGCTGATAGCCACTGCTGCAAGGCACAGCGCGCTGACAAATGATTTTCTAAGCATCATGGTTACTCCACTTTTCCAATACGTTTAACGACAGCAGACATGCGGGTGGCATCTGCCTGCACATACTTTTCAAATTCTGGCGAGTCCTGGTATTGCACCGGGCTGCCTGCGTTCAAGATCACTTCTTTCACCTTGGCATCAAGTGCAGCGGCCTTGGCAGCGGCGCGCAGGCGCTGGGCGATTGGCTCGGGCACGCCCGACGGAATAAACAGGCCTGACCACTGGGCATATTCAGCGTTGTAGCCTGCATCTTTCAGGCTCGGTGCCTCAGGCAGGGCGGAAAGTTGTGCTGTTCCCCAATGCCCCAAAACCCTAAGCTTGCCTGCCTTGACCTGCTGCAACACCGTGGCCGGGCCAGACGACACGGCATCAATTTGTCCGCCCAGCAGTGCCACCACAGCCGGGCCGGCACCGGTAAAGGGGATATGCGTCAGCTTGATGCCCGCGTTTTGCGACAAAATTTCCATCGGCACATGCATGGTGCCGTAGCTGCCCGACGAGCCGTAGTTGATGGCGCCAGGGCGCTTTTTGGCATCGTCCACAAACTGCTGCACGGTCTTCCAGGGCGACTCGGCACGCACGGCAAGCACGGTCGGGTCAGCGGTAAAGCGAGCGATGGGCCGCAGGTCAGTCAGTGCAAACATCGCGGGCCGGCTCAGCACCACATCGGCTTCGGGAATAACGGTCAGTGACGACAGCGCCATCAAGACGGTGTAGCCATCGGGTTTGGCTTTGGCCGCCTGGCTCATGCCGATACCGCCGCCGGCACCGGCCTTGTTTTCAATCACCACCGGCTGGCCCAGTTCGCGGGCCATCGCTTCTGCGACAGGCCGCGCCACCAGGTCGGCCAGCCCGCCGGGCGGGAAGGGCACGATCATGGTGATGGCCCGGGTTGGCCAGGGCGCGTTTTGCGCCAGTACCCAAGGCGTGGCGCTGCAAAACAGGGCCAATAAGGCTGCTAATTTGAGAGGGGCTTTGAAACGCATGGTTGTCTCCTGCAAGGGTCACTTATTTGGTTGGCATGCTAACATTTAACTCACATTCAGCTTCTTCGACATCTGCAAACCCAACAACAGACACAAGCCTTCATGAAAATTGCTGCATACACATTCAACGGTCAGCCTGGCGTCGGTCTGGTGTCCAAAGACCTGCAAACGGTTCAACCTTTTGACTTGCCCGAGGGGCAGCGCGCACTGGGCGCTTTGCCGATTGTAGAGATGCTGTCAAATGGTGCGGCCCTGCCAAAATTGCTCGACGCCATTGCCTTGAAAGACGTCCACATCACCGCGCCGCTGCCCAAGCCGCGCCGCAATATTTTTTGCGTTGGTAAAAATTACTTCGCCCATGCCAAAGAATTTGCCGGCAGCGGCTTTGACAGCAGCGCCAAATCAGGCGGCGACATTCCGGCAGACCCGATCATCTTCACCAAAGTGCCCGAGTGCGTGGTTGGCCCCGACGCAGCGATTGAGATGCCACCTGCACATATCTCGACCGCGATCGACTACGAGGCCGAGCTGGCCGTCATCATTGGCAAGGGCGGCAAAGGCATCGCCGCTAAAGACGCGATGGCCCATGTCTGGGGTTACACCATCGTCAACGACATCACCGCGCGCGACTGGCAAAGCCGCCACCAGCAGTGGCACATGGGCAAGTCATTCGACACCTTTTGCCCGATGGGGCCGTATCTGGTCAGCGCAGACGAGTGCGACGGCACCAACACCACGGTGCGCTGCTACGTCAATGGCGAGCTGCGCCAAAACGCATCCACCACCGACCTGATTTTTGACATTCCCAAGCTGATCGAAACCCTGTCAGCCGGCATCACCCTCTACCCCGGTGACGTGATCGCCACTGGCACGCCCGTTGGCGTGGGCATTGGCTTTAAGCCACCCAAATACCTGGTGGCAGGTGATGTGGTGCGGGTAGAGATTGACGGCATTGGCGCACTGGAAAATCCGCTGCGCTAAGAAAAATTGGGTTCAATTAACAGTTATTTGATATTTATTAACTGTTAAAGTGATGCTTTCACGTCACTGAAAGCATCCCATGCCCGCTGCCAGCGCTTCCTCTAGCAATAGCTTCAACCTTGAACAGCTAAAAGCAGCAACGCAAGCAGGAGGTGTGGTGGGTATCACGCTTTGCGGTGATGGTGCGGCTTTTGTCGTGAATGTTCACACCCAGCGCGGGCAGGCCGTCATGGTGACATCGCGGCAGCAGCCGCGCCGCTTTGCCGACCCGCGCAAGGCTCTGCAAATGCTGCGCGGCATAGGCTTGACCGATTGCCGCATCGACACCAGTAGCTGGCGCCCTGAAGACAGCGCCCTGGAGAAAACAGCCCGGCCTGACCGGAGTCTGGCGCTCAAAGCCGCACATGAGGCCGCTCAGCACGACGCCGACTATGACCGCTGGTTTCATGCCAAGGTCCAGGCATCCTTGGATGGCCTGAAGGACGGGACCAACCGTGTTTACACAGAAAAAGAGTGGAAAGTTAAACGCAGCGAGTTGCTGATCAAGTTGAAGTCTCTTAAAACTGTCAAGCAAGCAGCATGATTGCAGGGCTGGCAGTTAATCGAACCGATCGCTACTTGAGTGACTTGCAAGCCGTCTATGACCACATAGAGCACGACAATGCTGATGCAGCTATGGCCATGCTTTTGTTAATTGATGATCAGGTTGATAGCTTGCGTGATCCCAATTTTCCGCGCCGCCGCGGCCGTCAACCTGGAACCCTAGAACTTGTAGCGCATCCCAATTACGTGGTGGTCATCGCACAAACCAAAACCGCCGTCACTGCTTTGGCCATCATGCACGTGGCGCGGCAGTACCCCTAAAACTCTTAAAGTTCAAGCCACCAGCGGCGCTGCCTGCATCGCTTCGGTCTGTTCTTCCAGCATGTCAACCTGGCCTTTCCAGTAGTCACTGCTGCCAAACCACGGAAAGTTGATCGGAAAGATCGGGTCGTGCCAGCGCTGGGCCAGCCAGGCACTGTAGTGAATCAGCCTGAGTGTGCGTAGCGGCTCTATCAAGACCAGCTCGCGGCGATCAAAGCCGCGAAATTCTTCATAGCCGTCCACCAGCGCGCCCAATTGCTGCAGGCATTGCGGGCGGTCACCCGACAGCAGCATCCACAGGTCTTGCACGGCCGGGCCGCTGCGTGCGTCGTCAAGGTCCACAAAGTGCGGGCCAGCGCCCGGCAAGCCCTCGGGCGTCCACAAAATATTGCCCGGGTGGCAGTCGCCGTGCAGGCGGATGTTTTTAATGTCACCCACACTCTCGAACACGGCAGTGGCGGTTTGCATGGCGACTTCAAACGCTTTTAACCAGCGCGATTCCATGTCGAGCGGCAGGTAATTTTTGCTCAGCAGCACCGCGCGCGATGCAAGCCCAAAGGTTTGCACATCAAGCGCTGGCCGATGCACAAAGGGCTTGGCACTGCCCACGGTATGGATGCGCGCCAAAAAGCGGCCAATCCATTCCAACACCTCAAAGTTTTCAAGCTCAGGCCGGCGGCCCCCCCGACTGGGGGACACACTGAAGGCAAAGCCGTTGAAATGGTGCAGCGTGTGGCTGTGCAGCTCCAGCGCCCCCACCACCGGCACCTCGGCGGTCATCAACTCGTTGGCAAAGGCGTGTTCTTCCATGATCTGCGCATCTGTCCAGCGATCAGGCCGGTAAAACTTGGCCACGACCAAGTCGCCA
Organism: Comamonadaceae bacterium; assembly: GCA_947478725.1. GTDB lineage: Bacteria > Pseudomonadota > Gammaproteobacteria > Burkholderiales > Burkholderiaceae_C > Polaromonas. The sequence continues at coordinate 39,723 of CANJWZ010000025.1, forward strand.
GACGCATCCGCCTTGCCGACACTGTTTTCAAGGTGAATCTGGTACACACGGTTTTCATAACTCGACAAGGCCATCAATCGGCCATCACCGACAAGCCCGATGCTGGCCAGCGCATCGAGCACCACATCCGGCGTCAGGGACTCGTAGGCATGGATGGCAGGCTGGGAAGGGGTAGGCTGTGGTGTGGCGGGCTGTGATGAGGCAGGCGTGGTCGAAATCATGCAGCCATTGTCGGCTCATTGATAAGCGCCCATGAAAAACGCGCTGCAAGCTGACAGACTGCCCCGTCCATGCGGAAGAAACACATCGAGCCGCTAAACTGCCAGCGCATGCAACAAAAAACCAAAAACCAGCCACAAGTCATTGAAGAGCTGCGCCCCGGACAGTCCATCGAGCTGCTCAAAGAGCTGCACATCCTGACACGCGAAGGCAAGCTGAACCAGGACACACGCCGCAAGCTCAAGCAGGTCTACCACCTGTACCAGTTCATAGAACCCCTGCTCAATGGTGTGCTCAGTGGGGCACCGGAAGGTGATGCAAGTTTCACGCTGGCCGACCACGGTGCAGGCAAGTCCTACCTGGGCTTTATTTTGTATGACCTGTTTTTCAACGTGGCCCACGCAGGGAAAGCCAAGGTGGGTCACATGTACGGTATCGAAACCCGTCCCGAGCTGGTTGACAAGTCGCGCACGCTTGCCGCCCGCTTGGGCTTTGAGCGCATGTCTTTTTTGAACCTGTCGGTCAAAGAATCAGCCGCGTCCGCTGACTTGCCAGCGCGCATGGACATCGTGACAGCGCTTCACGCCTGCGACACCGCCACCGACGACGCGATTGCCTTTGGCCTGGCCAAACAGGCGCAGCACATGGTGCTGGTGCCGTGCTGTCAGGCTGAAGTGGCCGGTGTGCTGAAAAAATCCAGAGTCTTGAATCTGGTCAAAACGCCCGTGGCCGAGCTTTGGCGGCACCCGCTGCACGCGCGTGAATTTGGCAGCCAGATCACCAACGTGCTGCGTTGCCTGCAACTGGAGGCCAATGGCTATAACGTGACTGTGACTGAGCTGGTCGGCTGGGAGCATTCGATGAAGAACGAGTTGATTCTTGCCAGCAAACCGCAAACACCCAACGCCAAAAAAACCAGCGCTGCAGGCGAGCGCCTCAAGCAGGTGATCGATGAACTGGGTCTGGCCGAGGTGGGCCAGCGTTTTGCTGTTCTGCCGGCCTAGACCACCAGCTGCGCATCGACCTCACGCACGCGGTGGTCGACATAGTAGCCACCAAACTCCGTGTAGCGCAGCAGCACCTTGTCGCATGTGGCGCAGGCAAACACATCACACAGGTTGTACGGAAAGAAGTTGACGGCAATCGGCGCATCGGTTGACGCATAGCGGGTGCCGCTGGGGTGATGTTCTTCCGCCTTGGGTTGGTACACATCCGGGTCGCGCAGCGTGCCAAGGGCCTGCATCTGCTCCTTGTGCCAGCGGTCTTCGGTAAAGCTTTCCCAGCCTGCGCAAGGGCGCAGCGGGCAGGTGCAGGCCAGCGGCGTTGTCGCCTCGGCCTGCGACTTTAAATCTATTGCGGTCAACATCAATCGTTACCTTTGTCCGTCTTAACCGCCGAAGCGTTTGCGTGTCAGGGCCAACGCCACCCAAAAGCCGACCACCGCATAGGCCACCAGCACCGCCAGGTGTAGCCAGCCCTGTGCTGGCCATTGGCCCAAAAAGAGCGGACGGATCAACTCAACTGCCGCTGTTAAAGGCAACCAGTCGGACACCAGCCGCATCGCTGTTGGCAACTGCTCACGCGGAAAGAACACACCACTTAAAAACATGGTGGGCGTTAAAAACAGCGTGAAGTAGTAGGTGAAAAAATCGTAGCCTTTGGCCAGCGCATTGAAGATGAGTGCCATGCTTGAAAAGGTGATGCCCACCAAGCCCAGCAATGGCAATGCCAGCAACAGCATCGGGCTGCTGCTGATGCCCAGGGCCAGCATGACCAGCAAGATCACCACACTGGTGAACAGCGACTTGAAGGCCGCCCACAGCATTTCCGCAAACACCACATCGTCAAGCCGCACCGGGGCGTTCATGATGCCGTCCCAGGTGCGCTGCACATGCATGCGCGAAAACGCCGAGTACAGCGCTTCAAACGACGCCGCGTTCATGGCGCTGGTGCATATGGAGCCACTGGCCAAAAACAAAATGTAGGGTATGGCCGCGCCGTTCAAATTGACCGCGCCAATCAACACACCCAGCCCGTAACCGAAAGCTACCAGCGTGATCAGCGGTTCCGCAATATTGCCGACCAGACTCGGAATCGCCAGCTTGCGCCAAACCAGAAAATTACGGCGAAACACCGGTACCCAGCGCATGCTCAGGCGTGGGGCTGCCCAGATCGATGTCGTCAGCAAAGTCATCACGCGTCCTCCCTGATCTGGCGGCCGGTGAGCTTGAGGAACAAGTCCTCCAGATTGGCAGGGCGGTGCAGGGTGCGCAATTGTGGGTAGTCCGCGAGCGCTTGCAGCAACCGTTTTGAGTCCTGTGTGTAGAAAAATATTGTTTCGCCGCTGACTTCAACCCTTGCCGCCAGTGCCTTGATCGGTGACTCCAGCAGCGCCAAAGCGCCCACGCCATACACCTCCACCACGTCGGGCTCCAAGTTGTCATTGATCAGTTGGCGCGGCGTGCCCTCAACCATCTTTTTGCCATGGTCCAGCACCAGCAGACGGTTGCACAGGCGTTCGGCTTCGTCCATGAAGTGGGTGGTCAGCAAAATCGACTTGCCTTGCTGCACCAGTCGCTGCAAACGCTCCCACATCAGGTGCCGGGCTTGCGGGTCCAGTCCGGTGGTCGGTTCATCGAGCAGCAGCAACTGCGGGTCGTTGACCAAGGCGCGCGCCAAGCTCAAACGCCGCTTCATCCCGCCTGAAAGCTCGCTCAGCTTGGCATCGGCCTTGCTGGTCAAGGCGGCAAACTCCAGCAGTTTGGGGATGCGCTCCTTGATCACCGCGTCTTTCAAGCCAAAGTAGCGGCCAAACACCAACAGGTTTTCAGCGCAGGAAAAGTCCGGGTCCAGGCTGTCAAACTGGCTGACGATGCCCAGTTTGTCCTTGATGGCCAGCGAATCTGCCGGCATGTGCAAAGCGCTTTGCCCCGGCTGATGAAACGACACGCTGCCCGAATCAGGCGCCACCAGCCCAAGGCACATGCGGATGGTGGTGGTCTTGCCCGCCCCGTTTGGCCCAATCACGCCCAGGCATTCGCCGGGCTTGATGTCGAATGACAGGTCGTTAACGGCGGTGGCATCACCGTATTTTTTGGTCAAACCTTGAATTGAAAATATCGGTGAAATCGGAATTTTGCTGACTGAATTCATGTGCTCATTGTGCCTTGCGGCCACGGCCTACCCTCAGATTTACCCCACATGGCAGCAGGTAAACTGCGTTCAAGATTTCGCCCTTTTACCTTGCCTCTTACATGCTCAATATGACCACCATCGGCACGCCTTTGTCCCCCAACGCCACCAAAGTCATGCTGCTCGGCTCTGGCGAGCTGGGTAAAGAAGTCTTGATTGCGCTGCAGCGCCTCGGCGTAGAGACCATCGCGGTTGACCGGTACGACAACGCACCCGGCCAGCAGGTGGCCCACCACGCCCGCACCATCACCATGAGCGACCCCGCACAACTCAAAGCGCTGATTGAACAAGAAAAGCCGCATTTGGTGGTGCCAGAAATTGAAGCCATCGCCACCGCCATGCTTGAAGAGCTGGAGGCCGCAGGCGCCGCCCGTGTCATTCCCACCGCCCGCGCCGCCCGCCTGACGATGGACCGCGAAGGCATTCGCCGCCTGGCCGCTGAAACCCTTGGCCTGCCCACCAGCCCCTATGTGTTTTGCGATTCGCTGGCCGAGCTGCAAGCTGCCATCGATAGCAAGATCGGCTACCCCTGTATCGTCAAACCCGTGATGAGCTCATCTGGCAAAGGCCAAAGCAAAATCGCCGGGCCAGCAGATGTCAAAACCGCCTGGGACTACGCCATGGCCGGTGGCCGTGTCCAGGGGGGCCGCGTGATTGTTGAAGGCTTTATCGACTTTGACTACGAAATCACACAACTGACAGTGCGCGCCCTGGGCGCAAGCGGTCAAGTCGAAACCCATTTTTGCGACCCGATTGGCCACATTCAAGTCAGCGGCGACTATGTCGAAAGCTGGCAGCCGCACCCCATGCGCGCCGCCGCACTGCAGCGCAGCCGCGACATTGCCAAAGCCGTCACAGACAACCTGGGTGTGGGCTTTGACGGTCAGCCCTCCGGGCTGGGCGTGTTTGGTGTTGAGCTGTTCGTCAAAGGCGACGAGGTCTGGTTCAGCGAAGTCAGCCCCCGCCCACACGACACCGGCATGGTCACCATGTGCACGCAGGTACAAACCCAGTTTGAACTGCACGCCAGGGCCATCTTGGGCCTACCCGTCAACACCGCCCTGCGCACCCCCGGCGCCAGCGCAGTGATCTACGGCGGAGTTGAGGCCAAAGGCATCGTGTTTGACGGCGTGGCCGACGCCCTGCGCGTGCCCAACACCGACATTCGTTTGTTCGGCAAACCAGAAAGCTTTGCCCGCCGCCGCATGGGCGTGGCGCTGGCGTTTGATGCCGATGTGCAAGTGGCGCGGGTGAATGCCAAGAAGGCGGCGGGGATGGTCAAGCCGCGGGCGGCCTCTTGAGATTTTTATTGCATCACAAGCCTGAACCTGTTCAGGCAGCGTGAAGCTCTCCCCGCAAAACTCGCCGCAAGTCAGCAACTGTCACAGGCTTGGGCTGCATCGTCCAAATAAAGCGTGATGCGGGTCCTGCCCTTTACAGGCTTGACGGCTCCCCGCTTGGCGTCAGAAAAATCGTATTCAGCTTTCATATTGAGTGCGTTCCTTTTTTGTTGCAAGCCTTGCAGATATCAAGCGAATTTTTGGTTCACGAAGGGTGTAGCAAACCGTGACCACCCGCCCGAGCGCATCACAGCCAACCGTCAACCAGCGCGGTTCGTCTTTGTTATCCGGGTCTGGCTTTGTTAACGCATACGGGTCATCAAAGACGGGCTCTACAACTTCAAACCGAATCCGGTGTTTTCGCTAGTTCGTATCCGCTTTGCTCGGCAAACCAGAAAGCTTTGCCCGCCGCCGCATGGGCGTGGCGCTGGCGTTTGATGCGGATGTGGAAGTGGCGCGTGTGAACGCGAAGAAGGCCGCGGGCGGCTTGATTGCAGACCTTTTTTGTGGGAGAACGGCCGGTTTGGGCCAACAGTAGACATTGGAGTGGTTGTCATAAGTGACCGCTTCGGGTGCGGCAGTCAACCCTAGACACCTGCACCAGAAAGGGGCTAGCATTGGGGCACCAAGGGCGCTGGGTGAAGGTAGGTTACGGTTGGCGACCCAACTTGTTCGATTAGGGCTACAACCGGCAGGAGACAAGTCTATGCAGGAACTCGCGAACGGCCTTCTTTTCCCCGAGGGCCCGACTTGGTTGGGTGATGGCAGCCTGATAGTGGTTGAGATCGCCGCAGGCCGCCTGACGCGGATCGAGCAGGACATCTACCCGCTGGAAATGCCCAACGGCATCGCGCTGTCGCCCGACGAGAAGACGCTGGTGCTGGTGGACACCGGACGGCAAGCGCGCGGTGGCTCTCAGCGAAGACCCGGCACTGATTGCCGCCATGGAACAGACCGAGTGGGTTGGTCGCACCGTGAACATCGCAGAAAACCTTGTAACAGGTTCACCTGATGAAACCAACTTTCGCCCTTAGCCCGCACAGGTCTATCTTAAAGGATTAAAGAGGCATAGGATTAAATTACTGACGTAGACAGCTCACCACCTAAAGGAGACAACATGAAATTCAAAGCACGTCTGGCCGCCGCCGCGGCATTTTTATCGATGAGCCTTGTGGCCCAGGCTCAGGCGCAAACTGGTCCGATCCGTTTCGGATGGATGGCGTCGCTGACCGGGCCCCTGGCCACTGCGGCCATCGGTATCAACGCCGGCGTTCAGTTCGCGGTCGACGAGATCAATGCAGCCGGCGGCATCAATGGTCGCAAAATCGAGCTGTTGACACGCGACACGGCGGGTGACCCCAACAAGGCGGCGACCTTCGCCCAGCAATTGGTGCTGGCCGACAAGGTGGACTTTATCCTTGGTCCGGTCAACTCGGGTGAAGCGCTGGCGACCGTGCCGCTGGTGGCGCGCTCGGGCACGCCCAATATCGTTATCAGCGCAGTTGAGGAATGCATCGACCCAGTGAAATACCCACGCGCCTTTCGCGTCATCAACACGACCGGCCAATGGATCACAGCCGCCGACGATTACGTTGTGAAATCGATGAAGCGCACCAAAGTGGCCCTAATAGGCGACACCACCGGCTACGGAACGGTCAGCGTGCGTAATGCCACAGAAGACTTAGCCAAGCGCGGGCTCAAGCCTGTGTACACCGTGCTGATCGACCCCAACAAGACTGACCTGTCGGACGAGATTGCCAAGGCGCGCGCTGCCGGTGCTGATGTGATCATGCCCTGGTCGGCCGCCACCGGCGTCTTGGCGCGGCTACTCAATGCGCGCGGCGATGCAGGCTGGGATGTTCCGGTGATCGGTCACCCTTCCCTGATGGCTCTCCCGATCAAGCAACTTCTGAACAAGCCGAGCTACTGGGACAATGTCTATGGATCCAGCTATGTCTCCACATCGTTTGATGCCGGCGGCAAGTTGCCGGAACGTACGCAGGCGCTGGTGGACAAGATCCGTCCGAAGCTGGGCGGCAAGGACATCGACATTCTGTTTTGGTGGATCGCGCTGGGTTACGACGCAGTCAAGCTGGCCGAGCACGGCGTGCGCAAGGCCGGCTCCACCGACGCAGCCGCGATCCAGAAGGCGCTAGAGACCACGGTCGACTTCAAGGCGGTTCTGTCCACCTTGAGCTACGGGCCCGGCAAACGCGATGGTTTCCCCGATAACAACATGGCCATCGTGTTTGCTAATACCTTCAAGGATGGCAACTTCCGCCTGGCCCCGAAGTGATTTGACGGCAAGCCATGCTGAACACGCTCGTCACAGGCCTTGCGACTGGGGCCTTGTATGCCATTGTCGCGATGGTCTTCAACATCATGTTCTCCACCTCCAAGGTGCTGTCGCTGACCACAGGCCACACGGCAATGCTGGGCGGCGTCTTTGGGGCCTGGATGATCACGGGCCTTGGGCTGACATGGTGGCTCGCTTTGCCAATGACCTTGCTGGCCGGCGCGGTGTTCGGCTGGCTGACTGAAACCATTGCAATCCGCCGCGTGCTGGCGTCCGGTGATGACCACCTGTGGGTGCTCAGCACCCTGGCACTGGGCACCATCGTGCAGCACCTCATGGCGTTGTGGTGGGGCACCGAGCCTAAACCGTTTCCGCGTCTTATCACGCAAGACTTCTCAGCCGGCCCATGGGATCAGAAATACTGGTTGCCGATGGCGCTGGCCGCTGCCGTGGCCACCGGGCTGGCACTGTTTTACAAACGCACCATGCTGGGCCGAGTGTTCACAGCCGTGTCGGAAGACCCGTTCGCCGCTCGGGCTCGCGGCATTGCGGTGGAGCGTGTGCGCGCCTTGTCCTTTGCCATGGCCGGGGCGCTGGGTGCCCTGGCGGGTTTTGCAGCCGGGCAATTGACTTATGCATTTTTTGCCCTTGGCATGTGGCTTACGCTGTCCGGTTTCATCGCACTGGCCGCGGGTGGCCTGGGCAGTAACTTGGGCGCCCTGGTTGGCGGAGTGCTGCTGGGCCTGCTGAGCGCCTTTGGCACCTACTTCTTCGGTGCCGAGTACCAGCAGACCGTGTCTGTCGGGATTTTGTTGTTGGTGTTGCTGGTCAAGCCGGCTGGCCTGTTCGGGAAAAGCGTGGTTCGATCGGTATGACTACACGCACTTCAATGCCGGACCAAGTGGGCCGTTCCACCGTCGCCAGCGCAGGCGCTTCAGGCAAAGTCCGCAAGCTGGTGACCCGGGCTGCCCCTCTGCTCAGCTTGGCCCTGCCCTTTCTGGTGACCAACCAGTACCAGTTGCATGTGCTGACCCTGATCGGTATCTATTGGATTCTTGTGGCAGGTCTGAACCTGGTGGTGGGCTATGCCGGCCAGCTGTCAGTAGGCCATGTGGGCTTGCTGGCCATCGGGGCATACACGCTAGTCATTTTGAACGGACGCCTAGGTGTGGATCCGTTGCTGGCCATGGCAATCGCTGGCGCCATCGGCGGCTTGTGCGGCCTGGTGCTGGGTTTGCCATCGCTGCGGCTACCTGGTTTTTACTTCGCTATGGTCACGCTAGCGTTCTCGCTCATCGTTACGGAACTGCTGGTGGCGCAAAACCGCTGGACAGGTGGCGGCGCCGGTATGTCTGCTCCCTTGTTCGGCCGCCCGTTCGAGACGCCACAGGGTTTCTATTTTCTAGTGGCTGGTGTCGGCCTCGTGGTCACATGGCTGGCCTGGAACATCAGCCGTGGCATGCGGGGCAGAGCGTTGATTGCGCTACGCGACAGCGAGGTGGCGGCAACGGCGGTCGGTATTCCGGTGTTCCGTCTCAAGCTGGTCGTTTTCAGCTTCAGCGGCGTCACCGCCGGCATCGCGGGCGCGCTGTTCGCGTCACTGCAAAGCTACATCACACCGGAAGCCTTTTTGTTCGAGTTGGGCATGTTTTTCTTCATCTGCATCATCATCGGCGGTCGCGGAAATATCATCGGTCCGTTTCTGGGCACAGCCTTGTTGACCATGTTGCCCGAGATTGCGGCGCCTCTGGCCAAGATGGGCAACCTCCTGTATGGGCTGTTGCTGCTGGCCGTCGTGTTGACCGTGCCAAAGGGCTTCGGCAGTCTCATCTCCAATTACGTGGAGCGCCGGCGCGGCCGGCGCAGTGCGCCACCGCTGGTGCCTGATGTCAAGCGCCTGGCTGCTGCCATTCACCAACCTGAGACGCTGACATGACGGTTCTTTCTGCGTCTGGAGTAAGTAAACATTTTGGTGGTGTCGCGGCGCTCTCCGACGTGTCATTGACATTGCGCCCTGGTGAGATTCAGGGCCTGATCGGTCCCAATGGCAGTGGCAAGACCACCATGCTCAACGTGCTGACCGGTTATTACCCAATCGATGCCGGCAGTTTGCATTTGGGGGACGAAAACCTGACCGCTGCGTCGGTGCAGCGGCGCGCCTACGCAGGGATTGCCCGTACCTTTCAAACTCCACGCATCTTGCCCACACTGAAGGTGCTCGACAACGTCATGCTGGGTGGCTGGCGCGATGCGCGTGCAGGCCTGTGGACCAACATGCTGGCGTTGCCGGGCATGTGGGCTGAGGAAAGGCAACTGACCGAACGTGCCTGTGAGCTGCTGGCTGGTGTTGGCCTTGCACACGCCATCCACCAGCTTGCTGACGTACTGGAGCATGGTGAACAGCGCTTTCTAGAAATTGCCCGGGCGCTGGCTGCCCGGCCGCGATTTGTGCTGCTTGACGAGCCAGCTGGCGGACTCACCGGTAATGAAATCGACAGCCTAGGCGAGTTGCTGATCGCCATCAAGTCCTGCGGAATCGGTGTCCTGTTGGTGGAACACCATACTGATTTTGTGTTCCGTGTCTGTGACCGTGTCACTGCCATCGACTTTGGCCGTGTCATCGCCAGTGGTACGCCAGAGGAAGTGCGCAACAACAAAGAAGTCGTGAGGGTCTACCTTGGAGCTTGAAGCCATGAAGTCTGAACCGGCCAACAGTGCCCTCATACCCAGGAAGGTGCGCAATGGCGATGTGGTCTTGCGCGTTAAAGACCTGGTGGTCGGTTACGGCAAGGCTGAAGTGGTTCACGGCGTTTCGTTCGAGGTGTGTGCCGGTGAATTTGTGGTCATTCTGGGGCGCAATGGCGCAGGAAAAAGCACCACCTTGCGTGCCGTTTCGGCGCTGATTCCCAAACGCGCCGGTCAGGTCGAGTTCTACGGCGAAGACCTGAGCCATGCCAAGTCGATGCACCTCGTAGAGGCGGGTCTGGTTCATGTGCTGGAAGGACACCGTGTTTTTCAAGCTCTGACGGTGGAAGAAAATCTCTTGATGGGTACCTGGGCTACGCCTAAGCGCGGCGACCGCTCTGGCCTCGACCGCATCTACACCTTGTTCCCCGAATTGGCCCAAAAGCGTGACCATCTGGCCTCGCGCCTGTCCGGAGGCCAGCAGCAAATTCTTGCGGTCGCCACCGGCGTGATCGCGCAGCCGCGCCTGTTGGTACTTGATGAGCCGTCGGCGGGTCTTGCACCCCTGGTCATTTTGCGAATTCTCGAAGCCGTAGCCGCGTTGTGCCGCGAGGGCATGGCCATCTTGCTGGTCGAGCAAATGGTCGAGACCGCGCTGCGTTTTGCCGACTATGGCTACTTAATCGAGACCGGCCGAATCGCCGACGCTGGCCATGCTGATGAAATTCTCGCCAGCGATGCGCTTAGCCGCGTCTACCTCGGTCGCAACGCTGCAACCCATTAACAATTTGCCGAGAAAGTACTTTCCATGACCACTGCCGTGACCCCGAAAACTACCGCCAGCACGCGCTGGAAGCACCGCCCGCCGGGATCGAACTGGGGTGACTTCGGCCCCAATGATCAGATAGGTCGTCTCAATCTGCTGACGCCGCAGCGGGTGCGGGAAGGTGTGGCCGAGGTGCATGAGGGCCTGACGTTTTGCCTGAGCCTGCCACTGGACTATCCCGGCGGCAACCTGCTCAACCCGCGCCGCCATCCGCCAGTGCTCCGCCCAACAGTGCGCAATGGCAAGGTTAATTACAACTACCGCCTAGCCGACGATAACCCGCTTTTTACTGACCTGCTCAGTGACGATGCGGTCATTCTGCACACCCAATATTCGACCCAGTGGGATGCGCTATGCCACGTCGGGCAGCTGTTTGATGCCGACGGCGACGGAACGCCCGAGCCGCGCTATTACAACGGCTTCAGACCCGGCTATGACGTCGAAGGCCCGATCGACGTGAGCGACGCCGGCGCCGTGGGTACTGTGCCTGCCAAGAATACGGCCTACGCCCGCGCACTGGGCATTGAGAATATGGCGGCCGCCTGCGTGCAGGGCCGTGGCGTGATGATCGATCTGCATGCTCACTTCGGCGATGCGCACACCTACGTCGGCTACGATAAGCTGATGCGGGTGATGGAGGCCGACAAGGTCACAGTGGAGCCGGGCGACATGGTATGCCTGCATACGGGCTTTGGACAGATGATCATGGACATGAAGCGCCAGCCCGACTCGCACCGGCTCGAGAACAGTTGTACGGTACTGGACGGGCGCGACGAGCGACTGCTCCAATGGGTGACGGAAAGCCAGCTGTCGGTGCTGGTCGCGGACAACTATGCCGTGGAAGGCATGCCGGCCGCGGAGGGTGTGGGCAACTGCGCCATGGTGCCGCTGCATGAGCTGTGTCTTTTCAAGCTGGGTGTGCACCTGGGTGAGCTGTGGTACCTGACGCCGCTAGCGAACTGGTTGCGTGCGCACAAGCGCTCGCGTTTTTTGCTCACCGCGCCGCCACTGCGCTTGCCGGGTGCTGTGGGTTCACCAGTGACACCCATCGCGACGGTGTGATGCCAGCCGCGTGTGCGATAGGCGGTTCAATGTTGTCTGCTTGCAGGAGTACGCGATGAATACTTCGACTTCTTCCGGTTTGAGTTCGGTGCAAAAGGCCTGTCGTATTTTAGCGACGCTGTCAGACCCGGGGCCGCATCGTTTGTCAAACATTGTTGGCAACACCAGCATCAACAAGGCCACCGCACTGCGTCTGCTGGGCACGTTGATTGACGAAGGTTTTGTCACGCGTAGCCCCGATGACAAAAATTATTCGTTGGGTAATGAGGCGCTGGTGATGCGAGCTGCCGTGCCGCGGCGCACGCAGTTTCCCGAGTGCGCACGCGAGAGCCTGGTGCGGCTAGCCGAGATATCTGGTGACGTCGCCTGTTTGTCTATTTCCTGTGGCAGTCACGCGGTTTGTATCGCTCGCGAGGAGGGTAGCTTTCCGCTGCGCGCAAATTACCTGCACATCGGTCGTCGCCTGCCGCTGGGTGTGGGTAGCGGGGCACTGGCCATTCTGGGATGGTTGCCGGATGAGGAGATAGCTTACATCATGGAGCTTAACCGCAAGGCGCTGGAACGCTTTCCGCTTGTCAACGCCGATCTCATCCTGCGAGAGATACGTGCCGCTCGGGAGCGCGGCTACGTGTTGGTCTCCAATGTGGTGTGCGAGGGCACTGGAGGCATTGCCGTGCCGATTCTGGATGAACACAACCGCCCGATTGCGGCGCTCAGCTCGACTGCGTTGTCGACCCGTCTGGTAACGCGCCAGGACATGCTGGCCAACCTGTTGCGTAGCGAGGCGCGACTGATACAAGACAGTCTGCGCTGGCGTGCGTCGCCCTTCGTGGCAAGCACGGTCAAAGCCGTCGAGGTTGCCGATGCCGACGCATGACCAGGTTCTCGTGGTTGGCGCCTCGGGCGTGGTGGGACAAGCGGTTCTGCGGCACTTTGCCGGGCTGGACGGCTGGCGTGCTGTGGCGGTATCACGCCGCCGGCCGGTAAATGTTCCCGACCACGACCACATTGCCGTTGACCTGACCGATCGCGCTGCCTGTGCAGCAGCCTTTGGCGCCTTGCGCGACGTCAGCCATGTGGTCTACGCAGCGGTCTACGAGAAGCCGGGCCTAGTAGGCGGCTGGGTCGACCATGAACAGATGCAGACCAACCTGAACATGCTACGCAACGTGGTGGAGCCTCTGGAGGCCTGCGCTCGGGGTCTTCGCCACATCACGATCTTGCAAGGCGGCAAGGCCTACGGCATCCACATCGAGCCAGACATCAGGATCCCGGCCAAGGAGCGCTGGCCGCGCCATCCACACGAGAATTTCTACTGGCTGCAGGAGGACTTTCTGCGTGAGCGACAGCCGCACCGCGGCTGGCATTGGACGGTGCTGCGCCCTCGCCTGGTATTCGGTGATGGGCTGGGCAGTAACATGAATCCTCTGCCAGCCATCGGCGTGTATGCGGCACTGCTTCGAGAGCAGGGCATGCCGCTGTCCTTTCCGGGTGGCCCGCCGCGTGTCTACCAGGCTGTCGATGCCGACCTGATCGCCCGTGCCTGTGCGTGGGCAGCTACATCGCCAGCCAGCCGCAACGAGATTTTCAATCTGGCCAATGGCGACGAGTTTGTTTGGCATAACGTCTGGCCGGTCATTGCCGACACGCTGGGCATGGAAGTCGGCGAGCCCAAGCCGGCCTTTCTGGCGCAAACCATGCCGCCGCGGGAAGCCGAATGGGCGGCTATCGTACGTAAACACGGGCTGCGTTCGCCGGCCAGCTTCAAAGAATTTGTCGGCCAAGGCTTCACCTATGCGGACTTTCAGTTCGCCACCGGAAAGCCCGCCCCGATACCGGCGTCGCTGGTCAGCACCATCAAGATTCGCCAGGCCGGATTTCACGACTGCGTGGATACCGAAGACATGCTGCGCAAATGGTTCCAGCGCTTCCAGGAACTGGGCTGGCTGCCCCAGCCATAAACCACGACACTTAAAAGAAACTCACCATGTTGTTGAATGCACATCGATTGTTGCCAGCGCGGCTTGTCGCGCTCGCCACTCTTGCCGCTACCGCGCTGCTCTGTAGTGGCGGCGCGGCGGCCCAAGGCGCCTGGCCGACCAAGCCCGTCACGGTGATCTCGCCGTTTGCCACCGGCGGGTCGGTGGATGTGCTGACGCGTCTCGTGGTCACCCACATGAGTCAGACGCTGGGCCAACCCATCGTCATCAGTACGCTGGCAGGCGCCGGTGGCACCATTGGTGCCGCGCGGACAGCGCAGTCTGCTCCTGATGGCTACACATTGGTGGCCGGCAGTTCAGGCTCCAACGCCGCCGCCTACAGCGTTTATGAGAAGCTGCCGTATAAAGCTGAAGACTTTGCGCAGATCGGCCTGATGGCCATCATTCCGGCGCTGATCGTGGTCAAGAAGGATTTGCCAGCCAAGAGCTTGCAGGAACTGGTGGCCTTTGCCAAGGCCAACCCTGGCAAGCTGTCATTTGGTCATCCCGGCGTGGGCAGCTCGGTGCACCTGCAATGCGAATTGTTCAAGCAGGTCGCCAACATCGACATCACCATGGTGCCCTACCGTGGCGCTGGCCCATTGATGGCCGACCTGATGGGCGGACAGATTGACGGCGCCTGCGATGCGCCGCCTTCATCGACCGGACCACATCAGGCGGGGCAGATACGCGCCATTGCCGTGCTGGGCGACCAGCGGGCTTCGTCCATGCCCGATGTGCTGACCACGGCCGAGCAACAGATGCCGACATTGCAGGGGGCCGCCTGGGTGGCGCTGTTCGCGCCCCGGGGAACGCCGGCACCGTTGATCGACCGGCTCAGCCGCGCACTGTCCATGGCGCTGGAAAGCCCGGAGGTTCAGCAGCGCATGGCCAAGCTGGGCACGGATGTGCCTGCGCCGGGCCAGCGTGGATCGAGGTACGCCGACGAGTTCGTGCGCAGCGAGATTGTCAAGTGGGAAACCGTCGCGCGCGGCGCGCGCATTCCCAAACAGTAGACCCATCAGCAACACTGTCATCAAGGAGAGTCATGTCCTATGTAACCGGAGTCGGGTTGACGGCCTTTGGCCGCCACGAGAGCAAGAACACGCTGTCGCTGATGACTGACGCGGCCACCGCCGCGCTGGCCGATGCAGGCCTGGTGCGGGAACAGGTGGATGGCCTGATCTGCGGTTATTCGACCACCATGCCGCACATCATGTTGTCGACTTTGTTCGCCGAGCATTTCGGTCTGCAGCCGCGCTATGCCCATGCGGCGCAGGTCGGCGGCGCGACCGGCTTTGCAATGATCATGCTGGCGCACCTGGTGGTGGACTCGGGTGCGGCCGACAACCTGCTGGTGGTTGCGGGCGAGAACCGGCTCAGCGGCCAGTCGCGCGACATGACCATGCAGACGCTGGCGCAGGCCGGCCATGCGCGTTACGAGGTGCCGCTCGGCCCCACAGTGCCGGCCTACTACGGGCTGGTGGCTTCGCGCTACATGCACGAGTACGGATTGACCGAGACCGACATGGCGCAGCTGGCGGTGTTGATGCGCCAGCATGCCAGCGGCCATCCGGGCGCGCAGTTGCGTGACGCGATCCGGGTGGAGGATGTGCTGCAATCGGCGCCGATTGCGCCACCGCTCAAACTCATGGACTGCTGCCCGATCTCCGACGGTGGTGCGGCTTTCATCATCAGCCGCGAGCCAGTGTCTGCCCATGCCTTGCGCATTCGCGGCTGCTCGCAGATGCACACCCATCAGCATGTGACCGGGGCCGAGGACCTGGCGCATTTTGGCGCCAAGGCATCGATGGCCCGTGCGATGGCTCAAGCTGGTGTGGCCTTGTCAGACATTGGCTATGCCGCGTTCTACGACAGCTTCACCATCACGCTGGCGATTCTGCTCGAGGAGGTGGGTTTGTGCGAACGCGGTCAGGCCGGCGCGGCGGCGGCAAGCGGGTACTTTTCCAGCGACGGCGCGATGCCGCTTAATACCCATGGTGGATTGCTGTCTTATGGCCATTGCGGTGTGGCTGGTGCCATGGCCCACCTGGCTGAAACCCACGTGCAACTCACGCGGCGCGCTGGCTCTCGCCAGATCCCGGGTACACCGTCTGTGGCCATGCTGCATGGCGACGGCGGGACCATGTCTTCTCATGTTAGCCTGATCATGGAGCGAGTCCAATGAGCACCGCCGCGAACCCTCAGCAATCCGGCGCGTTCCCCGAGCCTGCACCACTCGACTGGGTGGATGGCCAGGAAGCCATACTGTATGAACACTGTGGTGCCTGCGGCAAGGCTACTTATTTCCGGCGCGGCTTTTGCCCGCGCTGTGGTGCCACGCCAGTGGCCGTGCGCCGTTCTGCCGGCCATGGCACGGTGTACGCGGCCACCACCGTGGTGCGCGCGCCCTCGCCGGAGTGGAAAGCCATTGCGCCCTACGCGATGGTGCTGGTCGATCTGCAAGAGGGGATCCGTATCCTGGCTCATGGCGCGCCGGGGCTGGCCATTGGCGATGCCGTCAACATAGGCTGGCAGCGCCTTGGCCCGCGCCTGATTCCGCGTGCAGAGCCCGTCGCATCCTCAACCCAGGGACAACAGAAAAAATGACATCCGACCTCCACAACGACCCCTACGCCAAGCTCGGTGCCGATCTGAGTTATGCAATCAACCCGAGGTCCATCGCCATCGTCGGAGCTTCCGAAAACGAGGACAAACTCGGCGGGCGCTGCCTGCAGTACCTCAAGCGCTTCGGCTTTAAGGGAACCATTCTTCCGATCAACCCCACGCGCTCCGAAACCCAGGGCGTCAAGACCTATCCGGACTTTGAATCCCTGCCCGAGGTGGCTGAGCTGGTGGTCATCGCGGTGCCGGGCGACCAGGCCGAGGCGGCTGTCAAGGCCTGCGCGCGGCATGGCACCCGCGTGGCTGTCATCCTGACGGCGGGCTTCGGCGAGACTGACGATGCCGGTCGCGCGCAGGAGCGGCGCATGGTCGAGGCCGCGCGCGCCACGGGCATGCGCCTGATTGGCCCCAACAGCCAGGGCATTGCCAATTTTCACAATGGCGCGCTCGCCAACTTCTCCACCATGTTCGTCGAGACCACGCCGGTCGATGGGCCCGTCGCCATTGTGTCGCAAAGCGGTGGCGGCTCGGCCGTGCCATACGGGCTGTTGCGCGAGCGCGGCATTGGCGTGCGTTACTGCAATGCCATTGGCAACCAGTGCGACGTCACCGTGACCGAGCTGGCGCTGGCCTCGGCGCGCGACCCTGACATCAAGTTGCTGCTGCTGTATCTGGAAGGCATTCCGGACCCCAACCACATCGCCGAGCTGGGTGCGGTGGCCCGTGAGCGCGGGCTGCCAGTTCTGGTGCTCAAGTCGGGGCGCACTCCAGCTGGCCGGAAGGCCTCGTTGTCGCACACTGGTTCTCTGGCCACCGAAGACCGGGTGGTGGACAGCTTTTTCGAATTCCATGGCCTCAAGCGGGTGGCCGGTGTCGCCGATCTGGTGCGCGCTGCCGAGCTGTATTTGCAAGACTGGACGCCGAGTGGCAGGCGTCTGGTGGTGATCAGCAACTCCGGCACGGCCTGCGTGCTGACGGCCGACGCCGCCACCGACGCAGGGATGCAGATCAACGAGTTGCAGGCCTCGACCCGTGTCGAACTCGGGAAGGTGCTGCCAACCTTTGCCACGACCACGAACCCGGTCGACATCACGGCCGCGCTGCTGAGCAACAGCCGTTTGTTCGGGGACATTCTGCCCATCATTGCGCGCGATCCGGGTGCCGATGTGTTCCTGATCTCGGTGCCTGTCGCCGGGCGTGGCTACGATGTGGACGCGTTCGCGCGCGACGCGGCCGGGTTCGCCAAAGCGACTGGCAAGCCGGTGGTGGTGGTGGCGCCACAGCCCAAGGTGGCGGGCAAGTTTAAGGACGCGGGACTGGCGGTGTTCACCCTGGAGAGCGAGGGCGTGGCCGCCTTGCACCAGTTCATCACACTGCATGAGGTTCTGGCGAACGCGCGCACGGCCCGCGGGCCGGGCCGCACCGCGCCCATTGTGCTGACCCGGCCATCAGAGCGCCAGCAGGTGCTCAACGAAGCCGAGGGCTTGGCGCTGGTCCAGGCCCATGGCATAGCGGTGGTGTCGCACAGGCTGTGCCGCAGCGAAGACGAGGTGGTGGCTGCACTTGCCGCTGTCGGCGGACTGGCCGCCATCAAAGGATGTACCGGCGCGATCACCCACAAGTCCGATGTCGGTCTGGTGTGCCTCAACATCGCCACCGCGGCAGCGGCGCGCCAGGCCTGGCGCGACATCAGCGCGGCGGCAGCGCGCCAGGGCGTGGCGCTCGATGGCCTGATCGTTGCAAAGATGGCGCCGGGTCGTCGCGAGATGATTGTTGGTGCGCACCGCGATCCGACCTTTGGCCCGGTGCTGACAGTAGGCGATGGCGGCAAGTATGTGGAACAGTTACCCGATGTGCAGGTGGTAATGGCCAACGCCACGCGGGCGGAAATTCAGCGCGCCATCCAGCGGCTGCGCATCGCGCCACTGTTCAAGGGTGTGCGCGGCGAAGCGGCGATGGACGTGGAAGCCTTGTGCGACGCGCTGCTGGCGCTGGGCCGCCTGATCGGCGATCCGGGCCAGGCCATCCACAGCGTGGACCTCAATCCGGTGATTCTGTACGACGCCGGTCAGGGTTGCCTGGCCGTGGACGCTGTGGTGGTGCGCGACGAGTGAGCGCCCGGGCCTCAGGTGCCGGGTGACGCTGCACCCGCCGATTGCTTTTTCATGCGAAGCACCGCTGCCACGGTTTGCGTGACGGGGAAGTCCATGCCCAGCGCGCTGGCCAGCGCAGCGAACACCAGGATGCTGCTTTCGACCTCGGCCGGGCGTCCCATCTCGAAGTCCTGCAGCATGGACGGCCGGACCGGCTTGCCACGGTAAAACTCGAGCCGGGCTTCGATGTCCTCGTTAACCTGCAGGCCAAGTGCCCGGCCAATGGCGGTGCCGTCGTGCATGATGGTGGCCAGCACGCTGCGCGCTTGTGGGTCTGCCACCAGCCGGTCAAGCGCACAGCCGGTCAATGCAGCGACCGGGCCGGCGCTGGACGCCAGCAGCGTCTTGGTCCAGATCTCGTCGCGGATATGGCTGGTCAGCCGGGCCTGGTAACCGGCTTCGCACAAACGGGCCGTGAAGCGCTCGAGCAGGTCGTCGGAGGTGCCGTCCGGCTTGCCCATGATCAGGTTGTTGCGCTGCGGCGTGGTGTTCAGCACCACACCCGGCATCACGACCTCATTGGACGATTGCACGACACAGCCCACGATGCTTTGCGGCGCCAGCATGCGCTCCAGCAGCCGGTCCGGGTCGATCAGTGCGCGCAACCAGTCGGGCAGTTGTACCGGCATACCTTGGTCGAACCACCATGGAATACCGTTCATCGCGAACACCAGCAGCCCATCCGGCTTGAGCAGGCCGGGCAGCGCGGCCGCGATGGACGGCAGGGCAGGGCCTTTGACAGCGACCACCACCACGTTCTGGGGCGCTATTGGCGAAGCGGTGTCGAAGCAGGGGATGCGCACGGTGTTGCGCTCAGGCCCGGCGACGAGGGTCAGACCATTGGCGGCGATGGCTGCGCCATGCGGGCCGCGCGCGATGACACTTACGTTCTCACCGGCAAGCGCCAGCCGCGCCGCGATGCTGCCGCCGATTGCGCCTGCACCGTAGACGCAGATATCAAGTGGGTCGGGCTTCATTGATCGGTCATTGGTAACACATGCATAGCGTTAACCTAATCATGACATAGTGTTTGCAGGCTCGGATCTTATTGATCCGGCCCAAATAAATATGAACTTCTTCGCAATTTCTGGATCCAAGAATCATGGAAAAAGAAAACGCACGAAAACAAACCTTAGAGCAACTGCACGAGCGGCGCAAGCAAGTCGTGAGGCTGCACAAGAAGGCTATCGGAATCATGCAGATCGTTGACATGACGGGCTTGAGCTACCCGGCAGTGCGCGCCTGCATCGACCTGTTCGAAGCAGGCGGCTGGCCCGCCATCCGACCGGCCCAGCGCGGACGCAGCGCTGGCACCGGACGCACCCTCACGCAAGTGCAGGAAGACAGCATCCAGCGCACCATCATTGATAACCGCCCCGAGCAACTCAAGATGGACTTCTTCCTGTGGAGTCGAGCTGCCGTAGGCCAACTCATCGAACAGGAGTACGGCATCAAACTGCACGTGCGCAGCGTGGGCAAATACCTCAAGCGCTGGGGCTTCACGCCGCAAAAGCCCATCAAGCGCGCCTATGAGCAAAACCCACAAGCGGTACAAGCCTGGCTGCAAGGTGAGTACCCCGCCATCGAACAGCGCGCCCGCTCTGAGGGAGGCGAGATTCACTGGGGTGATGAGACCGCGCTGGTGAACACCGAGGTGCGCGGCAGAAGCTTTGCCCCGGTGGGCAAAACACCGGTTGCCAAGACCGTAGGCGGCACTCGTCAAAAGCTCTCCATGATCGCCACCGTGACCAACCAGGGCAAGACCCGCTGGATGATCGTTGATGACGCGTTTGATACCGACAAGCTCATCGAATTTTTGGCCTCCTTGATCAAGGACGCGGGCAAGAAGGTATTCCTGATACTGGACAACCTGCGGGTGCATCACAGTAAGGTTGTCAAGGCATGGGTGACTGAACGTATCGATCAAATCGAACTTTTTTATCTGCCCAGCTACAGCCCACAACTCAACCCTGAGGAGCGGCTCAATGCCGACTTGAAGCAGGAGATGGGCAAACGAGTTCCGGTGCGCACCAAAGCCAAGTTACGCGAAGCTGCCAACGAACACATGGTAATGCTGGACGCAAACCCCGAGCGCGTGATTGCGTATTTCCAGGACAGCCGGGTCCGCTATGCGGCTTGAGACTTCATCGGGCCGGAGCAATAATTCACGCGACTCACTGAAACGCCACCTCAGAAAAGCTCCGCAGCTTGCGTGAATGCAGCTGGCTTGAGCCTTCGGCGCGCAGCAGGTCAATGGCCCGCATGCCAATGCGCAAGTGCTGGTCTACCCGTTCGCGGTAAAAGTGGTTGGCCATGCCGGGC
>CANJWZ010000026.1 GCA_947478725.1 Comamonadaceae bacterium
CGCCGCCGAACTTGGCTGCCAACACGGTGGTGATTGCTGCGGTCAAGGTGGTCTTGCCGTGGTCGACGTGGCCGATCGTGCCGACGTTGACGTGCGGTTTGGTCCGCTCAAATTTGCCTTTTGCCATTTTCCAAACTCCAGAAATTTATAGAGAGTTAAACATCAAATAACCGATGCAACACGATGACGCGTTGCTTTAAAACTGGTGCCCATTCCGGGAATCGGACCCGGGACCTCTCCCTTACCAAGGGAGTGCTCTGCCACTGAGCCAAATGGGCCAAATTCTTCTCAAAACTGCTTCAAAATTCTTGCACTTCGACTACGTCTTCACATACACGGCACCAACAGTCCACGCCACACCGGGTGGAGCGGGAGACGGGAATCGAACCCGCGTCATTAGCTTGGAAGGCTAGGGTTCTACCATTGAACTACTCCCGCATATTTCCGCGCTCTTCTGCACGTTTCGCGCAGCTTTGCCATTTCACTTGAAATCAACTTACTGGTGGATGAGGCTGGATTCGAACCAGCGTACGCGTTAGCGAGCAGATTTACAGTCTGCCTCCTTTAGCCACTCGGACACCCATCCATTCAAGAGAACCACGGATTATGCCATGGTTTTATCTCTTTGAGAGAGCTATTGACTTGCCCTTAGGGGCAGGGATGCGCCTTCCGCCACGAACGCGCCACAGAAAAATGCCCACATCCGATAAACGGCAGGGGTGGACGCAATGCCGACAAGGGCGAGGGGTGATTGGCCAGCAATATTTTGTGGCGTTCAGCATCAATCAGGTCACGCTTGCCCTGGGCATGCGCGCCCCAGAGCATGAAAACGACGTTTTGCTGATGCGCTGACACGTGCCGGATGGCCGCATCTGTCAGTTGCTCCCAGCCGCGCTTGGCGTGGCTGGCTGGCTGGCCGTCTTCCACGGTCAGGCAGGTGTTGAGCAGCAGCACCCCGTTTTCAGCCCACTTGACCAGGCTCCCGCCCGGCACCGGAAAAGCAGGCGGCGGCGTGCCCAGGTCGCGCTGGATTTCCTTGAAGATATTGCGCAAAGACGGCGGCACGGCAACGCCAGACGCTACCGAGAACGCCAACCCTTCGGCTTGACCCCGACCATGGTAAGGGTCTTGCCCCAAAATCACCACGCGCACCGATTCCGGCGGCGTCAACGCCAGCGCACGCAGGGGCTGCGGCGGAAAAATCACCGCGTGGGCCTCCAGCCGCTCGCGCAAAAAGGCCAGCAGACCAACGCCCGCCTGGCTGGCAAAAAAATCGTCTTTCAGCCCGCGCCAGCCAGTTGCGACGGGCCAAGCAGACGGGTCGACTGACAGCAATTGGCTGGCATCACTCACGCTCACCCCCCGAAAAGCGCTTCCAGGGCCACACCCGGGTCTTCGGCCCGCATAAAGGCCTCGCCAACCAAAAACGCATTGACTTTGGCATCGCGCATGCGTTTGACGTCCTCTGCCGTCGAAATGCCGGACTCCGTGACGATGATGCGGCCATCTGGTACCTGGCTCAGCAGCCCCAGCGTCGTGTCCAGCGACACCTCGAAGGTTTTGAGATTGCGGTTGTTGATGCCGATCAGCGGCGTTTTCAATTTCAAACCGCGCTCAAGCTCCCCGGCGTCATGCACCTCCACCAGAACCGCCATGTCGAGCGACATCGCCATGGCCTCCATGTCCTTCATTTGCGCGTCATCCAGGCAGGCCGCAATCAGCAAAATACAGTCTGCGCCCATCACGCGGGACTCGTAAATCTGGTACGGGTCGACCATGAAATCTTTGCGCAGCGCAGGCAGGCCGCACGAGGCACGCGCCTGTTTGAAATAGTCGATGCTGCCCTGGAAAAAGTTCTTGTCAGTAAGCACAGACAAACAGGCTGCACCAAACTCAGCATAGCTTTGGGCAATATCAGCCGGAATGAAGTCAGAGCGCAGCACGCCTTTGGACGGGCTGGCCTTTTTGACCTCAGCAATCACGGCTGGCTTGCCAGCAGCGATTTTGCTGCGCAGCGCCCCCACAAAGTCGCGCGTCAAAACCCGCGATTCCGCGTCAAGCCGCATGGCGGACAGTGATTTTTGCTGGGTCAAGGCGGCGACCTCGTCGCGCTTGACGGTAATGATTTTTTCAAGAATGTCAGACATAGCGTGGATTATCGCCGCGCCAGATGCAATAAAAAAGCCCACTGCTGTTAGCAGTGGGCTTTTGATCAGTCCTGCGGCCTGAGCCGCAAGTCAGTGCTTTAGATCATCAGGCAGCCTTCAGATCCGGGTAACGCACATGCTCGATAAGCTCCAGCGTCTTCTTATCGGGTCCTGGTGTGACCAGGCTGACCAGTACAACCAGTGCAAAGCCAACGGGTACACCAAACACCCCTGCCGAGATAGGCGCAATGCCGTACCAAAGCTCAATTGGCTTGGTGACGTCGAACACGCCGCGCAGCCACACCTGGTTACTCACCATGTAGTAGACGGTGATACCCAAACCGCCAATCATGCCGGCTGCGGCCCCCCATTTGGAGGCTCGCTTCCAGAAGATGCCGAGCACCAGCACCGGGAAGAACGCCGCCGCTGCAAATGAGAACGCTGCAGACACCAAGAACAAAATGTCAGCCGGTTTTTGCGCCGCCACGTAAGCCGCCGCCAGCGCTACCACCAGCAGCAACACTTTGGAGATCGTCACCCGGCGTGACGTTGGCGCATTGGGGTCGATCATTTTGTAATACACGTCATGCGACAGCGCATTGGCAATCGTCAGCAGCAAGCCGTCTGCGGTTGACAGCGCTGCAGCTAGGCCGCCAGCAGCCACCAAGCCAGAGATCACGTAGGGCAGACCACCGATTTCGGGGGTTGCCAACACCACGATATCGCCACCGATACGCATCTCACCCAACTGCAAAATGCCGTCCTTATTGATGTCAACGATACTGAGCAAGCTCGGATCGACCTTGGCCCACTGTGCAATCCAGCCCGGTAGTTTGGTGAATTCTGTACCCACCAGAACGTTGAAGACCTCATATTTCACCAATACAGCCAGCGCTGGCGCGGTGAAGTACAGCAGAAAAATGAAGAACAGGGACCAAGTGACTGATTCACGCGCCTGCTTGACGCTGGGCGTGGTGTAGTAGCGCATCAGGATGTGCGGCAAGGCAGCCGTACCCACCATCAGGCAGAAGATAAGCGCCAGAAAGTTACGCCGTGAGGTGTCGTAAGCGGTAACGGCTTTGGCATCACCATTCGGGTCTCCGGCAAACTGCTGCGCGTGCCTTGGCATACCCCCCAGCGGAGCTGTTCGACCTTGCGCGGCAGCTTTGGCGGCTGTGTAAGCCTTTGTCGCTGCGGCGGCATCTTTAGGCAGGGCAGCCAGCGCCTTTTCAGCGGCAGCAATGTCAGCAGCGCCCGCATTTGCTGTTTTCAGGTCAGCTACTTTTTTGGTGGCATCAGCCAGGTCGGCAGCCATTGCAGCGGGCACATCTTTGAGTTTTGCATCAATGTCAGCCACGCGCTTTTTGTAAATCTCAATGACTTCCAGCTCTTTCGGGTCTTTGAGCAGCTCGGCTTCGCGCGCGGTGACTTTTTCAAGCTGATAGCCGTAGATGATCTGTGGAATTGGCACATTGGTCTGTTTGACCGACAGCCACACAACAGGAATCATGTAGGCAATGATCAAAATGATGTACTGAGCGACTTGCGTCCAGGTGACAGCACGCATACCGCCGAGGAAAGAGCAAACCAGAATGCCGCCCAAACCGACGAAAATTCCGATGACGAAGTCAAAACCAGTCAAGCGTGACGTGATCAGTCCAACGCCGTAAATTTGCGCAACCACATAGGTAAACGAGCACAAAATAGCGGCGAACACGCCCAAAAAGCGCACAAAATTACCGCCGTAGCGTTCACCCAGAAAGTCTGGGACGGTAAATTGCCCGAATTTGCGCATGTAGGGTGCCAAAAACAGCGCGACCAGGCAGTAACCGCCGGTCCAGCCCATGATGAACGCCAAACCGCTGTAACCCGTGAGGTACAGCGTTCCGGCCATACCGATAAACGATGCGGCTGACATCCAGTCCGCGCCCGTCGCCATACCGTTGTAAATGGCAGGCACACGCCGGCCAGCCACATAGTATTCGTCCGCGTCCGTGGTGCGGCTCATCACGCCGATACCGGCATATAAGCCGACCGTGGCCAGCAAGAAAATAAAGCCTATCCAGTTACGCGGCAAACCCATTTGCTCGGCAATTGCCAGCACGATCACAAATGCTAGGAAGCCGCCTGTGTACCAAGCGTAAACCTTGTTGAGTTGTTTTTTGAAATCGGAACCCGATTGCGTGCCGCCTGATGCGTTGGTGGGAGATAGTCCAGCCATGATTATTCCTCCACTTCGGCTACGCCGTGTTCAATGTCGAGTTTGTTCATGTAATTGGCGTAAAACCAAATGATCACGACGTAAATAATGAGAGAACCCTGGGCACCCATCCAGAAGCTGAACGGCCAGCCGAAAAAGTTAAAGCTGAGATCCCGGGCAAAGTAGCTCACCACGAAGGTCACTACAAACCAGATACTCAACAAAACGGCGGTGATATTGAGCGTTTTGCTCCAATATCGTCGGTGATTGTCAGTAATTTGCATCTTCTGTCTCCATTTTTAAAACGCTAGGCCACCAATCCCGTTTCGCGCACCAGCTGGTCCGCGACCTTGGGCTCGAATCCGCGCAAATGCGCAATCACTTTGCGCGCTTCGTCGGGTTCTCTGCGATCCATATGTACCCTGGCAAGCTGATACCAGCCGTAAGGACTCATGGGTTGCAATTCTGTGTTTTTCTTGAGCGTTTCAACAGCTTCATCGAAGCGTTTTTGACGGATGTGCACCAGTGACAGGCCATACCATGCAAGGTCAAGTTTTGGCGCCAGGTCAAGTGCATTTTTAAACATTTCCTCTGCCAGGCCAACGTGTCCGCATTCATTGAGCAGGTAGCCGTAGTTGTACCAGGCATGTGCAGAATCGCCGTCCAGTTCGCACAGGCGTTTCATGTCCTGAAGGGCGGCAATTTTGTCGCCGCGTTGCACCGCCAGTTGAGCACGACTTGCCAATGCGTAGGCATCGTCAGGATTGGTTTGAAGCATGCTCTGAAACACCTTGCCCGCCGCGTCGCGCTGGCCAACAACCAGCCATGCCATGGCCTTGTACTTGAGCAGAAACCAGCCCAACTGCTTCATTATTTGCACCCCAGCATAGCAACCGTCACGCAGTGCTCGATTTTGGCCAGCGTGACAGCGATGTACAGAACACCGACCACCAAAAAAGCCACCACAGGCACCTGGTGGTTTGCCACTTGTTTGGGCGCTATCCATCGCGCCGCCGTTACCCAAGGCTTGTTGACGAGCTGAAACAGCTGATAAAAAAGATTGTTGCCCGCTTTGGCACCCGAAATCAGCCACAACAGGCCCTGCCCTGCCAGTAGCAAAACGGCAATGTAAAGCACCAGTTGAAGTGTGTTGAGGGTAAAAAGCATACGTGAAAAGTTTTAGCTACACGCAATGTCTTCAACCGACCTTACCGAATACTTACTGCCAGCGGACTGTAGGGTAAAACTAGGGAAACTCCCTGCTCGCGTCCACTAGCAGTGAAAACCCTAGGCGCAGCTTACGTTCTCGTTTGTCATCTTGACCAATTGTTCAAGTCGTGATTTAGCAGCGCCCGACGCCAACACACCGCGGGCCATGTCAATGCCTTCTTTCATGGTGCCCGCCACGTTGGCGGCATACAGCGCAGCCCCGGCGTTCAAAATCACGATGTCGCGCGCAGGGCCCGCCTCGTTGCCCAGGACGGCGAGCAACATGGCCTTGGACTGCTCGGGCTCGTCAACCCTCAGGGCGCGGCTGCTGGCCATGGTGAAACCAAAATCTTCCGGATGAATTTCGTATTCGGTGATTTCGCCGTTTTTGAGCTCACCGACCACCGTGGCGGCTCCCAGACTGATTTCATCCAGCCCGTCCTTGCCGTACACCACCAGCGCATGCTCCGCACCCAGGCGCTGCAACGCGCGGATTTGTATGCCCACCAGGTCAGAGTGAAACACGCCCATCAAAATATGAGGCGCGCCGGCCGGGTTGGTCAGCGGCCCCAGAATGTTGAAGATGGTGCGCACGCCAAGCTCTTTGCGAATCGGTGCCACGGCCTTCATCGCTGGGTGGTGGCTGGGCGCGAACATAAAGCCGATCCCCACCTCATCAATACACCGCGCAATCGCCTCGGGCGACAAATGGATGTTGACGCCCAGCGCCTCCATCACATCAGCGCTGCCCGACTTGCTGCTGACGCTTCTGCCGCCATGCTTGCTGACTTTAGCCCCAGCCGCCGCCGCCACGAACATCGAACACGTCGAGATGTTGAAGGTGTGCGAGCCGTCACCGCCCGTGCCCACAATGTCCACCAGATGCGTTTTGTCCACCACATGAACCTTGGTTGAAAACTCGCGCATCACCTGCGCGGCGGCGGTGATCTCGCCGATGGTTTCCTTTTTGACCCGCAAGCCGGTGATCAGTGCCGCCATCATGACGGGCGACATCTCGCCGCCCATGATCAGGCGCATCAGGTGCAACATTTCGTCGTGGAAGATCTCGCGGTGCTCGATGGTGCGCTGCAGCGCTTCGCTGGCGGTGATTTTGTGGGGATGTGGCATAAAAGTGCTCCAAAAAGGCCGTTTTAGGTATCAAATGCGGCGCTAGCCTAATGAAGATCTGGGCAAGCAGCTACTGAAATCATAGTATTCTCATGCCTTGGTTCAGACGGGACCGACCAAGAAGTTTTTCAGCATGGCATGACCGTGCTCGGTCAGTATCGATTCGGGGTGAAACTGCACGCCCTCAATTGGCAGCGTTTTGTGACGCACGCCCATGATCTCGCCATCGTCGGTCCAGGCTGTGACTTCCAGCACGTCGGGGCAAGACGCTTTTTCAATGGCCAAAGAATGGTAGCGGTTAACCGTGAACTGATGCGGCAAACCGGTAAACACGCCGCGCTGGGTGGCTTGGGATGATGTGGTGATGACGCTGGTTTTTCCGTGCATCAACTGCTGCGCCCGCACAATCCTGCCGCCAAAGGCCGCGCCAATGGACTGGTGGCCCAGGCAAACGCCGAGTATCGGCAACTTGCCAGCGAAGTACTGAATAGCTGAAACGGAGATGCCCGCTTCAAGCGGTGAGCACGGACCCGGCGAGATAACTAGACGGTCTGGCTTCCTGGCCGCGATTTGCTCTAGGGTGATGTCGTCGTTACGGAAGACCTCAACATCAGCCCCCAGCTCACCAAAATACTGGACGATGTTGTAGGTGAAGCTGTCGTAGTTGTCGATCATCAGGAGTTTGAGCATATGACCCCCACGCTTGTCACGACGTGTACTGCGCTGCCCCCCGAGGGGGCTGATTTTTCTTGGGGCGGCCCGTCGAAAAATGGCCTGTCCCAACTGACCAGATGACATATCGCGGTTTTCATTCCAATCCCTCCTCAACCAGTTCTGATGCCCTGAGCAGTGCTCTAGCCTTGGCCTCGGTTTCCTTCCATTCCAGCTCGGGCACAGAATCAGCCACCACACCGGCCGCTGCCTGCACGTACAACACTTGATCTTTGATGATGCCGGTGCGGATGGTGATGGCCACGTCCATGTCGCCTGAATAGCTCAGGTAGCCGCAGGCGCCGCCGTAAAGCCCGCGCTTGGTCGGCTCCAGCTGGTCAATCACTTCCATGGCGTGCACCTTGGGCGCGCCGCTTAGCGTGCCCGCAGGAAAAGTCGCTTTGAGCACGTCCATGCCAGACATGCCGTCCAGCAAGGCGCCTTCCACGTTGCTGACGATGTGCATCACGTGGCTGTAGCGCTCAACCGCAAAGGCTTCGGTGACTTTGACAGTGCCGATTTTGGCAATCCGGCCAATGTCATTACGCGCCAGGTCGATCAGCATGACATGCTCGGCACGCTCTTTCGGGTCGTTGACGAGTTCTTGCTCGACGGCTTTGTCGGCTTGCGCAGACGAGGCGCGTAGCCGCGTGCCTGCCAGTGGTCGAATCGTCACTTTCTGCCCGCCACCTTCACTTGCAGACACCAACTCCTGCCGCACCAATATCTCAGGCGATGCCCCCACCACATGAAAGTCCCCAAAGTGGTAGTAATACATGTAGGGCGATGGGTTCAGCGAGCGCAGTGCGCGGTACAGGCTGAGCGGTGATTCGGTATAGCGCTTTTTGATGCGCTGGCCGACCTGCACCTGCATGAAGTCGCCCGCTTCAATCATGCGCTTGGCTTTTTCGACCGCCGCGATGTAGTCAGCCTTGGCAAAGTCGCGCTCTGCGGGGTAGCCTTGACTCGGCTTGACCACGGGCGCGCTGACCGAATACTTGAGCTGTTCTTTCAGCTCCCGCAAGCGCTTTTTGGCGTTGGCGTAAGCCTCAGGCTGCTGGGGGTCGGCATACACAATCATGTAAAGCTTGCCTGACAGGTTGTCGATCACCGCCAGTTCTTCGCATTGCAGCAGCAAAATGTCAGGGCAGCCCAGCGAGTCAGGCGGGCATGATTTTTCAAGCTTTTTTTCGATGTAGCGCACCGCGTCGTAGCCAAAATAACCCGCCAGGCCGCCGCAAAAGCGCGGCAGGCCAGGCCGCAGGGCGACCTTGAAGCGCTTTTGATAGTCGCTGATGAAATCCAGCGGATTTTGTTGGGATGTTTCAACCACCATGCCGTCGGTCACGACCTGCGTCACCGCATCCGCACCAAAACCCGAAGCGCGAACCAGCGTTCGGGCAGGCAAGCCGATAAAGCTGTAACGGCCAAAGCGCTCGCCGCCCACCACAGACTCTAGTAAAAAGCTGTATTTGCCCTGGTCTTTGGAAAACGCCAGCTTCAAGTACAAAGACAGCGGCGTTTCCAGATCTGCAAACGCCTCAACCATCAACGGAATGCGGTTGTAGCCCTGGGCAGCCAGACTTTTAAATTCAAGTTCGGTGATCACGATGGCGTCCTTCGCAAGGGGGTCACGGCTTCTTGTGCGTGACCCCGGTTCATTCAATACGCCCAAAGCCGGCATAGGCTGGGCGCGGCGACTCAACTGTTAAAGCTTGAGCCTCGCCATAGCCAAGCTCCCCGGTCTGAAAGACCTGGCTGGCTGATGCGAATGATGCGGTGCGTTTGCATGAGATGAAGTGTATCAAACACACCTTGCAGCCCAGCCCTGCGCAAACCCTAGCGCAGCTTTGACGGCGAGCCTTCGGACTCAAGCCCTGGAATAGTCTGGCCGTTCTGTGGTGTCAATGACCACAGGGAGAAAAATGGCTTTTATCAAACATGGCGTTGCCGGGTAAGGCGGCCTGGGTTTTAGTTGACCTTGCCCGTCCACCCAACGCGCGATGCTATAGTGAAATTTATCCATCTTGATAGCCTTTTGAAACGAGGTCGCTGTGGCAACCGTTAAGAACTGTATTGATCAAAAGTCAGCGAACGTCATCTCGCTGACATCAACCGATTCTGTGTTTGACGCTTTGGAGTTGATGAAAAACAACAAAGTTCGTTCGATCATGGTCATTGATAGCGGCGTTCTGAAGGGCATCGTCACTCAAGGCGACTGCGCCATCAAAGTGCTGTTGCCTGGCTGGAACGCAAAGCAAACCTTGCTCGCCACCATCATGACGAAAAACCCGGTCACGGTCGGTCTAGCGGATCAGTTGGATACCTGCATGAACACCATGGCATCGCGCAATCTGAGGCACTTACCGGTTGTAGAAGCAGGCAAGGTGATGGGGATGGTGTCGATTGGCGACATTGTTAAAGACATCATTCGCCAGCAAGGCGATCAGATCAAGCAACTGGAAACCTACATCAAGGGTCACGGGGTCGCTTGACGG
The DNA here is from genome assembly GCA_947478725.1 of Comamonadaceae bacterium. Lineage (GTDB taxonomy): Bacteria > Pseudomonadota > Gammaproteobacteria > Burkholderiales > Burkholderiaceae_C > Polaromonas. The sequence goes on from CANJWZ010000026.1 coordinate 9,894, forward strand.
CGCGTCGTTTCAGGCGGGTTAACTGCTTCCTGTGAAGTGCTTCCTGTCCGGCAAAAACTCAAGATAGTTTGCAGGGTGTCAACGTACCCGTCAGCGTCGACCTGTGTGATGGGTATACCGTGGTTATAACCATAGGTCACCAACACCACTGGGCAACCCGCCGCACGAGCGGCCATAGCATCGTTGCTTGAGTCCCCCACCATCAGGGTTTGGCCCGGCAGCGTGCCCAAGGCCTCGCAGGTTTTAAGGACAGGAAGCGCGTCGGGCTTTTTGGTGGCAAAGGAATCACCGCCAAAGACCTGACCGAAAAACCCGTCCAGCCCCTTGAGCCTGAGCAGTTCACGCGCAAAGCCGGCCGGCTTGTTGGTCAGGCAGGCCAGCGTCACACCGGCTTTTTGCAAAGTTTGCAAGCCTTCAAGCACGCCCGGATAAACCTGCGCATGCTGGCCATTGATGGCGCGGTAATGCTGCTGGTACAAACTCAAGGCATGTTCAAATTTTGCTATTTTTTCAGGAGCAGTCTGCACAAGCCTCAGTTGATCTTGGAGATGATTTATCACCGAATTGACGAGGTTTTCAGAACCCTTGCCGACCCGCAGCGCCACCACAGACCGGTCAACTGGCGCATGTCCCAGATCTCGCAGCATTAAATTGATGGCCACGACAAAATCACCCATGGTGTCGACCATCGTGCCGTCCAGGTCAATGATGGCTGCGTCAAGTTTCACGGCTCAAGCACTCTCGTTTACTTTGCCAACGCCACACGCATGGCATCAATGACGCCTTTGTAATCTGGCTTGCCAAAAATGGCGCTGCCCGCCACAAAGGTGTCTGCACCTGCGGCGGCAACGCGCGCGATGTTCTCTAGCTTGATACCACCATCGACCTCCAGCCGGATCTCTTTGCCGCACGCGTCAATACGTTTGCGGGCGTCTTCAATCTTGCGCAGGGCGCTGTCGATGAAGGACTGCCCGCCAAAGCCGGGGTTGACGCTCATGATCAGAATCAGGTCAATGTCATCAATCACCCAGTCAAGCACATCCATCGGTGCAGCGGGGTTGAACACCAGACCGGCCTTGCAGCCTTTGGACTTGATGGCCTGAATGCTGCGGTGCACGTGGCCGGACGCGTCAGGGTGAAAGCTGATGATGTCTGCGCCTGCATCGGCAAAGGCGGCGGCCAGAGCATCGACCGGCTGCACCATCAGATGCACGTCGATGGGCACGGCGCTGCCGTCTGCTTGTTTGGCGTGCGGCTTGAGCGCCTGGCAAATCATGGGGCCAAAGGTGAGGTTGGGCACGTAATGGTTGTCCATCACGTCAAAGTGAATCCAGTCCGCGCCAGCCGCAATCACGGCTTGGACTTCATCGCCCAGTCGGGCAAAGTCGGCAGACAAAATGGAAGGGGCGATGCGGTATACGGGATTTGATGAAGGCATGGGCTGATTGTCGCAGCATGTCACCCCTGACGCCGGCGGCGTATAACATGGTGACTATTTATGAATTTGTGAATATCTGTTCCACTTCAACGTCATGCCGCAAAACCCCAAGTACCAGTTCAGTTGCGCCGTCGTGCCGCAATACTTACCCCAACAATCGTCGCCCGACGACAGCATTTATGGTTTTGCCTACACGGTGACCATCACCAACACCGGGCAGGTCACCGCGCAACTGATCTCGCGCCATTGGGAGATCGTGGACGCCAATGGCCATATTGAAGAAGTCAAGGGCCTGGGCGTGGTCGGCCACCAGCCGCTGCTCAAACCGGGTGAATCGTTCCAGTACAGCAGTGGCTCACGGCTGCGCACGCCTTCGGGCGCGATGCATGGCACTTATTTTTGCGTCGCTGAAGACGGCGAACGCTTTGAGGCGCTGATTCCCATGTTTGTGCTCGAAGCCACAGGCAGCGATGGCAACAACACCCCCACGAGCCGCACGCTTCACTAAGGGTAAAGGACCTGCGTTCGCTGCTTGCAGCCCTGGACCCGAACGCCCGCCTGGCGGCGCGCCACATCTGGCAGCTTTGTTGTGCCGAGATAGTCTCCGTCTTCCTTGGCATGCAGCACAGCGCTTCAGGGGAGCCCAGCTTACGGGCAGGGTTAAGGCTGGTTTTAACTGGCTGTATCCTTAGCCACCATGACCGAATTTGACCTGATTGAACGCTACTTCACCCGCCCTGCCAGGCGCGCGGCCCTGGGCGTGGGCGACGACTGCGCACTCATCAACCCGGCACCCGGCATGCAGGTGGCGATATCGAGCGACATGCTGGTCGAAGGTCGCCATTTTTTCAGTGATGTGAGCCCATACTCACTCGGTTACAAAGCACTGGCGGTAAATTTGAGTGATCTGGCGGCTTGTGGTGCCACACCGGCAGGCTTCACACTCGCGCTGGCTTTGCCGTCCATTAACGCGGTCTGGCTGCAAGAATTCTCTCGCGGCCTGTGGGCATTGGCAGACCGCCACAGCTGTGAGCTGATTGGCGGTGACACCACACAAGGCCCCCTGAACATCTGCATCACCGTGTTTGGCGAAGTGCCGCGCGGGTGCGCCTTGCTGCGCTCTAGCGCACAGGTGGGGGACGATATTTACGTCAGCGGCACACTGGGCGATGCGCGCCTGGCCCTGGCCGCGCTGCAAGGCAAACTTGAGCTGCCCGCTGACGTGTTGGCGCAGGCCAGGCTGCGACTGGAACAACCTGCGCCTAGAGTCGCGCTGGGCACAGCTCTGCGCGGCATCGCCACATCAGCCATCGACATCAGCGACGGCCTGGCCGGCGACCTGGGTCACATCCTGAAAGCATCCGGCGTAGGTGCTCAGGTCGACATTGAAGCAGCTATTCATTTAATAGCTGCTTGTGCACATATTGATTGGCCAAAAGCTCTTTTTGAACGCCAAGAGCTACTCAATATCGTGTTTTCAGGAGGTGACGACTACGAATTGGCCTTCACAGCACCGCCAGCGGCCAGAGGTGCGGTTCAGGCCGCAGCCGTGAGAACACAGACAGCCGTCACACGAATCGGGGTGATCGAAAGCGAGCCAGGCTTGCGCTTGGTGGATGCGCAGGGTCAGCTCATCCCGGCCAGATTCACCTCGTTTGACCACTTCGCTCGCTAAGAAGCAAGCGCAGGACGTTAAACTCAGGGTTTCCCCCTTGAGATTTCCATCCCCATGAGCGCTTTTAACGAAGAACGTGTGCTGTCCGTCCACCACTGGACCGACAAATTGTTCACCTTCACCACCACACGTGACGAGTCCATGCGTTTTAGCAACGGCCACTTCACCATGATTGGCCTGAAGGTCAATGACAAGCCCCTGCTGCGCGCTTACAGCATTGTCAGCGCCAACTATGAAGACCATCTGGAGTTTTTAAGCATCAAGGTGCCTGACGGCCCTCTCACGTCACGCCTGCAGCACATCCAGGTTGGCGACACCGTCATTATTGGCAAAAAGCCCACCGGCACGCTGCTGATTGACTACCTGCTGCCCGGCAAACGCTTGTACCTGCTCTCGACTGGCACTGGCCTGGCGCCCTTCATGAGCATCATCCGCGACCCTGAAACCTATGCGGCATTTGAGCAAGTCGTGCTGGTCCACGGCGTGCGTGAAAAAGACGAGCTGGCTTACCACGACCTGGTGACCGAGCACTTGCCCCAGCACGAGTTTTTGGGCGAGATGATCGGCAAACAGCTGCTGTACTACCCCACCGTCACGCGCGAGTCCTACCGCACCATGGGCCGCGTCACAGACCTGATGGCCAACGGCAAAATGTTTGACGACCTGAAGCTGCCCGCGCTGGACGCTGCCACTGACCGCGTGATGATTTGCGGCAGCCCTGGCATGCTGAAAGACCTCAAAGCCATGTTGGAACAGCGCGGCTTCAACGAGGGCACAACCTCCAAGCCCGGCGACTTTGTGATTGAACGGGCTTTCGCCGATAAGTAGAGCCCCCACGTTCGCTGACCTTGCCCCTGACGTGTGACCTGCTGGCACGCGGCACAGCTACTGCAGGCCACATCATTGACCAGCTAAGGGGTACGTCCATCAGGGGCAGGCTCACTATTTGTTCTATTGACAGGACAATTCCCCCGTGAGACGATGCTTTCCATTCTTTTGACCTTACAAAGCCGCTATGGAACAGTCTGATAAAACCGCCCGCCAATTGTTTGAACACGTCCAGGCCAACCCAACTCGCAAGCGTTTTGGTTTTGGCAAGGTGCCAGCGCTGATCAACATCGATTTGCAAAAAGCCTATACCTGTGTGGGTGAGTTTGCCACTGCTTATGAAACAGATCCCAAGCAGCTTGACTATGTGAACCAATTGGCCGAGGTGTTTCGCGGCAAAGGTTTTCCGGTGGTTTGGACCTATGTGGCCTACATGGAGTCTGGTGAAGACTGCGGCGTTTGGGGCACCCGAACCAACACCCCCGATTCATTGCAAAACATCAAGGTAGGCAGTCGCCGCGCCGAGTTTGACGACCGCTTGGTGATTGACCGCAAACGCGACATCATCATCAACAAGCGCATGGCGTCTACATTTTTTGAGACCAACTTGGGCTCTGTTTTCACCCATCATGGCGTAGACACTTGCGTGATCACCGGTGGCTCTACCTCGGGATGCGTTCGCGCCACCGTGGTCGACAGTTTGCAGCGCAGCTTCAGAACCATTGTGCCGATTGAGTGTGTGGCCGATAAACATGAGTCGCCGCACTTTGCCAATCTTTACGACATGATGCTGAAGTACGCCGACGTGCTCAGCATTGCAGAAACCTTGGACCAGCTCAGCCGTGTGCAGGCTAAAGGCGCTGCTTCATGACCAGCAACACCCTGGCGCCCACCACCCAGCGTGACCCTGGGTTTTACGACTACCTCCCCTACAACGACAGGCCCGTCATTCAGTGGCCCAATGGCGCCAGAGTCGCGTTTTGGGTGGCCCCCAATGTGGAGTTTTACGAACTCAATCCACCGCGCAACCCAGCACGTGCCCCTTGGGCGCGACCCGCACCCGATGTACTCAATTATTCCTACCGCGACTATGGCAATCGCACCGGTTTTTGGCGCATGCTTGATGTCATGAAGCGCTGCAACATGCGCGGCAGTGTGTCGCTCAATGTGGCCATGTGTGAGCATCACCCTGAAGTGATCAAGGCCTGTGCCGACGAGGGCTGGGAGTTTTATTCTCATGGGACCTACAACACGCGCTATCTTATGGGCATGAACGAGGCGCAAGAGCGCCAAGTGATTCAAGACTCCATCGACACCATTTACAAACACACCGGCCAAAAACTGGACGGTTGGTTGGCCCCGGCGCTCACCTACACGCCCAACACCATGGACCTGGTGGCCGACATGGGCCTGACCTATGTGTGTGACTTGTTTCACGACGACCAACCAGGCCCCGTAAAAGTAAAAAAAGGCACGCTCACCAGCTTGCCTTACTCTTTGGAAATGAACGACACCATCGTATACAACGTCAACTTGGTGTCGCCGCGCCGATATGGCGACATCATCAAACGCCAGTTCGATCGTTTGTATGAAGAAGGCGAGCAATCGGGCACGGTCATGTGCATTCCATTGCACCCCTATCTGATTGGGCAACCCTACCGCTTGGCCGCTTTTGAAGAAGCCTTGGCCTACATCACGGGCCATGAAAAAGTGTGGCTGGCCACCGGCCGAGAAATAGCGCAGTACTACAACCAGCACTACCACGCAGCGTTTACTGCCGCAGGTCAAACCGTGGGAGAAGCACCATGAGCACGCCTGTTTCTGCCCCCAAACCCCTGCCAGACGATTACCTCGAATACCCGCTGCGCCGTTATGGCATGGACCACGACCGCTACGAATGGTCCATGTTGCCGCAGCGTAAGCAAGTCGCTTGGCCTCACAAAGCACGCATTGCTTTGTGGGTGTCGCCTGCTCTCGAGTGGTTTCCTTTGAACATGGCCGGTCTGCCGTTCAAGCCGCCGGGCGCCATGCAAACGGCGTACCCCGATTTGCGTCATTACACCTTGCGCGATTACGGCAACCGTGTTGGCATCTTTCGTATCATGAAGGCGCTGGCGCGGCACAACATTCCCGCCACAGTGGCGGTCAATGCGGCCGTGGCGGTGCGTCATCCCTCCCTTATGGCGCAGTGCCATGCGGCAGGCTGGGAAATCATGGCCAACGGCATGGACATGGACCATTTGCACCACGGTGGTTTGTCCAAAGAAGACGAGCAGAAATGGGTAGCGCAAACATTGAGCATCTTGCGTCAAGTCAGCGGCCAAGCGGTGCGCGGCTGGTTGTCGCCGGCCAAATCTGAATCGTTCAACACCTTGGACATCCTGGCTGAAGCAGGTCTTGACTATGTGTGCGACTGGGTCAACGACGACATGCCCTACCTCATGAAGACGGCCAGCAAACCGCTGGTGGCCATGCCGCATTCTGCCGACATCGATGACTACACCATCTTGGTCAACAACCATCACACCGAAAACGATTTTCGCGATCAACTGATTGATCACTTTGATGTGTTGTACAAAGAGTCGGCCACAGAAGGTGGGCGCATCATGCCCATTTCTTTGCACCCCTGGGTCATCGGTCAGCCTTACCGAATCAAGGCTTTAGAAGAAGCCTTGGCGCACATCATGAGCCACCCCGGTGTGTGGGCCGCCACCGGGTCGCAAATTATGGATGCCTGGCAATCCCAAGCCAGCTGACCGCCGGCCCAGCGTCTGTCTATGGAAGGTCACGAGCGCATTGCCTATTCCGCGCTGCCAGAGCGTGCGCCCTTGCATTGGCCAGGCGGCGCACGGGTGGCCCTGTGGGTGGCTCCCAACATTGAGCATTACGAATATTTGCCAGAGCAAATCAGGGTTCGAAATCCATGGCCACGGGTGCCGCACCCCGATATCTTGGGCTATGGTCTGCGCGACTATGGCAACCGGGTGGGCGTGTGGCGCCTCATGGAAGTGTTTGACCAATTAGAGCTGCCCATCACGGTGTCACTGTCAATGTCGGTTCTCGACATGTACCCCGAGATTGCCGAGGCCATGATGAAGCGGCAGTGGGAGTTCATGTCGCACGGCTTGTACAACACGCGCTATCACTGGAACATGAGCGAAGACGAAGAACGCGCCGCCATTGAAGTTTGCCAAGCCATTCATGTGCGTCACACGGGGCAGCGTTTGAAGGGGTGGTTCTCGCCTGCGGCGTCCAACACTTTGCGCACGCCCGATTTGGTGGCAGAAACGGGTATTCAATACCTGTGCGATCTGTACCACGACGATCAGCCCACGCCTGTCAATGTGCGCCAGGGGTCTTTGACCTCTTTGCCGTATTCCATGGAAATCAATGACAGCATTGCGTGGCGACGCGGCCAGGAAGCCGATGCGTTTGCTCAAAAAATGATCGATGAGTTTGAGGTGCTTTACGCAGAAGGCGCGGTGCATGGTCGTGTGATGAACGTGGCGGTGCATCCTTTCATCATGGGGCAGCCGCATCGCATTGGCGCATTAGCCAAAGCGCTCCAATACATTCGCAGCCACGAGGGCGTTTGGTGCGCCACGGGCTCTCAAATTGTTGACTGGTATCGACAACAAACCACCAAGGAAAATCCATGAGCGCACCCAAAGACTACATCCGTGACTTCATGAGCGAGCCCGCCATCAGTGCAAAGGGGGCTGCTTTGGTGATCATTGACATGCAATATGCCACCGGCCATCGGGACGGCGCTTTAGGCAGAACCTTGAAGGCGCAAGGCTCCAACGTAGGCGACTATCGGTTTGCGCGCATTGAGCAATCGGTACTGCCGCGCACCCTTGACTTGCGTGCGCATTTCCACCGCCTTGGCCAGCCTGTCATTCATGTCACTTTGGGCTCCGCCTTGCCAGACGCCACCGATGCACCGCGCCATATGCGCAAACTCTTGGCCAGTTGCAACAACTATGTGGGCAGCCCTGATCACCAGATTTTGGACGCGCTCACACCAGTTGCCGGTGAGCATGTGCTTCGCAAAACCACGGTGGGGGCCTTTGCATCAACGCCCATTGACAGTTTGCTTCGCGCCTTGCATGTCGATCAAATTTACATGGCTGGCGTTTCCACCAACATGTGCGTGGAGAGTACGGCTCGCGAAGCCGCTGACAGAGGTTATCAAGTCACCTTGGTCGAAGACGCATGTGGCACCACCTTTGAAGAATTGCACCAGGTCACCATTCGCAATTTTCAGCGCCTGTTTGGCCGCGTCACTTCCACCGAGCAGGCAGTGGCCGAATTGAAGGTGACTGCATGACACATCCCAAGAAGAAAATTCTGGTGGTGGTGCCCTTTGCCATGTCGGCTGCCAATTTGGCCTTGCGACAGGCGCAGCTGCAAGGCATTGATTTGTCGCCTGAGTTGGTGTTTGAATTTCGCACCGTCAAGGCCGGGCCTGTGAACTATTCAAGCCACCACGATTTTGTCTTGGCCGATACCGCCAATTTTGAAGCCGGCTGCAAAGCGCAAGACGAAGGTTTTGCAGCAGTATGCATTGACACCATGAGCGATTCGGGTGTGGCGGCCCTGCGCTCGGTGCTTGACATTCCCGTGTTTGGACCTGGCAAAGTGTCCATGTTGACGGCCTTGATGCTGGGCGATAAGTTTTCCGTGCTGACCATGGCCAATCGCTGGAAACCGCTTTACAAAAAAGCTTTGGACGAACTGGGCTTGCACCACAAATGCGCATCGGTCCGGTCCATTGAAATGGCCACGGACAATCAGGCCTTGTTGTCTGGCAAAGAAGAGGATGTGTTTCCTTTGCTTGAAAAGGCCGCCTACGAGGCCATTGAACAAGATGGCGCTGAAGTCTTGATTTTGGGCTCGACCACCATGCACCAAGCGCATGTTTGGCTAAGCAAGCGTTTGCCGGTACCCGTGATCAATCCGGGGCCGCTCAGTTACAAAATGGCAGAGGCCGCTTTGGGTTTGGGTTTGTCGCAGAGCCGTCAAGCGTATCCCAGGCCCATGCACCCGCGCTTAGAGATGTTGCAAGACATGATGATGGCTGCGCAGCAGTCTGTTGACCGACATTGAGATCTTTCAGCGATTCAAAGTCAAGGGAAGATTGAAAACATGCCTAAATTATTGAGTGCATCGCAAGTTGAGGCTTATGCGCGTGATGGGTTTGTGTCTCCTATCGATGTGCTGAGTTCGGATGAAGTCAAACGTTTTCGACAAGAATTGCAAGACTGGGAAAAAGACCGCGGCCAAACGATTGATTTTCCTGAAAAGTCGAAAAGCTATCTATTGTTCAACTGGGCTGATCAGTTGGTTCATCATCCCCGTATTTTGGATGCGGTTGAAGATGTGATCGGCCCCGATATATTGGTGTACCACTCGACACTGTTTCTGAAAGAAGCCAACACCTCAGCCTATGTGAGGTGGCACCAAGACAGCACTTATTTTTATTTGTCGCCACATTTGCACATCACCGCATGGGTCGCCCTCAGTGATGCCAGCATCGCTGCGGGCTGCATGCAGGTCTTGCCAGGCAGCCATCAGTGGGGCGCCTTTGCGCATGATGACAAACCCGAGCCGACGAACATGATTCGTCGAGGACAGGGCATCAGCGATCGATTCGATGATGCACAGGGCACCTTCATTCCTGTGGGCCCTGGGCAGATGTCACTTCATCACACTGATTTGGTGCATGCCTCGGGCGCCAACACAAGCTGTGACCGTCGAATTGGATTTGCCATCAGCTACATCCCTGCACATGTCAAACCGGTGGGTGCCGTCAAACCATCTGCGTTGTGCGTGCGGGGCCAAAGCCATGGTCATTTTTTAGAGGAGCAGCGAATGCAGCGTCCTTTGTCGGACGAATCTTTCAAGGCCCACGCTGAGGCCTTGGCAACCTTTCGTGCTTTGCAAGATGCCGGTTTTAAGGAGACAACATGAACTCAATCAAGCTACAAGAACCGCAACTCGTCACGCTGGTCGAAACCTATTTCTCAGCGGTCGACCGAAAAGATGTTGACGGTACGCTGGCTTGTTTTGCCCCCACCGCACGATTTGCAATTGCCAATCATGGTGTTTTTTATGAGGGCCGTGAGCTCCAAATTCGCGGCATGTACGACCGTCTGAACGAGCGCTATGCAAAAGTCTGGCATGGTGATTTCACGCACACGGTGGATGTCGCAGCGCAGCGCATTGCCAGTCGCTTTCGGGTCGAAAACATCACGCATCAAGGCGAGAAATTGGTCAAGAACAACTGCAACTTCTTTGAAGTGCGGGACGGCTTGTTCACCGCGGTTTATGTTTACATGACAGGCGAAAATTCGCTCAGCTGAATGTTGATCGTTTGAAGTTCACATCCGCCCTTTGTTCAATGCGCTGGATGCGACAGTAACGACGTCCAGACTTCAAAGGGCGTTTTCAAGTGAGCCAAATCCAGGCTCGCTTGAAGTAACTTTTCGCAGTGCGCTTTGGGCCATATCCGGCCTGTGAGGTCCATGAACTTGTCGCGCAGTTCAGCGCGGGTGTAGGGCGATGCATCGTCACCCCGATTGACGCCCGCTTGGCCCACCCGTTGACGGCCATCCTTGAGATGAATGGTGACCTTGGCCGGTCTTTCCATGGGCAATCTGGCGCTCATGGCCGGATCGTGCGACACACTCACTTTTTGGGCCAGCGCCAAGATGGCTGGGTTGCGCACAGCCTCCCAAGTAAAGCTGGACAACGCGCTGGAGTTGGTCACCAGCCTGGTGGCCACTGCAAAAGGCACGGAGAATTTGGCTGCCAAAGTGTTTTGGGGTGCAGGGTCGTTTAACTCGGCCGCCAAGTGATAGGTGTCGACCTCAATGCGATCGATGTCATCTATGGCGGGCAATTTTTCGACCGCACTCATGTGGTCAATGGCATCCAGCGTGCCGTGGTTGTAGCGGCAGCAAGAGTGCATTTTGAAATAGTTGTGCATCACATGCCAGTCTTGACCCAAGCCATCCACGACAGCATCAGCTTGAAAACTTTCAGAAATGATGTCGCACAGCAAGGAGGACGGGCCATCGTGCTCCCCCGTGAAGCCACACTCCGCCAAGTTCAAAGCCAACAGGCCATGTCGATTGCTCAAGCCGGCGTAGACGTTGCGCACCAGGCCACCTTGCAACATGGTTTGCTTGGACGTGGCTGTGGTCAAAGAAGCTGCAATGTTGATGGTCTGGCGCATGCCCTTGTTATCCATTTCAGCAATGCGCGCGCAAGCTGCAGCAGCACCGAGTGTGCCCCAAGTACCGTGCGGGTGCATGGCAGCCCGCAATTGGGATGCCGCACCAAAGCGTGAGCCCACTTCATAGCCCACCACGACCGCAGCCATAAATTGTGTGGCATCTGCATGGCGCTCCTGGCTGAGTGCTAGTGCGGCGGGAATGACGTGAATCGCTGGATGGCCCCTAGAAAAACGGTTGCCTTCGTCCATTTCTAAAAAAGTGCCAGCGCTGCCGTTGATGAAGGCGGCGGCCTCGGCTGTGCTGTTTTGAGCCAAACCAATGAGCTGGGCTGCGTGGTGAGGCCCTGCAGATTGCCGCGTCGCGATAGCCCGCAGCTCTGGCTCTGCCGAACCAGCCACGATAGCGGCCAATGTGTCTGCCAAGATCCAGCCCACCTGGTCTTTGACCTCAGGGTCCAGCTTGGCATAGTCGAGGCCAGAGGCAAAATGACTGAGGGTGTCTAGATAGTCCATTTGAAGGTTCTTTCGTGAGGTTCAATCAGGTGCGCTGCCTGCGCACTGTTCATACATTTGCTGAGGGGTGCTCAACATCACACCGCCCAGTTGATTCAACTGCGCCAATAGCTCTCGCAAATATTTGATGCGACTGGGCATACCCCAAACCCAAGGGTGAAGTCCTAGGCCCATGACGGCGCTGCGATGATGCGCTTGGCATTCATCGCGCATGCGTTGAGCCGCCTGAAATATTTGCTGCGCATGTTGTGAGGGCTCTATCGGCCTGAACCATTGGCCTTGCACATCGTCCCATTCGCTTGACAAAGGAATGGCCAACAACTGTTGTTGTGACGCCCCACTGGGTGTCATCCAATAAGCCTGATCGTCATTGCCCCAATCTAGCGTGTAACGAATGCCCGCATCGGCCAGCATGCCAAAAGTGTGCGGAGATGTGCCCCAGTCTTGACTGAGCCAGCCTTGTGCAGCTTGTCCGGTGTGCGCTTTGACAGCCTCTAAAGAACTGGCAATGTGCTCGCTTTGTTCTGCCAACGACATATTGGCGTGCATCAGGCGTGTGGCCGCCACACCATGGGCAATCCACTGAGCCTGCGATTGCTTCAGTGCATCCATCACCTGGGGCACGCGCGGCAGCACCATGCTGTTGACCGCTACGACGGGTTGAATGCCGGCTTCGCGCAGGGCGTCTATCAATCTGAAAACGCCAATGCGCAGGCCATATTCGCGTTGTGTCCAGCTTCGGTAATCAGGGTTGAAGCTGCCAAATTCACCCACAAAACGGGGGTCGCGCAGGCTGCCTTCGGGTGCCTCAAAGTCCCAATGTTCCAGATAGAGCATGGTGTACACATGCAGTCTGGGCGCCAATGGCACAGGCGCTCGCTCAGGCAGTGCGCTGTAGCGGTAAAGAGAGTGGTCCATCGTGGTGCGAATGTTAGTGCCTTGCTTGTGATCTGCGGCTTATGGGTGCATCCACAGTCCGCTTTGCCTGCGTTGCTGGCGCAGCAAGATTAATTTCAAAACATTAGGAGTTAACCGCTTGACTTCACAAAAAGATTGTTGCACAGTCTCTCCAATTGTTCTATGAATGGAACAATTTCATTTAACCTCCCACTCCTTCATTGAGGATCCACCATGACGTCTGATGTCCGCGTAACCCGTCGTTTGATTTTGCAAGCTGGTGCAGCCACCACCGCACTCGGTGCGCCCGGCCTGTTATTGGCACAACCCAAACCCTTGAAGATTGGCTTGATCAATCCCATCAGCGGGGGATTGGCTTATAGCGGCGCGCAGTGCCGTGCTGGCGCTTTGCTGGCCATTGACGACATCAACGCAGCAGGCGGTATCAAAGCGTTGGGCGGTGTCAAGCTTGAAGCGGCACTGGCTGATTCTCAATCACGCCCTGAAGTGGGTGTGTCAGAAGTCGAGCGCTTGAACCAAGAAGGTGTGTCTGCTTATATTGGTTGTATGTCCAGCGGCATCGCATTGCCTGCCACCCAAGCTGCCGCCAAGTACAACACCCCCTTCATCATTGATGTAGGCGTCTCAGATGCCCTCGTAAGTCGTGGTTTGAAAAACGTTTTCCGCCTTGCCCCAGGAAACGGCAAATGCGTTGACGACGCATTCGAAGGCTTGAGCCAAGTGAACAAAGCAGCAGGCGGGGTTGCCAAAACAGCCGTGTTGGTGCACGAAGATTCCGAGTTTGGTACGGGCACGGCCAAAATGCTCCAGGGCAAATTGGCAGCCATTGGTATTGAGGTGAAAGAAACACTCAAGCACGCCACGCCTACACGCGATTTCACCAACTTGGTGTTGCGCATCAAGGCCATCAAACCCGATATCGTCATCATGAGTAACTATCAAAACGAATACGTTTTGATCGCGCGCACCTTGCATCAGCAAAAAGTAGATGTGGCCGGCATGTTCAGCGTTTTGGGCGGTGGCTTTAACTACAAACTGGTGCAAGAGCAACCTGAAGTGGCGCAGTACATGATGGACTTTAACCACTGGTACAACCCCCGCAATCCAAAGGCACTGGAAATGCGAAAGCGTGTGGAAGCAAAAAACACCTTGTTTACCTTTGAGGTTTACTGCGCTTACAACTCTATCAAGTTGTTTGCTGATGCTGTGCAGCGTGCGGCCAGTTCAGACAAAGAAAAAGTCATTGCAGCGCTGGAAACCAGCACCTGGTCCGACCACTTCATGCCCTATGGCCCTACCAAGTTTGTCAATGGACAAAATCAAGGTGGCCGCGCGGTCTTGTTGCAGGCCTCAAAAACCGACATCAATGTGGTTTGGCCCAATGAATTTGCGGCTGTGAAGCCTATTTTTCCGCGCCCTGCAAACACCTGAAGCTAGATATTGCCAGCACACATGGTGTGCTGGCAGCTTGAACGCAACAACTTAGCCTTCGCAAAGAAGTTTTGAGCTGATTGCGCGCAAAGCCTTTCCTGTCTGTAGGCCTTTCCTGCCTCTTTCACTGACCCCACCTCAAGGAACTCGTCTTGGATCTGACCATCATCGGAGCGGCCGTCATCAATGGCATTCTCATGGGGGGAATTTACACCCTCGTCGCCTCTGGCCTCACATTGATCTATGGTGTCTTGCACATCATCAATTTTGCCCATGGCAGCCTGTTGATGGTGGCCATGTTTGGTGTCTTCTACTTGGTCACCAAGTTGGGGGTTGACCCTTATCTCTCGCTCATCGTGACCATGCCCGCCATGTTTGCGCTGGGCTATGTGATGTACCGCTATTTGATTGGCAAACTCTCTTACGGCAAAGATGAAAACATCTTGCTCATCACCTTGGGTTTGTCCATCGTGATAGAAAACTTGGCCTTGATGTTTTTCACAGGCGACTCTCGCACCATCTCCATGTCTTACAGCGACAAAATGTTTGAAGTTGGCCCGCTGTTGGTCGGTTTGCCTAAAGTTATTTCTTTTGTCGCAGCCATGATCATGTGCGCCTTGCTGGGAATTTTCATGTCGCGCACCGATACTGGTCGCGCCATTCGCGCAGTGGCCAAAGAGCGCATGGGCGCCCGCTTGGTGGGCATTGATGTCGACAAGATCTTTGCCATTTCATTTGGTTTGGGCATGGCCACCTTGGGCGCTGCAGCCTCATTGCTCATGCCCATCTTTTATGTGTCTCCCACCACCGGTCATGTCTTTGTGATGGTGGCCTTCACGGTGGTGGTGCTGGGCGGCATGGGCAGTTTTTTAGGCGCGGTCGTGGGCGGTCTCATTGTTGGGTTGACCGAATCGTTTGGTGGCCTCTACCTGGGTGAAAGCCTCGGACAAATTGGCATCTCGCTGATTTTTATTCTGATTTTGTTGTTCAGACCGTCTGGCCTATTTGGAGACAAGCGATGAACTTCAATCGTCACCCTTGGGCCCTGCATGTCTTGTTGCTGGCCGTTGCTCTTGTTTTTCCGTTTGTATCCAGCTCGGCCTTTGTCATTAACTTTGGCGTGCTGGCGCTGTTTTATGCTTTTATTGGCCAATCCTGGAACATCGCGGGAGGCTTTGCCGGCCAGCTGTCATTTGGTCATGTGGCTTTTTTTGGTGTGGGTGCTTATGTGTCCACCATTGTGCAAATGCGTTTTGGCTTGAACCCATGGTGGGGCCTACCTGCTTCCGCTTTGGCAGGCGCCGCAGCGGGGTGCTTGATCGGCGTTATTTCTTTTAGAGCCGGTTTGAAAGGGTCCTACTTTGCGCTGATCACGCTGGCCTTTGCCGAAGTGTTTCGCATCGTTGCCAACTCTGTGGACATCACTGGTGGTGGTTTGGGCATGCTCATCCCCATGAAGCAAACCGTGGCCAATTTTCAATTTGGTGACCGGCGCTACTTCTACTTCATTATTTTGACCTTGACGGTCCTGTCAATTGCAGTGGCCTTGTGGCTGAAGGCTTCCCGATTTGGCGCAAGGTTGGCGGCGATTCGCGAAAACGAAGACTCGGCACGCGCTTTGGGCATCAATGTCTTTGTGGAAAAAATCAAAATCATGACCATCTCTGGGGCCATTGCCGGTGCCGGCGGATGTTTCTTTGCGCAGTACTTTTTGTACATCGACCCCGCCATTGTGTTTGGCGTCGACAAGTCTGTGGAGATGTTGCTGGTCAGCATGATTGGCGGAGCCGGTTCCGTTTATGGGCCGCTCATTGGCGCTGTGCTGCTGGCGGTGGCGAGTGAACTCACACGCTCCATGTTCAGCTTCCAAGGATTGTCCTTGGTGCTTTACGGCACCTTGCTGGTCATCATCATTGCGTTCTTGCCCAATGGCCTGATTGAATTGTTCCAACGCAAAAAGCGCAAAGAAACTGGCCGTTTGACATCGGCAACATCTTCCAAAGCAGGAGACGCCTGATGCTGAAAGTCAAAGGCTTAAGCAAAATATTTGGCGGCCTGCGAGCTGTTGACAACGCTTCTTTGGAAGTAGGGCAGGGTCAAATTGTTTCCCTGATTGGCCCAAACGGCGCTGGCAAAACCACTCTGTTTGCATCGATTGCGGGCTTTCACAGAATCGATGAAGGACGAGTAGAGTTTTTAGGCCAAAGCATTGTGGGTTTACAAGTGCATGAAATTGCCCGCTTGGGTATGGTCCGCACCTTTCAAATCACGCAGCCCTTTGCCAAACTCACTGTGCTGGAAAACATTGCGGTAGGCGCCTTTCAGCAGTTCAGCTCTAAAAACGAGGCCCATGCCCATGCACGTTTGATTGCCGAAAAAGTGGGTATGTCTGGCATGTTGGATCAGCCCGCGTCTGACTTGACGGTGGCTGGTCGCAAGCGGCTTGAGTTGGCCCGGGCTTTGGCCACAGGACCAAAGTTGTTGTTGTTGGACGAGGTGATGGCGGGTTTGAATCCGCAAGAAATTGTCGAGATCATTGCGCTCATCCGCAGCATTCGGGACTCGGGCGTCACCATCTTGCTCATTGAGCACGTGATGCACGCTGTCATGAGTTTGTCGGAGTACATCTATGTGCTGTCGTATGGCAAGGTCATTGCACAAGGCCAACCTGAAGAGGTGGTCAACAACCGCGAAGTGATTGAGGCCTACCTGGGCCGGGGTGCAGCCGATCAAATGGCCCCCCAAGTGCAAGGAGCGGCACATGCTTGAGATCCGAAATTTGCATGCGGGCTATGGCCAAATTGAAATCTTGCGCGGCATCAACCTGGATGTAGGCGCTAGCGAAATTGTGGCGGTTCTGGGAAGCAACGGGGTGGGCAAGTCCACCCTGAACAACAACATTTCCGCGCTTTACAAACCCTTCAGCGGCAGCATTCGTTTTCAGGGGGAGGACATGACAGGCATGACCTCCAGTGAGGTGGTGCAGCGCGGTTTGATTCATGTGCCTGAAGGCCGCCGAATTTTCCCCAACCTCAATGTTCATGACAATCTTTTGCTGGGCAGTCAGGTGCGCGGCAAGGCCAGGCGCGCTCAAAACCTGGAACGCATTGTCGATATTTTTCCGCGTTTAAAAGAGCGATTTTCACAACTCGCCGGCACGCTGTCTGGCGGTGAACAACAAATGTTGGCCATCGGTCGTGGTCTGATGTCTGAGCCAGCCTTGCTGATCATGGACGAACCTTCCTTAGGTCTTTCGCCTTTGCTGGTCGAGCAAATGTTTGAATTGATTACCAAGATCAACAAAGAGGGCATGCCCATTTTGCTCATGGAGCAAAACGCGGTGCAAACACTGGCCATTGCGCACCGGGCTTACATCATTGAAAACGGTCAGGTAGCCATGCAAGGGCTGGCCTCTGACATGGCGCGAGATCCTGAACTTCGCAAAAACTATTTGGGACTTTGAAAAATGTCCACGGCAGCTTTGGAAATGGTTGGACGTCACGCCCTCGTAACGGGCGCAGGTTCGGGCATTGGGCTGGCTACGGCTTGTGCATTGGCAAGGCAAGGTGCCAAAGTGGCTGGCGTTGTGCAAAACCAAAGTCAGGTTGCGGCATTGAAGCAGGTACTCCCGCAAGCGGTGGTGTTGGTGCAAGACCTGTTGGATGACGAAGCTTGTGCAGCCTTGCCAGCCCGAGCCGCAGCAGCACTGGGCGGCCTGGATGCGCTGGCGTGCTGCGCGGGTATTTTCTTCAAAAAGCTGTCGGACGATATGTCATTGGATGAATGGCGTCAAACCTTGGCGCTCAATTTGGACGCCACATTTGTACTCACCCGTGCGGCCATTGCCCACATGCGCGCATCACGAACTGGCGATGCCAGTGTGGTGGTCATCAGCAGTCAAATTGGTTTGGTAGGCCATGCGCGCGGCGCGGCTTATGCAGCTTCCAAAGCAGGCTTGAACGGGATGGTGAGATCGTTGGCTTTGGAGTGGGCTGCTGAAGGGGTTCGAATCAATGCGGTGGGCCCAGGCCCCATTGCAACCCCCATGGTTGCGACCACCATGGCCGACCCGGTAGCGCTGGCTGCAATGCAGGCCAGCATTCCCATGGCACGCTTGGGGCAACCAGAAGAAATTGGCGAAGTAGTGAGCTTTTTGCTGTCGCAAAGAGCCTCCTTCATCACGGGCCAAATTTTGTGTGCTGATGGCGGCTTTACCGCACGTTAAAGAACTTTCAACGCGTCTTGCGATGACCCAATTTGCATTGCCCATCACCCAATTGGCCAGCGTTATTCGCAGCAAAAATGCGGGTCCCTTGTGCTTCACGGTCGATTTGTTTTTTCGCGATGCAGCCGCTTACGAACGGGCTGCCAATAGCGAGGCCCTTCAACACCATTCTGTGGCCGATTGTTATGGCCTGTTGGCATCTCAGGTGAGGCGTTTTGAGTTGCCGGAAATTTGGGCGATTAAATTGTCAATGCCTCGATCTGTCTGTGCTGGCAGCCCTGGCGATGGTGATTTGTATGGCGCACAGCAGCATGCGCCGCTGCTGTCATTGATGGTTTGATCCGATTAAATGCCGTGATCGCCGATCTGCAAGCTACAGCTGTCTCACAACTTTTAGCCAGTCATCGGCCTGGCGCTGAGCGTCTGCGTGTTTTGTCGGCGGCGGGGCAACTGGGCTTTGGCATTGTGCAAGCTTCTTTTGCGCTCGGCATTCAAAGGCGTCCGCATTTCATTGGCTGTGACATGGGCTCCATTGATCCCGGGCCCTACTACTTGGGCTCAGGCCAAATGGCGGCACCCCAAGCCATGGTCAGGCGGGATCTTGAATTGGTTTTATTGGCTGCGCGCCAACTCAATGTGCCCTTGATCATTGGCAGTGCCGGCACTGCGGGTGCCAAGCCACACCTAGAAGCCACGCTGGATTTGCTGCGCGATATTGCAAGGCGGCATGGGCTGTCGTTTCAAGTGGCCACCGTGGCCAGTGATGTGCCGCGTCACTTGCTGGTGAGCGCTGCGCAAGAGGACCGTCTTCAGGCATTGGACCATTCGGGTGCAGCACTGACATTGCCCGTACCCGACGAGGCCCAACTCTTATCGGCCAGCCACGTGGTGGCGCAATGCGGCACAGATACTTTCATTCGCGCATTGAAACAAATGCCCGATGTGCTCATTGCGGGCAGGTCGTGTGACACCGCTATTTTTGCAGCGCTACCGCAGATGCTGGGCTATGACGCAGGCCTTGCGTTGCACATGGCCAAGATCATTGAGTGCACTTCGCTGTGCTGTGAGCCAGGTGGCCGCGATGCCATTCTGGCCGAACTGGGGCCAAGAGATTTCATCTTGGAAAGCATGAACCCAAAGGCTCACGCCACACCGTCGTCGGTGGCGGCGCATGCACTTTATGAGCAGGCCGACCCATGGCTGGTGGAGGAACCCGAAGGCACGCTAGATCTGCACATGGCAAGGTATGCGGCCTTGGACGAACACCGAACCCAAGTCTCGGGCGCGAAATTTGTCGCACGGCCCTGCCCCACATTGAAAGTGGAGGGCGCAGCCTATGAGGGCGCGCGTGCCGTGTTATTGGCGGGTGTGGCCGACCCCACCATGATCAGCCTCATGCCCCGCGCTTTGGACGAGGTGTGTGAACGTGTGCGCAGTTTGGTGCCTGGCGCATGGACGATGGTGCCTCACTTGTATGGGCAAGGCGCAGTGCGCCCCTTGCCTGCGCATCAAAAAAGTCAGCACGAAATGGGTCTGGTGATTGAATTTCTGGCTCCCGATGCGGCCACGGCTAAAACAGTGGCCGCTGTTTTTAAGCAAAACTTGTTGCATTTTGGTTTTCCTGGGCGCCTTACCACCGGTGGCAATTTGGCCTTTGCCTTCACACCCAGTGAAATCGATGCCAACGACTGCTATCGATTTGTGCTTTATCACTTGCTGCTGGGTGTGAAGCCAGAAGACGTCTTTTGCATTGACGTACAAACCTGGAATTTTGAAGAGGTGATGGCATGACGCCCCGTTTGCCTTTGACCAAATACCACCAAATTTATTTGGTACTGCGCGAGCAGTTGATAGAAGGTCGTTTTGTCAAAGCCATGCCAGCTGAAATTGAGCTGGCCAAGCAGTTCAACGTCGGGCGCGTGACCGTGCGTCACGCCATGGAAAAACTGGTGGCCGAAGGCTTGATTGTGCGTGTGGCAGGGCGTGGTACTTTTCCAAAGCCAGCAGCCAATTCATTGCCCGTCTTGGGCACCTCAGCTCAGACGCAACCCACCAGCTTGGCGGGTTTGATGGAAAACATTGTGAGTGCCAGCTTAACCACCACAGCCAAGGTACTCGATTGGCGCACCATTGAAGCGCCTGACGATGTAGCCCATGCGCTCCAAATTCCTGTGCGATCTCCGGTTAAAAAAGCCATTCGATTGCGCAGCTCCAAAGAAGGTCCGCTGTCCTACATCACCACCTACATGCCCTTAGATTTGGCTGCCGGCATCATGCGCCGCGACCTGGCAGCCAAGCCCATGCTGCAGCTCATGAGGGAAGCAGGCGTGGTGTTGGGGCGTGCGCAGCAGACCATCTCTGCGCGACAAGCCGATGCCCGCGTGGCTGAGGCTTTGGATCTTCAAATTGGCAGCGCGCTTTTGGCGGTACGTCGCCGTGTGTTTGATGAGGACGACAAACCCGTGCAGTGGTTAGAAGGTCTGTACCGCCCAGACCGATATGAATATCAATTGGAAGTGTCCAAAATTGGCAATGTGGATGCCCGCGTGTCGATGAAAGACAAAGAGGCAAAGTCGTGAAATCAAAACAATTTAATTTCTTGGAAATGTCATCATGAGTACGCTGGTTGCGTCCCCCCAAACCCTTGCGCAAAAGCTCATCGCCAAAGCTGCAGGAAAGCCGAATGTTGCCGTGGGTGATATTGTCAATTGCCAAGTCGATTTGGCCATGTTCCACGACTCGTCTGGCCCCAGGCGTCTGAAGCCCATGCTGGAAGAGCTGGGGGCTCAAATTTGGGACAAGTCCAAAGTGGTCTTGGTCATGGACCACTATGTGCCAGAGCAAGACGATGACTCGCGCCGCATTGTGCGCATTGCCCGCGATTGGGCGGCCGAACAACAGTTGCCACATGTGTACGACAGCATGGGCATTTGCCACGTGGTACTGCCCCAAAAAGGACATCTGAAACCCGGTATGTTTTGTGTGGGCGGCGACTCGCATTCCCCTACTGGCGGTGCACTAGGCACTTACATGTTCGGTGTCGGCAGTACTGAAATGTTGGGCGTGGTGGTGACCGGCCAATTGTGGGTGCGTGTGCCGCAGACTTATCTGATGAAGTGGCACAAACGATTGCAATCCGGCGTCACCGCCAAAGACATGATGCTGCACATGATTGGCAAATTCGGCATGAATGGCGGCAACTACCAAGCCGTTGAATTTGCCGGTGAAGCGGTGCAAGCGCTTTCCATGCAAGAGCGCATGACCATGTCCAACATGAGCGCCGAGCTGGGCTCGCAAGTCGGGCTGATTGCCCCCGACCAAGTCACCCGCGATTGGCTGGCCACCACCGGCGCCAAAGACGTACAGATTGAAGGCTGGCATACCGACGAAGGCGCAGAGGCCATCGTGCATGAATTCGATGCATCAACGCTGGTGCCCCAAGTGGCCGCACCTCACAGCCCCGCCAACACCAAAGCGGTTGGTGAGTTTTTAAACACACCTATTCAGGTGGCCTACATTGGTGCTTGCACGGGCGCCAAGTTGGATGATTTGCGCGCAGCGGCCCAGGTATTAAAAGGTCAGCACTTGCCTGCCGGCGTTCGCTTGATGGTGGCGCCCGCCAGTTTGCTCGATCAGGCCCAAGCCGAAACCGAAGGCGTGATGCGCTCTCTGCGTGAGGCAGGCGCCGAGATCTTGCCCACGTCCTGCGGTGCCTGTTCGGGGTACGGCGGTAGCATTCCCGATGGCGCCAATGTCATTGCGTCCACCGCGCGCAACTTCAAAGGCCGTATGGGCTCGGCCACTGCGCAGGTGTATTTGGCTTCACCCTACACGGTGGCCGCCTCGGCACTGCGCGGCAGTATTTCTGATCCAAGGGAGGTGTTGGCATGAGCGCACTTCACAAAGTTTGGAAAATCGGTGCAGACATCGACACCGATCAACTCGCCCCCGGGGCGTATATGAAATTAGGCATTTTGGACATTGCCAAGCATTGCCTCGAAGGTGTTCGGCCTGAGTTTGCAGCGCAAGTACAAGCTGGCGATGTCTTGGTGGCGGGCCCCAATTTTGGTATTGGTTCTTCCAGAGAGCAGGCCGCAGATGCCTTGGTCAAGCTGGGTGTGAAAGCTGTGATAGCGCCGTCTTATGGCGGCTTGTATTTTCGCAATGCGTTCAATTTAGGCCTGTTGTTGCTCACTTGCAAAGACGCAGCCCTCATTGAAGAAGGAGAGCAGGTGGCCCTGGATATTTCGCAATCGGCCGTGGTGCGCGCCAATGGCCAAAGGCTTGCCTGTGATCCGATTCCTGATTTTCTGAT
Source organism: Comamonadaceae bacterium (assembly GCA_947478725.1). Classification (GTDB taxonomy): domain Bacteria; phylum Pseudomonadota; class Gammaproteobacteria; order Burkholderiales; family Burkholderiaceae_C; genus Polaromonas. Next base: position 32,477 of record CANJWZ010000026.1, read on the forward strand.
GGCCATGGTGCAAGCAGGCGGCCTCTTGCCACAACTTAAATTGCGTTTGCAGCAAGAAAGAGCATCCCAGTGAAAACCTCTAAAGCCCCCCAAATTGTTCGTGCAGAAGATATGCCAGCAGGCACACCTGACGTGCCCGTGTGCATTGTGGGCGGCGGCGCATGCGGCCTGACCGCCGCCATTGCCTTGCGGTCCAGCGGATGCGATGTGTTGGTATTGGAGCGAGATGCCTCGGGCACAGGTTCCACCGCTTTGTCATCTGGATTTATTCCAGCTGCACAAACGCGTTTGCAAAAGGCATTGGGTATTGAAGATTCTCAGCAAAGCCTGATAGACGATGTGATGAACAAAGCACATGGTCACGCGCCTTTGCATTTGGTCAAAGCCTACGTGGCAGCCGTGACGCCGGCCATCGATGCCCTTGAAAAAATGGGCCTGCCATTTGAAATAGTCGATGGGTTTTTATACCCTGGCCACAGTGTGAGGCGCATGCACACCATGCCCGAAAAAACGGGTGCCACCTTCATGACCCGACTGGCCCAAGTGGCCCAAGATTTGGGCGCCGATGTCTTGGGTGAGGCCAGGGTCTGTGAGCTGTGGGTCAACTCGAACGACAAGGTTTTGGGTGTGGGCTATGTCCGGCCCGATGGCACCATAGAACATGTCGCCAGCCAGTTTGTATTGCTGGCTTGCAATGGTTTTGGTGGTAACACCGAAATGGTCAAAGAGCTGTTGCCAGAGATGGCCAACGCTGTGTTTGCGGGTCATCAAGGCAACGACGGCACTGCCATTCAATGGGGCCGTCAATTGGGTTTGCAAATGGGTGATTTGGATGCTTACCAGGGTCACGGCTCGTGGGTCACGCCGCAGGGTGCGCTCATGACTTGGGCTTTCATCATGGAAGGCGGCATTCAGGTGAATGCCTTGGGCAAACGCTTCAACGATGAAACCGGCGGCTACTCTGAAGCGGCCATGCATGTGCTGAACCAACCCGGCAGCATTGCTTGGAATGTATTTGATGCACCCCTCCTTACATTGCTCAGAACCTTTCCGGACTTTAGAGACGCCGAGGCCGCGGGGGCGCTGCGCACCGTACAAGATGTGCCTGCTTTGGCGGCGTTGATGGGTTGCGATGTCGATACGCTGCTGGCCACGCTCCATGACGTTCAAGCGGGCCACACCGATGCCATGGGCAGAACATTTTCACGCGCTTTGCAAGCACCGTATCACGCGATGAAAGTCACCGGCGCGCTGTTTCACACGCAAGGGGGTTTGGAGGTCGATGCTGTCTGCCACGTCTTGAAAGCAGATGGCCAGCCTATGCACAATTTGTATGCAGCCGGCGGGGCCGCTCGCGGTGTATCGGGGCGCGGTGCCGATGGTTATTTGGCAGGCAACGGTTTGCTCAGCGCCGTGGGTGGGGGCTGGTTGGTAGCCCAAGACATTGCGCAGCAGCTGAAAGTAGCCTGAACCCATTGACACCCAGTTGCCTGATTGACAGGCCCCACCGATGATTGATATTCCCAAGAAAGCACATTCATGTCACTCGCTCTTCGATTGCAACAGCCCAAGGCTTTGTTGGCCCCAGGTATCTACGACGCGCTGACGGCACTCATCGCCGAGCAAGCGGGTTTTGAAGCGCTCTATTTATCAGGCGCGTCCATTGCGTATACCCGTCTGGGCCGGTCTGACATTGGCCTGACCACAGCCAGCGAGGTGGCCAACACGCTGGCCAACATCACCGACCGCGTCAGCGTGCCGGTCATTGTGGATGCCGACACGGGCTTTGGAAATGCCCTGAACATGCAGCGTACTGTGCGCGACTTTGAACGTGCGGGCGCCGCCATGATTCAAATTGAGGACCAAACCTTCCCCAAGCGCTGCGGCCATTTGGATGGCAAAGGGGTGGTACCGGCACAAGAGATGCAAGGCAAAATCAAAGCAGCACTTGATGCAAGGCGCAGCACCAACACCTTGATCCTGGCCCGCACAGACGCGCTGGCGGTTGAAGGTTTGGAAGCCGCTTTGGAGCGTGCCGAAAAATACCTGGAATGTGGCGTCGACGCCTTGTTCATTGAAGCCTTGCGCTCACCTGAGCAAATGAAAGTGGCTTGCGCTCAATTTGCGCACCGCATTCCCTTGCTGGCCAACATGGTGGAAGGCGGCAAAACGCCGATCTTGAGCGCTGCAGAATTGGGTGATGTGGGCTTTCGAATTGTGATTTTTCCGGGTGGTACCGCGCGTGCTGTGTCGCACACGCTTCAGGCTTATTACGCCAGCCTCCACACCCACCAAACCACGGCACCATGGCGCAACAACATGTTGGACTTCGATCAACTCAATGACGTGATTGAAACTCCGGCCTTGTTGGCGCTGGGCAAAAAATACGACGGAAGTTCAGGCCACTAATTGACTGAGGCGCCACACCGCTCTGAGTACGGTCCCGTGCTGGGCGTGACGGTACCACAAGCCAACACCACGGTTGAGCCTGAAATGCAGGCCCTGCTGGGCGCGCACCATACGCTGCTGACGGCGCGCATGGTTTGCCAATCTGCTGATTCCCGTGAGCGTCTGCTGAACTACTTGGACACGCTGGGCGAGACCGCCGCTCAGTTTGATGTTGCGCCGTTACAAGCGCTGGGCTTTGCCTGTACCGGCTCCAGCTACTTGGTGGGCGCAGCTCAAGAGGCCGAGCGCCTGGCCGCGTTGACCACAGCACGCGGCTATCCGGTGCTGTCGGCAGCGCAATCCATCTTGCAGGCCTTGCGCGCCCTGGGCGCACGGCGCATCGCGCTGCTGTCGCCCTACCCAAGCTGGTTGTCTGAAGCGGGTTTGGCTTACTGGAAAGCAGCAGGGCTGACCGTGACAGCCAAAGCGGGTTTGCCCACAGAGCTGCTGGACACACGCAACATTTACAAGCTGACGACTCCTGCTGTGCAAAGCCTGCTTGCCGCGCTGGACACCACCGGCTGCGATGCGGTGCTGATGAGTGGCACCGGTATGCCGAGCTTGCGCACAATGGCTGAGCACCGTTTGCCCATTCCCGTGGTGTCGTCCAATCTGTGTCTGGCCTGGGCCATGCAATGTGCTGTGCAGCCCGACCGTTCGGGCGCGGCTTTGCTGAGCGACATGTTGGCCCCGAATGCCGATTGGCGACGCCGCCTATGACCTCACGCCACGCTGGCTGCTTGCCGCAAGCCCTCGATCATCGAGGTGCGCAGCAAATGCGCACGCAGGGCGGCGGGGTCTTGCGCGATGGCTTGCAGCTTGCGCAGTGCAGCCAGGCGCAGCGTGGGGTCACGCTCGCGCATGCGGCTGCGGTTGGCATCGGCCTGCTTGAGGATTTGGTCGAGCGCAATCGGGCGGCGCTGGCGCTCGTACAGTCTGAGCAAGTCGGCCGACTCGCCATTGACAACGCGTACCAGCTTGGCGGCCAGATTGAGCGCGTCATGCACTCCGCCATTCATGCCCATGCCGCCAGCTGGGCTGTTCAGGTGCGCCGCATCCCCCGCCAGCCAGACGCGGCCAGCGCCGTAGCTGGAGGCCATGCGCTGGTGCACGCGATAGGGGCGCGCCTCAAACACCCGGTAGGCCTCAGGGCCAGGCACGATGGCTTGCAGCGCAGCTTCAATGGCTTCAGGTTGGAGCGAATCTTCAATCGGCCTGGCCTCGTCCGGGTAAATCGACACGCGCCAGCGCCCCGGCACCTTGAGCAAACTGAAATTACCCGCACCTGCCTGCCAGCAGTAAGTGACATTCGACAAGTCGGGCAAGTGCTGGTCAAACGGAAAGTCGGTGGTCGCAAGGATGGTGGTCTCTGGATAGGTATCGCCATCAAAAGCAATGCCGAGCGATTTGCGCACCGCGCTACGTGCGCCGTCAGCCCCTATCAGCCAGCCACCCCGCACCGTACTGGCGCCTTCCGCCGTATTGACTTGCAGCGTCACGGCATCATCGCTTTGCGTCACCGCTTCAATGCTGGCGTTAAAACTGATTTGCGCACGCGGGTAGTCGGCCAGCCGGGCCAGCAAGGCGCGCGACAGTTTGAACTGTTCGCATTGCAGCCGATAGGGATGAGCCGTTGCATCGGCCAGCACCGACAGATCAAACCGCGCATGCTCGCCACTCGGGTGCATGCGCACCTGCCAGTGCGGGCACACCAGCCCCTGCGCGACCAAAGTGGGCGTGATGCCGTACTTGTCCAGCATGTCAAGCGTAGGTGGGTGAAAAGTCGACGCGCGCAGGTCTTGGGCAATGCCATCAGCTGCCTCAAACACATGCACGCTGATGCCTGCATCGGCCAGCGCCAGCGCCGCTACCAACCCAACCGGGCCAGCACCGGCTATCAATACCTGAGCAGAAAATTTGAGAGGTTTTGTCATGGTTAAACAGTTTACGCGCCGGCAATTGTTGCAGTGCTTGCCTGCCTCAGGCATGACAGCGTTAACGACAAGCCTGGCCCAAACCTATCCGGCGCGCAGTATCAAACTCATCGTGCCTTTTCCGCCGGGCGGTTCGACCGACGTGGTGGCGCGTTTGCTGGCGCAGCGCCTGGGCGATGCGCTCAAGCAGCCAGTCGTGGTTGAAAACAAACCCGGCGTCGGCTCGGTGCTGGGCACTGACTTTGTGGCCAAGGCCGCGCCCGACGGCTACACACTGGTGATGGCGGCCAATTCGTCCATTGCGCCCGGGCCGCTGATGCGCAGCACCATGCCGTATGACCCGATCAAAGATTTTGTGCACATTGCCTTGGTGGGCAGTTTTCCGAACGGCTTCATGGTGCGGGCTGACCACCCGGCCAAAACCATGCAAGAGTTTTTGGCGCTGGCCAGAGCCAAACCAGGCAGCATCAACTACGCGTCGGCGGGTATCGGCACGTCTGGCTTTTTAAGCGGTGAGCTGCTCAAGCAAAGCGCGCAAATCAACATGGTTCATATCCCCTACAAAGGCTCTGGCCCAGCGATCAACGATTTGCTCGGTGGCCAGCTGGATGCGCTGTTTGAAGGGCTGGTGACCGCCACCGGTTACGCCAAAAGCGGCAAGCTGCGCCTGCTGGCCGTCACCAGTGAGCGCCGAGTGAAATCGTTTCCTGATGCGCCCACGCTCAGTGAAGTGGTGCCTGGCGTGTCGGGGGCAGCCTGGTTTGGCATTTCAGCCCCAGCCAAAACGCCAGCCGCCATCGTTGAACGACTTCAAACTGAAGTGCAAGCGGCCGTGCAATCACCCGACATGCAAACGCGTTTGACGGATCTGGGCATGACACCGCTGGCCTATGGCTCCCTTGACTACCTGGGCTTTATCAACAATGAGAACCGCAAATGGTCACCTGTGATCAAAACCAGCAATATCAAAATTGAATAAGAAGCAGTGATGCCCGAACTAAAAATTGACCCCGCCACGCTTTACCGTAGCGCCTTTAACACCATTATCACTCAGGCAGATTTCTGAATCTGTCCATAAAAACCGCTGCAGCCCAATAAATTTCAGGTCTAGTTGCTATATTAAAAATAGCTCCCAAACAAACTACCCGATCAACTTCGGCAGCCAGGTGGCAATGGCAGGAATCCAGAACACCGCAGCGAGCAGTATCAAACTCATCACAACGTAGGGCACGACCGCTACAAAGATGTGAGCCATGGTGACAGACGGTGGTGCCACGCCTCGCATGGTCATCAAGAGCAAACCGTGCGGTGGCAGCAGCAAACCGAGTTGCATGCAAATCAAAAACATCACGCCAAACCAGACCGGGTCAATGCCCAGCGCCTGAACGATCGGCATGAAAATGGGCAATGTGATCATCATCATGCTGACCTGATCGACAAAAATACCCAGAAAAATAAGTATCAGCATCATGCCCACCACAATCATGGCGGTTGACCAGCCTTGCCCGGTGATGAGCTGCACCAGCCCATTGCTGGCCCCGGAAAAAGACAAGATTTGGGCGAAGGTGGTAGCGCCCAGAATGATGAACAAAATCATGCCCGAGATGCCCGCTGTCCCCTTGAGCGCCTTGACGGTGGCATCCACCGTCAATACCCGGTAGGCAAGGGCCAACAACATGGTGGCAAAAGCGCCCAGTGCCGCACATTCAGTAGGTGTGGCCCAGCCTGCGGCCAGCGCGCCCACCACCACACCAAAAATCGACAGCGTTGGCAGCACGTAGCCAAAGAACAGGCTCCAGCGCGCCCAGCCTTTGTATTGCACGGCGTCGTCTTTATCGATCGGCGCAAGTTGTGGGCTGATGCTGACGCGAATCACAATCCACAACACAAAGGCGACCGACAAAATAACGCCTGGCACCACACCACCAATCAGTAATTTAGAAATCGAAATGCCTGACAGCGAACCGAGCAATACCGTCAGTGCCGAGGGCGGAATCAGCATGTCAACTGCGCCAATCGCCATGATGGGGCCGGTCGCCAGCGTAGGGTGGTAGCCGCGTGCCAGCATGATGGGCAGCATCAGCGAACCCAGCATGGCGGTAGTGGCAATGGTGGAGCCAGATATGGCTGAAAACACCGTGCCCGCCACCACGGCCACAACCGCAAGCCTGCCCGGTATGCGGTGGATCAGTCGCTCCACACCTTCAATCACCTTGAGTGCCAAGCCGGTATGAAAAAGAATTTCACCCATCAACACAAATAGTGGAATCGGCGTGAGCGAAAACGCAGTGACTGACGACACACTGCTGCGCGTCAGCTGCATCAGGCCGGGCTCTCCGCCCATGTAAAGCCAGGCACCCAGGATATTGATGGTGATGAATGTCAGCGCCACCGGCATGCCAATAAACAGCAGCACCGTCGAGCCGCCCAGCATCAGCCAGGCGGCCAAGGCCCACCCGCTCATCCACTCACTCATGCCGCGCTCACAGCATCGTTACGCGGGCCACGCACACCGGTTTGCAGCCGGTGCATGCGAAACAACATTTCAATCGACAGCAATACAAACACGACCGGTAGCGGCGCCAGCGCCCACCACTCGGGTGTCACCAGCGTTTTGATATTGACCGCGCCGGACTGGTAGCTGGACCATGCGGCCTGCGTGCCGTACCACGCAATCACCACGCAACAGACCAGCCCGATCAGGTCGCCCAGCCACTCGAGCGTCCAGGCCAATCGAGGCGGTATCGCTTGCAACACGATGTCAACCCGGATGTGCTGCCCCTGCCGCAGCAGCCAGGGTGCCACACACATGGTGATGAGGTAGAGCATCAGTTCAGACACCTCGGTACTCCAGGCCAGCCCGCGCGGCGTGCCAGGCAGTGGCACGTTGCGCAAGAAAACATCGCCCACAATCACCAGCATCATGGCCATCAAAATGGCGCAACCCAGCAGCGACAACGCTGACAGGAAGCGGCCATAGGCATTAGACAGACTATCGACTGGGCCCGTCACTGGATATCACTTTGAAAAAAGTGCTTTGAAGCGTGCAGCAACCTCTGGGCTTTGCTTGGTCGCACCGGCCCAGCCCACGCTGTAGGCCTGGTCGCGGAAAGCTTTGGACGTTGCCGCGTCAAAGCTGATGGTCTCGATGCCGAAGGTTTTTTGACGCGCAGTCTCCTCGTTGCCATAACGGGTCCAGAAAGTGTTTTCAGCTTCCAGTGCCAGCAACTGCTTTTGCAGGTAGTTGCGCTGTGGATCGGTGAGCTTTTTATAGGCAGGCAGGTTCATGATGAGGGACACCTCGGCATCATAAAAACCAGGGTCAATGCGGTACTTGGTTTTTTCGTGCCAGTTCAGGTCAAAAATGCCGCCGATCGGCCAGCCGTAGCCGTCAACCACGCCGCGCTCCAGTGCGGTGTAGACCTCGCCCGGTGGTGTCGTCACCACGCTGGCGTTAAGCGCCTGAAAGAAGTCGCGGTATACCGGGCTGATGCGGATTTTTTGCCCGGTCAAATCAGGCTTGTCGACTTTCTTGTTGGTATAGACGTGAAACGGCTGGTTCTCCACCATGCGGGCCAGGTACTGCATGTTGCCTTTTTCGTTCCACACCTTGTTGATGGCATCAAACGCGCCGTTTTTGCGCTGCTCGGCCACAGTGATTTGCGTCAGCTTTAAAAAGTCAGCCTCGGGCATGACGTTGGTGTAAAAAGCGCCGGTGTTGAGCGACATGTCCACCACGCCGGTTTTAACGGCATTGCCAGCTTCAAAGGTTGGAATCGCTCTGGGCCCACCCAGAAAATTGATTTGCAAAACGCCCTTGCCTTCGGTGTTGAACTTTTGAATCCAGGGCAGGATGCGCTGCACATAAATACCGTTTTCAGGAAAAGCGCTGACCATCCGCAGCGTGACTTCTTGCGCACCTACTGTGGCGGCGAAGCTTGCGCCAAGCAACAGCGCGGCAAGCCATTTATAAACAAGTGGTTTCATCATCTTGGTTCCTTAAAAATGCAGTTAACGAAAAAATTGCAAAAAATAAAACTGCTGAAATGCACAACCCAATCACAAGCCTAAATACCGCGTCCACAGGCTGCGGTCAGCGTCCAGCTCTTTAGATGTCCCAGTCCAAACCGCCCGCCCTTTTTCAATAATGACGTGACGATCAGCAATGTCAATCAGGCGATGCACGTACTTGTCGATCACCAACATGGCGTGGCCCGCATTTTGCAATGTGCGCAGCACGCCCCAAACCTCTTCGCGCACCAGAGGTGCCAAGCCTTCTGTGGCTTCATCCAGAATCAGCAATTGCGGGTTGGTGACCAGTGCTCGGGCAATCGCCAGCATTTGCTGCTCCCCGCCAGAAAGCTGATTGCCCATGTGGGTACGGCGTTCTGCCAGGCGAGGGAACAGATCCAGCACACGCTGCGGGGTCCAGGTTTTCAGGCCTTCTTTGCCCGGGCGGCAAAAAGTGCTCAAGTGCTCCTGCACGCTCAGATTGCCAAACACTTGCCGCCCTTCGGGTACCAGCGCAATGCCCTGAAGCGCGATGCGGTTGGGCGGCAGACCGGTGATGGGTAAGCCGCTAAATTGAACCTGCCCTTGGGTCGGCTTGATCAGTCCCATGACAGAGCGCACCAGGGTGGTTTTACCCATGCCATTTCGACCCAACACGCCCAATATTTCGCCCGGCTTGATATGCAGGTCAACACCAAACAGAACCTGGCTCAAGCCATAACCTGAATGCAAACCCTGCACACCCAGCAGCTCCGTATGGTTTTGTGAATCAGTCATTGCGCCGCACCCAAATAGGCTGCTGTGACAGCTGGGTTTGCCCGCACGTCGGCTGGCTTGCCACTGGCAACAATACGGCCACTGACCAGCACCGAAACAGTATCGGCCAAACGGAAAACAGCTTCAACATCGTGCTCGATCAACAGCACTGAAAAGTCGCGCCGCAGGCTGTCAATCAGCTGCGTCATGGCTTCAGACTCTTGCAGGCCCATGCCCGCCAGGGGTTCATCCAGCAGCACCAGCTTAGGCTTACCCGCCAACGCCATGCCGACTTCCAAGGCGCGCTGCTCACCGTGCGAGAGCTGTTCAATACGCCAATGGTGTTTGTCGGCCAAACCCAAACGTACCAGAATAGCCATGGCGCGGTCCTGCAAATCGACATCCTGCTTGACCGGCCGCCAAGCTGAAAACACTTGTCCCAAGGACGCTTGTATGGCCAGCGCCAAGTTGTCCAAGACAGACATGCTTTTGAACAAGCGGGTGATTTGAAACGACCGAACCAGCCCACGCCTCGCCCGCAGATGCGTCGCCATGCGGGTGATGTCTGTGCCATCAAAATGCACCGAGCCACTGTCACTTGGCACTTGCCCGGCCAATTGCGCCACCAGGGTTGTTTTGCCTGCACCGTTAGGACCAATGAGTGCGTGGATTTCGCCTTGCGCAATTTGCAGGTCAACTTGGTCGGTAGCGACCACACCGCCAAAGCGTTTGTTCAGCCTGCGAACGTCAAGCAACACAGTGCTGCTCATAGACGCGCTCGCCACTGCGCCAACGATGCCGACATGCCTGCCAGCCCATTTCGCGCAAACAACACCACAGCCAGCAATACCCAGCCCATCCAAAACTCAAAGTACGGTGTGTAAGCCGACAGCACCTCTTGCAGCAGCAGCAAGGCAACGGCACCCAACACACCGCCCCACAAGGTACCCACACCCCCCAAAATAACCATCACCATCAATGTGGCTGACTGTGTCCAGTAAAGCACGTTCGGGCTGACATAGCCTTGCAGGTTGACGCTGAGGCCACCAGCGATGCCGCAGACCACACCTGCGACAACGAAGATAACCAGCTTGCAGGCAAATGTAGGCAAGCCCAGTGCTTCAGCACGGACCTCGTCGTCGCGCAGTGCTTGCACCGCTCGTCCAAAACGCGAAGCTGTAAAGCGATGCAGAAAAAACAGCACCCCTGCAAGCAGCGCCAGTGCCACGTAGTAAAGGGTAGCGGGCTCCTGCAAGCTCATCCCGCCCGGCAAAAGCGAACGAACTTTGACGGTCAAGCCCTCGTCGCCGCCGTAGCCTTTGACGGAATTGGCCAGATAAAACAGCATTTGCGCAAATGCCAGCGTGATCATGATGAAGTAAACGCCCCGCGTACGCAAGGAAATGGCACCGATCAGCAAAGCCATGACACCAGTCACCAACCCAATGACCAGCAAATGCAAGCCCGCAGATTGCACACCTTCACTCAGCAAAATACCTGTGCTGTAAGCACCCAAGCCAAAAAACGCCGCATGCCCCAGAGAAATCATGCCGCCATAGCCGATCAACAAATTCAAACTGGTCGCAGCGATGGCGTACACCACCATGCGGCTGACAACGCTTAAATAAAAATCAACGCCTGCCGCTTGCAAAGCCCATGGCAAAGTCAGCGCCATGACCAAACATGCAAAAGCTGCGATGTGTTTGAGCCTCATTAACTGCGCACCGGAAACAGGCCCTGTGGGCGAAAAACCAGCATCGCCGCCATCAGCACATAAACCGAAATTGAAGCCAGCGCAGGTCCGGCGGCACTGGCCCATTGCGGGGGTAATGCCTCGCGCAAGGCTTGCTGCAACAGCGTACGCCCCAGTGTGTCTACAACACCCACCAGCAATGCGCCTACAAGCGCGCCCCTGATGGAGCCAATGCCGCCAATCACAATCACGACAAAAGCAAGAATCAGGATGTTTTCACCCATGCCCACCTGCACGGCCAGCAAGGGACCCAGCAAACTGCCCGCCACTGCGCAAAGCGCTGCCCCGATGCCAAACACCAGCGTGAAAAGCTGAGTGACATTGATGCCCATGACGGTGCTCATTTCGCGGTTCGATGCGCCCGCACGCACCAGAGCGCCCATGCGCGTTTTTTGCACCAGCACATACATCAGCAGCGCCACCACCAAACCCACAGCGATCAGGAGCAAACGCCATGACGAATACATCAAACCCGGCAGTATTTCAATGGGCCCGCTCAGTGCTTGCGGTGTAGACAGCGGCAAGTCATTGCCGAAAATCATTTTGGTACCATCGTTGATGATCAATATCAAAGCGAAAGTAGCCAGCACCTGGGACAAATGATCGCGTGCATACAAAGTGCGCAGGACAGTTGCCTCCAGCAACATGCCGAACAGCGCGGTCAGCACAATCGCACCAAACACGCCCAGCAAAAAAGAGCCGCTCCAATGGACCAGCCAGGCAGCCAAAAACGCGCCCACCATATACAGCGAACCATGCGCCAGGTTGATCATGTCCATCACGCCGAAAACCAGCGTTAACCCCGCCGCCAGCAAGAACAGCATCAGCCCAAGCTGCAGGCCGTTCAAGGCCTGCTCAATGAGAAAAAGGCCGCTCATTCAGTCAGGGGCTGCGTCGGCTGCATCAGCGCATGGCGCACTGCTCAGCGTAAGCATCGCCATGGTTGCGCAAAATGGGTTCAGCAAACGATTTGTTGATCAAGCCGCCTTGCCCGTCACTGCCCACCACACGCACAAAGTAGTTTTGAACCGGGTATTGGTTGTTGTTGAACTTGAAGGGCCCACGAACCGAGTCAAAACGCGCGCTGCGAAGGGCCTTGCGTACAGCCTCTTTGTCGTCCAGATTGCCTTTGACGTCGCGCACTGCGGCGTTGATCAACAAGGCTGCGTCATAACCCTGAGATGCGTACAGCGTGGGGGTGCGCTTGTACTCTTTGCGAAACTCGGCCATGAACTTGATATTGGCCGGGTTGGTAAAGTCAGGCGACCAGTGTGCCGTGTTGAAAAGCCCGGCCATCGACGGTCCGACCGGGCCAATCACATCCTGGTCAGCACTGAAGCCCGGCAGCAGCAACTGGGTTTCTTTACCCAGGCCAGCACTCACAAATTGTTTGATGAAGTTAATGCCCATGCCTCCGGGTAAAAAGATGTACAAGGCTTGCGGCTTGGCAGCGCGGATTTCAGCCAGCTCAGCAGCGTAGTCGAGCTGGCCAAGTTTGGTGTAGTTTTCGCCAACGATTTGGCCTTTGAAGATACGCTTAAAACCAGCCAGAGAATCTTTGCCCGCCTGGTAGTTGGGTGCGAGCAAATACACACTTTTTAAGGAGCGCTGATTAGCAAGCGCGCCGGCTGCTTCGTGATACGCATCGTTGGGCCATGACACGGCAAAAAACAGCGGATTGCACTCCTTGCCCGCCATCGACGATGGTGCAGCGTTGGGGCTGATATAAATCACCTTGTTGTCTAAGGCTTCAGGCAAAGCCGCCAGCATGATGTTTGAAAACACCACACCCGTCATGAAGTCAACCTTGTCGCGCTTGATATTGCGCTCAAACAATTGGCGCGCCACGTCAGGCTTGAACTGGTCATCGCTGATGAGCACCTCGGCTGGCAGGCCGCCCAGTTTTCCGCCATTGAGTTTGACAGCCAACTGAAAGCCGTCGCGGATATCAACACCCAGCGCCGACGACGGCCCGGACAAGGTGCTGACAAAACCGATTTTGACTTTGTCGGCGGCAAAAGTTGAAAAGCCGGCACTTGCCAGCGCGATCAACGCCAGTCCCAAAAAGGTTTTTTTCAAGGCATTGTGAAGAAGACAGTTGCTAGCATTCACGGTAGGCTCCTAGGTTGGATGACTTGACAGTTTAGACCCAGATCTGCAAAACGTAGTCAAAAGACGCTTGGCCGTTGAACAGATCGACCCGTTGCAGGCGTATGCGAAGCACACCATCAGCACCGCGTACCAGGGTATGCTGGTATCGGCCACCAAAATGACGTACCGTGTCACGGCGCAGCTCCATCATGTGAAAGCGCGAACGCACGCAGATTTCTGTGTCACTGACCGATTCCAGCGTGACGTGGCTCACCATGTGGTTGGTCTCCCACATCGGCGCTTGCGACCAGGCGTTAGGGTGGGAGACACGGCCTTTGCGGATTTCCATCATCAATTTATCTTCTGCAAAAATTGAAGGCGAGCCTTCCCATTCTGTTTGCTCGGGAGTGACCGGCATCCAGTAAACGCCCTGGTCGTCAAACAAATCCATCCATGCTTGCCAGTGTTTGCCATCCAGCAGCTCCGCCTGCATATAGAGCAACTGCTCCACCTCACGCAGCAGATCAGCGTCTTGCGCCGTGCGAATGGCCATGCTTGCACGCGGCAAGGGACGCGCTGTTGATGTGCTGCCGACCTGCGCGGCACGTGGTGAATGGTCAGGTTCTACGGATTGGGCGCCAGTACGCGTGTCGTCTTGCTTGGCTTCAATCACGACTTCTTGGCCCAGCAAGCGTTCAAAGTCGGGGCCTGCATTGGCAATGGCGCTGGTCGGGTTGGGTGTTTTTGTGGTCATGGGGTGTTTCCCGTCAAGCAGACATGTACTTGGACCAGGCGCTGAACTGGTTGCGCATCACGGCTTCCGACGTGCCATGGTTGGAATAGGTGACGCCTTTTTCTACCCGATCATCACCGTACCAGCGGTGAAAACTGACCCAGTCGCCGCCGTTGGACTGCAAGCCCCATTGGCCTTTGGTCCAGTTTTCAAGGTCATCGGCGTTGATCATCGTGGCGGGTGAATTGACCAAGTTGTAGTACCACAGGCTGCGGCGGTAAGTCGCCTCGGGCGCACCCTTCAAACGGAAATGCCATATTTCGGACTGCGTTTTATTCGGCCCAATCGGCCGCAAGCAGCGAAGTTGCTGAAGTGGCGATTGAACTGACAGGTAGGGATAGACCAGCACATGATGAATACTGCGCGACAGGTATTCTTCAGCGCGCTCTGGGCCGTAAGCCTTGACCAGCAATGCCTCGTGCTCGAGCGTGTCAGGGTCTTGTGGCCGCAAGCCCATGTAGGCCTTGAGAATGCCGTGACCATACGGAAAGTTGATGGTCTGCACGGCATCCCATTGCTCAAAACTGGATGCAAAAGTAGACAAGTAGTGGTAGTACAGCGGCGCGGCGCCCTGTTCGGCCTTCACGCGTTTTTCAACCCGCCCGGCTGATATGCCGGTTGATTGGTGCGTCACCGACGGATGCAATGCATCGAGCTGATTTTCCATGAAGAACTTCCAGTTGGAGTGCTGCATGACGCGGTGGCACACCGGTACGACCTCGACCTCACCAACCGGTGAGCGGTCACACATGTCGTCAAAAGCGATGCGCGCTTCGCCTAAAAATTCTGTCAGCGATGGACCCTCATCAACCAAACTGGCAAACACAAATCCCCGATAGCTGTCGACACGCGCAGCGCGCTTCATGCCGCAGTCCGGGTTGTCCTTGGTCATGCGCGTCGCTTCATAGCCTTTGGCCAGAGGAATGGCGCGCACGGTGCCGTTCAAATGAAAGCTCCAGGCGTGGTACGAGCACACGAACGACGTGCCGGTATTGCCATGCTGGTTGCCCACCAGTTGCACACCACGGTGCGGGCAGCGGTTGTACAGTACCTGAACGCCGCCATCGCCCTGACGGACCATGATCATTGGCTGGCGGCCTATGGTGACTGCGTAATAGTCGCCGGTTGATTTGACCTGTGATTCATGCCCGCAGTAAACCCAGGTGCGTTCCCAGATTTTCTCCATCTCGGCATCAAAAATAGCCTGGTCGGTGTACACGTGTTTATGCACACGATCAGGTTCAACAAGTTTTTCTAAATCCATGATTCAGTCCCCGATATGAGTCACACAAAAGCCAGCAGCTTGTCGAGCGCTTGACCACCGTCATCGGCCAAAGCAGCCTGGCTTAATGACTGCATCTGCGCTGCACCTTGCGGCATGGTTTGCAGTTGTGGCAGTTTGGCCATGATGCGCTGGTAGTTACCCCAGCCGCGCGCGTGGGTGTCGCCGTAGCCTTTGACCAATCGCTGGGTGCGGGCGACTTCAAGCGCTAGCGCGGGCTGTGTGGGTGCAAGTTCAACAATGTTTTTCAGCCAGTCACTGATGCGCTGTTGCTCAATGCCAAAGCGTAGCGACTTGGGGCGCAGTGGGCGCAAGGCGGCAATCGCGTACAGCAGCAGATAGCCGCGAATCGAGCTGGTTTGCACCACACGGCCCTTGTTGATCAATGGCTTGAGCAAGGATTGCGCCCAGCTTGAACGGAGCAACCACCGCCCCCAGGCAGCGGGCAGCGTGTCGGCGATCTCTTCAATGCGGGGATGCAAAAACTCATTGATGCCCAAGTGCTGCGTTTTGTTGAGCTTGACTTCATCGCCCACACGGCCAAAGCGTGAGCGGCGGGTTTTCAGGTCAGCCACCCGCACCGTGTCCTCATACGACATCCACAAGGCCAAGTGGCGCGCTGTCTCGTCCATCAGTTCATGCGCTGCTGCGCCATCTTGTGGCAAGGCGTGGACAAGCGGCATCAACCGGTCAAGATAGCGGGCGGCGTAAGCCAGGTCCTGGTAGTCAGCTGTCCGGGTGATGCCGGCCACCAATGTGGCGTGGTTGCCCGATGGAAAGTTTGCCCGAATACGTTCTACCAGCCCTGTCAACTTGGCACCTGCTTTGGGCATAGCGCTGACTTCGGGCTTGACAGCAGGCGTCTGTCCTGCAAGCGCTGCCGCAAATCCGGCTGCAAATGCTTTCAGGCTGGTACTCACACCCACGCCGCCGCGGGTGATGGTGGCTTCAAACTGCGCACGGCTGAATGGCAGGCTGCCACTGGCTGCCAGCGCACCGTACAAGGCAGGCGCAATCAGGCTACCCGTCTGGTCAGCCAATTGCGCAAAGTCTGCATGAATCCATTTTTTGGCGGCCGCTTGTGCACCTGCCATCAACTTGTCTGCGTCCACACGGCCATCGCCCATGGCGGTACGTTCTGTCATCGAATAAACGCGGTGGTTTGATGCAATGAAGGTGGTGCGAGCAGGGCTGACCAGGCCGCGCTGCAAGGCACGCCCGGCCTCCATCAGCTCGGAGGCCAGCACCACATCGACCTCGCCTGGGACGGGGCTGAGCGCCATCACCGGCATGCTGCCCGCGGGTGTGGCCGCTTCAGGAAACATCTCCAGGTAATACACGGTGGCACCGGTGCGCTGCGCGACCCCGGGCACCGACGTGGTCTGCGCAAAGTAGCCGTTGTGCTCGGCCAGGTCCACCAGCCAGTCGGCCAGCACGCCGCCGCCCTCTCCGCCCATGGCGAGGATGGCAATGGTGATGGCATGTGGAGCCCCCACGCTCTTCACGTCGTGTAATACGCTGCCCCCCGAGGGGGCTGCACTTGCTTGGGGCGGCCCTGCGCTGCGTTCGCTCGCTAGGGTCATACCGCAATGCCTTCCAGCCGCCGCTCAATCCGGTCTTGCAACCAGCCAATCACGGCGCTGCGCAAGCGCAATTTAATGCGGTCCCAACGCGTCGGGTTGTTGATGATTTCAGCCCTGTAAAACGAGGGGCACAGCACGGCGGCATGCGCCACCTCACCACACAGGCCGCAGCCGACACAACTGTCAATAACTGTCGCAATCGGGTCGCGCCTCAGCGGGTCCGGGTTGGGTTTGATGGTGAGCGAGGGGCAACCCGACAGACGGATGCACGAATGGTCTCCGGTACAGGTGTCCGGGTCAATGCCAAAGCGCTCGCGCACCACACGTTCGCCGCCAGCAATGCGCTTTTTGATTTGCGGCTTGATGCGGCGCTGTCGATTGAGCTGGCATTCGCTTTGCGCGACGATCACCTTGGGGCCTTTTTCCTTTGTCGTCAGCGCTTCACGCAGCACATCGCGCATCTGGGTCAAGCTGTAAGTGTTGGTCACCGTTTTCGCCCAGTTCACGCCCACACCGCGTACCGCTTTTTCAATCGGGTTATTGGTGCTGCGAATGGCGTTGGCCGCTTTTGATGACATCACGTCCTGCCCGCCCGTGGCTGCCGAGTAACCGTTGTCAATCACCATCAGCACGTTGTCCGTCTGATTGAACACGGCATTGCCGACGCCACTGGTCAAGCCGTTATGCCAAAAGCCGCCATCGCCCATCATGGCAATCGTGCGTTTGGATGTGTCGGTGGTGTTGAAAGCAGATGCACCGGCCCAACCCAAACCATAACCCATGGTGGTCGCACCAATGTTGAAAGGCGGCAAGATGGAGAACAAATGGCAGCCAATATCGCAGCTGATGTGGTGCTTGCCCAACTCTCGTTCAATGAGCTTCATGGCGGTAAAGATCGGGCGCTCGGGGCAGCCGGTGCAAAACGACGGTGGCCTGCCCTGCACTTCAGACACAGCCGCGTTGATGGCAAAAGCTTTTGGATTGCCCTCGAGCGTAGCAAGGCCAGTCGATGCAGGCTGAGCGCCTTTGGGCAATTCACGCCCTTGCAGCAGAGCAGGTGCGTACTTTTCAATAAACCGCGCCACACCCTTGAGCACCACGCCACCGGTGTATTCCCCAGCCATCGGCAGCAGGTCTTTGCCATGAATACGGGTTTGCACATCGGCACGGCGCAAAATCGTGTTGACGTTCTGCTCGATAAAGTCGGGCTGGCCTTCTTCTACCAGCAAGATGCCGCGCTTGCCCGCGCAAAAGCGGGTGAACTCGTCGTCAATCAACGGGTAGGTGATGTTCAGCACATACAGCGGCACGCTTGAGTTGCCAAACGCATCGGCCAGGCCGAGCAACTCCAGCGAACGCAGGACGCTGTTGTACAGCCCGCCTTGCATGACGATGCCGAAATCTTGCGCGCCCTCGGCAAAAAACTCGTTGATCTGATGGTCTTGAATAAATTTGACCGCCGCTGGCCAGCGCTCGGTGATTTTTTCTTGCTCTTGCGCGTAGCTGGCGGGCGGCAGCACGATGCGACCGGTGTCGCGCTGCGGGTTATTGATCGCGTCTTTCAGGGTGAACGTGGGTCGCTTGTTGGCCTTGGTGGCAAAGCGGCCATGCACGTGGCAGGCGCGGATACGCAGCTCCAGCATCACCGGTGTACGGCTGGCTTCCGACAGCTCAAAACCCATTTCAACCGCAGCAACAATGCTCTCTAAGTTCGGGCGCGGGTCAATCAGCCAGACCTGCGACTTCATGGCAAACGCATGCGAGCGCTCCTGCATGATGCTGGAACCCTCGCCGTAATCTTCACCCACAATCAGCATCGCGCCGCCGATCACACCACCAGAAGCCAGATTGGCCAATGCATCTGACGCAACATTGGTGCCTACCGTGGCCTTGAAGGTCACCGCGCCACGCAGCGGGTAGTTGACCGACGCAGCCAGCGTGGCAGCAGCTGTGGCCTCAGACGCGCTGTGCTCAAAATGCACGCCAAGTTCTTGCAGGATGTCGTTGGCATCGGTGAGCACATCCATCAGATGCGAGATAGGCGCGCCTTGGTAGCCCGCCACGTACGACACGCCCGACTGCAACAGTGCTTTGGTGACCGCCAGGATGCCCTCACCCCGAAACTCGTCACCATCACCCAGGCGCAGGGTTTGAACTTCTTTGGTAAATGATCTTTCAGCCATTTGAGCAATTTACTCAGACTGTCAGCCTACGTCTAATGGAAAGATTGGATGCACCCTATTGGTTTGGTGAATAATTAGCATCAACCCTAATCCTTTTTTAATATATTGAACATGAACTTTCGCCAGCTTGATTTGAACTTGCTCAGGGTGCTGGTGGCCATCCACCGCACTGGCTCCGTCACACTGGCAGGCAAGGCGCTGGCCCTGTCGCAGCCCGCGACCAGCAACGCCTTGGCGCGACTACGGGATTTTTTTGAAGACGAGCTGTTTGTGCGCGCGCCAGCAGGGCTCAAACCTACACGCCTGTGCGAGCGGCTGGCACCCGCTGTCATGGCGCAGCTTTCAAGCATGGAAAGTCTGGTCACCGGGCATGAGGAGTTTGATCCCGCAGGCAGCAAGATGCACTGGCAACTGTCGCTGTCAGACCTGGGAGAAATGCTGTTTTTGCCAGAACTGGCGGGCGAACTGCGCAAGCAGGCTCCTGATGCGAGGCTGGCCAATATTTCAGTGGCGGCCAATCAGGTAGCCGCTGCGCTGGAGGCACGCGAAATTGACCTGGCCGTCGGCATTTTGCTGCCCAAACACCGTGGCATACGCACCGAGCTGCTGTTTCACGAGCAGTATGTTGCGGTGGCCTCTCCGAGTTGGCGGCCAAGCAAAGGACGCAGTGGCCCTACCCTGACGGCCCAGCAACTGGCCGAAGCCGCTTTTGTTGTCGCATCGCCAACCGCTACCTTTCACGGCAGCGTTGAGCAAATGCTGACCCGCATGAAACTGCAGCACCGCATCGTGCTGCGAGCGCGACATTTTGGTGGCCTGCCAGAACTCGCCATGGGCTCGGACCTGCTGTCCATCGTGCCAGCGATGTACGCCAACAACCTGCGCCAGCGTTATGACTTCAGGGTTTGGAAAATTCCAGATGCCCCGACCTATGAGGTGCGTATGGTCTGGCATAGCAGCACTGACAACGACAGCGCCCACCAGTGGATGCGGGCGCTGGTGCAGCGCTTGTTTCAACGGCCTTTTTGATCTGGTGCGGCTGGCGGGGATCGAACCCACGACCCTTGGCTTCGGAGGCCAATACTCTATCCACTGAGCTACAGCCGCAACTTAGCAGCATGCATTTTGGCACATACCTGGACGGTCAAACTCGGTTGCGCATCCAGACACATCAAAGTAAATTCGCGCTGACAGACGCGTTTTTACCAAATAGCTTCAAAATGGATGATGATTGACGCACGTTAGATTCCACCCGATGGCTCAAGAGGTTTTTATGCACCACATTTCCTGGCTGTTTTCCCCAAGATCGCTAACGGCAGGTTTCGCCTTTTTGTGTGCAGGCAGTAGCGCACCAATTTTTGCGCAAATGCCAGCCACGCCTGGCGCAAATCCGCCCCTTGCTGCTACGGCATCAACGCTTGCAGACAAGCCATGCATTTTGGCGGGGCGTTTGAATGCTGACAACCAATGGGCACCGCTTGCTCGTGGTGTGAGTTTGCTCAATGCGAAGGGCCAACATGTAAGCGCCTCCAGCAAGAAAGCACTGGACACGGTAGTGGCTGTGCGGCTCAGCGAACCTGCTCTGGTGTCGCAGTGCAATGGCAACCAGCCTTTGGTCAGCGGCGAGAACACCACGGGCAGCAAAACGCCTGCGCCCAGCATCAAGCCTGGCTCAATTGCTTTGAATGTCGAGGCGATTTATTACCCGCCAGTACGCGCAGGCGGCCAATGGGTTGAGCTGCAACTGGTGTTACCGGCTGATCGGGTGGTCACCGCAGCGCGTTGAGCAACACAACGGTTGCGTTGCGCCGGTTAAGCCACAGGATTTTTGCTGGCCTTTTGCCATGCGTTGCCCAGCCAGGCCAGGCCCAGCAGCAGTCCAAGCGACAGCAAGCCCCAACCGGTGGCGATTTGGCTTTCGAGCGAGTAGGCATTGCAAAGACGCAAATCGGTGGTGGCAAAGTAAATGCCAAGCCAGCAAATCATCGACACCCAGTAACCGATAAAAAACAACTGCAAGGCCATGGGCGCGCGCTGAAAAGCATCGCGCAGCAGCACGCCGCTGACAAACAGCGTGAGCAGCTTGAGCACGTCAAACCCCGGGTTGACGATGGCGCGGTCAATGGCGGAGGGCAGCATCCAGTAGGCAATGATGCCCTGTGCGGCCATGAAGCTTGTCAGGCCAAACAGGTTAAAGCTGCCCAATTTGCCAGGCAACCCGCTCTTAGGTAAAGCACGGGCAGCCAGCGCACCGGCCGCCACCAGCAGCGGCATTTGAAACACCATGTGCCACGCCATGCTGAGCTCTATGACGCTGCGCAGTGGCGGCGCCGACAAGGCCACTGCCAGCGCTACCGCAGTGATGGCTGGCCAAGCACGCGTCATGGTATGCCCGCCGATGGGCCGCGCCCGGCAACAGGCGGGGCCACAGGCACGGCAACGGTCATGGTGTTAGCCATGCTTGCAGCCATGTTGAGTGCGGCTTCGTAGTCTGCGTAATCCATGATCCGGCTGAGCATGGCGCCGCTGGTGACCAGATGCAGCGCTGCGTTGTGCTCAAACTCGTCAAGCGGTGCGGGCAGCACCATGATGCCAAATGCATCGAGCAGACGTCGCCGGTCTTGCCAGCGGGTCAGCGTGGCGATTTGCCAGACCTGGGGGTTCATGCCCATACGTTTGGCGTAGTCGGCCAGTGCCGCCGGGCTGTCGTTGGCCGGGTCAAAACTGATCGACAGCAAGCCAACTTTGCCCTGCAGGCCGCGCGCTTCAATCTGAGCCTGGAGTTGTTGATACACAGAGCCAAGCGACAGGCACAGCGTCTGGCAGCGGATGTAAACAAAATCAACCAGCCAGACCTTGCCGCCGGGGGCCAACACGGCTTTGAGCGTGCTGCGCTGGCCATTGCCCAGCGTCACGTCAAAGGCCGGGATCAGCTCAGCCTGCCGGCTGATCTGTTGCCTGCGCAGTGTTTCGGTGGTGAAGCTCTGCCCACCGTCGGTGGCGTGCATCAAAACCAGCAGCGCTGCAAACAGCACCGCGGTGGTCGCGGCGAAGGTTTTGATCAGTGCTGCAGGACCGGTACCGTCAGCGGCATGGTGCGCACGCGAGTCGCTCGCCGCCAGGTCAGGAGTCCGGTTTGATGGACGATCCGCCGGCATACGGTTCCGTTCTGGCTTTGGTGAGCTCACGCTGGATTGTGATGGTCTCAAGCTTGATGGGCGGCGCAGCGTTGCCCCAGTCAGAGCGGATATATGTCAGCAAGGCCGCCAGTTCGTCATCAGACAGGGACTTCCAGGCGGGCATGGCACCTTTGTAGGTGATGCCTTTGACCACCATTTCGCCATTGACGCCGTGCAAGAGAATGTTGGCCAGGATTTTTTCGTCACCAATCACCCATTCTGACGCCGCCAGTGGCGGAAATACACCGGCGACACCCAGGCCCGAGCCCTGATGGCAGGCGGCACACTTGGCACCATACACCTGCTTGCCATCCACCGTGGCAGCTGCTCCGGCCAGTACAACGGGTGGCCGCAGGCTGGCTACCGTACGCTGGTCGCCGAAGGCGGAGTCTTCACCCGAGGGCGTGCTGACGATATAAAAAGCGCCCCACATGGCCATGGCACCTAGCGACATCACCAAAAACCAGGGCAGTGGCCGGTTGCCTTCGTTCGGGTCTTCGTTTTCCCGCAAACGGGGTGTCGAGTTGGAGGGTTTCGGTTCGTCGCTCATGGTTTTGCCTTGGTGCTCACTGCTGCAGGGCTTGGCAAGGCAGGCAACGGTGTGTAGGTGTGGTCCAGCCCAATCAGGTAATCGACCAGCGCCAGTGCCTCAGGCTTGGCAATCACCACTTCGCCCGGTTTGGCCAGCGCAGGCGGCAGCGTGATCACGGTTTCGCCTGGCAAAGCCGGGCCCTTGCGAACGGTAAAAAGATACTGGTAGGGCGGCATGATGGAGCCGGGCGTGTAGCCGCGAGGCTGGTACAGATGCCCCAAGTGCCAGTCTTTGCTCGGTTGGCGCGCGCCAATGTTGAACAGATCCGGCCCAGTCCGCATGGTGCCCAGCAGGTGCGGGGTGTCGTAGGCGTAGTCTGCGGCCACCGACGCCCGCCCCCAGCCCCTGGCCGCATCAGGCGCCTGCTTGATGTCGCGGGGCTGCTGGGAGTGGCAGTACACGCAGCCGTTAGCAATATAAACCTGCCGACCTGCGGCCTGCGACGCGGTGTAGGGCTTCAGCCCGGCGGGAGGCTCAATGTTTTTGAGCAGCAAGTACGGCACGGCCACCATCAATGCAGTTGCCCCACCCAGGATGACCATGGCGCCGGTGACGATACGCAGCTCGTCCATTTCCCAAAAGCTTTTATTGGTTTTGCTGGTGTTCATGCAGGCGCTCCCTTGGTCAGGAAACGCGCCAAAATTGTCGGATCTAACAGCGTCGCGCCCAGCCGTTTGGGGCCAAACTTCCAGCCCATCGCAAAAAAGTGCGCCGCAAATACCAGATGCCCCAGCGTCATCAAGCCACCGCCAATCGAGCGCGCCTGCAAATACGGCAGCGTCAGCGCCACAGACTGCATGAAGGGCGTTTTTTCATCCAGCATGGCCAGCCCTTGAAGCCAGCCACCGATGGACAGGCCAACAAAATAAATCGCAAAGCCGCCCAACACCAGCCAAAAATGCAGCGCGATCAGGCGCGGGTAAGGCCATTCCCAGTTCATGACACGCGGCATGATGAAGTAGATCGAGCCGAACATCACCATCGTGAAAAAGCCGTACAGCCCGAGATGCGCGTGCGCGACGGTGTAGTGGGTGAAGTGCGTCAGGGTGTTGACCGAGCGCAGCGCCTGCAATGAGCCCTGCACCGACGCAGCCGTGTACATCACCGCGCCCAGCACAATAAAGCGCAGCGTGGGCGAATACAGCAGCGCCCTGAAGTTGCCTGCCACGGTCATGTGCTGGTTCACGGCCACTGCAAACACCGGGATCAGCATCATCATGCTTTGCACAATTGAAATCGTGATCAACCAAGAAGGCACAGGCCCGCCGATCAAATGGTGGCCGCCCACCTGGCTGTAAAAGAACGCCAGCGACCAAAAGCCCAGCAGCGACAGGTTGTAAGAGTGAATCGGCTTGCCCAGGACCTTGGGAATGAAATAGTAGGACGCAGCCAGTGCCAGCGGTGTGAACCACAGCCCCAACACGTTATGCCCAAACCACCAGTTCACGGTGGCCTGTTGCACACCAAAATGCAAACCGGGAACGTTGGCAATCAAAAACAGGATCGGAAACCACAAAAGCCCGGCGGCAATGTACCAAACCGACACATACAGATGCTTGACCTTGCGTTTGAGCAGCGTCAACCACAGCGGAAAACCTACCAGTGCGCCCGCAATCACCAGCAAGATGTCGATTTGCCACGGGTATTCAAGCCACTCAAGCCCGTCCGAATACCCCATCCCGATCGCCACTGAGCCTGCCGTCACGCCAATGCTCCACATCGCCCCACCCACCAACGCATATTTGGCACCTACCAGCTCGGTTTTAAGCAGGCGGGGAATCAGCCAGATAGCCACACCAATGCCCGCCAGTGAACACCAGCCATAACCGACCAGGTTCAAGTGAATGGGCCGAATCCTGCCAAAAGTCAGCCACTCATACTGCACCCACCAGTCGGGCGCGTGCAGTTTGATGGACGAGATCAGGCCGGCAAACGACGCCAGTACCAGCCAGACCACAGCCAGTGTCAGGCAGACACCCACAACCAGCGAGGTCGATTTGTCCGCCCTTCTTCGCGTCGCCAGCTCAGCCTCAGACATGGTCAGCGCTTCGGACTTCGGGTCCATGGCGCTTTGTAGCTGACCCTTTTGCAAAGAAGTGGCCGCGGGATCTTCGGTTTGACCCAGCTCGTTGGGGGCAAAAATTTCAGTGGCAGCCGCTGTGCCATCGCCAAATAGCCCGGTCGACAGCGACCAAATGAACACGAACAACGCCAAAATCGACAGCAAAAACGTGCCGAGCAAAATACCCACCGTGAAATCCATACAAACCTGCCTTCAATTTGGTTCAAACCAGTGTAAGCCGGGTGAATGCAGCCCACACAGGTTCGCCCGATAGGTCATGAGACGCAAATAGGTATTGGCTTAAAGCCACGACAAACCAGACGTTCAAACGCGCCCCGTTATAATCGTGGGCTCGCGTGTCAACACTGATTCAGCTTGCCAAAACTCCCACGATTCGCCACCCGACTTTTGTTTTTTTGAGGACGCCATGAGCGCAAACGACCACACCACGGCAACCGACAGTCACGACGAGGCCCATACCGGCCCGATCAAAACCCCCAAGCAGTTGCTGGCTGCCGTGTTTTTCTCTTTCGTGATTCCCATCTTCGCCATCATTGGCCTGGTGTACTACGTCGCGTCGGCCAAACTGATCGCGCCCGGCGCTGTTGAGACTGAAAAAACCGTGGCCCTTCGGATCCAAAAAGTCGGTTCGATTGAGATTCGCGATGCCAACCGCGCGCTCAAGTCGGGCGAGGAGGTTTACAAAGCCCAGTGCACGACTTGCCATGCGGCCGGCCTGGCGGGTTCACCCAAGTTTGGCGATGCGGGGGCTTGGGCGTCACGCATCAAAACCGGTTATGACGCACTGCTGACCTCCGCCCTCAAAGGCAAAGGCGCCATGGGCGCACAGGGTGGTGGCGACTACCAGGACACCGAAATTGGCCGCGCTGTGGTGTATTTAACGGCAGCGGCGGGCGGCAAATTTGCCATGCCTGCTGCACCAGCTGCACCCGTTGCCGCCAAGTAAGGAACCGGGCTTGAAGCCCTTTAATTTACTGGGCTAACAGCTCCTGATTAAATAGTCGCCCCTGACAAACCCCAAGAATCCAGCATCCATGCGGGTTACAGGACGATTTTCGGCATAAATATTGCATGGATTTGCAGCATCAACGCTTCAAACCTTGCAATACCATGGCACTACGCGAGCCCCCCAAACTGGTGAGAATGGCCTGCTCAAGCTGCAGACCAAGAAACTGGTTGAACGTGCCCTGCAAGCCGAGATGGCCGAACACTTGGGCCACGCCAAGAACGGCACCGTCGCCAAGGCTGCTGGCAACACCCGCAACGGCAAGAGCAAGAAGACACTTAAGGGTTACTTTGGCGAACTGCCCATAGAAATCCCACGCGACCGTCACGGCAGCTTTGCGCCGCAGTTC
>CANJWZ010000027.1 GCA_947478725.1 Comamonadaceae bacterium
AAGTGCCTGCCGGACATCCCGCGGGTAGAGCGCCTTTCGGATCCCGACCAGCAGCGCCAAGGGACGCCCGGCAACCTGTATCGAGACTGAAACATCGTTGACCGCGGCCTGCCCGCCAGAGTCGCCCTGGCACGCGAGATCGGCCGTCACGTCCGGGAGGGCCCGCAGGGCTTCCAGGAGTTCGGCGATCAACGCGCTCTCGACTTCAGATGTGTTCACGACCATGCCTTATGGGTTATTCGTTGTTCAGCGAATTAAGGCACTGTATAGAATATTTAGATTTAAGGCAATATTTACTGCACAGCAAAAATATCGCCACTCACTCCCACTCAATAGTCGCAGGCGGCTTACTGCTGACGTCATACGTCACGCGATTGATCCCGCGCACTTCGTTGATGATGCGGCTGGACACTTTTTTGAGCAGCGCATAGGGCAGCTCGGCCCAGTCTGCCGTCATGAAGTCGCTGGTTTGTACGGCGCGCAGGGCGACCACGTAGTCGTAGGTGCGGCCGTCGCCCATCACGCCGACGGACTTGACAGGCAGAAAAACGGTGAACGCCTGGCTGGTCAGTTGGTACCAGGTTTTGCCGGTGGCTGCGTCTTTGAAGTTGTGCAACTCTTCAATAAATATCGCATCGGCTTGGCGCAGCAGGTCTGCATATTCTTTTTTGACTTCGCCCAAAATGCGCACGCCCAGGCCGGGGCCGGGGAAGGGGTGGCGGTAAACCATGCCAGAGGGTAAGCCCAGTGCCACGCCGAGTTCGCGCACCTCGTCTTTGAACAGCTCGCGCAGCGGCTCCAGCAGCTTCAGCCCGAGTTGCGCGGGCAGGCCGCCAACGTTGTGGTGGCTTTTGATCACCACCGCCTTTTTGCTTTTGGCGCCGCCGGACTCGATCACATCAGGGTAAATGGTGCCTTGGGCCAGCCACTTGGCTCCATGAGAGGAGGCATTGGCGGCTTTGAGCTTGGCCGCCTCGGCTTTGAAAACCTCCACAAACTCGCGCCCGATGATCTTGCGCTTGGCTTCGGGTTCGCTCACGCCGGCCAGGTGCCCCAAGAACTGCGCTTCGGCATCGACACGAATGACTTTGGCGTGCAGCTTGCCCACAAACATGTCCATCACCATGTCGCCTTCGTTCAGGCGCAGCAAGCCATGGTCCACAAACACGCAGGTCAGCTGGTCGCCAATGGCTCGGTGAATCAGCGCCGCCGCCACAGATGAATCCACCCCGCCTGACAGACCCAAAATGACTTCTTCGTCACCCACC
The DNA here is from genome assembly GCA_947478725.1 of Comamonadaceae bacterium. Lineage (GTDB taxonomy): Bacteria > Pseudomonadota > Gammaproteobacteria > Burkholderiales > Burkholderiaceae_C > Polaromonas. The sequence continues at coordinate 1,269 of CANJWZ010000027.1, forward strand.
TGCTGGCGGATTTTTGCCACCGATTCTTCAATGTAGTCACCCATGATCCAGTCGGGCCGGGTGCCGCATATATCCAGAACAAAGCGGTTCAAGATGGCCTGGCCCTGAGTGGTGTGGGTGACTTCGGGGTGAAACTGCACCGCATAAATTTTGCGCACCTCATCGGCCATGCCGGCAATGGCGCAGCTGCTGGTCGATGCCATCAGCTTGAAGCCGGGCGGCATGGCGGTCACGTTGTCGCCGTGGCTCATCCACACGTTCATCATGCCGTGACCTTCAGCGGTGGTGAAGTCGGCAATGCCGTCCAGCAACTGGGTGTGACCGTGGGCACGCAGCTCGGCGTGGCCAAATTCTCGCTTGTGGCCGCCCTCGACCGTGCCGCCCAGGGCCTCAGCTATCGCGTACATGCCAAAGCAGATGCCCAGCACGGGAATGCCCAGTTCAAACACGGCAGCAGGTGCGCGCAGGGTGTCGTCTTCCCACAGCGATGCGTGGCTGCCCGACAAAATCACGCCCTTCAGGTTACCGTCTTTGGCGTAGTCGCGCACCCAGTCGCTGGTCACGTCGCAGGGATGGACTTCACAAAACACATGGGCCTCGCGCACACGCCGGGCAATGAGCTGGGTGACTTGGGAGCCAAAGTCAAGGATGAGGATTTTTTGGTGTTGCATGAGGGGCATAAAGGCTCAGGTCAAAAGCTTTTGTTCAGTCAAAAACTCAATGGGTTTGGAAATACGAAACGGAAGGTTGGAGGTAGTTGCCAGAACCAGCAAGTCTTGGTCACCAGTCACCAAAAAATCGGCTTTGCTGGCCAGCGCGAGTTCAAGAAACATCTGATCGTGTGGGTCGCGGCAAATGGGCAGATTTGCATGATGCATTTTGGGGGATAGGTCTGTGACCTGTACGAACGGCAGGTAATCGGCAAGCAAACTTTCCTGGTCACTCCTATCAAGTTTGAATTTTTTGTTTGCCAGCAAACGAATCAGCTCTTCGGTCGTTTCTTTGGACGCACAAGGAACAACAGTGCCGCTCGTCCACAGTGATCGAAAACGACCCAGCGTTCCGCCCGCAAAAACCAGCGCCGAAAGTAAAACATTGCTGTCCAAAACAACACGTGGAGCCGGATCAGACGTGCGGATCATGCGCGAGTGCTGCGCGCCTGTTTGACAACATCAGCCACATCCTGCTCAGTGATTCCCAGCAGTTCAAGTTTTCTACGTACAGCATCACCGTTTTGCACACGAACAGGCGTCAGCACGATGCAGTCATTAACTGCCTCTACCTCGTAGTATTCGCTGGGTGGCAATTTCGAGATCACCGCTTTGGGCAGCGTGATTTGATTTTTCGAGGTCATTTTGGCGAGCATGATGATTTCCTTAAAGTAAGAATTCCTTACTTTACTCCGAAAGTGACAATTTTTCTACAGGCAGCCCTGGAAAAATGAGCCCTCTCTGGGGGTAGTGCAGTACACGCAGTGACAAGCGTGGGGGTCACATCAATCTGCCCGGTAATTCGGCGCTTCCTTGGTGATCTGCACATCATGCACATGGCTTTCGCGGATGCCGGCCGAGGTGATTTCAACAAACTCGGCTTTGTTTTGCATGTCTTCAATCGTGGCGCAACCGCAGTAGCCCATGCTGGCGCGCAGGCCGCCAGCCATTTGAAAGACGATGGACACCATCGACCCCTTGTACGGAACGCGCCCTTCAATGCCTTCGGGCACCAGCTTGTCTGCATTCGGGTTGCCAGTGCTCGATTCTTGAAAATAGCGGTCGGCGCTGCCCTGCTGCATGGCGCCGATGCTGCCCATGCCGCGGTAGCTTTTGTAGCTGCGGCCCTGAAACAAAATCACTTCGCCAGGCGCTTCTTCGGTGCCGGCAAACATGCCGCCCATCATCACGGTGCTGGCGCCTGCTGCAATAGCCTTGGCAATGTCGCCCGAATAGCGGATGCCGCCGTCGCCAATCAAAGGCACGCCGGTGCCGCGCAGGGCGGTCGCTACGCTGTCAATCGCCATGATTTGTGGTACGCCCACACCCGCCACGATGCGGGTGGTGCAAATGCTGCCCGGGCCAATGCCGACTTTCACGCCGTCAGCACCCGCATCAACCAGGGCCAGCGCTGCTGCACCGGTGGCGATGTTGCCGCCAATCACATCAATCTGCGGATAGTTTTGCTTGACCCAGCGCACCCGGTCAATCACACCTTTGCTGTGGCCGTGGGCAGTGTCCACCACGATGGCGTCAACACCGGCCTTGACGAGCGCTTCAACCCGCTCTTCGGTGCCCTCGCCCACACCCACAGCCGCGCCGACGCGCAAGCGGCCAGAGGTGTCGCGTGCCGCGTTCGGGAAGTTGGTTTGCTTGGTGATGTCCTTGACGGTGATCAGGCCTTTGAGTTCGAAGTCGTCATTGACGACCAGCAGGCGCTCGAGTTTGTATTTGTTCAGCAAAGCCTTGGCCTCCAGCGCCGACGTGCCTTCCTTGACGGTGATGAGCTTTTCGCGCGGCGTCATGATCTGGTGGGCCTTGACGTCGTAGCGCGTTTCAAAACGCAAGTCGCGGCTGGTCACAATGCCAACAACCTTGCCGCCATCGCACACCGGAAAGCCCGATATCCCCAACTGCTCTGACAATTCAAGCACCTGCAAAACGGTGTGTTCGGGGGTGATCACCACCGGGTCGCGCACCACGCCCGATTCGTAGCGTTTGACCTTGGCCACCTGCGCCGCCTGCTGCTGTGGCGTGAGGTTTTTGTGCACGATGCCGATACCGCCTTCCTGCGCGATGGCAATCGCCAGGCGCGCTTCGGTCACGGTGTCCATCGCAGCGGACACAAGTGGCAAATTCAGGCGAATATTGCGTGAAAAAAAGGTGGAAAGTAAGGCGTCCTTGGGAAGGACCTGGGAGTACGCTGGCACCAACAAGACGTCGTCGAAGGTGAGCGCTTTGCCGAGTAGGCGCATAGGTAAAGCTCCAAAAAAAAGATTGTACCTTCGGCATGGCGGGCCACCAGACGCACTGGGGGCGCGTTCATCACCTGCCAATCCATCGATGTTCCGCGCATCTGCCATCACTATGCAAGCAGTTGGCCTTGCAATTGATCGGGGACATGACCGCTGCTGGCAGCGATACACTCCCGAAATGACTTCAAAAACTATTCGTTACATCTTGGCTCTGGCGTTTGGCTTCAGCGTCTTGGCGTTGGCGTCCACCACGGCCTTGGCGCAATGGCAATGGGTAGAAAAAGACGGTCGCAAAATTTTCAGTGACCGTGCGCCGCCTGCCGAGATTCAGGACAAAGACATTTTGAAGCGACCCGCGGGCGCCATGCGTGGAGCCGCGGGGCCGGCCTTGAACGCCGCCTCAGCCCCTAGTCAGCGAGCAAGCGCGCCAAAGCCGACGGGCAAAGACGCTGAACTCGAAGCCAAAAAGAAAAAAGCCGATGACGACGAAGCCGCCAGGAAAAAGGCCGAAGAAGACAAAGCGGCCAAAACCAAGGCTGACAATTGCGAACGCGCCAAGACGGGCCTGGCCACCCTGCAATCTGGCGTGCGCATGTCGTCGGTCAATGCCAAGGGCGAACGCGAGGTTTACGATGACGCCAAGCGGGATGCCGAAATAAAGCGAACTCAGGAAGTGATTGACGCCAGCTGCAAATAAGCAGCAAACGTGCGCTGTCAGCCGCCGTAACCGGCTTTGGCACCGACTCTTTTGTTGGCAAACAAGCCGGCCCGTTTGGCCCCTTGTCGTTTGAAGCGCTCGCGGCGCGCCAGTTTTGGGTCAACCTGTAGCGGCCTGTAAATCTCAATCCTGTCTTGATCTTTGAGCTTGTGATTCAGGCTCAAGCGCTTGCCCCAGATGCCTGCGTTCAGCTCGTCCAACGTCAAATCAGCAAACTCTGCCAACATGCCGCTCAGCGCGATGGCCTGTCTGGCGCTGCAGCCAAGGGGCACATCGAGTGTCCATTCGCGTACCTGGCGCGGTGCTGGCGAATAGGCTAGCGTAACTTTCACGGTCAAGCCACGCCATAAATCTGTCCCGCCCGCTTGACGAATGCGTCAACCAAGCTGCCTGCAATCTTGTCAAAGACCGGACCCACCAGCGCGGCCAGGGCGACGTTGTCAAAATCGTAATGAAGTGAAAACGCCACCTTGCAGGCGCGGTCATCCGCCTTGCCAACGGGTGTGAAGTCCCACTGCCCGTCGAGCTTTGAAAACGGCCCGTCCACCAGCTTGAGGCCGACCTTGCGGCCCTCAACATGGGTGTTGCGGGTGGTAAAACTTTGGCGCAAACCAGCCATGGACAGGCCGACCTGGGCGGTCATGCCATCCTTGTCCTGCGCCAGCACAGCGGACTGGTCACACCATGGTAAAAACTGCGGGTAACTGGCAACGTCAGTGACCAGGGCAAACATTTCAGCGGCGCTGTACCAGATTAAAACGGACTTCTGAACGGTTTTCATACAATCAAGGGTTGCGCACGATTGTATTGGTCGATGGCAACCCCAAATATTGCCATGGCATCCAAAGACCCCTCATCATCAAAAAAACCCGACGCGACATCGTCAGGCAAATCAAAGGACAACCGCCCGGTCAAAGTATCTGCCAAAGCGGCGGCTGCGGTCACGCGCATTGCTGACAACAAAAAGGCGATGTTCAACTACCACATTGAAGAGCGCTTTGAAGCCGGCATGGTGCTGGAGGGCTGGGAGGTCAAATCGGTGCGGGAGGGCAAGGTACAGCTGACAGACGGCTATGTGGTGATTCGCAATGGCGAAGTTTTCATCATCGGTTGCCAGATCAACCCGCTCGGTACGGCATCTACCCACGTGACACCCGACAAGGTACGCACCAAAAAGCTGTTGATGCACAAGGCTGAGATCAAACGGCTGATGGGCAAGGTTGAGCAAAAAGGTTTCACCCTGGTACCGCTGAACATGCACTGGAAAGCCGGGCGGGTCAAGTGCGAAATTGGTTTGGCCAAAGGCAAAGGTGAGCACGACAAGCGCGACACCATCAAGGACCGGGAAGGCAAGCGCGAAGTCGAGCGCGCGATGAAATCCAGGAATCGTTAGGCCAAGGCCCTCAGCGGGTGCACGTCTGCCGCCCACGGACTGACAAAAAATGCGTCGGCCATGCCGGGTTTGACGTCTTCTATCCGCGCCGGGCTCCATTGGGGTGAGTAGTCTTTGTCAACCGCCAGGGCGCGTATGCCTTCCACCGTTTCACTGGCCGCACCTGGTCGCAGATAAAAACAGTGGTGCACCATGTCGCGCTCCATGCGCAGGTCATCGGCCAAACCCATGCCGCGTGCCTTGCGGATTTGCTCCAGCGTCACGTGCAGCATCAACGGTGAGCGCTTGCGCAGCACCAGCGCCGTCTTTTTGGCCCAGATGTCATCTTTGGCTTTTTCCAGGCTATCGATGATGTGTTTGACCCTTAAAAGTCCAAAATGAGCATCGATTTGGGCTTGCTTTGGGGCTTCAGACGCCTGTTCACCTATGCTAGAAGCTCCTAAATCAGTAGCAAGCCAAGCGTCAAAGCTGGTGTGACCCAACTTGTCCCACAGCGCTGGCAAACTGGCAGCGTCCACTTTCACATCGGCCAGACCGTAGTCGATCGCGTCATCCGCACCGATCACCTCCCCCGTCAGTGCCAGGTACTCACCCACATGGCCGGGGCAGCGGCTTAAAAAGTAGCCGCCGCCGACGTCAGGGAACAAACCGATGTTCGTTTCAGGCATTGCCATTTTGGTGTGTTCGGTCACGATTCGGGTTTGGGCACCTTGGCTCAGTCCCATGCCGCCACCCATCACCACGCCGTCCATGAAGGCGATGTACGGCTTGGGGTAGTTGTGAATCAGATGGTTCAGGGCGTACTCTTCGGTAAAAAAGTCATCCAGTGCCGTGTCGCTATCCAGGGCAGCCGTATGAAAAAACCGGATGTCACCGCCCGCGCAAAATCCACCAAACAGCGCCTCTGGTGTCCCCGGTTTGCCCACCTTGTTGGTACCGCGAATCGCCACCAGCTCAATGGTCGGGTCGTCGCGCCAGGCGGTCAGGGCTTGGGCAAGGTCTCGCACCATTTGCAAGCTCAGCGCGTTCAGCGCCTTGGGCCGGTTCAGTGTGACCAGACCTGCGTTACCGCGCTGCTCAAGCAAAATATCGGTTGACGTAGGTGTTGTCATGGTTTGTCCTTCCAGCCCATCATTTCGTTCATTACCAATGCACTGATGACTAGCGCACCGCCATACAAAACGCTGTTTCCAGGCGCTTCGCCCGCACCCACCCAGACCAGCAAAATACCGAAAATAATTTCCAGCAGCGACAGCAAGGCCATTTCAGGCGCTTTCAACACCGAAGCGCACCAGACCGACAGCACGCAAGGAATGGCAAGTTGCGTCAAACCCAGCAGCCCCAGAAGGCCAATGTCATGCGGGGTTGCAGCCAGCGGCCAGGCCAGCGGCAGTGTGAGCAGCGACGAGATCAAGGCCCCCACCAGCACGGCAGGAATCAAGTCAATTTTCTGCCCCTGTGCCTGACTGTGCTGCACCACCGTCCAGTTGCAGGCAGCCGCTATCGGGACCAGCAAGGCCACCAGGGTTCCTGTCAGCTGGGCAGACACATCGGCCTGTCCGCCGTACATCCACACAATGCCCACGCCCGCCAGCGCAATGGCCAGCCAGGTTCGCCCCGGTATGCGGTGGCTGGTGAAAACACGCGCGCTCAGGGCTGTCAGCAGCGGCCCCAGTGCCAGCGTGACCAGCACATTGGCAACGCTGGTCAGGGTCAAGGCCACCATGAAGGCGGTAAACATCACGCTCCAGCAAAGGCCAGACAACCAAAGTGAGGGGCCACCCTTGAGCATGTGGGTAAAAACCGCCTTTCCGCGCACCATCGGCAAAATCAACAGCAGCGACAGCACCGTGAAAAAGCTGCGCCAAAAGGTGACTTCAAAGCTCCGGGCAGATTCAAGATGCCGCGTCACCACACCGGCGGAAGACCATAACAAGGCACAGAGCACCATCAGCACCACAGCGCGGCTACGGGTTAGTTTCATCGCAAATTCCCAACGTTGCGCATTCTTCCACTTCAAACAGGGCGGTCACATGCAATTGGCAAGAGGAAGGTTTTCTTTTCAAGCAGCGGCCACACGCAGTGGGCAAGCGTGGGGGCTATCCACCTACCTTCCAGCTCTTTTGCGCTCGCTTTCGCTCAGGTGCCGCTTGCGCAGGCGCACTGACTTGGGCGTGATTTCTACCAGCTCGTCTTCTTCAATAAACTCCACGCCGTATTCAAGCGTCAGCTCAATCGGTGGGGTGATTTTGATGGCGTCTTCCTTGCCGGACACGCGAAAGTTGGTGAGCTGCTTGGTACGGGTGGCATTGACCACCAGATCGTTGTCACGGCTGTGAATACCCACAATCATGCCTTCGTACACCGGGTCATTCGCCTTGACGAACATGCGACCACGGTCGTCAAGCTTGCCCAGGGCGTAGGTGAAAATTTCACCGGCGTCCATCGAGATCAGCACGCCATTTTTACGGCCACCAATGTCGCCTTTGTGGGCTTCGTAGCTGTCGAAAATGTTGCTGATCAGGCCTGAGCCGCGAGTCAGGTTCAAAAACTCATTGGTAAAACCGATCAGGCCGCGGGCCGGGATGCGGTACTCCAGGCGCACACGGCCGCGTCCGTCGGACTCCATGTTGACCAAGTCTCCCTTGCGCTCGCCCAGGGCCTGCATCACGCCGCCCTGGTGCTGCTCTTCAATATCAGCGGTGACCAGCTCGATCGGCTCATGCTTTTCGCCATTGACTTCCTTCATCACCACGCGCGGCTTGGACACGGCCATTTCAAAGCCTTCGCGGCGCATGTTTTCCAGCAGGATGGTCAGGTGCAGCTCGCCCCGGCCCATGACTTCAAAAATGCCTTCTTCGCCGGTCTCGCTCACGCGCAGGGCGACGTTGTGTTGCAGTTCTTTTTGCAGACGGTCCCAGATCTGGCGACTGGTCACATACTTGCCTTCGCGGCCAGCCAGCGGGCTGGTGTTGACGCAAAAGTTCATGGTCAGGGTCGGCTCGTCGACCTTGAGCATCGGCAGCGGTGCGGGCGTGACCGGGTCGGTGATCGTCACGCCGATACCGATGTCGCCAATACCGTTGATCAGCACAATCTCGCCGGGGCCGGCCTCTGTGGCCTGCACGCGCTCCAAGCCCTGGAATGTCAGCACCTGGTTGATGCGGCCTTTGACAGGCTTGCCGTCCTGGCCTTCCATCACGACCACGTCCATCATGGGTTTGATGGTGCCTTGGCTGATGCGGCCAACGCCGATGCGGCCAACGAAGGTTGAAAAGTCGAGCGCCGAGATTTGCAATTGCAAGGGCGCATCAGGGTCGCCCTTTTGCGCAGGCACATGCTTGAGCACGGTGTTAAACAGCGCCGACATGTCGGGGCCCCACTGCTCGTTGGGTGGGCCTTCCACCAAGGAAGACCAGCCATTGATGCCGGAGGCATACACCACCGGAAAGTCAAGCTGCTCGTCGGTTGCACCGAGCTTGTCGAACAGATCAAAAGCGGCGTTGACGACGAAGTCCGGGCGCGCACCGGGCTTGTCCACCTTATTGACGACCAAGATCGGCTTCAGGCCCAGAGCTAGCGCTTTTTTGGTCACAAAACGGGTTTGCGGCATCGGGCCTTCTTGTGCGTCGATCAACAGCACCACGCCGTCAACCATGCTCAAGGCGCGCTCAACCTCGCCGCCAAAGTCGGCGTGGCCTGGGGTGTCAACGATGTTGATGTGCGTGCCTTCCCAAGTTACAGCGCAGTTTTTGGCCAAAATGGTAATACCGCGTTCTTTTTCAATCGCGTTGTTGTCCATCACGGTGTCAACCACTTTTTCGTGCTCTGCAAAGGTGCCGGACTGGCGCAGCAGCTGGTCAACCATGGTGGTTTTGCCGTGGTCAACGTGGGCGATGATGGCGATATTGCGGATCTGCTTGAGGGTCATAGGGACTTTCTAAAAACTAAAACTCAAAAAATCAGTGCGAGGCTCTTTGCAGCATGTCTTGCACTTCAATCGGTGACAAAAGGCGCTGGGGAATCAATTCATCAGCGGTGATGTGGGCAGAGCCCAAAAAAGCGATCGGGTCGGAGCCAAAAACCTGCACCAGTACGGCGTCTTTTCCCCACTGCCCGGGCGTGCCGCGGCGGCGCAAACCACTCAGGAAGCGCCCTGCATTGTCGGCATCCAATGTGACAGATGGGTAGTCGGCTACCAGAGATTGCGGTGGTAGCAGGCGCGCATCGCGCCCGGCTTCATCAAGCGCTTCCAGCTCTGGCAAGCTGATGCACTGGTCGCTGCTAAAACCACCGGTCTCAATGCGCCTGAGGAAGCCCAGATGCGCACCACAACCGATGGCCTCGCCGATGTCTTCACCGAGCGTGCGGATGTAGGTGCCCTTGCTGCATTTCACTATTATTTTAATAGCTGCTGGCGCACGTAAATCTTGGGTTACAGCCATATTTAGCTGGTAAATAACGATGTTTCTGGCTTCGCGTTCGACTTCTTCGCCTTTGCGCGCGTATTCGTACAGCGCCTTGCCGTCTTTTTTGAGCGCGGAGTACATGGGCGGAATCTGGGCGATGGGACCAGTAAATTGCGCGGTGAGCTTTTCAAGCAGCTCGGGGGTGATGTCAGGCACTGGCCGGGTTTCAATCACATCGCCTTCAGCATCGCCAGTCGTGGTTTTCAGCCCCAGCAGCAGCACCGCTTCATAGGTTTTGTCAGCATCGAGTTGAATTTGACTGAATTTGGTCGCCGCGCCAAAGCACAGCGGCAGCACGCCGGTCGCCAACGGGTCCAGCGTGCCGGTATGGCCCGCCTTGTCGGCACGCAGTAGCCATTTGGCTTTCTGCAACGCCTGGTTGCTGGAAAGGCCTAATGGCTTGTCGAGTAAGAGCACCCCATGCACGGGGCGCCTCACGACCCTCGTGCGTGGCGCTTGCATGTCGTTAGTCCTCTTGGGCCCGTGAAGAAACAGCCTTGGCGATCAAGGCGTTCATGTCAGCGGCACGCTCTGTCGTGCGATCAAAGTGAAAGTGCAGCGTCGGCACGGTATGCGTCATCAGCCGCTTGAACAGGCCGTTGCGCAGAAAGCCTGCCGCCTGGTTCAGGGCTTCTTCGCATTTTTCCGCGTCCCCCAACAGCACACTGAAAAACACCTTGGCATGGGCGTAATCAGCCGTCACTTCAACCGACTGAATCGTCACCATCCCGACCCGGGGGTCTTTCAATTCGCGGGCGATCAGGTCCGTCAGATCACGCTGGATCTGGTCGGCAACCCGAAAGCCGCGGTTGGGGGTGTTTGACTTTTTCCGCATCGCTCAGTTTGTCGTCAAGCTTCAAGCGTCCGGGCAACTTCACGGATCTCAAAGAACTCCAGCACGTCGCCGACTTCGATGTCGTTGTAGTTCTTGATATTCAAACCGCACTCGAAGCTCTCTTTGACCTCTTTCGCATCGTCTTTGAAGCGCTTGAGCGAATCGAGCTCACCGGTAAAAATAACGACGTTCTGGCGCAAAAGACGCAGCTTGGCGGTGCGGCGCACCACACCTGCGGTGACCATACAGCCCGCAATGGAGCCGATTTTGGACACTTTGAAGATGTTGCGGATCTCGGCTGTGCCGATGACTTCTTCTTTTTTGTCAGGCGTCAGCATGCCAGACATGGCGGCACGCAGTTCGTCCACAGCGTCATAAATGATGTTGTAGTAGCGAATGTCGATGCCGTTGTTTTCTGCCTGCTTGCGCGCCTGCGCGTCAGCGCGGGTGTTAAAGCCGATCAGCAACGCCTTCGAAGCAATGGCCAGGTTGACGTCGGATTCTGAAATGCCGCCCACGCCGGAGTACACCAGTTGAACCTTGACCTCGTCGGTGGACAGTTTGAGCAGCGACTGGGCCAGGGCTTCTTGCGAGCCCTGCACGTCTGCCTTGATGATGATGGGCACCATCTTGACGGCACCGGCAGAGATGTCGGTGAACATGTTCTCCAGCTTGGAGGCTTGCTGTTTGGCCAGCTTGGTGTTGCGGAACTTGCCAGCACGGTAGGTGGAAATCTCGCGCGCACGGCGTTCGTCCAGCATGACGATGAAGTCGTCGCCCGCTTGCGGCACTTCGGTCAAGCCCTGGATTTCAACCGGAATCGATGGGCCCGCGGTTTTGATGGTGTTGCCGTTCTCGTCCAGCATGGCGCGAACGCGGCCATAGGTGGAACCTGCCAGCACCACATCGCCGGCCTTGAGCGTACCGGACTGCACCAGCACGGTTGCCACCGAACCCCGGCCTTTGTCCAGACGCGCTTCAATGACCAGACCTTTGGCCAGTGCGTCAACCGGTGCACGCAACTCCAGTACCTCAGCCTGCAGCAAGACCTGCTCGAGCAGCGAATCAATGCCTTCGCCAGTGTGAGCGGACACGCCCACGAAAGGCACATCGCCGCCAAACTCTTCAGGGATGACTTCTTCAGTCACCAGCTCACCCTTGACGCGCTCCAGATTGATACCGGGTTTGTCGATCTTGTTGATGGCCACGACGATGGGCACGCCTGCCGCTTTTGCGTGTTTGATGGCTTCGCGGGTTTGCGGCATCACACCGTCGTCCGCCGCCACCACCAAAATGACGATGTCGGTTGCCTGCGCACCACGGGCACGCATGGCGGTAAACGCCTCGTGGCCCGGCGTGTCAAGAAACGACACCATGCCGCGCGGCGTTTCAACGTGGTAAGCGCCGATGTGCTGGGTAATGCCACCAGCCTCGCCAGAGGCGACTTTGGCGCGTCGAATGTAATCGAGCAGCGAGGTCTTGCCATGGTCAACGTGGCCCATCACCGTCACCACCGGTGCGCGTGGCAGCGCCTCGGCCATCTGGCCTTGCACGTCATCGTCAGTGAAGGCTTCCGGGTCGTCCAGCGCCGCCGTCACTGCCGTGTGGCCCATTTCTTCCACCACAATCATCGCGGTATCCTGGTCCAGCGGCTGGTTGATGGTGACCATCTGGCCGAGTTTCATGAGGTGTTTGATGACCTCATTGGACTTGACACTCATCTTGTGGGCAAGTTCGCCCACCGTGATGGTTTCTGGCACATGAACTTCCAGCACCTTGAACTCGGTCGGAGCCACAAAGCTGGACTCAGGACGCGCATCGCGGTCGTGACCACGGCGGCTGCCGCCGCGAGCCCCTGGACGAGAGTTGCTGCGTCCGGGTGCAGGAGGCGCGCCACGGGTCGGCAGCGCTTTCTTTTTGGCAACCTCGTCCTTCCAGGTGGACGACAGGTTTTCGGATTTGATTTCTTTCTTGCCAGCAGCGCCAGGCGCTGTGGTGCCCGTTTTGGCGGCAACAGAACCGGCTGCCGGTTTGTGCAGCGTGCCTTTGATCGCGGCTTTCGGGTCCACATGCGGTACCAGAACACGCTTGGGCGCGTTCATCATGGCGCGAATGCTGGCCGCTTCTGCCTCTGCCTTTTTGCGGCGGTCTTGCAGCTCAATCGACTTGGCGGCATCGGCCTGGAACTCAGCGGTTGCTTTGGCCTTGGCGGCAGCAAGCGCAGCCGCGGCCTGGGCCTGGGCAGCAGTTTGCTCTTCAGAGAGCTGAGGCGCGGCGGCCTCAGGCGCAGCTGCAGGGGCTGCGTCTTTTTCTTTGGCTTTTTTGCTCGATGCGGGCTTGGCTTTTTCGAACACCTGCGCGGCACGGGCTACCGCTTCTGCAATTTTTTCTGCATCGAGGCGTTCCTGCTCAGCCTGTTTGGCATCCTGCTCTTCGCGCAGGCGACGCTTTTCAAGCAAATCAGCTTCCTGCCTGCGGAGCAGTTCGGCATGGCGGTTGGCTTCTTCTTCGCGCCGCGCCAGTTCGGCGTCAACCAGCGCAGAGTTTTGCGCCTCGTTAGCAACCGCAGGCATTTCTTCGGCGGGTGTGTCTGCGCCGTCTTCGCGTTTGATAAAAGTGCGTTTTTTGCGGACTTCAACCTGAATCGTGCGGGCTTTGCCGGTGGCATCGGCCTGCTTGATTTCGCTGGTTGATTTTTTCACCAGCGTGATTTTTTTGCGCTCGGTCGATACAGTGCCGTGGCTGGCCTGCAAAAATCCCAGCAGTTTTTGCTTGTCAGATTCAGACAAAGGATCACTGGCGCTGCTTTTGACCACGCCAGCGCTGGCCAGTTGCTCGATCAGCGTGGCAGTGGATTTATTGAGTTCAGCGGCGAATTGCGCAACGGTAGTGGTACTTGACATATGTGTTTTTCCTTGAGGCCTCCATGATCATTGCTCTTGCGCGACGGGTGGCTTGTCTGCCTCGGCCACTTCGGCATCGAGGAACCAGTGCGCACGCGCAGTCATGATCAATGCGGTCGCTTCCTCCGGCGACTGCCCGGTAATATCGGTCAATTCATCTGTGGCCAGATCGGCCAGGTCATCACGGGTATGAACGCCTGCTGCATTGAGCTTGCCGATCAGCTCAGCGGTGATGCCATCAACATCGCGCAGGTTCTGGGACACGCCATCGACGTTTTCTTCCTTGGCAATTTCCATCGTCAGCAAGGCATCTTTGGCGCGGGTACGCAGTTCATTGACGGTGTCTTCGTCGAACGATTCGATCTCCAGCATTTCCTGCAGCGGCACATAGGCCACTTCTTCCAGGCTGGTGAAGCCTTCGGCGATCAGGATGTCGGCAATTTCTTCGTCCACGTCCAGCTTGTCCATGAACAGCTTGCGGCTGGTGTCGGTCTCGGAGGCCTGTTTGACGGCCGATTCGTCGGCCGTCATGATGTTGATTTTCCAGCCGGTGAGTTCAGCCGCCAGACGCACGTTTTGACCACCACGGCCAATCGAAATCGCCAGGTTTTCTTCGTCAACGACCACATCCATGGCGTGACGCTCTTCGTCCACCACGATGGACGACACGTTGGCCGGTGCCAGTGCGCCAATCACAAACTGGGCCGGGTCTTCAGACCACAGCACGATGTCAACACGCTCGCCGGCCAGCTCGTTGGTCACGCCATTGACGCGGGTACCGCGCACACCCACGCACGTGCCGATCGGGTCAACACGCTTGTCATGCGACAACACGGCAATCTTGGCGCGTGAGCCGGGGTCGCGGGCGCAGGACTTGATCTCCAGCAGGCCTTGTTCGATTTCAGGCACTTCCGATCGGAACAGCTCAATCATGTATTCAGGCGCCGAACGCGACAAAATGATAGGCGCACCACGCAGCGTGTTGTCGACTTCCATGATCATGGCGCGCACGCGGTCGCCCGAGCGCAGGTTTTCTTTTGGAATCATGTCGCTGCGGCGCAGGCGGCCTTCAACACGGCCAGACTCGACAATGACATCGCCCTTGTCCATGCGCTTGACCGTGCCCACAAAAATCTTCTCGCCACGGCTCATGAAATCGTTCAGCAGCATTTCACGTTCGGCATCGCGGATTTTTTGCAGAATCACCTGCTTGGCAGCCATGGCGCCAATCCGGCCAATCGGCATGCTTTCAATCGGCTTTTCGATGAAATCGCCCTCTTCAATGTCAGCGATTTCATCGCGCGCATCGGTCAGCAACTCTTCAGCTTCCGGATTTTGCAGGCCTGCCTCGTCGGGCACCACCAGCCAGCGGCGAAAGCTTTCGTAGTTACCGCTGTCGCGGTCAACCGCCACGCGAATATCGACTTCGCCCGGGTAAATCTTTTTAGTCGCTTGCGCCAAGGCCAACTCAACAGCACCGAAAACAACGTCACGCTCGACATTTTTTTCGCGCGAGATGGCATCCACCAACATCAACATTTCGCGGTTCATTTCACAGGCCTTTCAATCTCAGGGTTAGACGTCATCATCGGTTTAATCGGTAGATCCGCCGCAGTTGGCTGCAGCGTTTTGGGTTTACGCCCCTTGAAGTCCACCACAGGGGCAAGCCGCGCCGTGGCAATTTCATCGAGGGTGAAACCCAGCGCCTGCAAGGGTGCGGGAATTCTTTTTTTACTGACCTTTTGGCCTGGCTTGACCTCGGGCTCATCGCTCCAGACCACTTGCCAGCCAGCGGGTTCCGCTTTTTCAAGCGTGCCGCGAAATTTTTTCTGGTTGGCCGACACGCTTGACCCCGCCGCCGCCGTACCCACAGGCGCTTTCAGGGTAAGGTCAATCAATTCGCCCACAAAACGCTCGAAATCTTTTTCTGTTTTCAAGGGCCTGTCAATACCCGGCGAGCTGACCTCAAGCCGGGAATAGGCAGCGCCCTCAACTTCCAGCACAAACACCAGCTGCCGGGTGACTTTTTCGCAGTCTTCGGCATTGATGAACAGCTCAGTGCCCGCCACGTACGGGAAATCAATCGTCACCCGCAGCAGACCACCTTTGGTGCGCTCCACATCCACCAGGTCGTAGCCGAGCCCGGTGACGGTCTGCGCGATGGTGTCGGTGGTGCTGGCTGCCATTGAGTTGCTAAAAACCTGTCCAAATCATCTTGTGATGCAAAAACAAACGCCCAAAAAAAATGGGCGGTGTGAACCCGCCCATTTGGTCGTGAAAGTCGGATTATAGCGTGTAAACCCCGATCAGAACAAGCCCCGTAAGCCTGTTAGGCCACAGTTTCAGGGAACGGCAAGCTGCGCAGGCGTTTGCCGGTCAGCTTGGCGATGGCATTGGCCACCGCTGGCGCCACTGGCGGCAGGCCGACTTCACCAATACCACCCGGTTCGTTGTCGGTTGGCATGACTTTGACGGTCACCACGGGCGTCTGGGCGGCGCGCAGCAAAGTGTAAGCACCCAGGTTTTTCTGCTGGGGCTCACCGGCTTTGTAGGTGAGTTTTTCACCAAACGCAGCCGACAAGCCAAAGATGGCGCTGCCTTCAATTTGCGTTTGAATGATGCGCGGCGTGAGCGGATGCCCACAATCCACCGCTGCCCAAATGTTGTGCACCACCGGCTTGCCCTGCCTCATGGATACCTCGACGATCATGGCGATAAAGGTGTTCCATGTGTCAGAAAAAGCCAGGCCCAATGCCCGTCCGCCGGTGCGTGCACGGGTCCAGTCGGCCATTTTTGCGGCTTCTCGCAAAACCGCCTGCGCGCGCGGCGATTTTTGCGTCAAATCCATGCGCATTTTGAGCGGGTCCTGCTGGGTCGCCACGGCAATCTCGTCGATCATGGTCTCTATCGAGAACTTGAGGTAGCCGGGGCCGACGCCGCGCCAGAAACTGCAGGCCACACCGCGCTCTTCCAGGCACTGCTGCACCAAGTGGCCAGGAATGTCGTACACCCCTTCCGAGCCCTCCATCACCGGCGAGTCCTTGTTGCCGCCGGCCTTGAAAGCGCCCGGCAACACCCGCGCATAAATGCCTTCGGAGATGACACGGTGCTGCATGCCCACCAGTTTGCCGTTGGCATCCACCGCCGCAATCAGGTGCTGCGCTGTCAGGGGGCGCGGTTTGGCGCGCAGCATGTCGTCTTCGCGAGTCCAGATCAATTGCACGGGCACGCCCGGTACCGCCTTGGCAATCAGGGCCGCCTCGACCGCATATTCAGCCTCTACCCGGCGGCCGTAGCCACCGCCCAGCAAGGTGATGTTGACCTTGATGTTTTCGGGCTTGAAGCCACCCGCAGCAGCAACGCCGCCCACCACAAAGCCCACGGTTTGCGACGGCACCCACAGCTCGATCATGTCGCCATCGACCTTGGCGGTGCAGTTCATCGGCTCCATGGTGAAGTGATAAGCGTGCTCGCTGGTGTAAGACGCCTTGAAAGTGCGGGTACCAGCGGCCAGCTCTTTGGCGGCATCGCCGTGGCTGTGAAAGGTTACCCCCGCATCGGCCAGGTTTTCAGCGCGTGTGGTGAATTCCTTGATCGCCACATCGGAGTCATAAAAACGCGCTTTGGACGTTTTGGTCCATTCGACGTTCAGCAGGTCACGCGCCTTTTTGGCGGTAAAAAACGAGTCGGCAACCACTGCCACCCCGCCCGCCAAAGGCACGATGGCCTTGACGCCTGGCACCGCTTTGGCTGCCGCATCGTCGATTTTTTCGGGCTTTTCGCCCTGTACCGGCGGGGCCAGCACGGCGGCATAGTGCAGGCCGGGCAGACGCGTGTCGATGCCGTATTTGGCCGTGCCGTTGGTTTTGCTGGCCGAGTCAACGCGCGGAACATCGTGGGCCACCAGCTTGAAGGCCGACAAGGGCTTGAGCATGGACTTGTCAACCTTGGGCAGCTCCGTCGGCGCTTGGGCCACTTTGGCCACGTCTCCGTAGCTCATGCGGCGCTTGCTGGCGCGATGGATCAACATGCTTTTTTCAGCCGTGATCTGGTCGGCCGGCACGCCCCAGATCTTGGCAGCGCCGTCAATCATCACCAGCTTGGCCTGCAGGCCAGCCAGCCGCAGCGGCTGGTAGTAGCCCTGCACGGTGCGTGATGCGCCGGTCAGCATGCCGCCGCCAAATTTGGGGTTGCCAAAACGTTTGGCATCTGACGGTGCCTGCACAACTTTGACTTTGGCCCAGTCAAGTTCCATGTTTTCGGCAATCACCACCGGCAGCGCCGTCATGGTGCCCTGCCCCATTTCAGCGCCTGCCGAGTAGATGGTGGCCGTGTTGTCAGGCGCAATGCTGACCCACACCACAGGAGAAAAAGACGTGTTTTGCGCATGGGCCGTGAGCGGCGCCAGTGATGACACAGCACCAAAGCTGATGCCCAGAGCGCCGGCGCCGGAGCCTACAACGAAGCTGCGGCGGGAGATAGGAAGCGAAGTAGGAAGGGAAGCAGAAAGAGAAGTGTTGTTGGTCGTCATGATGTGTATGCCTTTCATGCCAGGGTTTTTTGGGCGCGCACCACAGCGGCGGCAATCTGGTTGTAGGTGCCGCAGCGGCAGACGTTACCGCTCATGCGCTCGAGCGCCTGCTCGCGGCTCAGGGGGGCTTTGGCCTGCTTCAAGACACCGGCGGCAGCCATGATCTGGCCTGACTGGCAATAACCGCATTGCGGCGCTTGCTCAACCACCCAGGCAGCTTGCAGCGCCTTGCCTTCCTTGGTGGCATTGATCGCTTCAATGGTGGTGACTTTCGCTCCGGCAGCAGCCGATATGGCCAGCACGCAAGAGCGTGTCGGCGCGCCGTTCAGGTGCACGGTGCAGGAACCGCACTGGGCAATGCCGCAACCAAATTTGGTGCCAGTCAGATTGAAGTCCTCACGCAACACCCAGAGCAGGGGTTTGTCGGCGGGCGCGTTGGTGGTCACGGCCTTGCCGTTGAGAGTGAAAGAAATCATGGTGGTCTCCTGAAAATTGACGAATGTCGATGTTGCCGAGCGCATGCTACGTGAAACTCGGCACCCGGAAAAGGTGACTTACCCATACACGACTGAAATACAGGGGGGTTATAACGACTAACTGCTATGACAGTTTTGGCATAACGCAGGGCAAGGCTGTGACAGCTGACGGCCAGAATGACCAGCCTTACTGCGCTTGCAGACATCAACAAATGGTGAGAAAAGCCCGCAGGCCAATAGATACAATGGCTAGATGCTCCTGCTTTTATAGCGCCTTCAAAACTGGGCGGAAACCAGCTTGCGCGTGTACGGGTGCTCGGGTGAATCGAGGATCTGCGCCAGTGTCCCGGCTTCAAGCACGGCCCCGTCTTTGAGCACCATCACCTGATGCGCCATGGCGCGAATCACATCCACATCGTGGGTGATCAGCAAATAACTCAAACCGCGTTCACGTTGCAGGCGCTGCAGCAGCTGCAAAATCTGCTTTTGAATCGTCACGTCAAGCGCGCTGGTCGGCTCGTCAAGGACCAGCAACTGCGGCTCGACCATCAGCGCCCGGGCAATCGCGATCCGCTGGCGCTGACCGCCTGAAAACTCATGCGGGTAGCGCTGCAGCAGGCCGGGAAACTGCGCCTCGGCCATACCGACCTCCAGCAGCGCCTGCAACACGCGCTGCTGCATTTCTGGGGCTTTGACGTCGGGCCGATGCACGGCCAGGCCCTCGCCCACAATGCTTTCAAGGGTCATGCGCGGTGACAGCGACGAAAAAGGGTCCTGAAACACGACCTGCACCGCTTTGCGAATCGCTTTGTTGTTGGCCGCATCGCGGCTCCAGGCCATGCCCGCCATGCTCAGATCGCCCTGGGACGGGTGCAGGCCCAGCGCGGCAAGGGCCAGGCTGGACTTGCCAGAGCCCGACTCTCCAATCACCCCCAGCGTTTGCCCCGCCGGAATGTCAAAACTTGCGCCCTGCACCGCTACAAATTCACCGGTTTTGAACCAGCCTTTGAAGCCCGGTACGCTGACCGGATAGCTGACGCGCAGGTTGTTAGCGCGCATCACGGCTAGCGGGGCGGCATCAAGACTGCCCTCTGTCGGCTTTTCCGGCAGCTTTTCCTGCACATCGCGCGTCGGCTTGCTGTCCAACAATTTGCGGGTGTAGGCGTGCTGCGGGTTGGCAAACACCGCACTGACCGCGCCCTGCTCGACCACAACACCGTTTTCCATCACGGCAATGCGGTCTGCAAAGCGGCGCACCAGGTTCAGGTCGTGCGTGATCATCAGCACCGCCATGCCGTTTTTGCGTTGCAGCTCGCCCAGCAAATCCAGAATTTGGGTGCGCACCGTCACATCCAGTGCGGTGGTTGGCTCGTCAGCCAGCAGCAACTTGGGGTGGCATGCCAGCGCCATCGCAATCATGGCGCGCTGGCGCTGCCCGCCTGACAGCTGGTGCGGAAAGGATTGGGCCCGCCGCTGCGGCTCGGCAATGCCGGTATCTGCTAATAATTTGATAGCAGCCAGCCCACGTTCTGAAGGGGCTAAGCCCTGTTTTAAAGCCAAGATTTCTTCAATCTGGTTGCCAATCGTGAACAGCGGGTTCAACGCCGTCATCGGCTCCTGAAAAATCATGGCAATGTCTTGGCCGCGTATGCCGCGCAGCAGCCGCTCGGGCATGCCCAGAAGCTCAACCTCGCCTTTGGGAGACTGAAATACCGCTGTGCCGCTGACTTGGGCGTTTTGCACCAGGCGCAGCAGGCTGAGCGCGGTGATGGTTTTGCCAGAGCCTGACTCGCCGACCAGTGCCAGCTTTTCGCCAGGCGCAATCGTCAAGTCGATGCCGTGAACCACCTCTTTGCCCGCGAAGGAAATGCGCAGGTCTTTGACATTCAGGAGGGGTTGAATCACAAGTCTGCCTTCCTGGGGTCCAGCGCATCGCGCAGCGCATCACCCATAAACGTCAGCAACAGCAGTGTGATGACCAGCACGGCAAAAGTAGACAGCGAAATCCACCATGCATCAATGTTTGCCTTGCCCTGGCTGAGCAACTCTCCCAGCGAGGGCGTTCCCGGCGGCACCCCCAAACCCAGAAAGTCGAGCGACGTTAACGCCAAAATCGCCGCACTCATGCGAAACGGCAAAAACGTGACCACCGGCGTCATGCTGTTGTGCAAAATGTGCCGCCACATGATCTGCAGGTTGCTCACGCCCAGTGCCCGCGCGGCGCGAACATAGTCGAGCTGACGGTTGCGTAAAAACTCGGCACGCACATAGTCAGACAAACCCATCCAGCCAAACAAGCTGAGTAAAAACAGCAGCAAGGCGACGCTGGGCGCAAACACGGCGCTGAAGATGATCAGCAGATACAGCTCGGGCATGGAGCCCCAAATCTCGATAAACCGCTGCGCGACCAGGTCGGTCTTGCCGCCCGCGTAGCCCTGAATCGCCCCGGTAACCACCCCCAGCACCACGCCAATGAAGGTGAGCGCCAGGCCAAACAGCACACTGAGCCTGAAGCCATAAATCAGCTGCGCCAGCAGGTCGCGCCCCCGGTCATCGGTGCCCAGCAGGTTGTCGCGTGAGGGGGCCGACGGATTCGGCGACTTGGCAAAGTAATTGATGGTTTTGGGGCCGTAAGGATTGGGCGGGTAAACCGCCCAGTTGGGCGCCGTTGTCAGCTTGTCTTTGATGAAGGGATCCAGATAATCAGCGGGCGTGGCAAAGTCACCGTCAAAGGTTTTTTCTGAATAGTCTTTGGCGATCGGAAAGTACAAATTACCTTGGTAGCTCACCACCAGCGGCTTGTCGTTGGACAGCACATCAGCCAACAGGCTGAGCACCACCAGCGTTGAAAAAACCAACAGGCTCCAAAAGCCGAGCTTGTTCTTTTTAAAGCGCAGCCAGGCGCGTTTGGACGGGGAAAGTGATGCTGTAGCCATCAATCGAACTTCACGCGTGGGTCGACCAGCACATAACAAAGGTCACTGATCAACTTTGTCACCAGCCCGATCAGGGTGAACAGATACAGCGTGCCCAGCACCACCGGATAGTCGCGCCGAATCACGCTTTCGTAGCTCAGCAAGCCCAGCCCGTCGAGCGAAAACAGCGTTTCAATCAGCAGCGACCCGGTAAAAAACGCGCCCACAAAAGCGGCCGGGAAACCCGTGATGATGGGGATCAGCGCATTGCGAAACACGTGCTTGTACAGCACCTGCTTTTCGCTCAAACCCTTGGCGCGTGCCGTCAGCACGTACTGCTTGCGTATCTCTTCGAGAAACGAGTTTTTTGTCAGCACCGCCGTCACCGCAAAACTGCCCAGCACCATGGCAATGATGGGCAGCGTGATGTGCCACAGGTAGTCGGTGATTTTTGCGCCCCAGCTCAGTGTTTCCCAGTTGGGCGATGTCAGCCCGCGCAGCGGAAACCACTGCAATTGCCCACCAAACACCACCAGCAGCGCCACACCCAGCACAAAGCCTGGAATGGCATAACCGACCAGCACCAGCAAACTGGTGATGAAGTCAAAGCGCGAGCCCGCCCGCACCGCCTTGGCAACGCCTAGCGGCACGGCGATCAGATAGCTGATGAAAAACGTCCACAAGCCCAGGCTGATGGAGACCGGCAGCTTTTCCTTGACGAGTTGCCAGACATCCTTGTTTTGATAAAAGCTCTTGCCCAGGTCAAAGCGCGCAAACTGGCCCAGCATTTGCCAAAAGCGCTCATGCACCGGCTTGTCAAAGCCGTACAGCACCTTGATTTCTTCAATCCGTTTTGCATCCACCCCCTGCCTACCCCGGTAGCCCGCGCCTGTCGCGGCGGCGCTTTCACCCCCAGAGTCACGGCCCTGCAACTGCGCCACCATTTGCTCGACTGGCCCGCCGGGCACAAACTGCACCATCGCAAAGGTCAGCAGCAAGACGCCGAACAGCGTCGGAATCATCAGCAGCAGGCGTTTGAGGATGTAGCTGGTCATTGCTTGGCCATATTATTTGTTCTTGGCAGACGACCACCAGGTGCTCATCGCCCACATGCCGGCATCGTAGTAGGGCGGAATCACGGCGGGCAGCACAAATTGCCCCGGCCGGTAGCCAATCAAAAACGCGTCGCCGTAATACTGCGGTACCGAGTAGTGGCCGTGCGTCAACACCCGGTCCAGCGCGCGCATGGCGGCCGACAGCTCGGGCCGGGTCGTGGCCGCCACGATTTTTTGCAGCAGCGCATCAACTGCCGGGTCTGCAATACCCCAGACATTCGACGAGCCAGGTGTTTTCGCCGCCTCTGAGCCAAAGCGCTCAATCAACTCGCCACCCGGGGATGTCGAGCCAGGCAAGCGGGTGGTGGTCACTTCAAAGTCAAACGCGTCCATTTTTTGCTTGGCCAGCGAAAAGTCCACAACTCGGTAGGTCAGCGTGATGCCCAGCTTTTCAAGCGCCTTTTGAAACGGCCCGACGACCCGAATCAGTGAGGGCTGGTCGTTCAAAAACTCCATCGTGAAAGCCTCGCCCTTGGCGTTGCGCAAAGCACCATCCTTGTATTCCCAGCCGGCGTCTTTGAGCAGCGCCTGGGCTTTGCGCAGGTTCTCCCGCAGGCTGCCGGGCGGTGCGGTGCTGGCACCCACCGGTACCAGGCCAAAAACTTCAGGCTTGAGCTTGTCACGCATCGGCTCCAGCAGCGCCAGCTCATCCGGCTTGGGCAGGCCTTCGGCATGAAACTCGCTGTTTGGAAAGTAACCGTTCACCCGCTTGTAAATGCCGTAAAAAAGCTGGCGGTTCATCCATTCAAAATCCAGTGCCAGGCCAATCGCCTGCCTGACACGAACGTCCTGAAACTTGGGCTTGCGCAGGTTGAACACATAGCCCTGAAAGTCCCCCGGGTTGCGGTTTTCAAACGCACGCTTGACCAGCTCGCCCGAGGTGAACTGCTTGCCGGTGTACTGCCGGGCCCAATTGCGCGAGATGAATTCACGCATGAAGTCGTATTCACCGGCTTTGAGCCCTTCAAAGCGCGAGGTTTCGTCCAGGTAAATCTTGAAGGTGATGCGGTCAAAGTTGAACTGCCCCTTGCGCGTGGGCAAGTCCGCCGCCCAGTAATTGGCATCGCGCACATAGGTGATGTCGCGGCCCATCTTGTTGTTCGGCAGTTTGTACGGGCCCGAGCCTATCGGGATGTCGGCCACGATTTTGTCGAACGGTTTTCCTGACCCCCACTTGGCGCTGAACACCGGCATGCCGCCCACCACCAAGGGCAGTTCGGGGTTGGGCGTGGCAAAGTCAAAGCGCACCACCCGTTCGCTGACCACCACCACGCCTTTGACCTCCGCATAAATCGTGCGGAACTGCGGCGCAGCCAGCTTGCTGACCAGCTGGGTGAAGGAGTGCAAAACGTCAGCGGCCAGCACTGGCGAGCCGTCATGAAATTTGGCTTTGGGGTTGAGCCTGAAGGTGGCTGACAACTTGTCGGGCGCGACGTCCACATCCTCAGCCAACAGGCCGTAGGCTGTGGTGGGCTCTTCTGAATTGCCAACCAGCAGGCTTTCCACCATCAGCGCGCTGACGCCATAGGGCGCGGTACCGCGCAGGGTAAACGGGTTGAACTTGTCAAAATTCGTCGGCCGTGTGGGCGGCACCATGCGGATCTCGCCGCCCTTGGGCGCAGCCGGGTTGACATAGCTGAAATGGGTGAAGCCCGCAGCGTATTGGATGTCCCCAAACTGGCCATAGGCGTGCGCCGCCCAGGTGCTGACCGAACCCATCAAAGAAGCCATCGACATCAGGAAAACCACAAGCAAGCGCATGTCACAATTCTGCAAGATTTTTCACAAGGAATACGTCATGGGTTTTTTAAATGGCAAAAAATTATTGATCACTGGCGTGCTGAGCAACCGCTCGATTGCCTACGGCATCGCCAAAGCCTGCAAAGCGCAGGGCGCTGAGCTGGCCTTTGCTTATGTGGGCGAGCGCTTCAAGGCGCGCATCACCGAGTTTGCTGCCGACTTTGACTCGACACTGATCTTTGACTGCGACGTGGGCAGCGACGAGCAGATCACCCAACTGTTTACCGACCTGTCCAAAGTCTGGCCCACATTCGACGGCTTTGTGCACAGCATTGGCTTTGCGCCGAAAGAAGCGATTTCGGGCGACTTTCTGGAAGGCCTGTCGCGCGAGGGTTTCAAAATCGCGCACGACATCAGCGCCTACAGCTTTCCGGCCATGGCCAAAGCAGCTCTGCCCTACCTGAATGACAAATCAGCCCTGCTGACACTGACTTATCTGGGCGCACTGCGCGTGCTGCCCAACTACAACACCATGGGCCTGGCCAAAGCCAGCCTGGAGGCATCGGTACGCTACACGGCAGAATCACTCGGCCCCAAAGGCATACGCGCCAATGGCATCAGCGCCGGGCCCATCAAAACCCTGGCTGCCAGCGGCATTGCAGGTTTTAGCAAAATATTGGGTGCAGTGGCAGCCGCAGCGCCGATGCGCCGCAACGTGACGATTGAAGAAGTCGGCAACGTGGCAGCGTTTTTGATGAGCGACCTGGCCAGCGGCGTGACGGCTGAGATCACCTATGTCGACGGCGGCTTCAGCCAAGTGGTGGGCGGGATTGCAGACCCGCTGGCAGCCGCCTGAGGCTCTGACAATCGCTTAAAACTGGTTTTTACCCATGAAATCAGCCTCAAAGCCAATCAATACTTGGGCTAGCAGCTATGCAAAACATAGCATATCGGCACTTTTGATCGCTGTCTTTGGCAGCCTCAGCACCCCCACAGCACTTGGTGCTGACGCTAAACCGCCGCTGATGCTGGCCAATGTGTACCACCCCGGCGTGGCCTTGGCCGACTACTGGGTGAGTGAAAAATACGATGGCGTGCGCGGCTTTTGGGACGGGCAAAAGCTTCTCACCCGAGGCGGCCAGCTCATTAATGCGCCGGCCTGGTTTACCGCCAACTGGCCAGCCACACCCATGGACGGCGAACTGTGGGCCGGGCGTGGGCAGTTTCAAAAAGCCGCGTCCACCGTGCGTCAGCAAAGCCCTGACGATGCGGCTTGGCGCGGCATCCGCTTCATGGTGTTTGACCTGCCCGCCGAGCCTGGCCCGTTTACGGATCGCCTGTCAGCGCTCAACAGCGTGGTCGGCAAACTGGCCGTGCCCTGGGTGCAAGCCGTGCCGCAAAGCAAGGTCGCCAGCCATGCGGCGCTGCAAAGCCAGCTCAAGCAAATCACCAAAGCTGGTGCTGAAGGTCTGATGCTGCACCGGGGCAGCGCCTTGTACAAAGGCGTACGCAATGACGATTTGCTCAAAGTCAAAACCCACGACGATGCCGAGGCCAAAGTTGTCGGGCACATCCCCGGCAAAGGCAAATACGCAGACCGGCTCGGTGCGCTGCTGGTGGAAATACCTGGCGCAAACGGCCAGCCAGCCAAGCGGTTCAAGCTGGGGACAGGCTTGACAGACGCCCAGCGGCAAAACCCGCCGGCCATTGGCAGCCAGGTCACCTACCGCTACCGGGGCCTGACGGACAGCGGCCTGCCCCGATTTGCGAGCTTCATGCGCTTGCGTGAAGACTGAGGCGCAAGCTTTTTGCTATGTATTCAGGAGCTGATCGCCCTTATTTTTATTCGGCTACAGCCCGTTTTGAAGGTAAAAACAGATGATGTCAGTTTCCAACGCTTTTTCCAGCAGTTACGCACAGGCGCACATCAAGTTTCTGGACGCTGCGGCCACGGCAGGCTTGGCCGTTCAGTCACACGCACACCCCCTGAAGGGCCGTGACGGTGAAGACTTGGCGATGGACGTGGCGCATGATGGCCCCACCGATGCGCAAAATCTGCTGATTGTCAGCAGCGCCTGCCATGGGGTGGAAGGCTATTGCGGCAGCGGTGTGCAGGTGCATGCGCTGCACGATGCCCAGTGGCTTGAAAAAGCACGCGCGTCTGGCACGGCGGTGCTGTATATCCACGCACTGAACCCCTACGGCTTTTCGCACATTCGCCGCACCACCCATGAAAACGTGGACCTGAACCGCAATTTTCAAGACTTTAGCCAGCCGCTGCCCGACAACGCGGCCTATCGTGCCCTGCATGCGCTGGTTTTGCCTGAGCAATGGCCGCCTGATGCAGCCAACCAGGCGGCGATTGCAGATTTCATCGCCACCCAAGGCGCGGCGGCTTTTCAATCAGCCATCACCCAAGGCCAACACGCGTTTGCCGATGGCCTGTTTTACGGCGGCAACAGCGCCACCTGGAGCAACCAGACCCTGCGCGGCGTGCTGCGCCAGCATGCTGGGGAGGCCAAACACGTCGCATGGATAGACCTGCACACAGGCCTGGGCGCGAGTGGCCATGGCGAGCGTATTTGGGCGGGCAAAGACGATGCGGTGGCAATTGCACGCGCACGCGACTGGTGGGGTGGTGGCGAAAACGGCAACCCGGCCACGCCCATCACCTCGATCTACGACGGCTCATCCACCTCCGCGTTTTTAACCGGCCTGATGTGGCACGCCATCAGCCAGGAAGCGCCCCAAGCCGACTACACCGGCATCGCCATGGAATACGGCACGGTGCCCGTGCTGGACGTGATCACAGCCCTGCGCGCCGAGCACTGGCTGAACAACCACCCGGAAGCGCCTGCAGAGCTGGCCCGGCAGATCAAGGCGCAAATGATGACCGCCTTTTATACAGACACGGACCTGTGGCGCGGCCAGATCATCAGCCAGGCGCGGCAGGCGATGTTTCAGGCGGTGGATGGGCTGACGCGCGCCGAAACGTCAAATTGATGCGTCGTCTGCCCAGCTGGGCATGTTCACCGTCTGCCAGCGGCATCACCCCATGAAAGGCAAGCCGCGCCGGCCCGCCCCACACCAGCACGTCGCCGTGCGCCAGCCGCAGCCGCTGCGGCTTGTCACTGCGCTTTGGCCCACCGAATAAAAACACGACAGGCAGACCCAGCGATACCGACACGATGGGCTGCGCAAAATCTTTTTCGTCCCGGTCTTGATGCAAGCTCATCTGGGCGCTGGGCAGGTACTGGTTGATCAGGCAAGCATCTGGCTCAAAGCCCGGGTAGCCTGCTGTCGCAGCAGCCTGCGCGGCCAGCTCAAGCCAGATGGCAGGCATGGCTGGCCAGGCCTTCCCAGTCAGCGGGTCTTGCTGCACATAACGGTAGCCCCAGGCGTCAGACGTCCAGCCCCACCGGCCGCAGTTGCTCATGGCCACAGACATGGCGCGTCCGCCGGGGGTTTGCAAGTGCCGAAGCGCTGCCTGAGCCGTGATCTGGTCAACACAGGTCATCAGCGCCTGCGACTGCGCGCTGGCAAAGCCGCGCAACAGCACGGCACCGGGCGCTATGGGCAAACAGCTTGGGACTGCGTCGAAAAAGGTTTCAAACAGGTCGCGGGTCATGGGAGGGCCATGTTAGCGTCAGGCCTTATGGTCACCGGATGGGCTTGGCGATGTCTTCGACATTCAGGACGATGACCCGGGCGCCCAAATATATTTGATACAAATCAATAAAGATGTAATTTTCTGATTTGTAGGTGCGGCACGATAGACAAGATGACACTGGCCTCCCCATAATTCTGAAATATGAGTGTTGCGGCAAGCGTTAAGCATCAAACATGCGCAAAGACGGCCACGCACGGAACGTCCACATGAAGGAATGCACCAATGAACCAAATAAAAAAAGCGCGCAGACTGATCGAAGCCAACCCGGAGTCAGGTGCAGCCAAGATACTGGCCAAGCTGGTTCGCGCGCTTGAATCTGACGAAAAGTTTGCCCTGGCTGATTTGTACGACCTGAGCTATGACGACTTTGACATTGCCATCGGCATCCTGAAGGAATGGCGACTGGACCGCTACTTCGCTGGCAAAGTCAAGCTGCATGACCTGTCTTTGCAAATGGCCAGCATGGCTCGAAACTGAAACGACCGCAAGCCCCTTTGGGGCCAGGGCCGGCTTGGGGCTGGCGCTTAAACTCATCGCATGCCATTTACCCCACTGGGCCTTGCGCCCGCGCTTTTGCCGTTGCTGTTACGCGCCCTGCACGACAAAGGCTACACCGAGCCCACCCCCATCCAATCCTTGGCAGTACCAGCACTGCTGTCAGGGCGCGATGTGCTGGCGTCGGCGCAAACCGGTTCCGGCAAAACAGCCGCCTTTGCCCTGCCGCTGCTGCAGCGAATTCACGATTTACCAAGCCGCGCTGGCCGCACCACGTCCGCGCTGATTTTGGTGCCCACGCGTGAGCTGGCCGCGCAGGTTGGTGAAGCGCTGGTGAGCCTTGGCAAATACCTGCCACAGAAAATCAAGGTAGCGGTGGTGTTTGGCGGCGTGTCCATCAACCCGCAAATGATGCACCTGCGCGGCGGTGCCGATGTGGTGGTGGCCACGCCGGGGCGGCTGATCGACCTGATAGACCACAACGCGCTGAGCCTGGCGCATGTCAAAACCCTGGTGCTGGACGAGGCCGACAAGCTGCTCGACATGGGCTTTGCCGACGAGCTGGCCCGCATCGTGGCGCTGCTGCCCGGCAAACGGCAAAACGCCTTGTTTTCAGCCACCTTTGCGCCCGCCATTGAGGCGCTGGCAGCAGCCATGATGCATGAGCCCCTGCGCATAGAAATCAAGCCTGAGCCTGAGACCGTCTTGCCGATCACCCAGCGCGCGATGGCGGTGGATGCAGCCAAACGCACCCAGCTGCTGCGCCACTTGGTGCAAACTGAAAAATGGCAGCGGGTGCTGGTATTTGTGGCCACCAAACACGCCGCAGAAATGGTGGCCGACAAGCTGCGCAAGGCCGACATCAACGCCGAACCTTTTCACGGCGAGCTCAGCCAAGGCAAACGCAGCCAGGTGCTGATGGACTTCAAAGCCAAGGCGGTTCAGGTCGTCGTCGCCACAGACGTCGCCGCACGCGGGCTGGACATCAGCGCCCTGCCAGTCGTCGTCAACTACGACCTGCCCCGCTCAGCCACCGACTACACCCACCGCATTGGCCGCACCGGGCGCGCTGGCGTGAGCGGCATCGCCGTCAGTTTTGTGAGCGCAGCCACTGCGGCGCATTTCAGGCTGATTGAAAAGCGGCATGCAATCAAGCTGGAGCTGGAGCAAGTTCTCGGGTTTGAGCCGGTAGAAGCCGCGCCTGTGAACGCGGCCGATCCGCAAGGGACGGGGGGCGTGAAGGGGAAGCGGCCTAGCAAGAAGGATAAGTTGCGGGCTGCTACCGAAGCTGGCTAGCTTCGAGTCTTCTCACCGCGGGGTATTGATAAATCCGACAGGACCAAAAAATATGACTGCTGTCAGCCCAAAGCAAAAAGGCCCCAAAACCGAAGTCTTGAAGCCTTTTAAAGCGTCTTCAGCGCGAAGCTGAAGAACAAGGGTTACGAGGGCTTAGTAGCCGCCGCGTCCACCGCCGCCGCCACCACCGTAGCCGCCGCCACCGCCGGAACGGCCACCGCCGCCGCCGCCGTAGCCGCCGCCGCCGCCACCGCCACCGCCACCGCCGGAACGGTCACCGCCGCCGCCGCCGCCACCATAACCGCCACCACCGCCGCCGAAGCCGCCGGTACGTGGAGGACGAGCTTCCATCGGACGGGCTTCGTTCACAGTGATAGAACGGCCGCCGAGTGACTGGCCATTCATGCCAGCGATAGCAGCTTGCGCTTCAGCATCGCTGCCCATTTCGACGAAACCAAAGCCCTTTGAACGGCCGGTGTCACGCTCCATCATCACCTTGGCGCTGGTGATGGAACCAAATTCGCCGAAAGACTGTTGCAAGTCTTCGTCGCGTACGGTGTACGGCAGATTGCCGACATAAAGTTTGTTGCCCATGGAGGACTCCTCAAAAACACATAAAACAAAAAGCGATGGGGTCCCGAAAGCACAACAAACTATAAGTACCGCCGTAGCGCGCGAAACTGACCGATCACCAACTTGTGCAATTAAACACTGCACATTCTGATTATTACCGCTAAGCGCGTCCTTGGGGCCTTAAAAAACCGTTATCTCAACAATTTGCTGTTGAAATAGTGGTAATTTGGGGGTTTTGGCGGCATTTCCTGACAAGAATCCGGTCTGGCCGCTCAAATGGGTCTGAAATCAACCAGGCCAGCCGCACGCTGACCTGCAGCGTTTACAGCGGTTGCGAAGCGATGTCGCTGTTCGCTTCAGCCACGGGCCGAACCGCCCGGTGACCGGGCTTGCTGGTGATCTCAACATAAAACTGGTCCGCGCCGTCCGTGACGAGCGCATCGACCGCCGACATGATTTCGGCAAGGTGCACTGGCGCGCTTGAGGCATCGCTGATGCCGACCTTGCAGTCGAAGTCCCAAAAGTCAGCGCCTTCGGGCAGGACTTTGGTGCGTTCGCGTTTGACGTACTTGCGAATGTCATGCTTGCTGGCGTCCAGCAGGCGGTCGCGGTTTTTGCCTTCGATGTTGAGCGTGTAGGTTTTTTTCAAACGGTGCTCAAGTGACTTCAGGTTTTGGCGCCAGCGGCCTGGGCGGCCAAGGTGGCGTCCAGCTCTTTGCACGACGGTGCACAAACGGCCTGCGACTTGCCCAGCACCTTGCGCGTGCCCATCAGTGAGCGGGCGCGGTGCTTGCCGCACATGAAGCAGGACATGGTCGCCGCACCAAACGAGGTGGTAGCGGCAAACGGGGAACCCGAAACTTTAGATTTGTAGCGCAAACCGTCAGCGAGTACAGCGGTTTTGGCGTCAGCTCTTGCCATGTTGTATGTCTTTCCTGGGTTGGGTGATGGTGGGCATGCTTGCGGGCCATGTCCGGTTCGGGAAGGCCGCTTGCGAGGATGTCATTCCTTGCAGCGTGCTCTTATTGAGTCCAACAACGCTCTATTTTACAGCCAACGGTGCCAGCCTGCATTTGAGGGCAAATCGGGCCACGGACTGGGGGCCACAAAATATTGCTAAAGTCGTGTGAATTTCAAAAAACACACACCCGAAAGTAATCTCATGGCACGTTTAGTGAAATGCATCAAGCTTGGCGTTGAGT
The DNA here is from genome assembly GCA_947478725.1 of Comamonadaceae bacterium. Taxonomy (GTDB): domain Bacteria; phylum Pseudomonadota; class Gammaproteobacteria; order Burkholderiales; family Burkholderiaceae_C; genus Polaromonas. The sequence goes on from CANJWZ010000027.1 coordinate 32,565, forward strand.
CTGAAGGCCTGGACTTACCGCCCTACCCAGGCCCGCTGGGCAAGCGCCTGTGGGAAGAGGTCAGCAAGCAGGCTTGGGCCGACTGGATGAAGCAGCAAACCATGCTGGTCAATGAAAACCGCCTGAACCTGGCTGACCAGCGCGCGCGCCAGTACCTGGCCCGGCAGATGGAAAACCATTTCTTTGGCAGCGGCGCAGACGTGGTGCAGGGCTACACGCCGCCACCGGCCTGACCCGGCACTTGCCGCTTGCAGGCCACGACGCATCTGGAGATTGGCGCTAGCGACAGCCAGCATTTTTTATGTGCCTGGCAGGCCTGGCGGGCCAACCCGCAGCGCCTGCGCATGCTGCATTACGTGGCGCTTTGTAGCGACGGTTACCAGAGTTCCCCAAGCGATGCCGACCTGAAGCCACTGACAGAACAGCTGGACGCGCAGCTTTGGGGCCTGTTGCCGGGTTTTCACCGTCTGGTGTTTGAAGATGGCCAGGTGCTGCTGACGCTTTGCGTGGGCGAGTTCCAGACGCTGCTCAAGCAGCAGCAATTTGAGGCGGACTCGGTGTTTTTGCACACGGCAGCACTGGCTGGCCTGGACACGCTTTACACCGTCAAAGCCATTGCCCGCCGGTGCCAGCGCGGCACAGTTTTGACCGCGTCGCCTCCTGATTTTTCAGGGCAGGACGCTTTAGGCGCAGCATTGAAACAATGCGGGTTTGACATCACCCAACCAGACGGTTGCCATGCGGTTTACAACCCGGCCTGGCGCTCCAAAAAATCATCTGCCGCCGTTCAGCCTGGGGCCTGTGTGGTGGTGGGCGCCGGCCTGGCCGGTACGGCGGTGGCCAGCAGTCTGGCGCGGCGCGGCTGGGCTGTCACGGTGTTGGATGGCGCCCAACAGCCCGCCAGCGGCGCGTCCAGCCTGCCTGCGGGCCTGCTGGTGCCGCACACCTCGCCAGACGACAGCCCCCTGTCGCGCCTGTCACGCTGCGGGGTGCGCATCACCTTGCAGCAGGCACGCGCCGTTTTGAAGCACGGCACCGATTGGGGCCACACCGGTGTGTTGCAGCGCGACCTGGACGGCTCGCTGCATCTGCCGTCAAGCTGGGCACATGATCAGCCGGCAGCCAGCGACTGGTGCTGTCGCGCCTCGCCCAGAACCTTGGCAGCGGCAGGCTTGCCAACCGACAGCCCAGCCCTGTGGCACGCGCAAGCTGGCTGGGTCAAACCGGCAGCGCTGGTCCGGGCTTGGCTGGCTGCGCCGGGCGTTGTGTGGCGTGGTGATGCAGAAGTGGCGCAATTGAACGCCTCCACCGAAGTTGGTGGCGGCTGGCAGTTGCTGGACGCCACTGGCCAGTTGCTGGCCGAGGCAGACCTGGTGGTGTTCAGTGCAGGCTATGCCAGCCAGGCTTTGGCCAAGGCGGCGGGTGTAGCAGCGCCTGATTTGCAGGCCATTCGCGGTCAGGTCAGCGTCGGTTTGCAAGCCGATTCAGACCCGCTACCGCCCTTTCCTGTCAATGGCCACGGCGGGCTGATACCGGCCGTCACGACACCAGACGGACCTCTGTGGCTGATGGGAGCCAGTTACGAGCGTGACGCGATGCAGCCAGCCGTCAAACAACCAGACCACGCCGACAACCTGAGCCGCCTGCAAACCCTGCTGCCCCACGCGGCTGATGCGCTGAGCGATCAATTCAGCCCTGAACGGGCCCAAGGCTGGGCCGGCATACGCTGCGCCACCCCCAACCGCCTGCCACTGGTCATGCCGCTTCATGCGGCAACTTTGTGGCTGTGTACTGGCATGGGTTCGCGCGGTTTGAGCTTTGCGGCTTTGTGCGGCGAGCTGCTGGCGGCGCAGCTGCATGGCGAGCCGCTTCCGGTGGAAAAGCGGCTGGCAGTGTCGATGCAGCAGATCAAATAACCGCTATAAAATCAGGAGCTACTGGCTCACGTATTTATTGGTCTAAAGACCGATTTGACTCGCAGAATCGCTTCAGGCCTGTGTTGGCTTTTGGCGAGCGTCTTCAGGCGTGTTTGGCCTTATTTCATCGCCTCGGCCGGCCGGCGCGCCTTCACATACGCGTCACTTGGCAGATACGCCTTGCCGTCGGCGTAACGCCAATGCACCATCGTGCCCTTGTTGCCGCGCACGTCGAGCTTGCCAACGTACGCGCCCATGGTCGATTGATGGTCAATCGCGCGGAACTCGGCTGGGCCGAACGGTGTGGAGAACTTCAGGCCGCGCAAGGCTATGACGAGCTTTTCGTTGTCGGTTGAGTTGGCTTTTTTGATGGCCGCAAAAATCGCCTGCATGGTGGCGTAACCCACCACCGAGCCGACTTTGGGGTACTCGTTAAAGCGGCGGTAGTAGTTGGCCGCAAAACTGGCGTGCTCGCGTGAGTCGATCTGGTCCCAGGGGTAGCCGGTGACGATCCAGCCCTTGGGTGTTTCATCTTTCAGCACCTCAAGGTATTCAGGCTCGCCTGACAGCAGCGACACCACCGGCGTTTTCGGGAAGATGCCGCGCTGGTTGCCTTCACGCACCAGCTTGGCCAGATCTGCGCCAAAGGTCACATTGAAAATCGCGTCGGGCTTGCTTTGCAGGGTCGCTTGCAGCGTGGTGCCGGCATCGAGCTTGCCCAGGGCGGGCCACTGTTCGCCGACAAACTCCACGTCAGGCCGTTTGGCCTTGAGCAGCTCTTTAAAACTGGCCACGGCGCTTTGACCGTACTCATAATTGGGCGCGATGGTAGCCCAGCGCTTGGCGGGCATCTTGGCGGCTTCTTCAACCAGCATGGCGGCCTGCATATAGGTGCTGGGGCGCAGGCGGAAGGTGTAGCGGTTGCCTTTTTCCCACACGATGGCGTCAGCCAGTGGCTCGCTGGCAATGAAGACGCGCTTGTTTTTTTGTGCATGGTCGGCCAGCGCCAAACCAACGTTGGACAAAAACCCGCCCGCCAGCACATCGACTTTTTCTTTCGATGTCAGTTCGATCGCGTGGCGCAGTGCTTCTTCTGGCTTGCCGGCATCGTCACGGGCAATCACCTCCACCTTGCGGCCCAGCAAACCGCCTGCCGTGTTGATCTCTTCAACGGCAAGTTGCCAGCCGTTGCGGTACGGGAGCGTGAACTGCGCAATGGTCGAATAGCTGTTGATCTCGCCAATCTTGATGGGGGCCGTGTCTGCGCTATGGGCCATGACGGCGACAGCCGACAGGGCAGCCAGCAACAGCGTGCGTTTTTTCAATATCACGGTTTTCTCCAAAAGTAACAGGGGCAACGCAGCAGGCGGCCAATCGTTTGCCATGCGCCAGAGTGTCGCACTGTATCAGCGTCACAGGACCCATGCACCGATGCGCGGTATGAAAATCAAGAACAGATGAAATACAGATTTCGCGGCGCAGCGGCCAAACCCCGGCAAACCCCCATGAACACTGTTGAATAAGCTTATTCGAATAAGAGAACAACGAAACTGTTGTTTGTGTTTATATGCAAAACACCTACATTGCACCGTCATGCAGGAATTCATCCCCCACTTTGCCTTCATATTTGCCGGTTTTGCCGTCGGCCTTGTCGTGGGCCTGACCGGCGTGGGCGGCGGCTCGCTGATGACGCCGCTGCTGATCTTCGTCTTTGGCATCAAGCCGCACCTGGCCATTGGCACCGACTTGCTGTTTGCAGCGTTCACCAAAATGGGCGGCACCGTGAGTCTGGCGCGGCACCGGCTGATCGACTGGCGCGTGGTGGGCCAGGTGGCGCTCGGCAGCGTACCGGCCACGCTCATCACGCTGCAAGTGCTCAAAGCCCTTGGACCGGCCAACCCGGCGACCCAACATGTGATGACGTCAACGCTGGGTGTGGCGCTGCTGCTGACAGCCGTGGCCACCCTGTACAAGGCGGTGCGCGGCAAGTCTGCCCCGCGCCAGATTGCGCCTGAGCAACTGGCCGCCGCCACCCAGGCGCGTCACTGGGCCTTGCCGGTGCTGTTTGGCGCGGTGATTGGCACGCTGGTCACCCTCACATCGGTCGGTGCAGGCGCCATTGGCGTGATTGTGCTGATGCTGCTTTACCCCGCCCTGCCCCTGCCGCGCATTGTGGCGGCAGACATCGCCCATGCCGTCCCGCTCACCCTTGTCGCGGGCATGGGCCATGCATGGATGGGCTCGGTCGACTGGATGCTGCTTGCTAAACTGCTGGCCGGGTCGATTCCGGGCATTTGGCTCGGCACCCTGCTGATGAGAAAAACCCCAGACCGGGTAATTCGCTCCCTTTTGTCCGTGCTGCTGGCCTACGCCGGACTCAAATTGATTGCCATTTAATTCAACCATGTACCAATACACCGACTTTGACCGTCAATTTGTGCGCGCTCGCGCCAGCCAGTACCGCGACCAGCTCACGCGCTGGCAAGCTGGGCAATTGCCTGAGGAGGAATTTCGCCCGCTGCGCCTGCAAAACGGCTGGTATGTACAGCGCTATGCGCCCATGCTGCGGGTGGCCGTGCCTTATGGTGAACTGAACGCAGCGCAGCTGCGTGTGCTGGCTACCATTGCGCGTGACTACGACCAACCCAACGACGCGCTGTTCAAGGGCGCGCAGGCGGCGCAAGACAAGCTGGGCGAGATTCCTTTAGCCCATGGCGCGTCGGTCAAAACCCATCTGACCAAAGGCTACGCCCACTTCACCACACGCCAGAACGTACAGTACAACTGGATTCCGATCGACAAATCAGCCGACGTGATGGACCTGCTGGCCAGCGTCAACATGCACGGCATTCAGACCAGCGGCAACTGCATTCGCAACATCACCAGCGACGAGCGTGCCGGCATTGCCGCCGATGAGCTGGCAGACCCGCGCCCCTTTGCCGAAATCATGCGCCAGTGGAGCACGCTGCACCCCGAGTTCGCATTTTTGCCGCGCAAGTTCAAAATCGCGATCACCGGCGCGCTGGAAGACCGCGCCGCTACCGCCTGGCACGATGTCGGCCTGCACATGGTCAAGAGTGCTGATGGTCTGTTGGGTTTTAAAGTGCTGGTGGGCGGCGGCATGGGCCGCACACCGATTGTGGCCAGCACCATCCGTGAATTTTTACCCTGGCACCAGATTCTCAATTACCTGGAAGCCATCGTTCGCGCCTACAACCGTTTTGGCCGCCGCGACAACATCTACAAGGCGCGCATCAAGATTTTGGTCAAGGCTGAAGGCCAGTCTTTCTTTGACCAGGTCGAAGCCGAGTACAAAGACATCGTTGAGATCGATGGCGCGCCGCACACCATCACCCAGGCCGAGCTGGACCGGGTGTCTGCGTCTTTCGTCGCACCCGACCTGAGCTGCAACCGCAGCGATGCCGATGCCAAAATAGCCAACATCTTGCGCGCCGCAGCTGAGGACGATGTCGAGTTTGGGCGCTGGCTTCAGCAAAACGTTGCCCCGCATAAAAACCCGGACTTGCGCATCGTCACGCTGTCGTTCAAGCGTCTGGGCCAGGCACCCGGCGACGCCACCGCTGACCAATTAGACCTGGCCGCAGACTTGGCTGACCACTTTTCAGCCGGTGAGGTGCGTGTCACGCACGACCAAAACCTGGTGCTGCCCTGGGTCCGCTGCGACCAGCTGCCCGAGCTGTGGAAGGCGGCCCGCAAAGCCGGTTTTGCACGCCCCAACATTCGCCTGCTGACCGACATGATCGCCTGCCCTGGCGGCGATTTTTGCAGCCTGGCCAATGCGCGCAGCCTGCCGCTGGCCGAGGCCATCACACGCCGCTACCAAGACCTTGATGAGCTGCACGACCTGGGCGAGATTGACCTGCACATCAGCGGCTGCATCAATTCTTGCGGCCACCACCACAGCGGCCACATCGGCATTCTGGGCGTCGATAAAGACGGCAAAGAGTGGTACCAGATCACCCTGGGTGGCTCTGACGGCTCCGCACTGTCTGGCGCACCAGCACTGGGCAAGGTGGTTGGCCCGTCGTTTTCAGCCGCTGAAGTGCCGGATGTGATTGAGGCTGTGCTCGGTGTGTACCGCGACCAGCGCCTGGCCAACCAGTCAGAGACGTTTATCGATGCGCTGCGCCGCCTGGGAAGCGAGCCCTTCAAGCTGGCGGCCAACAGCGTGCGTCACCCGGCACAACAGGAAGAGACCCTTTGACCAAGGCCTTGTCTACTATGAAATTAATAGCTGCTCCCTTATATATTCGCGGGCCTGAAGGCCAAAATTCTTCCTCAAAAAGCATCCAGATCGCCAACTCGGACGACCCGCGCGATGTGCCCTTGGCCGGGGTTGAACGTATTGAGCTGAACTTCCCCAAATTCACCGACGGCCGCGCTTTCAGCCAGGCGTTTTTGCTCAGCCGACGCCTGGGCTTCAAAGGCGAGATTGTGGCCACAGGCGACGTGTTGATTGACCAGCTCGCACAAATGCAGCGCAGCGGTTTTACAGCCGCCGTGTTGCGTGAGGACCAGCCGCTAGATGTCGCAGAGCGCGTGCTGGCAGCCTACCCCGGCTTTGATGTGGGTGCGTATCAGGGCGACGCGGTGCATGTCAGCCCCCATTTTGTGGCGGCTTGACATGAAGGGCGTCAGTCCAACGGCGATGGAGCTCGCACACATCAACGCAGAGTTGGGCCGCAATGCGCAAGGCCTGGTGGACTGGGCTGTGGGATTGAACCAGCCGGCCATCATCACCACCAACTTTCGCCCCTTTGAAGCTGTCATTCTGCACATGGTGACGCGCGCCCATCCCGCAGTACCGGTAGTCTGGATGGACAACGGCTACAACACCGAAGCCACCTACCGTTTTGCCGACGAAGTCACACAACTGCTCGGCCTTAGCCTGCACATCTACCTGCCGCGCCGCTCGCGTGCGCACCGCGAGGCGGTAGAAGGTGCAACGCCAGCACTCGACGACCCGCGTCATGCCGCCTTCACTGCCGAGGTCAAGCTCGAGCCCTTTACCAGAGCCCTGCGCGAGACCGCGCCCACCGTCTGGTTTACCGCCCTGCGCGCCACCGACACCGCCGTGCGCGCCCAGATGGAGCCGGTCAGCATCAACCCTGATGGCCTCATCAAAGTCGCGCCCCTGCTGCACTGGTCGTCAAAAGACCTGCACGACTACTGCGAGATTCACGGCCTGCCCAACAACTTTGACTACTTTGACCCCACCAAAGGTGAAGACAACCGCGAATGCGGACTGCATCTTTCGCATTGAATTTTTCGCTGATTTTCTGCACATCCCAAAAGCCCCCCCATGAATGCCAGAGCCGACCACACGCTTGAAAAAACCGTTTTAAGCAACGCCCACCTCGATGCGCTTGAAGAAGAAGCGATCTTCATCCTGCGCGAAGTCGCCGCCAGTTTTGAGCGGCCCACACTGCTGTTCTCGGGCGGCAAAGACTCGCTGGTGCTGCTCAAATGCGCTGAAAAAGCCTTTGTTGATACAGAACGTGCCCCCACGCTCCCCGAGGGGGCTGGGCTTGCCAAGGGCGGGCTATCCCCGCGTCCGCGCGGCGGCCATATCCCCTACCCGCTCTTGATGATTGACACCGGCCACAATTTTCATGAGGTAACCGACTTCCGCGACTACCGCGCCAAGCAGCTCGGCGCGAACCTGATTGTGCGCAGCGTTGAAGATTCGATGGCACGCGGCACGGTGCGTCTGGCCCACCCCGGCGAGTCGCGCAACGTGCACCAGTCGGTCACACTGCTGGAGGCGATTGACGAGTTTCGCTTTGACGCGCTGATCGGCGGCGCACGCCGTGATGAAGAAAAAGCGCGCGCCAAAGAGCGCATTTTTTCGCACCGCGACGCCTTTGGCCAGTGGCAACCCAAGGCCCAGCGCCCCGAGCTGTGGACACTGTTCAACACCCGCATCCAGCCCGGTGAGCACTTTCGCGTGTTCCCGATCAGCAACTGGACCGAGCTTGATGTGTGGCAGTACATTGACCGCGAAAACATCGAGCTGCCGTCGCTGTACTACGCGCACCGGCGCCAAGTGGTCGAGCGCAAAGGTTTGCTGGTGCCGGTGACCGACCTCACGCCGCTCAAAGAAGGCGAAGTGGCGGTTGAAAAAACCGTGCGCTTTCGCACTGTGGGAGACATCACCTGCACCTGCCCGGTCGACAGCCCGGCCATGAACGCCGCCGACGTGGTGCTGGAGACCTTGGTCGCCGACGTGAGCGAACGCGGCGCAACGCGAATGGACGACAAAACGTCGGATGCCTCTATGGAAAAACGTAAAAAAGAAGGCTATTTCTGATGAGCGCTGTTATTCAAACCGTCGCTGACGAGCAAGACACCCGCGCCGCTTTGCGCTTTGTCACCTGCGGCAGCGTCGACGACGGCAAAAGCACGCTGATTGGCCGCCTGCTGGTTGACAGCAAAGCCGTACTGCAAGACCAGCTCGCGGGCGTGCAGCGTGGCGGGCAAACCGACCTGGCGCTGCTGACCGACGGCCTGCAGGCCGAGCGCGAACAGGGCATCACGATTGACGTGGCGTACCGCTACTTCAACACCGCTGCCCGCAAGTTCATCATTGCCGACGCACCCGGCCACGAGCAGTACACCCGCAACATGGTCACCGCTGCATCAAGTTCTGACGCCGCGGTGGTGCTGGTCGACGCCACCAAGCTTGACTGGCAAGCCGCATTGCCCGAGCTGCTACCCCAAACCCGCCGCCACAGCCTGCTGGTCAATCTGCTGCGCGTGCCGGCCATCGTTTTTGCCGTCAACAAGCTCGACGCCGTGGCCAACCCGGCGCTGGCCTTTGCCAACATCAGTGCGGCACTGACCCAATTTGCCAGCCACGCCGATATTCCGGTCACGGCCATCGTGCCCGTGTCGGCATTGATCGGCTACAACGTGGTTGACCAAAACCCCGGCTGGTGCAATTACAACGGACTTGGCTTGCTACAAATATTAGAGCAACTTAGCAGCACGCCGGCGGATACCCATCAGCCGTTCGCCTTCCCGGTTCAATGGGTTGAAAAGCCCGCCCCCACGCTTCCCACTTCGTTGGGTACGCTGCCCCCCGAGGGGGCTGTTCCGCCTAAGGGCGGCCTGTCGGCGGAACGGTTTTCTTCAAGTGCCGATACATCACAAGGCCGCCGCATCTTTTGGGGTCGCATTGCCAGCGGGCAAGCCGCACCCGGCCAACAGATCACCGTGATGCCTAGCGGTAAAACAGCAACCATCGCCCAAGTATTGAGCCACGCACGTCAACCGAAAAACGTAGCAGCCAACCACAGCGCTGGCATCATTTTGGACAAAGAAGTTGACGTATCAAGAGGCGATTGGCTGCTACAAGCCCCCACGCTTGCCGCTTCGCGTGCTGCGCTGCCCCCCGAGGGGGCTCTCGCTTGCGAGCCAGCCAACCCCGGCAAAAAAGACATCACCGCCACCGTCGCCTGGATGGACGAAGAGCCGCTGGTGCCCGGCCGCCTGTACTGGGCGCTGCACGGCCACCGCTGGGTCAAAGCCAAAATCAAGCGGATCGTGAGCCACATCAACATCAACACGCTTGAAAGCCATGACGCGACCCAGCTCGACGCCAACGCCATCGGCGTGGTTGAGCTGTCGCTGCTCGAGCCGATTGCCGCCCTGCCGTACAAACAGTCGCGCGTGCTGGGCTCGCTGATTTTGGTAGACACCGCCAGCCATAAAACCTCGGGCGCGGCCCTGGTCTTGTAATCCTCTAAAATATTTCTTGTTTAGTCTTAGTTAATCGCGTCATGGGCACTTCTAGAAATTCAGATTTTCGGGATGAAGTGCTAGGCGGACGGAGCACAGCACACCGGAATGCACATGTGTATCAGGATTGCGGGCACCGTCGAATACCACGTGTTCGCTAACGCTCAGTGACGCAATTCGCCCGAAAAATGAATTTATAGAAGTGCCCTCATGACCCACATCGTTTCTGACTCCTGCATCCGCTGCAAATACACCGACTGCGTGGACGTTTGTCCGGTCGACTGCTTCCGCGAAGGCCCCAACATGCTGGTGATTGACCCGGACGAATGCATCGACTGCGCAGTCTGCATTCCCGAATGCCCGGTCAACGCCATTTACGCTGAAGAAGACGTACCCGCCGACCAGATGCACTTCATCAAGTTGAATGTGGAACTGAGCCGCGCCGCAGGCTGGAAAAGCATCACAAAACGCAAAGCGCCGCTGGCTGATGCCGACGACTGGAAAGACAAGACGGACAAGCTGTCTGAGTTGGTCCGATAACTCAGCGCATGGACACCATGCCGACAGAAACCGAGGCGCTCATCATCGGCGCGGGCCCTGTTGGCTTGTTTCAGGTCTTCCAGCTTGGTCTGTTAGAGATCACATGCCACGTCATTGACGCGCTGCCCTACCCCGGTGGCCAGTGCATTGAGCTCTACCCCGACAAACCCATCTACGACATCCCCGGCACGCCGCGCACCACCGGCCGCGAGCTGACAGCCAGTTTGCTAGAGCAAATCAAGCCCTTTGAAGCACCGCTTCATTTGGGCCAGGTGGTCAGCCAGATTGAAAAACTGCCGGATGGCCGCTTTCAGGTCGAAACCTCACAAGGCCAGCAGTTCAACACCCAAGTCATCATCATTGCGGCCGGCGTGGGTGCGTTTCAGCCCAAGCTGCTCAAGGTGGATGGTTTGGCCAAATTTGCAAATACGCAACTTTTTTACCACGCACAACCCCCGCTGGGCATTGCCGACAAGCAGGTGCTGGTTGTTGGCGGCGACGATGCTGCGCTTGAATGCGCCATTGAGCTGGCCACCGCAGGTGCAGCCAAAAGCGTCACTCTGCTGCACCGCCGCGACGTTTACCAGGCTGGCCCTGAACAGGTCGCCCAAGTGCACGCATTGAGCGACGCCAAACTACTGCAGTTGATGGTCGGCCAGGTCACCGGGTTTGACGAACAGGCCGGACAACTGAGCGCCGCGCTCGTCACAGGTGTGGACGGTCAAACCCGGGCCGTCGCGGCAGACACGCTGCTGGTTTACCTGGGCTTGTCAACCAAGCTGGGGCCTGTGGCCAACTGGGGGCTGGCCATGGCTCGCAAACACGTGGCGGTCGACACAGAAAAGTTCGCTACCAGCGTGCCCGGCATCTTTGCGGTGGGCGACATCAACACCTACCCGGGCAAGAAAAAGCTCATTTTGAGCGGTTTTCACGAATGCGCGCTGGCTGCCTTTGGCGCTGCAGACATCGTGTTTCCAGGCAAACACCCGCAGCTGGAATACACCACCAGCAGCAGCCGCCTGCACGGCTTGCTGGGCGTGGGCGTCCAGGGCATCGGCGGTTCAGCACAACCTTGATGCGATGACGTCGCCGCACACGCAGACCTCGCGCTACTGGCTGATGAAGTCCGAACCCGGCGAATGCTCGGTGGATGACGCACTGGCTTTTGAGAATTCGACGGTGCCGTGGGTGGGTGTGCGCAACTACCAGGCGCGCAACTTCATGCGCGACGCCATGCAGGTCGGTGACGGCGTTCTGTTTTACCACTCCAGTTGTGCCGAGCCGGGCATTGTGGGCATCGCACGGGTGGCGTCCACGCCCTACCCTGACCCAACCCAGTTTGACCCGGCGTCGCACTACCACGACCCGACATCACGCCCCGACCAGCCGCGCTGGCTGTTGGTCGATGTGCAGGTCATTCGCAAAACACGCAACCTGAGCCTGCCTGAGTTGCGCGCCCATCCAGCGCTTGAAGACTTGACCATCTTGAAGAAGGGCAACCGCCTGTCCATCACCCCGGTAGAGGCGGTGCATTGGCAGCTGATTTCAAAGTTGCTCTCAATAAAATAGCTTCTTACCCAGATAAATCGAGGGCTGCAGCGTGATTCGATCCCCAAAACGGGAATTTCAGGTGTTTTTGGCTTCCAGCAGCTTGACCAGTGCCCACAGCACCCTGTTGGCAGGTGTGGCAACACCCAGGGCCTGGCCGCGCCGCACGATCAGGCCATTGAGGTGGTCAATTTCAGTCGGCTTGCCGCGCGCCAGGTCTTGCGCGGTAGACGACAACTGCGTTGGCATGCTGCCTGCCAGCTTGGCCACCGCCGCCTGCACATCACCGGCGACCTGCACGCCATCGGCCTGGGCCACGGCCAGGCATTCGGCCACCACGTCGCGCATGACATCAGTGATGCCTGCACCCGCCACCGTTTTGCCATAAGGTAATTGGGCAATGGCCGACACCGCGTTGTAGGCGCAGTTCAAAATCAGCTTGGCCCACAGCGCACCGCGCACATTGTTTGACACCTCCATCGGCACACCCGCAGCAATCAAGGCCTGCACCACACCGGCTGTACTGGATGGTTCGATGACCAAATCACCCCGCCCGTGGTGTTTGACATGGCCTGGCCCTGCCATTTCGGTGGCCACATACACCACAGCCGCCGCCACGGTTTGACCAGGCAGCACCGCGCGCAGGCGCTCAGCGTTGTCAACCCCGTTCTGCAGGCAGATGACCAGCGCGTCGGCCCGCAAGAAAGGCTGCATCAAGCGCCCAGCCGCCTCGGTGTCGCTCGATTTGACACTCAACAGCACCACATCAGCACCTTGCACGGCGCTGGCGTCAAGGCTGGCCTTTAAAGGCACCGGCTCGTCAAAGCTCAGGGTCTGCAGCCGCAGGCCATCGCGTTCGATGGCCGCCACATGCTGCGGCCGGGCCACCAGCACCACATCGTGCCCAGCGCGTGCCAGCATGCCCCCGTAGTAGCAACCCACAGCGCCTGCGCCCATCACGGCAACTTTTAGTTTGTTGGTCATGCCGATATCTTAAAGACAGGTCAACCACCGGCTTGGCAGGGTGCACTTACACTTTCCGCATGCCTTTTTTAACAGCCGCCCTGTACAAGTTTGTTGAACTGCCCGACTTTGCTGAACTGCAAGCGCCGCTGCTGGCCGTGTGCGAGGCCAATGGCATCAAAGGCACGCTGCTGCTGGCTGCTGAAGGCATCAACGGCACGATCGCTGGGCGGGCAGATGATGTGCATGCGGTGCTGGCCTATTTGCGCAGTGACCCCGTATTTAAGAATCGGCTGGCCACCCTAGAGCACAAAGAATCATGGGCCAGCGCCATGCCGTTTTACCGCATGAAGGTGCGGCTGAAAAAAGAAATCGTCACCCTCGGTGTGCCCGATGTTCACCCGGCGCTGATGGCGGGCCAGTACGTCAAGCCGACTGACTGGAACCAGTTGATCGCCCAGCCCGGCGTGGTGCTGGTCGACACCCGCAACGACTACGAGGTGTCGATTGGCACGTTTGCAGGCGCCATCAACCCAGCCACCGCCAGTTTTTCAGAGCTGCCCGGCTGGGTCGAGCGCGAGATGCAAAGCGGCGGCAAGCTGGCGCCGGTCGATGGCATCCAACCCAAAGTCGCCATGTTTTGCACCGGCGGCATCCGCTGTGAAAAGTCCACCGCATTTTTAAAGTCCAAAGGCTTTGACGAGGTGTACCACTTGCAAGGCGGCATTTTGAAATACCTTGAAACAGTGCCCGAAGCGCAAAGCCGCTGGCAAGGCCAGTGCTTTGTATTTGACGAACGCGTGTCGGTCGGCCACGGCCTGCTCGAAGGTGATTTAGAGCTGTGCCGCTCATGCCGCGACCCACTGACCGACGCCGCAAAAGCATCGCCCTTGTACGAACGCGGCGTGAGCTGCCCCGGCTGCCACGCCAGCACAACCGATGCACAAAAAGCCGGTTACCGCCAGCGGCAAAAGCAGGTTGATTTGGCTGAGGCGCGCAAGCAAAGCCATATTGGCGCGGTGCAAAGCACGTCGCAAAAGCCTTGACCGCTGCACTGCCCGTTCTGTACAGCTTTCGCCGCTGCCCGTATGCCATGCGGGCCAGGCTGGCATTGCAAGTCAGCGGCTTGCCTTACGCGCTGCGTGAAGTCGCTTTAAAAAACAAACCCGCCGAGCTGCTGGCGGCATCGCCCAAAGGCACCGTGCCCGTGCTGGTGCTGACCAACGGTCAGGTCATCGACGAAAGCCTGGACATCATGCGCTGGGCGCTCGGGCAAAACGACCCGGACGGTTGGTTAAATGTCGGCTCGCCAGACGACATACAGGCCCTGATCGCCGGCAACGACGGCGGCTTCAAACACGCCCTGGACCGCTACAAATACCCAAACCGCTATCCGCTTGAATCTGGCAACAACGCAAAAGCGTTTGCACTGGCGCAGCGGCTTAGCGCTGCAAACTGGCTGGCGGGGTTTGAATCACGCTTGAACCAAGGATGGCTTGACGGCCCAAAGCCCTGCTTGGCCGACATGGCCACCCTGCCCTTTGTGCGCCAGTTTGCGCACACCGATGCCGCCTGGTTTGCAGCACAGCCCTGGCCCCAATTGCAGGCCTGGCTGGCGCGGTTTGAGGTCAGTGCGTTGTTTGACAGCGTGATGGCCAAGCACATGCCTTGGCAGCCGTGAAGGTCAAATCGAACTCAGCCGTTCAGCCATCCGCGTTTGCCAACCCGGCCCGGTTTGCTTCCAGCGCTCAATCACATCGGCGGGCAAGCGAATCGACAGCAGCTTGCGCGGATTGCTGGAGATGGGTCGCCCGCCCCGGTTGACGGTGGCGCGTGCCAGCATGGCATCGTCCAGTTCGGGCAGGTCGTCGTATTCAGCCGCTTGAGCGACATGCGCGTCAATGCGCGCCAGGTCAGACGCCAAGGAGCGGGGCAATGCGGATTTTTTCGCGTTCATTTGCTTTCCTCATGCTCGCTTTGCGGAATCGAAGGTAATCTGCATGTGGGTTATTGTATCTACAAAAACCAAAGGCCACAAAAGGTGTTCATTGGCTTCAAATCAAGAGCATGAATTGCACCCGATTGATTTTTATTCGTCGGTGTGCCCGCCCTTGCCGCGTCCGGCCTTGATGCCTGAGCGCAGGCTTTTGCCTTGAAGCCGGCGCAGTTTGGACGCATAGGTGGGCTTGGTGGCGCGGCGGTTTTTGGGCGGGGTGGCCACGCTGTCGATGACTTCTTGCAGCCTGGCCAGAGCGTCGCTGCGGTTCATCTCTTGCGTGCGGTGCTGCTGGGCTTTCAAAACCAGCACACCGGCTTCAGTAATGCGGCTGTCGTTCAGCGCAAACAGCCGTTCTTTCACATCATCAGGCAACGACGATGCGGTGATGTCAAACCGCAGGTGAATGGCGCTGGAGACTTTGTTGACGTTCTGCCCGCCCGCCCCCTGTGCGCGAATAGCGCTGATGTCAACTTCGCGCTCGTCGATGGGGTATTTTGATTCGGTGGCCATGGACCGATTATTCAATGAATAGCCATGTGGGCATCGCCGTCGATGCACGTATCTGCAGCCCGACAAGTTCAATCACTGACGTTTGACCAGGCGGCCTGACGTTGAAATTCCGCGGGTGGCGTGGACGTCCGCTGGGGTCACCCGTTGGATCTCATGCCACTTTTTGCGGCACAAACTTGACTTGTAAATCACAGCCAACCGCAGCGGCGTATTTTTTCAACGTAGCCAACGATGGCGCGTGCCGGCCAGCACCCTCCAAGCGCGAAATTGCACTCTTTGTTGTGCCCATGCGCTCTGCGACGGCGTCTTGCGTCAAGCCAGCTTTCGCACGCGCTTTGAGCATCTGGCTTGCAACGGTGTATTCAAGCTCAAGGCTGTCGTAGGCATCATTGAACCCGGGGCGCTGCCTTGCCGCCGCCAAAAATTCAGCGTGATGATGAGGAACCGGTTTGTACTTCAAGTCAGCCATGCATTACCTCCTCATGATGTCGAACGTTGATGTCAAACCGTAATGCGTTTCGGCGTTGCCGGACTTGGACGACCCGTTAAATTTTTGGCGGGCCGAGGCCTGCGAACCAGCCTAACCTCCAGCTTGCACCCCAACGCATCCGCGTACTTGGTCAACGTTGCCAGCGACGGTGAATGCTTGCCGCTGCCCGACTCCATGCGCGCTACAGCAGACTGCGTGGTGCCAATCTTTTCTGCCACCTGCGCCTGGGTTAAACCTTGCGCAGTACGTGCCTTCAAAAACTCGTCCAAAAGGGAAAATTCATCGGCCAGTTTTTCGTATTCCGCCTTTACCTTAGCATTAGCCATTGCCTTGGTGCGAAGTTGTTTATGTGTCAGCATTTTTCTGCTCAACCATGCGATCGGTGCAATGAAAGTATCTTGCCAAAGTTCCTGGCGGCAACGTCAGAGCATCAACCTGCAACTTCTCATCGTGATGTTTAATCTCGCATTTCATACAAGAAATATAGTACTTTTGCGATAATCAAGCGATGCTAGATCGATGCAGTTTTGGGACGAATCGGAATCTGACCCCGATTAATGCGTCATTCGACCAAGCTGCGGACTGTTCCCCAATTAACGTTTATCAATCCGATTTTGCGCCGGAGATTCTGACGGCGGCAGCAAATTTTTCAAGATTGCGTTGGATCGCTTCAGCGTAAGCCGCCGGAGTGCTGCCGACCGGCTCTAGACTGGCGCCGGCCAGACGCCGCAGCGTCTCGGGATGTTTGGTCGCCTTTGCAATTTCCGCTGACAGCCGGGAGACGATAGCAGTCGGTGTGCCCGCCGGCGCCACGATGCCCATCTGGGAGGTGAAGTCGTAGCCGGGCACAAACTCGGCGGCTGCGGGGACGTTGGGCGCGCTGGCAGCCCGGATTTCTGCGAAGGCGACTAGGTATTTCGCTTTGCCCGCAGCCACATGCTGATCGACCGACTGGCCCGCGGCAACCAGCAGGGTCAGACCTCCACCCAGAAAGGCCGGCACCGACTGCCCGGCGCCCTTGAAAGGCACATGAACGATATCCAGGCCAAGCGCCACCCGGAACACCTCCATGCCGATGTGATGGATGCTGCCGATGCCTGAGGAGGCGTAGTTGAGTTGCCCCGGACGCGCCTTGGCGGCAGCGATCAGTTCGGCGACGCTGTTGATATTGGCTGAAGGGTGCGCCAGGAGAAACACCGGCGCGCGCGCGATAAGGCTCACGGGCGCAAAGTCTTTAATCGGATCGTAGGGCAGCTTGGAAAACAGGAAGGGGTTGAGTGAAACCTGGGTCGACTCGGCGAGCATCAGGGTGTAGCCGTCGGGCAGCGCTTGGGCCACCGCGACCGAAGCGCCAATGCCGCCGGCGCCGGGACGGTTCTCAATCACGAACTGCTGGCCCATGGTTTCAGATAGTCTCTGAGCGATGATTCGCGCCACGCTGTCGGGGGCGCCGCCCGCAGCATACGGCACCAATATCTTGACTGCCCGATTGGGATAGTCCTGGGCTAGCGCCGATGCAAAAGGGAACACAGCAAGAGCGGCAAAGAAAACACTGCGTAATGCGGACCTGATCATGAGACCCCCTCAAGATGGTGGATATTGCTTCTTAACGGAGTCTTGAGCACGAAAAAGGCCTGCAACCGGTCCAGGTCCCTGACGTTGAGCGCGATATGGCCCAGCTTCTTGTTACTCACGACCGGCGGTTGCGTGCTCATATTAGGAAGGTCAGGTTGGGCATCGGGCCATCGTTGTTCAGCAACATGACCTTCTTCTGCCGGATCCTGAACCCGTCGTCCGTCAGTCTCAGCGTATGCAGATTACGCCCGAACCAGTGCGTTTCGTGATTGGAGCGCCACTCCCCGAGCGAGAACACTGAGGACACGACGACCTCCGCGGTCGACTGGCCCTCGATGACCGCGTTCGACACCACGCGCATCAGCCGCGAGCGGGGTGTCTGGGCGAAGGCTTGCTTGCCCTTGAGGCGCATCAGCCGGTCCTCGAGCTGCCCACGGTCGTCGTAGATTAGAGCGACCGAGCGTTTCGGATCGCCCTCGTCGGCATTGCAAGGCACCCAGTAGTTGAGCTCGCTGTCCCAGAGTTCGAGCCAGCGGTCATAGTCATGCGCATCCATGTGCTTCGCTTCAAGGAAGATGAACTGTTCGACAGCTCGCAACATGTCCGGGGTGTTCATACGCGCATTCATTTCTCTGTCCTGTATCGAAAATTGGCTGGCGGGCTGCTCAGGCTTGCGCCATCAGCGCTTTCCAGGCTTCAAGCTGCCCGCGCTGCGTCAGCTCGTAGGTGATGCCGCCAGAAATCGAACCCTTGGGATCGCGTTCCTCTAGGCCCATGCCACGGCGCAGATCGATCCAGGGCGTGTACGAGGCCTTCATACCGTTCTGGGCGCGCTCGAAAATCTCGGCATCGTCGGGGGAGACCGTGCCGGCCGGTCCATAGAAGAACTCGTGCTGGCGCAGGCGCTGCTCGTTGATCTCATCGCTGACCCCGACCAACCGGGTCGGATAGAAATCGACCTGGGTGAGGCCGGGCTCGATCGGCTGAATGACCCGGATGTGATTGCCTATCAACTGCACGTTGGGGAACAGCCCGAGATGCGGGTCGCCAGCGGATGCAATCAGGGCCTCGGCGCGGTCGGGCTCGTAGGCGCTCCGCATTGCGGCTATGTAGTCCTCCCCGCCAGGCATTTTTTTTAGATCACCTAGTCGTTTGTCCAGTCCGCTTAGGCGCTGCTGCATGTTATCGAGCATCACATGGCCGTTCAAAAAGGCGCGGGTGCGCACCGCCTTGTCGCTGTCCGAGTAGGTGTCGCGAAAAGATTTGTTGGCCCGCTTGGCGAGAATCTGCCACACCGAAGCGTGCAGAATATTGGGATGGTAGCCGTCCATGCCGACCATCTTCCAGTTGCCACGGAAGGTCGTGCGGTGCACGCCCTGATCCACCGTGATCTTTCCGTCGGGCGAGGCGTCGATGGCGACGTCTATCATCACCGTGGCCGGTCCGAGATGCTCGAGTAGAGACGGTCCGGCGGGTGACAAGCTAGCAAATACCAATCCCCGGTAGTTGTCCACCCGAGCCGCGGGCGTCAGGCTGTGATCCTCGTAGCTGAACTCCCTATCGCCATAGGCTTCCGGCGTTTCCACATGCGCCAGTCGCCCGGTCGTCTCGTACACCCAGCCGTGGAACCAGCAGCGGAAATGGCTGGTGTTGCCACGGGAATGCTCGCAGACGACGGCGCCGCGGTGGCGGCAGCGGTTCATCAGCACCCGAACCACGTTGTCCGAGCCACGTACCATGATCACCGGCTGCCGCCCCATCATCCGCGTCCGGTAATCGCCTTGCTGTCCCACTTCGCTCTCGTGTCCGATATACAGCCAGGTCCGGTGGAAAATCCGCGCCATCTCGAGGTCGAATATCGCCTGCGATGTGTACGCGTCGCTGTGTATCCTGCCGTCGCGGAACAGTTCACCCGGATTCATCCACGCGGCATCGGCGGTCGCATCTGTCAGGTGCATGTCACGTTGATTCATGATGCTGACTCCTCCTAAAAGTTTATAGGTAACCGCTTCACAACCTGCTTTGCCAGGTATTTAAGAAGACTTTTACTTGAGTGAGAGGCTCCGTCTGAATACTGCGCTGACAGACTCACCTCTTACGAGTAGAGAATTCTCTAAAAAAATTTAATGCATTTGTTTGTTATTTTTTATATTAATAAAATTAATTAAAATTAAATTTATGTTTACCCTTATTTTCAAATTAATCGGATCGCCTCCCACACGAATCTTCATGAGCCGACGGTATTGATGTTCTGCCACTGCATATAAGAGCCATCTCTACTGTTGGCTAACGTCATTTTTGACGCATGGCGCTGCAACATAACACGGCAAGCTCACCTATAAAAACCAGCATTTGACCAAACCCTTGTTTGATAGTTTGCTTCGATAAAGATAGCGCGAAAAGCAACAAGAAACAACTTGTTTCAAGTTGTATGTGATTCTGAATGAAAAATCACCGCCCGACCAGCTTTTTGATGCGCAAATTGCTAGGGGAAACGATGACTAAGCGCCGTAGTAAGCAGGCGCGTCTTTTACGCTGCTCTTGATTTGATAGCTGTTTACCCATGTATTTATTGGGGTAGAGGCCGATTTGACCTCTGAAGCAGCCTAACACGACCTAAAAGGGTCTTGGCACGTGGCCGCTGTCATGGCAATCACCTCACCCGGCAGGCGCGGGGCGGTTTGGGTTTTGCGCCAGGGTTTGCCGTTGTTGAGGAAGAACTGGTGCCGCCCCCAGCTAACACTCAATTAACGCCCAAACACTAACTATTCATGCAAATGCGCATGCAGAAACTGGCGGAAATAGGCCATGGCCGGTGCCTCGGTTCGCCCGGCAAGCGTCACATAAGCAAAGCGTGCCGTGGCCTGTAAGCGGGGTTTGATGTGCAGCTCTACCATGCTGCCGTCCTTGAGCCGGTCACGTGCCGCTGCAATCGCCCCCAGATAGATCGCGTCAGTCTGTGCCACAGTGGCAAGCTGGGCGTTGATGTCGTCGCAGCGCAGGGTCACCATTTCAGCGGGGTTAGCCTGCAGGCCATATTGGTCCACAAGCGCCCGCGCCACCTCATCCGACAGCGGCGTGCACGCCACTGGAAAGCGCAACACGTCTGACAGGCTGACCGACCGCTTGCGGGCCAGGGGATGCTTGTCACGGGTCACAAAGCCCGCCTGGAGCTCGACCAGCGATTCGATGTTGAGGTCAGCGCCCGGTATCACGCGGCGCATGTCCACCACCATGGCGTCGAGCTGGCGGCTGCGCAGCTGCTGGATCTGCAGCTCCACCGGCCCTTGGGTGACGGCCACCCGCATGCCTGGCTGGGAGGCGGCTGCGCACATCAGGGGCACCATCAACAGGGCAGCGGGGCCAGAACCGAGGCCCACGCTGATAGCGCCGCGGCCGCCATCTTTGAGCAGCTTGGCGCTGTGGCGCAGCTCAGACGCGTCCCGAACAATATGCCGCGCCCGGGCCACCACGTCCACGCCCAAAGGCGTGAGCTCATTGCGCTTGCCAATGCGGTCCAGCACCTTGCCGCCCAAGTCGTCCTCGAGGCTTTGAATGCTGCGGCTCAGAGCCGATTGGGTGATGAACAGTTTCTCGGCAGCACGACTGAACGAACCGGTGTCGGCCAGGGCCAGCAGGTGTTCCAGGTGCTTGATGTTCACAGCCGATGGCGTTCTATGTTCATGAGATAAATGAATGATAACAAGGAAAATAAGTCATTGGACACATTGAATTGGGCCGCCTACGATTCGAGTCAGCCCCCCTTAACCGTCCCATTAAACATCCCATTAACAACCCCTTTTTTTGGAGCCCGCCATGCACCCCACCCCCCGCGCATTGATTCGCCATTGCAGTGCACTGTTTGCAGGCCTTGCGTTGGCCGCAGCCGTTGCCGCGCAGACCTACCCGACCAAACCCGTCAGCATGATCGTGGCTTTCCCTCCGGGCGGTGGCTCCGATGTGCTGGGCCGCGCCGTTGGCAAAGGCATGGCAGAAGTGTTCGGCCAGCCCCTCATTGTCGAAAACGTGGTGGGCGTGGGCGGCTCCTTGGGGGTGCTCAAGGCAGCCAATGCCCAGCCTGATGGCTACACCCTGTTGGCGGGCTCGCCTCTGGAGCTGATTTACACGCCGCTGGGTGTGGCCGCCGCCAAAAACAAACCCGAGGACATGCGCCTGGCTGCGCTGGTGGGCTACACACCGATTGCGATCGCTGTGCGCAAGGACTTGCCCGTCAACACGCTGGAGGAGTTTGTCGCGTACGCCAAGAAGGCAGACAAGCCGCTGAGCTTTGGCTCTACGGGCGTAGGCTCCCTCTACCACCTGATGGCTGAAAAAGCCCTGCAAGCAGCCGGTGCACGCGGCTTGCACGCGCCCTACAACGGCCTGGCGCCCTACCTTAAAGACTTGATGGGCGGTGTGCTTGACTTTGCGGTCGTCCCCCTGGTTGGCCCGGTGATGGGTGCCATCGAGAGTGGTCAGATCAAAGCGCTGGCCCTGGCCTCTAGCCAACCCCTGGCACGCCTGCCTAAGCTGCCCCTGGCAAGCGCCACCAAAGGCTTTGAAGACTATCAGTTCAGCATTTGGATTGGCGTTGCAGCCAGTGCCAAAACGCCAGATTCACAAATAGCTGCCGTGCACAAAGCCACCTATACCGCCCTGGGCAACCCGGAGATTCGCAAAATCATTGAGACCGCAGGCAGCACCGTGGCCGAACCCATGACCCTGACACAGCTTGACGCCTTCTACAAAAAAGAAGCGGTCACAGCTGCGGCGATTGCAAAGTCCATCAAGCTGCAACCTCAGTAAGCCCATGTCAGCCACCTTGTCAGCCCTGCAATCCCGCGCAAGTGCCTTTACTGCGCTGCGTCGTGACATTCACCAGCACCCCGAGATCGGTTTTGAGGAGTTTCGTACCAGCGACCTGGTGGCAGCGCGCTTGCAGCACTGGGGCTATCAAGTCACACGCGGCTTGGGTGGCACGGGTGTGGTGGGTCAGCTCAAACGCGGCAGTGGCGCACGCAAGCTGGGCCTGCGGGCTGACATGGACGCGTTGCCGATTCAGGAAACCACCGGCCTGCCCCACGCCAGCAGCCATGCGGGTTTGATGCATGCCTGCGGCCATGACGGACACACCGCCATGCTGCTGGCTGCGGCCGAACATCTGGCAACGTCCGCCACATTTGATGGCACGCTGAACCTGATCTTTCAGCCCGCTGAAGAAAGCCTGGGTGGCGCGCGCAAGATGATGGAAGACGGCCTGTTTGACCGCTTTCCCTGCGACGCGATCTTTGCCATGCACAACCTGCCCGGCTTTCGGCCAGGCCAGTTGCTGCTGCGCGAAGGCGCAACCATGGCGTCAAGCGAAAACATTCTGGTGCACATTGAAGGTAAAGGCGGCCATGGTGCCATGCCGCACCTGAGCGCTGACCCGGTCGTTGCGGGTGCGGCGATTGTCATGGCGCTGCAAACCATCGTTTCGCGCAACGTGCCACCCCTGCACATGGCCGTGATCACCGTCGGCTCTTTTCAGTCGGGTGTGGCCAACAACGTCATCCCCCAAAACGCCACGCTCAAGCTCAGCGTGCGGGCGCTGGATAGGGGTGTGCGAGAGCTGCTGCGCAAGCGCATCGTTGAGGTGGTTGAGTTGCAGGCACAAAGTTATGGCGTGACCGCGCAAGTCGAGTTTTTGCCCGGTTACCCGGTGCTCGTCAACACCCCGGCAGAGACAGAAATAGCCCGCGAAGTGGCTACGGCACTGGTGGGCGCAGACAACGTGGTGCGCCAAACCGAGCCGCTTACCGCCAGTGAAGACTTTGCCTACATGCTCGACCAGGTGCCTGGCAGCTATCTGTTCATCGGCAATGGCGATGCCGACAACGGCGGGCACGGTGCCTGCATGGTGCACAACCCCAATTACGACTTTGAAGACCGCAACATCCCTGTGGGCGCTGCGTTCTGGGTGGCACTGACAGAGCGCTTTTTGTCGTCTTGACACCCTGACTTGTTTGGAGACCTGAACCATGACATCAACCGCAACATCCATCGCAGTCATAGGCGGCGGCATCACCGGCGTCACCACGGCTTATGCCTTGGCCAAGCGCGGCTTTACCGTCACGCTGTTTGAGAAAAACCGCTACGTGGCCATGGAAACATCTTTTGCCAACGGCGGTCAGTTGTCCGCGTCCAATGCCGAGGTGTGGAACCACTGGTCCACCATCCTCAAGGGCATGAAGTGGATGTTAAAGAGCGACGCACCGCTCTTGGTCAACCCCAAGCCCAGCTGGCACAAGCTGAGCTGGTTTGTCGAGTTCATCAGCAACATCCCGCATTACGAACGCAACACCGTGGCGTCGGCTCGCCTTGCCATTGACGCGCGTGACCATTTGTTTGCCTGGGCGCAGGCAGAAGGCGTGGATTTCGACCTTAAAAAAGAGGGCATCCTGCACATCTACCGCGAGAAAAAGGGCTTTGACCACGCCGGAGAAGTAAGCAAGATGCTGGCGCAAGGCGGCTTGCCGCGCCGCGCCGTTACCCCGAGCGAAATGAAGGCGATTGAGCCCACGCTGGCCGGCAAGTACTACGGCGGCTACTTCACCGAGAGCGACTCCACCGGCGACATTCACAAGTTCACCACCGGCATGGCGCGAGCCGCTGAGCGCCTGGGTGTGCAGTGCCTGTATGGGCAAGACGTTTTGTCGCTCCACAGCGATGGCACCCAGGCTGAAGTGACCGTGGCAAATAGCGCGGCTGAAGGTGACGGTCATGTCACGCACCAGTTTGATGGGCTGGTGGTGTGCGCTGGCGTCGAGAGCCGCAGCTTTGCCGCGCAGCTGGGCGACAGGGTCAACATCTACCCGGTCAAGGGATATTCCATCACCGTCAACCTGCCCGACGCACAAAGCCAGTCGGCGGCACCCAGCGTGAGTCTGCTGGACGACGAGACCAAGCTGGTGACCAGCCGCTTGGGCGCAGATCGTTTCCGCGTTGCCGGTACCGCCGAATTCAACGGCTACAACAAAGACATTCGCGCCGACCGCATCCGGCCCCTTATTGCTTGGGTGAATCAGTG
>CANJWZ010000028.1 GCA_947478725.1 Comamonadaceae bacterium
CGCCCGCGACTTTCGCCGCATTGAATCGCCAGTTAACTGGCGATTCAATGCAACACAGCAAGATCGACAAAGGAATCAGTTAATCTTGCAAACCTTGGACTTCTGGAATTTAGATTGGTACGGTTTATGGGGGGCAGGTCAGTCCTGGACGCAGAATTGCACTTTGCCTTGTTAGGCGAAGTGCGTCTCCAATCCAACCGCAGATTACTAATTACTTGATACTAGATCCTAAACGATGCATTTACGCTTCGCTCCAATGCATATTCGCTAATGCTCATAGCACTAATTGATATGAATCTACCACTGATGCGGTGAGCGTAAGCGAACATCATCTGAACGAGTTTACGAGTGAAGATGATTCACTAGATAAATACATTGTGTAGTAGTAAACGATGTCACCAAAACCACTGGTTCCAGTGCTACTGAAGAACCACCTAAACCTAACCTATGAAAGAAACCAATATGAATCCAACACCAACATTACCGAATCTTGAAAAAGAACTCCACTTGAGGATTCCACAAGACTTCCAAGAAAATCTCCAAAGAGTTGCCAATAGTTATAACCTCAAAAAATCAACATTCGCACGGATGCTACTCATACGAGAACTCCACAACTATGACAAATCAAGATTGTTTGCGTGATGACTGCTAAAGAACTTGAATCAATCCGAAAGAATTCTGTCCTCCATCAAGAGTTCTCACATACCACCAAGACTTCAATCATCACCAATGACTTACAGAAGTTGTCGCAGACGATTCGCAGGTGCATCGCATCAAAAAAACCTGTAATTGTCTTAGTCTTGGAGTCTGATAAATGAAATCATTCGCACAATACATCAGTCAGGCGGATGCAACACTAGAGTTGAAGTTGTCTTTACCAATCGACAATAGAGATGTTGAGTCGATGCTCAGACAGAAAGTAATTTCAAATAATCAATTGAGAACTGCATCACTCAAGAAGAAGAGTGCAAAGATAACTGCACCACATATTAAAAGGTAAGTAATACTCGGATGAAGGAAGACTTGGGTTCAGTAAGTCTGCTCAAGATCCACACATTTCCTCGAGTGAAGGAATGTGTGATTTGAAGGGTTCAGAAAACAAGAACTTCTAAGAACTATTCTGATTTGAGTGCTTCAATCTTCAAAGAGGTATAAAATTTTCCGACTGATGAAGATTCCCAAAATTTCTTATATAAAGTTTGTTGATAATTTTTATCTCTAGTTTGACTGCAAGCATCAGGTAGATTAATGCTTACACGAACTTTAATTCCATCATTATGTTTATCGAGGGTGTATAAAAGATTGGCAATTACAGTGGCATTTATTCCTAGAAAAAGTCCACAGTCAACTATTTTCCAGGCACTTTTTGTACCTGTATTTGAGTTTTGAATATTTAAATTCCAATCATTATCCATCAAGGTATCAATTAAAAGTTCCTGTGCTATTTTTATATCTGCTCCAATAATTAGTCTAGTCTGATCCTCAATACGTTGGATTTCCTTTTCCATTGGTTTTGAAAAATTTTGCGAGTTCGCATTTAACGATATGCCTAATAAAATGAGCAACAGTGTTTTAAAATGATATTTTTGCATATTAATATGATGTAACTCTGTATGAAATATCTTCGACAACATCTTTATTGTCATACGTGATGGCAATAGTTATTGTTCTTTCATTTTGAATAACAACTGATGTACCGATTCCTTGAGACCTTTCTGACTCAGAGGAACGTTTATCCCAAACGTGCACTTCTTTTCCTTCACGATTTTTACTAACGAGATTCGGACTTCCTATTAATATAAGGACTTCGGATTTTATTGTTATCCCTTTTTTAATTTTTTCTTGAACCTGTCCCAGACTAAATATTTCGGTACTTGCTTTTCTAGAATCGATGAGAGGTGTTATAGGTCCGCAAGAGCAAATCATTAGCGGCATAATCAAAGCAACTGAAATTTTAATTTTTCTGTTCATAAAGGCAATTCAAAAAAGTTCTTGTGGTTGAAGTTGGATTGTTCTAAGAAAAGAAACCTGACCAAGTGAATTCCAAAAATCTAAATACTCTTTATTGCTAGCATTTTTTTGAATCTTATTTAATGCCCCGGACCAGTTTACTCTAATATTTTTCTCTTCTATAGAAATTAAAGATACTCTTAAATATGTATTATTCTGATACTTTCTAAAAGTCCAACTCATCGAGTATGAGTAACCGCTTGCAATTCCTACCCCGTTTGCTGAGTCATAATCAACTTTTGTGAATCCCATTGACATTAGAGTTGGTATGAGCGTCTTTAGAATCGCATCGTTATCAGTTTCTAAAAATTTCCTTGTTTGATAATTCCTTTTTTCTTCAATAGATTGCTTTGATGATGCATCTGCTTCATTTGCCAACTTACTATCGCTTACAGCGGCACCAACCGTTAACGCAGCAGGAATTAATGAAACCGCCATACATCCTGAAATCATTAGCACTACAACTAACAGCGCAAAAATATTAGTAAGGCGTAATCTGTGCATATTTGAATTTCTAAAGTTATATTTTTAAATCACCGAATAAACAATGCCAATCCCCACCCCAACTTCCCGTTCAACCTGCTTGATGCCCATTCCATTAGAACGCAGAAGTTGATATCCAGCAAGTCTCAATTTTTATACTTTTTGAGAGGATACGCAAAGAGACTCAGGACCCCCGCTTGACATGTCTCAATTTATGTCTCATAATATAGTCTCATAAAGTTAAGAAGATTTATAGACAGGAAATCACATGTCATCTATCGGATACGCAAGAGTCTCATCCTACGGTCAGTCGCTCGATGTTCAGTTGGAAAAGTTGAATCACTGTGACAGAGTATTCAAGGAAAAGCAATCAGGTCGTTCCACCGATAAACGTGAGCAACTTGCACTCTGCCTGGACTATGTGCGTGATGGTGACACCCTGGTCGTCACAAAGTTAGACCGTCTTGCAAGGTCGACGCGAGACTTGCTGAACATCTTGAATGCACTCGAAAAGAAACAGGTGAAGTTGAACGTCCTTGACCAGCAGATAGACACGTCAACTCCATCAGGTCGTCTTTTGGTGACGCTTCTTGGTTCCATCGCAGAGTTCGAAAACGATTTGCGTCGAGACAGACAGATGGACGGTATTTCACACGCACGAAAGTCTGGTGTGAAGTTCGGTCGCAAGAAGTCACTGACCGACACACAGGTCGTTGAGATGCGTCAGAAACGCACTGATGGTCTACTGATTAAAGACTTGATGACGCACTACGGTCTATCGAAAGCGTCTGTCTATCGTGCACTGGGTGCGGGTGGTGATGTTCCTGCGTAGGAACAGCAAATCTATACAACTAGTGCGCGTGAACATTCGACTGTGGTCATGTCGTTGAGTGGAGACTTCACTGGATTCTGCTGGTTCAGCAACGCAGTACTTTGTAAATATTTATTTGCATTTTTTATATTCACTAGATTTATTAGGATCAGAAGAATTTGTTTTTGTTACTACTAAACCATCACTACTAATTGAAAGTACATTTCCCCCCATATCAATCAATTTATCGTCTTTTATTTCAAATGGAATTTTAATTTCGTCAATCATCACATCAGTCTTTGTTATAGTAAAAATTGGAGACTCACAATTTTTACCCCAAACACCGATGAAAGCATCAGTTTTTATATTAATTTCTTTGATTACATTTAGTTTTGGTTCATCTTGCTTACTGCAAGAAGATAATGCAAAAAGAACAATTAGAGTAGTAAATAAAAAGGGGTTTTAAATCATTTTAATATCCTATATAAGTTATTTACAGCGCTCAAACGCACCTTTTTGTTCATCCGCAGCATCATAAGCGGTGGCAAGTGTTCCAGGACCATCAACGCAAAACTTTTCCCAAGGAAAAGGATTCTTGCCTGTGGGCATGAGACATAAGTCATCGCCTGATTTAATAAATTTTGATGGGTAAGTTTTTCCCTTAAATTTAATTTCAATTAAAGAAACATCTTTAGCATTGATAATCAAAGGGTTCGGACACTTGGCACCTTCACCTGCAGTCCATTTGCCGTTAGAAGAAATCATTGCGGATCTCAATTCTCTTGGGTCAATAGACTCTACTGCAGAGGATGTAAAGGCAGTAAAGACAAAAGTAAGAATAAAAATATTTTTCATTGGAATCTCCATTGATTGTTGATTAAAAATCTTTTTTTAGGTCCGGTTTTTGGAAGAGTGTTAGATCCATTGCCATATTACTATTTTTGAGAACTGCAACTATTTTCAATAAGATTATTTATTTCTTCTGTGGCAGATTTATAGAATTTACTTCTATTTTTGGGGATTGAAATTGGATTTCGTAATCCTTCACCCATACTTCCAGGATAACTATTAAATTCAATATCTTTAACCATTTTAATAGTACAATCTAAAATATATTTTGTAATGTATGACTTTCCTTCAGGACCTATCATCGGCAACTCCATAAGCAACTCAAAATTGATTAAATTTTTGTTTTCATGAATTGATTTTTTATTAATGTAGGTTTTTGTAGGTTCAGAAGAATTTCCAATTTCACTCCATATATGTTTACCTTTATTCAACTCAAATAATCTAGTTCCTATTATTTTTCCTGCTGAAGGTCCATGGTTCATTATTTGAAGGTCTACTTCTATTCCATTTTTAATAAAACAAATATAATTTAAATCCCATGTATTACATCCAAATTTTCTTTCCTTCCATCCCTGATTTTTAAAAAATTTCTCGGTAGAGTCAGTACTTTTAAATAATTCAGTCAGATTTTTATTTGGAAATATTATATTTATTTGTGTCTGACTATAAGAAAAAGAATATGTAAATAATAAAATTATTAAAAGTGTATAAATTTTTCTCATAAAAACTCCTGTCTTCTAAATTACCGAATAAACAGTACCGATACCAACTCCAACTTCTTTTCAAATCGACTTTATACCAATACCGTTTTCACGAAGAAGTTTCATCACACCTTAACAATGCCAAGTTTGAGTCTTGCTGCATCATTGACCTCTTCCGTGTCGTTGAGAACATATCCCTTCTCCCACATACGAGTCATGTACTGTTTGTTGTAGAGAAATGCAATGATGATTTGCCAATTTTTAAAACATCAACTCTATGATATTTACATACTATTTAAGATTTTATTTTTTTGTGTATTGTAGTCATCTTGTGTAATCAATCCTTTTTTCAACATGCTATTTAAAGACTCTAGTTTTTGCACTGCATTATTAGTTCCACCAACAACTTTAGGTTTTGATATTGATTCACTTTTCGACTCGCATGCGTAATTAAATTCTTTTATTTTCCACGCATCTAATGGTTTCCAAGGAAGATCCGTTCTGGAGTCTTCCAAAACCAAACCACCTCCCATCACATTATTAAATCTTTTGAAGTAAATTAACTTCTGACTTTTTTTATTACATTCATAACCCCAAAGTTCTAGTTGTGAACCATATGCCGGACCCCCAATACTTTGAGATCTATCAAAAGAGACTAATTGCCAAACCTCAGATATTGAATTAGACTTAATTTTATGACTATCATTAACAAAAATTGTTCGTGAAAAACTGTTATTAGCATCATATTTAATCAATCTTTTCCATGGAGGTACCTCAAAATCAGATGGAGGGACAGAATGTGCGGTTTTTGTATATGAAAGAAACAACATTAGTAACAATATTAATTTATTGATATTCATATTCAACCTTTTAATATTTATAGTTTTCATTTTAAGAATTTACCTTTGATTTATTGAATTTCCGCATACCCCCGAAAAAGCAAGACTTAATTTATAAAACTTTACCAGATTAATTAATGCTCTCCTAATTCACCCATTTCACAACATGTCAGAATTTCAAGAATTGTTTGATGCCCATCATCACTCCCTTTACCTTTGCACGATTCTGACCTGCAATGACTCGTTCACGAATCAGATTGCGTTCAAACTCTGCCAGTGCCGAAAAAATTCCGAAAACCATACGACCACTTGAAGTGCTTGTGTCCATGCCTTGCTGAAGAAACATCAGATCCACTTTCATAGACTGCAGGTCATTCAGCAGTTCTACTAGATGTTGAACCGAACGACCCAATCGGTCAATAGACCAAACCAGAACCATGTCAAATCGTCTTTGAGTTGCTGCTTTCATCATTTCGTTGAGTGCAGGTCGCTCTGCACGACCTTTTGCTCCAGAGATTCCAGTGTCAACGAACTCTGTGACGATTGTGTATCCACATCGTTCAGCAACGGCACGAAGTTCAATCAGTTGGTTATCGCAAGTCTGTTTGTCAGTTGAGACTCTTGCGTAAATTGCGACTTTTTTCATGTGTCCTCCAAACGTGTTCTGTAGGAGGAGGAAGGTACGAGTCCTGGTGGAGGAGTCAAGCAAAAGTCCTGCTCATACAGAGACTGAGCGTGCGTAGACAAAGAAAAACCGCATCACTGGAGGGTGTGCGGTTTGTAGGAAAAGTATAAAACTATCGACTTTTATACTTTTAGACAGAAAAAAAGCACTTAGATTGCTCTAAGTGCCTGATTTCATTAGGAATGTTGGTGGGACCTGCGGGGGTCGAACCCACGACAAACGGATTAAAAGTCCGCTGCTCTACCAACTGAGCTAAGGTCCCGTGCTTGCCTACCGTTGCAGGTAGGCAAGCCTAAGATTATAGCGTGATTTTTGGCCTCTTTGCAAAGTCATGACTGGCAATTTCGTCCAGCAACCAGCCTGCCGCGCAAATACCGAATGTTGCCGTCACACTGACGACTGACCCGTAGCCGTGGCAGTTCAGATTGCTGTCGGCTTGAGGTGCATCGGTGCCGCTGGTTTGCGCGTCAAGCCTGGGCTGCATCACTGATTCGCGGCTGAAGACGCAACTCACCTTCATTTTTCCTTGGCGTGCGCCGCCGTGTTCTTTGCGCAGGCGATACCGCAGCTGGGCCAGCAAAGGGTCATGTGTGGTGAGCGACAGGTCATCAATTTCCACCTTGTGTGCAAGACGTTTGCCGCCTGCTGCGCCAACTGTGATGAAGTTGACGGCGTTATGCATGGCCCAGGCAGCCATGGCCGTTTTAGCCTTGACCTGATCGCAGGCATCCAAAATTGAGAGTGATTCTGCTTGGCCATCCATCTGTGCAATAGCGGGCCAGTTGGCAGCATCGACAAATTCTTCAATGCAGCGCACGTCGCATTCGGGATTGATGTGGGCGATGCGTTCGCGCATGGCCTGCACTTTGGACTGTCCCAGCGTGCTGCTGAGCGCATGAATCTGGCGGTTGATATTGGACTCGGCAATATGGTCCAGGTCAATCAGCGTCAAACGGGCGACACCGCTGCGCGCCAAGGCTTCTGCGGCCCACGACCCCACGCCGCCAATGCCGACCACCACCACATGAGCGGAGCGAATACGACTGGCGCCTTCAGTCCCATAAAGCCTTGCCAGGCCACCGAAGCGGCGCTCCAGATCAGCAGTGTCTGACACTAGATGCTGCTCTCGAGCCGCCACAACTGGTATTTAAGCGCAACCACCGCACCCGCAACAATTGCCGCAACTGCGACAAAACTGGTCGCACTCAAGGTCGACAAACCGGACAGGCCCTGCCCTACGGTGCAGCCCATCGCGGCCACGCCGCCCACGCCCATGAGAACAGCGCCCACCAAGTGGTTGGCGGTGTCTTCGACATCACGAAAACCTTCCCAGCGAAACGTTTGGGTCGCCACCGCGTAGGCGGCGGACCCCAGCACCACGCCAAACACCGACACGATACCGATCGTGAGTACCTTGGACTTGTCGCTGAAAAACATCAGCCAATCGATGGTGTAGGCGACCGGGGACACAAAGCTCAGGGCTTCCATGCGGCCAGAGTTGGTGGCCAAAAACGCCTCTTGCAGGGTTTCAGGGTGTTCAGCGACATAGCCCAAGCGGCCGCTGACCCACCACATGGCGGCAACAATCAGGCCCAAGCCCAAGCCTGCGAGCAGGTTGTCAAATCGCACAAAATCGCGGCCCAGCATGGCCCAGACAATCAGGCCCAAGCCCAACACAAGCGCCACAATCAGCCCGGTACCCGTCATGCTGAGGCCGACGGCGCTGGCCAGCCAGTTGGGCAGGGCTGCGTTGCTTGCAAACTCGACCGCAACCCGATCAACCGTCGCGACACGCAGCACGGCTGTGACGCCTTTGAGCGTGGCAAATGCGGCTATAGCCATGACCACAAACACCACCACAGATTTGAGGTTGCCGCCGCCGATGCGGACCAGCGTCTTGCTGCCGCAACCTGACGCCAGCACCATACCAAAGCCAAACATCAAGCCGCCAACCAGGGCCGACAGCCAGATCAAACGGTTGGAAGCGTAAAGCGTTTTAGACGGGTCAATCAGCCCCGCCGCTGCCAAGGCGTAAAAGCCAATCATCGCCACGCCAACCGCCAAGCCCCACTGGCGCATACGCGTCCAGTCGCTCATGTTGACGATGTCGCTGACGGCCCCCATGGTGCAAAAGTGGGTGCGCTGTGCAACCGCGCCGAACAGCACCGAAAGAACGAACGCGGCCCACAGCACCTGCGTTGTCAGCGTCTTGAGTATTGAGATGTCCATGCCCTGATTTTAAAGGCAGGGCGGGTGCCTACTTGAGCTTGCTCAAACGGTCTTTCGCAACCGCCGCGGCTTCAGATTTTGGATACACATTGATCAGGTCGGTCAATGTTTTGCGGGCGGCGACTTTGTCTTTGAGTTCAATCTGGCAATTGGCGATTGACAAAGCCGCTTCTGGTGCGCGCACATGCTCAGGCGACAGGGCAAGCACTGATTTGAAGTTGACAATCGCCTCGCGATAGGCGCGCAAGGCGTACTGCGCATTGCCCAGCCAAAACAGCGCGGACGGCTTGTAGCCACTGGACGGGTAGCGGTTGATAAAGTCAATGAAGGAGGTTTGCGCCGCTGAGAACTCCCCTTTTCGCAGCATTGCCAAAGCCACACCGAAATCTCGAACCTCGTCAGGACTTGCCACGAACTCCTGACCGTCAACGGTTATTTTGGACGGTTCAAACTTGCGCAGCCGCTCATCCACACCTTGGCTGATGTCCTTTTGTTTGCGCTGCATGTCGGCCACCTCGCGCGCCAGCTGCTCGTCCTGGCCACGCAATTTAGCCATGTCAGCACGCAAAACTTCGATCTGACTGGACAAGTCCAAAATGCTGCGGCGCAATTGGGCGTTCTCATCGCTGGCCTTCTTCAACTCATCGCCGACCTTCTTCGACTCATCGCTGGCCTTTTTCAACTCTTCAACATTGCGCTGTTGTTGCGCATCCACCTTTTGCCTCAAATCAAGAATCGCCTTGCGCGCCTCGTCGTCGTCAAACAAGGCAGCATTCGCGGTCAAAGCCAGCAGGCTCCATACACCGATGGACAGAAAATTGCGAAAAATCCTTGCTGCGTTCATGACTCGTTCAATCTTTTATCGGTAGCTCAGTTCTGCGCGACGGTTTTTAGCCAAAGCGGACTCGTCCGCGCCGCTGTTGGCCGGCTTTTCTTTGCCAAAACTCACCGCTTCGACTTGCGCATCCGTCACACCCAACAGGCCCAAGGCACGGCGAACCGCCTCAGCACGTTTTTGGCCCAGGGCCAGGTTGTATTCTCGGCCGCCGCGCTCGTCGGTGTGGCCTTCAACAGACAGCTTGCGGGTCTTGTTGACCGCCATGTATTTTGCGTGCGCTTCTACCGCGCCTTGAAATTCTGGCTTGATGGTGAAGCTGTCGTAGTCAAAGTAAATGACTTTTGTCACACCTATTGGGCCAATAGCACCTATGCTGGTCGCTGCAATTTCAACTGGCGCGACAGTCTTGCTGGAAACATCGCTGGTCATTGGCATTGGCGGCGGAGTAACGACTGAACCGGTGCGGTTTTCTACCGGGACTTCGTCGAGTTTGACGCTGGAGCCGCAAGCCGTCAGAAAAGCCACCATGGCGAGAGTTGCGAGGCTTGAAGAAATGATGCGTTTCATGAGTTCCCCTTGTAAAACAGTTGATTTCAATCATATGGTGTGAGCGACTAACGGGAGTAAGGACCCCAGTCAGGCTCTCGAATATCGCCACTGGCACCGGCCAATCTGGCTTTGATTTTCCCATCGACCGTGCTGGTCATCAGCGCTTCACGTCCCTGTTGCAGTGTGGCATACACAATCAGGCGGCTGTTGGGCGCGAAACTGGGGCTCTCGTCGGCACTTGTGTCGGTCAGTTGCGTTACGGCGTTGGTGGCAAGATCCATGACCTGCAGTTTGAAGGCACCGCTGATACGCGACACATACGCCAAGTACTTGCCATCAGGACTGATCGCTGGCGAGATGTTGTAGTTGCCAGTGAAAGTGACCCTTTCGGCATTGCCGCCGGACGCAGACATGCGGTAAATTTGTGGCGCACCGCCCCTGTCGCTGACAAAGTAAATGCTTTTACCGTCCGGCGCAAAGGCAGGCTCGGTGTCAATGCTTGGCGATTGGGTCAAGCGCTTGGGTTCGCCACCGTTGGCGTCCATGACGTAAAGCTGGGATCCGCCATCGCGGCTCAAGGTGGCCACAATTTGCCGGCCATCCGGTGACCAGGCTGGGGCACTGTTGGAGCCGCGAAAGTTCGCCAACAATCGGCGCTTGCCGCTTGCCACATCATGCGCGTAAATCACCGGCTTGCGGGACTCAAAAGACACATAGGCCAGTTGTGAGCCGTTGGGCGACCATGCCGGGGAAATGATGGGTTCAGGACTGGCGAGCGCCGATTGCGCATTTTCACCATCGGCATCTGCCACCCACAGCGTAAACCGCTGCGGACTCTTGGTCACGTACGCAATACGGGTTGAAAAAATGCCTTTTTCGCCGGTCAGCTTTTCATAAACAAAGTCCGAGATGCGGTGCGCTGAAAGGCGCAGGTCGGCCGCGCTGACCGCATAGCTTTGTCCGCCCAAATCCTGACCACGTACAACATCCCACAAGCGCAATCGAACATCAAAACGGCCATCAGCCAGGGGCATGATGCTGCCCGTGACCAATGAGTCAGCGCCTTTTTGCTTCCACACCGTCATGTCCGGCCGGGAGCTCTCATCCAAGACCGCGCCTGTCGTGTCAACGTGGCGAAAAACGCCGCTGCGCTCCAGATCAGCCCTGACGATGGCACCAATTTTTTGAGTCGCCTGTTCCTCGCCGCGAAAAGCAGCCACCGCAATCGGCATTTGCGTCAAACCGACCCCGGAAACCTCGACCCTGAACTGCGCAGAAACCACCGAAGACAAAGGGAGGGTGCTGGCGGCAATCAGTGCGACAAGCTTGCGTCGGTTAACCAATGTATGTGTGACCATAGGAAAAGTTTAAATGTATTTTGGGCAATTTACTGTAGGGGTGTGACCTGACCTGACGACTGAGGCTCAATTTCAGACAGGCCTTTGACCGCCCTTATCTGAAAAGTTTTCATTCGCTCAAGCACTTTTAGCCGGTTGACGGACTCCTGATGGCGCTGCTGCTCGCGGTGCCACAGGTGGTAAACCTCGGTCGCCCAAAACCCGTTTTTACGCTGGACGCCGGCGTTGCCAAGACGCAGCACAAGGTCTGCATCTTCATGACCCCAGCCCTCAAAGGTCTCGTCAAAACCATTCACCGCCAGGAAGTCCTTGCGCCAAACGGCCAGGTTACAACTGCGGATGCCCTTCCACCTGAAACCCTGTTGTACCCTGAACCACGACATGGGCCAGCCCAGCATGTGCAACAATTTGTTGCTATCCCCTTTGAGTCTTGCCAATAACCAAAAGAACCAAGAC
Source organism: Comamonadaceae bacterium (assembly GCA_947478725.1). Classification (GTDB taxonomy): domain Bacteria; phylum Pseudomonadota; class Gammaproteobacteria; order Burkholderiales; family Burkholderiaceae_C; genus Polaromonas. The sequence continues at coordinate 11,809 of CANJWZ010000028.1, forward strand.
TGGTCAAGCAGGTCGATCTCCTGATTGACCGCACGCAGCGTCAACTGCTCACTGAGCAACACCCTGCTACCGTTGACAAAGCACGCTTGTTCAGCCAAACGGGTTTGGGCTTTTACAAATGACCGGCCAGGTACACAGTCGCCATCAAGAAAAACCAGATACTCCCCCACAGCATGGTGGGCACCGAGGTTACGTGCTTTAGCGGCAGTAAAGCCTGTGTCAGGGTGCCAGACGTGACGTATGGGGCAGTTAAAAGGCGGGCAATACTGGCGAAGCATGTCAACCTGGGCAGGGCTGGAACCGTCATCGACTACCAGCACCTCATGATCGGTCCCGCACTGCCGGGCCAGCGAACGGAGCACCGCCAGCAGCGCGTCGGTTCGGTTGTAAGTCAAAACAATGAAGCTGATGTTCATCGGGATTTGCTGGTGGGCTGCGACATCAACCAGACCTTCAGGTACCGGTAATACGTGCCCTCTGCATTGGAAATTGCCAGCAACAAGCCCATGCGCCCGTCCAGAAAACCCAGCCGCAAAACGTAAGTACGGACAAATGCCCACAGCCCGTGACCTAAGGCCTGACCGATGGATGCCTTTTTACCCTGCTGAAACAAATGTTGTGCACCTGCTGTCGAATAACGATTGGCCTTGTCGAGAACCGCCTCAAAATCATTGAAGCTTTGATGTAGCAAATGCGCTTGTAATTGACCCACAGCCCGGTGGGTGATGAGCTTTTCATGCACCAGATCATTTGAGAAGCTGGCGCTACCACGCTTGAAAAGACGTGTGATCCGGTCAGGGTACCAGCCCGAATGGCGCATGTACTGTCCACAGTAGCTTGACAGCCGGGGAAAGCTATAAACGTCAAATTGCGGTTTGTCGAGCACCGCCTTGATCTCTGCCTGGAGCTCTGGGGTTATTGTTTCGTCGGCATCAATCGACAAAACCCAGTCACAGTTTGCCAAAGCGAGGGCGCGGTTTTTTTGTATGCCAAAACCAGGCCAATCACCACTTTGACTCAGTTCTGCACCCATGCTTTTGGCCAACTCGGCCGTATCGTCTGTGCTTTCTGAATCGAGCACCACGATTTGATCAGCAAAGCGCACAGATTGCAGGCAAGCCTCGATGTTGCGTGCCTCATTTTTGGTGATAACAATGACTGCCAGCGTGGTCAAACTCTGCCTTTTTGTGAGATACCAAAGACGCGTATCCGTGAAACGCAATCGGTCAAAAAACAATCATCGATAATATGGGAAATCATGACCGAAACCAGCTGGGAAACTAAAAAGTATTTGAGTTCAAGGCTGTTGCTGGTCTACTCAGTAGCGGCATCGGTAGGACTGCCGATGGCACTGGTCAGTATTGCCAAGCTGGCTTTGTTCGTGTTTGGTCTCGCTATTTTAATTTGGCCGCATGTCAGAAGCTCAAAGCTTAGCAACGAAACGCGTTTGACGCTGCCGTTAAATACAGCTCGCGCTGTGCTGGGTGTACTCCTTGTTTTTACCCTTAGCCTGTTCTGGACGACCGCAGAAACCGCCGAATCGGTTGGTTCCATCGCAAAATATGGCAAATTACTCACCATCTTGTTGCTGCCAATGTTGTTAAGGAGCAAACAGGAAGTCGTCAACGCCATCATCGTGTTTGTTTTGGTGCAGTTTTTTTTAGTGCTGAGTTCCTGGATGCTGTTTGCGGGACTGACTGTACCGTGGGCAACATCCCAAGACTCGGCCATACATTACGCAGTTTTTTCCAGTTATCTGGACCAAGGCATCATGAGTGCGGTCACTGCTGCCGTTTGCTGGCATCTACGCAAGTCAGCGCCAGGCCGCTTTGGCGACCAAATTGCGAAAGGCATTGCCATCTTATGTGTCGCCAATGTGTTGTTTGTGTTGAGCGGCCGTACCGGCCACTTGGTGGCGATCGTGCTGCTTTCCCTGGCGCTGACTTGGCAGCTCAAGCCGCGCTACCGCTGGACTGTGTTGATACTGCCGTTTCTGCTGCTTGGCATGCTTTCGGCAGTCTCACCAAAGATGCAAAAACGCCTCAATATGGTCAAAAGTGAAGTGCAGGAATTCTCGATCAAGCAAGGCGTCAACGTCGTGAACGGAAGCTCTTCCGGTGTCAGGCTTCACTTCTGGCACCGGGCTGTCCAGTCGATATCTGAAAGTCCTTTGTTGGGCTCGGGCGTGGGAAGCTGGAGCAACGAATACAACAGGATTGAAACACGACAAAATCCAGCATCCTTCAGGATTGGTGAAAGAGGCAATCCACACCAGGAATATTTGTTGTGGGGGGTACAACTTGGCATACCCGGCGTGCTGCTTTTGTTAACTTTTCTGGCGGCTGTTTTCAGAGACACCCGCGGAACAGACCCGTATTCAACACGCGCCGCGCAATCGGTATTGGCGGCATTGGCCGTAGCGTGTTTTTTCAATTCACCGATTTATGATGCCCTGATAGGTGATTTCTTCTGCGTCGGGCTGGGTCTGATGCTGGCTCTTGTGATGCACACATCGATAGCCGCCTCGGCGGCAAGGGCTAACCCGTCATGACACCAAGCAGCGTGGCATCACAAGCGAATCAAACGAGCGTGCTGAGGCGCTTTTGGCGTGTCTGGCCTTACTTCAGCAAGTCCAGGCGCGCTTGGACTGTGGCCATATTGGCCACGATTGCGGCATCGGCCACCGAACCTTTCATTCCGGCGCTGCTCAAGCCGGTGCTCGACAGGGGATTTCAAAATGGCAAACTTGACCTCTGGCAGGTTCCCGCTGCCCTGATGCTACTTTTTACCATCCGTGGCTTGTCTGGTTTTGTCGCGCAATATGCGTTGACCGAAGTGACCAATGATGGTCTGCAGGCACTTCGCAAAGCCATGTTTGACAAGCTGCTCACCGCGCGACTGTCACTATTTGCCGAACAGACTTCCAGCGCCATATCCAACACCGTGGTGTACGAGGTCTACAACGGCTCTGTTATTTTGAACAACGCACTGATCAAGCTGGCGCGTGATGTGTTGACGATGCTGGCATTGATTGCTTACCTGATTTTCCTGAACTGGAAGCTGATGCTGGTGGTGTCTCTGCTGTTTCCTGCATTGGCACTGGTCATTCAGTTGCTGACGCGCAGGCTTTACCGCTTGACCAAGGAAAGTCAGACGGCCACCGACAACCTCGCGTATGTGGTTGAAGAAAACGTACTGGCCCACCGTGATGTACGCCTGAATGGCGCGCAGGCCAGCCAGGCAACTCGGTTTGACGCATTAAGCAGATCTCTTCGGCGCCTGTCGATGAAGTCAACGGTGGCTTACGCAAGCATGAGCGCCATCAACCAGGTGCTGGCTGCGATTGCACTGTCAGCGGTCATTTCCATCGCACTGCTGCAGGGCTCGGAAAACACCACCACTGTGGGTGGATTTGTTGCCTTTGTCACCGCCATGCTGCTGTTGATTGCGCCCATCAAAGGATTGTCTGACGGTGCGACACCCATCACGCGCGGGCTGGCCGCATTGGAACGAGGTCTGGATTTGATGGAATTGACGGATGATGAATCTGGTGGAACCTTCACCAAAGCCAGATCATCAGGAGCCATTGAATTTGCAAATGTAGGCGTTGTTTACAAGACGGGTGCGTCGCCCGCGCTGGACGGCCTGAATCTGTCGATTGCTCCCGGAGAAACGATTGCGCTTGTTGGTGCTTCAGGCTCCGGGAAAACCACACTGGCCAATTTGTTGCCTCGTTTTGTCGACTTGACGTCCGGTGACATCTCCATTGATGGACGGGAAATCAGGCAGTGGGACCTGGCATCTTTGCGCTCTCAGTTTGCAGTGGTCAGCCAACATGTTGTCATGCTGAACAGCTCGATTGCGCTCAACGTGACGCTTGGCCAGCCCTACGACAAAGACAAGATCATGCAGTGCCTGATGGCCGCTAATCTGGGGCAACTCATGAGTGAACTGCCACAAGGCATTGAGACTGTGCTTGGACACAACGCCATGCAATTGTCTGGTGGCCAGCGACAGCGCCTGGCCATCGCGCGAGCCCTGTACAAAGATGCACCGATTCTGATTCTTGACGAGGCCACATCAGCACTGGACACAGAATCAGAACAAGCCGTGCAAGTTGCCATTAAAGAGCTGACAAGAAACAGAACCTCCCTGATCATCGCGCACCGGCTGTCAACGATTCAGCATGCTGACCGCATCATCATGATGAATGCTGGTCGACTGATCGAGACAGGCACGCATACACAGTTAATGGCACAAAACGGTGCTTATGCCAATCTGTACCGGCTTGGACTGAGCTCGGACAAAACATAGGCTGAAATCATGAATATTTTGCTAACAGGCGCAGAGGGAAACTTCGGAACTGAATTTTGCCGACAAACACGTGTCAAAAGCGATATGCACGTCACCCCTGTTGGTCGCGGGGACTGGGCGGCGATGGATGAAAAAATGGCCTCAGCCGATGTCGTCGTTCACGCCGCAAGCGATCTGCGCACATCAGCCAGCCTGGCACCCACGCGATTGCTGGACTCCAACGTCATGTCGACTGCTACTTTGTTAGAAGCAGCTCAAAAACAGCGGGTCAAGCGTTTTGTGTTTCTCAGCAGTTGCGCTGTTTATGGCGAAGACATGCGTACCGGTGAAGACAGCTTGTGCTGCCCGATCACGATCAATGGTATTTCCAAGCATTTGAACGAAAAACTGGTGGCCGGGTTTTGCACAGCCAATGGGATTGAATTCCAGGTTTTGCGTGTGTTCAACAGCTATGGCGGCGATGACCGGTTCTCCATTTTTTCAAAGCTCAAACGCGCCTTGCAAAGCGGCACGCCTTTCACGCTGAACAACGACGGTCGAATGCAGCGGGACTTTATTCATGTCACGGATGTCGCTTCAGTCGTCCTGAAGCTGCTGGGTGCAAGCATTCAGCACACACACCTGAACATAGGAACCGGCGTGGCGACCAAAATATCGACGCTGGTCGACATGGTTCAGGCACAGTTTCCACAATTGGTCATTCAACGTGGCTCGATACAGGAAGCTGAATATTCACGTGCCGATACCACCCGGCTGCGCGAGTTCTGGCACGATGACTTTATTGCAATTGAAGACTATGTGCGCAAGCAATTTTCAGCCTATGTTGCGGCTTGATTCGCGGAACGCTTAGCGCTGCATGACGCGTCTATAAACCTGGTAGTACTTGGCTTTAGCCGCATCCCAGCTGTATTTTTGGGCAAATAAAAACCCATTGCTGGCGAGCGTGTCGCGTACATCTTTGTCCAGCCAGATTTGACTGAGCGCTTTTGCCATACCGTCAATATCCTGCGGGTCAGGCAGCAATAGGGCGTCAGCATGATTGACCAGCAGGCTGCCCATGTTGTTGTGGGGGGCGTCGGTCGTCACCACTGGCACGTGCTTGGCCATTGCCTCGAGCAGCACCATGGGAAACACATCTTGCGTCGTGGGGTGCGCCAGGCAGTCCATGGCGGCATAGGCATTGGGCATGTCGCTGACAACGCCCATAAAACGGCACGACTTGCCCGCACCCAAGGCCTGCACCAAGTCCGTGTATCGGTCTGCCTGCGCCGGGTTGCCAATCACCATGATTTGCACATCAAAGGGCAGCAAAGCTGCTGCCTTGAGCAGCGTTCCCAGGCCTTTCTTTTTGAAGTCGTGGCCCACAAATCCGATGGTCATGATGGCGGGATTGAAGTCCAGACCTTCGCGAGCGGCGGTCTTTTCTGCCTCTGAAAATCGACGCAAAGGGATATCGACGCCCGGCGTGACCACGCTGGCCGAATACAAGTTGGGCAAAACGGCCAAGGTCTCGTCGTGCACAAATTGGGACACAAAAACGCTGTGGTGCCCAGAAGTGCATAAACGCTTTTTTTCCAGCCACAAATAAGCCAGCAAGCGTGGGCTGAGCGCAATGCGCAAAGCGCTCATGCCGCGCTCTTTCAGACTGGCATGAACTGTTTTGACGCTGACAGTATGCACATCGCCATGGGTGATGTTTTCGTACGAGTGAACGATGTCAAAGCCAGACCGGGTGAGTCGTTTGGTTTGCCAACTGAACCACAGCTGGTTGAGCCATCGGGTACGAATAGGCAGTTTGGCGACGGGTACATGCCTGAACAGCTCTGGCGACTGGTCAAAACCCTGTGAGACCACGGTGATGTCATAGTCATCGCGCATGGATGTGGCCATCGACACGGCCAGACTTTCAGCGCCCCCGCCTATTTTTGAAAAGTTGCGGGTAACCAGGGCGAGTCTTGCTTTCATGCTGCGTACACATCTGCGCCATGGTTGACGGCACGCTTGTCCTCGTACCGGGTCAGACACTTGAGCAACAATTGCATCCAGGTTGTGGTGCGGCTGACCAGCACACGCGGCAGCAACAAATCATCGTGCTGCGCCACAACTGCCCTGCCTCGCACAGTCGTGGTTGCTGTCAGATAACCCGCAGCCTTGACGCTTTGCACGGCTGTTTTATTCAGACCACCGTAGGGATAGCAAAAGTGCTGCACACCCGCTTTTTGCTGGATCAGTGCTTCAAGCTGAATTTTGGACTGCGCGATCTCGATGACCTGCTCTGCCGGGCTCAAGATGCTCAGGTTGGCATGGTTCATTGTGTGCGAACCCACCTCCTGGCCGGCATGGACCCACGCCTGCAACTCCTGGGCATTCATCAGCGGCACCTGGATGACGCCGCGCTCTTTGTCCCACCCATTGGTTTTGCCAATCTGATTTGCCACGATGTAGCACGTCGAGCTAAAACCATAGCGCTTTAGCACCGGCAAGGCAAAGCGCAAATTGTTTTCATAGCCATCATCAAAGGTGATACCAAAGACTTTTCCGCGCTTGTCGCCTTTCAAATAAGGCATCAAATCGCCCATGGACTTGCCCTGATAACCGAGCGCATTGAGCGCTGCCATCTGCCTTGAAAAAGTTTGGGGCGACACCACCAAGCCGCGCATCGGAGAACCCTTGGGGGGCTCGGTGTCCACTTGGTGATACATCAGGATGGGAATGGTCTGCTGCGGCATATAAATTAGTTGTTGAAATCAGATCAACACAATATCGTATTGCTCTTGCGCCATCGCGGCTTCGGCGTGCAAGGAGATGGGTTTGCCAATGAAGTCACTCAGACTGGCCAGGTGCTGGCTTTCTTCATCCAAAAAAAGCTCAATGACCTTGGGAGAGGCCACCACGCGAAATTCGCGCGGATTGAACTGCCTGGCTTCACGCAGAATTTCCCGCAATATGTCGTATGTCACGCTGCGGGCCGTTTTGACCACGCCTTTGCCAGCACAGGCGCTGCATGGTTCACACAGCTGGTGCGACAGGGATTCGCGGGTGCGCTTGCGCGTCATCTCCAGCAAGCCAAGTGATGAGAAGCCGTTGACAGCGGTTTTGATGCGGTCACGCGAAAGCTGTTTTTGGAACTCGGCCAGCACCGCATCGCGGTGGTTTTCACGCGCCATGTCGATAAAGTCAACAATCACAATACCGCCCAGATTTCGAAGACGCAGTTGCCGCGCAATCGCCTGGGACGCTTCCAGGTTGGTCTTGAAAATAGTGTCGTCAAAATTACGGGCCCCGACAAAGCCGCCGGTGTTGACATCCACGGTGGTCAACGCCTCTGTCTGGTCAATGATCAGGTAACCGCCCGATTTAAGATCCACCCGGCGCCCCAGTGCCTTGGCAATGTCTTCGTCAATATTGAACAGGTCAAAAATAGGTCGTTCGCCCACATAGTGCTGGAGTTTTTGCGCTGTGGCAGGCATGAACTCTTGCGCAAAAGCCTTCAGGTGGTCGAACTGCTCGTGCGAGTCAATGCGTATGGTCTGCGTTCCTTCAACCACCACATCACGCAGCACGCGCTGCAGCAGGTTCAGATCCTGATGCAGTACCGATGCAGGTGGCAAGCGGGTTGACGCGTCCTTGATGCGGGCCCAGGTTTTGCGCAGATAAGCGATATCTTCCCCAAGCTCGGCGTCCAGTGCATCTTCGCCGTTGGTGCGCAAGATAAAACCACCGCCCGCCTCGCCCGCAAGCTTGATGACGCGCTGGCGCAACTCTTCGCGCTGCTTGGGCGGTATTTTTTGCGACACACCCACATGGTTGTCCTGCGGTAAAAACACCAGCAAGCGCCCTGCAATGCTGATTTGCGCTGTCAGCCGCGCACCCTTGGTGCCCAGCGGGTCTTTGAGCACCTGCACCATCAAGGCCTGGCCTTCAAACAATTGTTTTTCAATCGGCTGGACGCTGGCTGCAGGCAGGTCGGCGTCGGCATGGCGGCTGTTGATGCTGCTCATCAAATCAGCGACATGCAAGAAAGCCGCTTTGTCCAGGCCAATATCGATGAAGGCAGACTGCATGCCTGGCAGCACGCGCGCTACTTTGCCCAGGTAGACATTACCCACCAGACCACGCTCCAGTGACCGCTCGACCTGCAACTCCTGCAGCGCGCCGTGCTCAATGACTGCCACGCGGGTTTCCTGGGGCGACCAGTTGATGAGAATGTCTTGTTGCATGGCCTTCACTTTAAAGTTTGACGCCAGCCGCTTTGAGCAGCGCAGCAGTCTCATAGATCGGCAAACCCATGATGCCACTATAGCTTCCGTCAATGCGTGTGATGTGCAATGCCGCCCTGCCCTGCACCCCGTAAGCACCGGCCTTGCCCAAAGGCTCGCCGGTGGCCACGTAAGCGCTGATTTGCCTTGCGGTCATGGGGGCGAACGTCACCTTTGAGGTGCTCAGTGCATCTAAGCGGGTACGCCCTGACTGAACAGCCACAGCCGTCAATACGCGGTGCGTCTGGCCAGCCAGTTCAGCCAGCATGCGCTTGGCATCGTCGTTGCCCTCAGGCTTGCCGTAAATCACGCGTCCCATGGCGACGGTGGTATCCGAACACAAGATGGGTGCAGGCTGGAGTTGCCTGCGTTTGAGTCGCACGACAGCAGCATCGAGCTTGAGATGCGTGACCCGCTTGACGTAAGAAGCAGGTGCTTCCCCTTGAAGCACCGATTCCAGCGCTTCAGCGTCTTCGTTGTCATCGGGCAACAGCAATTCGTAGCGCACGCCGAGTTGCTCCAGCAATTGTCTGCGGCGTGGACTTTGAGACGCAAGGTAAACAAAGTCGCTCACATCATTCACGGTGATAGGGGTGGTTTATCGTGATGCTCCATGCCCTGTAGAGCTGTTCAATCAGCAACACCCGCACCATGGCGTGGGGCAGCGTCAAATCAGACAGGCGAAGGCGTTCGTGTGCGGCTTTTTTAAAGCCTGCTTCCAGCCCGTCAGGGCCACCGATGACGATCGCCACATCGTCGCCCGACAGTTGCCAGGCCTTGAGCCGCTCGGCCAGTGCAACCGTGGTCACATGGCTGCCGCGTTCGTCCAGTGCCACGATGTGCGTGCCGCGTGCAATAGCTGCCTCAATACGGAGTTTTTCAGCAGCCAAAAGCGTTTCCAGGGTTTTGGAGGCGCGCGGTTCGGTTTTAACCGCTTTCAGCTCGACCTTGATTTCTGGCGGAAAACGCTTGGCGTAGTCGTCGTAGGCAGTTTGCGCCCAGTCAGGCACCTTTTGGCCGACGGCGACTATCGTCAGCCTCATTTGCTGCGCGGAGCAGATTTTTTGGGTGCAGCTTTTTTGACGGCCGTTTTGCTGGCAACTTTTTGGGTCACCACTTTTTTGGCGACAGGCACTTTAACGATTGGGTTTTTGGCTGCCGGCTTGCGCACCTTGGCAACGGGCTCGGCCGCTGTCTCAGTGGCGTTGCGCCGGGCCGTCCAGTCGTTGGTTTTACCGACGCGCCCGACATAGCTGGGGTCTACCGTGGTGGTTGGGATACGAACGGGTGCTTTGACGACAGCTTTTTTGGCGCCGGTTTTTTTCGCTGCAGTCTTCTTGCCGGCGACTTTTTTACCAGCCTTGACCGTGATTTCGGGTTCAGGCTTGACCTCAACTTTGGCAGCTTTGACCAGCGGCGCAGGTGCGCCCAGCTTGAGCTTGACAGGCTTATCGCCCCACAGCTCTTCCAGATGGTAGTACTGGCGAATGGTCGGCTGCATGATGTGTGCAACCGCCGCTCCGCAGTCCACGATGATCCATTCACCGTTTTCTTCACCCTCAATGCGCGGCTTGCTAAAACCGGCATCACGCACGGCATCACGAACGCTGGCGGCTAGCGCCTTGGTCTGGCGGTTGGACGTTCCCGAGGCAATGATGACCCGCTCAAACAGCGAGGTGATGTGCTCGGTGTCAAAGACCATGATGTCCTGCGCCTTGACATCTTCAAGTCCGTCGACGATGGCGCGCTGCAGTTTTTGAACGTCTTTTTTCTCAAGCGCAGCGGAGGTTTTGACGGGTGATGTGGTCATTCGGTGTTTTCAATCGATAAAGTTAATCAGCCTTGTAGAGCTGATGCTGTGCAATGTAGCTTGCAACGGCGCTAGGCAACAAGTTGGCCAATCCAGCATTTTCGCCTAATCCGCCCGCTATGAGTTGGCGAATTTGCGTGGCACTCACAGGCATTTCAGGCATTTGGAGGGTCAAAAGGCGCATTTCAGACTGGTTTAGAGTGCCAAATTGGCCTTCAGGCCAATAAAAACTTGGCCGGGCAGCTATGCAAATTATAGCAATTTGCAAGATCTCCTGCCATTGGTGCCATTGCCTGAAGGCTGAAAACTGGTCCGCTCCCATCATCAGATACAGCTGCGCGCCTGGGTTTTCGGCCTGCAAAGCCTGCAAGGTATCGATGGTGAAGGTGGGGCCGGCACGTTTGATCTCGCGGTCATCGACCAACACGCGCGGCATGTCGCCAAACGCCAGCCGGGCCATGTCCAGACGCTGCTCGGGCGCGCTGAGAGTGCGGGGTTTATGCCAGGCCTGGCCGGTGGGAATAACGTGCAGCGCATCGAGTTCCAGCTCGACCAGGGCTGTTTTTGCCAGCGCCAAGTGCGCGTTGTGCGGCGGGTCAAAGGCGCCGCCAAAAACACCTATCCGCTTGGTAGCCTGCCTCAAACCCAGTCCCGCCGAGGCAGAAAGTCTTTGGTGAGCCGTTCTTCGGGCGAACCGGCCTCTAGCGGGCGCTGGTACGACCAGCTGGCCAGAGGCGGCATGCTCATCAGGATGGATTCGGTGCGCCCGCCCGACTGCAAGCCAAAGTGCGTGCCCCGGTCCCACACCAGGTTGAACTCGACGTACCTGCCGCGCCTGTAAAGCTGAAACTCGCGCTCGCGTTCACCATAAGGCGTGCCCAAGCGTTTCTCCACGATTGGTAAATAGGCAGTGATCAGTGAATCAGCCACGCCTTGCATCATGGCAAAGCTTTTTTCTGGCCCCAACTCCTGAAAATCATCAAAAAACACGCCGCCCACGCCGCGCTGCTCATCGCGGTGCTTCAAATAAAAATACTCGTCACACCACTTTTTAAAGCGGGGGTATTTGTCAGCGCCAAACGGGTCGAGTGCGTCCTTGCAGGTCTGGTGAAAATGCACCGCGTCTTCTTCAAAAGCGTAATACGGCGTCAAGTCCATCCCGCCGCCAAACCAGCACACCACCGGGCTGCCATCGACAGGCGTGGCGGCCAGCATGCGCACGTTCATGTGAACGGTGGGCACATAGGGGTTGCGCGGGTGAAACACCAGCGACACACCCATCGCTTCAAACGGCGCACCCACCAGTTCGGGTCGGTGCTGGGTGGCAGATGGCGGCAGCTTGGGCCCACGCACATGAGAAAAGCCACAGCCCGCGCGCTCAAACACTTGTCCGCCTTCCAGGATTTGCGTGATCCCGTTGCCTTGCAATGGCTCGCCTGGCGCTTTCTGCCAACTATCAGCCACAAACGCCTGGCCATCGACCTTGGAAATAGCGCTGGTGATGCGGGTTTGCAGGCCCAGCAAAAACGTGCGCACTTCGCCGATAGGAATGGTCATAAAAAAACTCCGTCAGTCATTCTTTCAAGCGGCCGCCGTGGAACCGGCTTTGCCGGGCCACCAGCGGTGCCCCCTTGAGGGGGAGGCAGGCGTAAGACCGCTTCGGGGGTGTTCATATCTTGATAGCCCTGTAGCCAATGTCTTTGCGCATCTGCGCGCCATCGAATGTGATGCCCTGCGCCACGTCATAGGCCCGCTGCTGCGCAGCTTTGACCGTGGCGCCCAGCGCTGTCACACACAGCACGCGGCCCCCAGAGGTGATAGTTTCAAGCGTCTGATGGGCCTGCGTCGCCGTGCCGGCGTGAAACACCATGGCGTCTTCACTTGTTTGACTTGGATCGGGCAAACCATGAATCACATCACCCTTGCGCGGGTGCAAGGGGTAGCCGTGCGCAGCCATCACCACACCCAGCGCTGGGCGGCCATCCCACTGCAGCTCCATGGTGTCGAGCGCACCCGAGGTTGCGGCCAACAGCACATCCACCAGATCCGTCTTGAGCCGCATCATGATGGGCTGGGTTTCCGGGTCGCCCATGCGGCAGTTAAATTCCAGGGTTTTGGGCTTGCCCTGCGCGTCAATCATCAGGCCTGCATACAAAAAGCCGGTGAAGGTGATGCCGTCTTTTTCCATGCCCTTGATGGTGGGCAAAATGATTTCGCGCATGGCACGCGCATGGACATCAGGCGTCACCACCGGTGCAGGTGAATACGCGCCCATGCCGCCGGTGTTGGGGCCGTTGTCACCGTCGAGCAATCTCTTGTGGTCCTGACTGGTCGCCATGACAGCCACGTTTTGACCGTCGCACATGACGATAAAACTGGCTTCTTCGCCTTGCAAAAACTCTTCAATCACCACCCGCGCGCCGCCTTCGTTGTGGGTCACACCCAAAGGATTGAAGTCAGGGTTGGGGGCCAGCATGAAGTCAATCGCCTCGTGCGCCTCATGCAGCGTCATGGCCACCACCACACCTTTGCCAGCGGCCAGGCCATCGGCCTTCACCACCATCGGCGCGCCTTTTTCGTTCACATAAGCATGGGCCGCAAGCGCATCGGTAAAAGTTTCATAGTCGGCTGTGGGAATGCCGTGGCGCTTCATGAAGGCCTTGGAAAACGCTTTGGAGCTCTCCAATTGCGCTGCCGCTTTGGTCGGGCCAAAAACGCGCAGGCCGTGAGCCCGAAACTCATCGACGATGCCCGCGGCCAAAGGTTGTTCTGGCCCGACCACTGTCAACGCGATCTTCTGCGTGATGGCCCAAGCGCGCAAATCGTGAATATCGGTGATGTTGACGTTCTCCAGCCGCCCATCCAGCGCCGTACCGCCATTGCCGGGCGCTACGTACACCGCCTGCACTTTCGAAGACTGGGCCAGCTTCCAGGCCAGCGCATGTTCACGGCCACCGCCGCCTACTACCAAAACTTTCATCTTGAAACTTTCATTTTTATACTTTTGATTTGAGGCTTTTAGTCTTCAAGCGAAGCGTTATGAAACACGTCCTGCGTGTCATCCAGATCTTCCAACACGTCCAACAGCTTTTGCATGCGCGCTGCATCATGGCCCGTCATCTCAATCATGTTGTCCGCCCGCATGGTGACCTCCGCGATTTCGGCTGTTAAACCTGCGGCTTCCAGGGCGTTTTTCACGGTTTCAAATGCTGTGTAAGGCGTCAGCACCTCGATCGCACCGTCATCATGCGTGATCACGTCGTCCGCACCCGCCTCAAGCGCGACTTCCATCACCATCTCCTCGCTGGTACCGGGCGCAAAAACCAGTTGCCCACAATGCTTGAACTGAAAGGCCACCGAACCCTCGGTGCCCATGTTGCCGCCATGCTTGACAAAAGCGTGCCGCACTTCAGCCACAGTACGGGTTTTGTTGTCGGTCATGCTGTCAATAATGATAGCGGCACCACCAATGCCGTAGCCCTCGTAACGTACTTCCTCGTACTGCACACCTTCCAGGTTGCCGGTGGCTTTGGCGATGCCGTATTTGACGTTTTCAAGCGGCATGTTGGCCGCTTTGCCTTTTTCAACCGCCAGACGCAGGCGCGGATTGGTCGCTACATCGCCACCGCCCAGCCGCGCCGCGACCATGATCTCGCGCATCACACGGGTCCAGATGCGCTGGCGCTTTTCGTCCTGCCGGCCCTTGCGGTGCTGAATATTTGCCCATTTACTGTGACCTGCCACGGGAATCCTTCAGAATATTGAATTACGCTACAAACAGTTGTTGCCTGTATTTTACTTTTTCACCTGAGGACACATCCATGGCAGAGCCCCTGTTGCTTGCAAAGAACGCCACCGCCGTCTGCGAACTGCTGCCGGCCCTGGCCAACCGCCACGGTTTGATCACGGGGGCCACCGGCACTGGCAAAACCGTCACGCTGCAAACCCTGGCTGAAAACTTCTCAAAAATCGGCGTGCCGGTCTTTATGGCCGACGTCAAAGGCGACCTGACGGGGATCAGCCAGGCCGGGAAAATCGGCGACAAAATGGCGGGTATCTTGAAAGAGCGTGGCATTGATTTGCCCTTGCCCGCCGCCTGCCCCGCCACGCTGTGGGACGTGTTTGGCGAGTTAGGCCACCCAGTGCGCGCCACCATTTCAGACATGGGGCCGCTGCTGCTGGGCCGCATGCTGAACCTCAACGAAACCCAGGCGGGTGTGCTGAACCTGGTTTTCAAAATTGCTGATGACAACGGCCTCTTGTTGCTGGACCTGAAAGACCTGCGCGCCGTGCTGCAGTATGTGGGCAACAACGCGAGCGAGTTCACCACCCAATACGGCAACGTCAGTGCTGCCAGCGTGGGGGCGATTCAGCGTGGGCTGCTCCAAATTGAAAGCCAGGGCGCTGACCAGTTTTTTGGCGAGCCGATGCTGAACATCAGCGACTTCATGCAAACCATCGATGGCAAAGGACTCATCAACATCCTTGCTGCTGACAAGCTGATGAATTCCCCGCGCCTGTACGCCACTTTTTTGCTGTGGATGCTGTCGGAGCTGTTTGAACAGCTGCCCGAGGTGGGCGACCTGGAGCAGCCCAAGCTGGTGTTCTTTTTTGACGAAGCGCATTTGCTGTTCAATGAAGCGCCCAAGGTGCTGGTGGAGCGCATTGAACTGGTGGTGCGCCTGGTCCGATCAAAAGGTGTGGGCGTTTATTTTGTGACGCAAAACCCGCTCGACATTCCTGATTCGGTGCTGGCCCAGCTCGGCAACCGGGTGCAGCACGCGCTGCGCGCCTTCACACCGCGTGACCAGAAAGCCGTCAAGGCCACTGCCCAAACCATGCGCCAAAAGCCCGGCCTGGACATCGAAACCGCCATTACCGAGCTGGCCGTAGGTGAAGCACTGATCAGCCTGCTGGATGCCAAAGGCCGGCCCTGCATGACCGAGCGTGTGTATGTGTTGCCGCCGGGCAGCCAGGTCGGCCCGATCACCACCGAACAGCGCCAGGCACTGCTGCAAAACTCACTGGTGGCTGGCGTGTATGAAAAAGCGCATGACCGTGAATCTGCTTATGAAAAGCTGCAAGGCCGGGTTCAGGCTGGTGCTGCCGCTGCGCAAACACAAGCGGGTGGTGAAGCGGCTGGCCAAACCGATTCAGGCGGCATCATGGGCGGCCTGAAAGATGTGCTGTTTGGCACCACCGGCCCACGCGGCGGTGCGCATGACGGCCTGGCACAAAGCATGGCCAAGTCTGCCGTGCGCAGCATCGGTTCTGCCGTTGGGCGGGAAATCGTTCGCGGCGTACTCGGTTCCTTGCTCGGCAAAAGACGCTAAAACCAAGATGTCAAACCTCCACCTGATTGACCACCCGCTGGTGCAGCACAAGCTGACGCTGATGCGCCGCAAAGACGCCTCCACGAGCACCTTTCGCACCCTGCTCAATGAACTGTCAAGCCTGATGGCCTATGAGGTCACGCGTGACATGCCGCTGCAAGACGTGCAGATTGAAACCCCGCTGGAACCCATGACAGGCCGCATGATTGACGGCAAAAAACTGGTGTTGGTGTCCATCTTGCGGGCGGGCAACGGCATTTTGGAGGGGATGCTGAGCGTGGTGCCCGGCGCGCGGGTGGGCCATATCGGCCTGTACCGCGACCCAGCCACGCTGCAGGCGGTCGAGTACTACTTCAAAATGCCGGGCGACATGGCCGAACGCGACATCATCGTCGTTGACCCGATGCTGGCCACGGGCAACTCTGCCATTGCCGCGATTGACCGGTTAAAAAGGCTCAAGCCCAAAACCATCAAGTTCGTTTGCCTGCTGACTTGCCCAGAAGGCATCGCGGCGCTGCAACTGGCCCATCCTGACGTGCCCCTTTACACCGCCGCCATTGACCGCCAGCTCAATGACCACGGCTATATCTTGCCGGGCCTGGGTGATGCAGGCGACAGGATTTTTGGGACAAAATAAGTGGCGAGGCAAGGCTTGGAATTTGCCTAGGGTTTGCCTTCGAGGCATTGCCTCCAACTGCTGGTAAATTGAACCGGTTGATTTTTGACACATTTTTCGAGGCCTCACCATGAAACGTCGTGCTTTCGTTCAGGCAGCCAGCACTGCCGCGGTTTTACCCGCCCAGTTCATCGGCGGCGCTTTTGCGCAAGCTGCTTATCCCAACAAACCCATCGCCTTGATTTGTCCTTACGCCGCTGCGGGTAACGCTGACCAGCGTTCACGGCAGTTTGGGCGCTTTTTGTCCACCGCTTTGGGCCAGCCCGTCATTGTTGATAACAAACCGGGTGCGGGCGGCAACATTGGCACAGAGATAGTGGCCAAAGCCAAGCCTGACGGCTACACCATTGGCATGGGCAACTTTGGCCCGCTGGCCGTCAACGTGCACATGTTCGCCAAGCTGAACTACGACCCTACCAAAGACCTGACTCCGATTTGCCTGATTGAGCGGGGCCCGCTGGTGCTGATGGTGCCGGTGAATTCACCGTTCAAGTCCGTCAAGGACGTGATCGCCAAGGCCAAGGCTGAACCTGGCAAGCTCAGTTTTGCATCCGGCGGCCTGGGCGGCTCGCACCATTTGTCAGGTGAAATGTTCAAGTCACTGGCCGGTCTGAACATGACGCACATCCCCTACAAAGGCGGCGCACCCGCAACCACCGACCTGATGGGCGGCCAGGTCGACATGATGTTTGAGCAGATGTACACGGCAGCGCCATCCATACGTTCAGGCAAGCTGCGGGCGCTGGCTATCACCAGCAAAACCCGCTCGCCGTTGTTCCCGGAGATTTCCACCATGATAGAAGCTGGCGTGCCGGGCTTTGAGGTGCTGAACTGGCAAGGCCTGATAGGCCCGGCGGGCATGCCTGCACCGCTGGTGGCACTGCTCAATGATGCGGTGAACAAAGCGCTGGCTGATCCAGCCATCAAAGAGCAAATGCTCAAGCAGGGCAACGAGCTGGGCGGCGGTACACCGCAGGTTTTTGCGGGTTTGATCGCCGCTGAATCACAGCGATGGGGCAAGATCGTCAAAGAAAACAACGTCAAGCCCGAATAAATCATTGATGGAGAAGTTACGCATCGACAAATGGCTCTGGGCTGCGCGCTTTTACAAAACCCGCAGCCTGGCCACCGAAGAAATTGACAAAGGCCGGGTTCGCATCAACGACCTGGAAGTCAAACCCGCCAAAGAGGTGAAGGTGGGCGACGCCATCACGCTGCGCCAGGGGCCAGCGACACGCACACTGACAGTGCGCAGCCTCAGCGACAAGCGCGGCGGCGCGCCGCAGGCGCAGTTGATGTACGAAGAAACCGAGGCCAGCCTCAAGCTGCGCAGCGAGCTCGCAGAACAACGCCAACTTGAACCCGCCAGCAGCCACGAGCATGGCCGCCCGACAAAACGGGACCGGCGCAGCCTAGACAAGGTCAGCAAGGCCAACAACACCAGCTGGGGCAGCCGCTGGAGCGCCTCTGCTGATTGAGCCAGAACTGATTCGCTATTTTTTAAATAGCAGCCAGTGTAGATATTGATTGGCCAAAACCCAGAACACCGACAGTTGCAGTGATGCTGGGCGTGCTGTTCACCGGCTCAGTTACAGCGCTGGCTTGTCGCTGGTCGCTTGCAGGTTTGCTTTCAGTTCTGGCGACATGGGCAATGCCAGGTTCACGCCTTTTGGCACGATCGGTGATTCAAACCACTTGGTGTACAGCTTGGCGAATTCACCCGACTTCATCATGCGGTTGATGGTGTCGTCGACCAGCTTTTTAAACTCTGGGTCGTCCTTGCGCACCATGCAGGCGTAGGGCTCGACTTGCAGCGAATCGCCCACCACTTCCAGCGACGCAGGGTTCTTGGAGTTGGCACGCAGACCAAACAGCAAGATGTCGTCCATGGCAAAAGCCACAGCGCGGTCGCTTTCAACCAGCAGCAGCGAGTCGTCATGGTCTTTGCCCAGAATCAGTTGCATGTCCAGATTTTTATCGGTGTTGTACTTGCGAATGACCTGAGCGTTGGTCGTGCCTGTGGTGCTGGACACCGTCTTTTTGGCCAGGTCCGCATAATTTTTGATGCCGGATGTTTTCTTGGTCAAAAGACGGGTGCCGGTGTAAAAGAAATTGGTGCTGAAACTGACGTCTTTGGCACGGGTTGAGTTGTTGGTGGTCGAGCCGCACTCCAGGTCGTAAGTGCCATTGACCAGCAGTGGAATGCGGTTTTGCGATGTGACCGGCATGTAGGCAATTTGCAAGTCGGGCTTTTGGATCTTTTTGCGCACATCGTCAATGATGGCTTCCGTCAGTTCGACCGAAAACCCCACTGCTTTGCTGGAGCCAATCAGGTAGCTGAAAGGCACCGATGCCTCGCGGTAAGACACCGTGATCTTGTTGGCGTCAGCAATTTTTTTCAGGGTTTGAGCGCTGACGCTTGTGGCGGCCAGGCCTGTGCACAACAGTGCGGCGGTCATCAGGGTTGAGAATTTCATGGGTTACCTTTAGGGCTGAAAGTAGAAAGTTTAGTCACTCGCAAGGTCAGTTGACAGAAAACTGTGCCATTTCGAATCTGTATTTTCACGGGAAACTCATCAAAAAAAATCATGGCATTCCCGCATTCATCGGCAACCCATCACTTTAAGGCCCGTGGATGCTGCAATCAGCAGAGTGGAAATTGACTTATATCGGTGTGGCGAGCAAGGTTTGTACCCGCAGCGTGTCGTACACCACCCTGCGTTGCTGGTAGCGCCAGCCTTCAGGCGTACGCACAATGCGGTCAAGGTAGCGACCGGCCTGGTAGACAAACGATTCGCCATTGCTGCGGGTTTGAATCACGACGTAGCTTGACTCAGCGGTGACCGTGTCGCTGTCAACCGGCTGAATCCTCAAGCCCGATGTCATGTGGCGGTTGGTGTGCGCGTCATAAATACTGGCATGACGCAGCGACAGCACCCTGTCCCGCAGCATGCGCTGGTTGTCGCAGTAAATCAGGCCGATGGGCAGGCCTGCATCGGCATTTTCTTTGGGCACGATTTCGTACAGGCAGTCTTCGGTGAACAGGCTGGCCCATTCCTCCAGCCGGTCGTTATCAACTGCCGCGCAATAGCGCTCTTGCAGCTGGTAAATCTCAAACCACAACTGAATACTGATGTTTGGCACTATGGCATTCATGCAGATAACTCCAGCAAATTCTTATTCAAGTGACGGCGCGGAACCGGCTTTGCCGGGCCGCAGCGGTCGCCCCCTGCAAGGGGGGAGGCGGCTACACGACGTGAGCTGCAACGGGGGTGTGCCAATTTCATCAATACCCCATCATTTTTTGATAGCCCACCCAAAACTGGCGCAGCATGTTTTCGCTGATCATGGTGTCGGTGCGGCTGGGGTCGCTGCGGCCCAGCTCCAGAACGGTGTTGACGTCCGGGTCACGCAAGGTCGCGCGCTGAACCAACTCGGTCGCCTCGGTGTCTTCCATCGATATGTAGCCCGCCGGACCGACCAGGTTGGCCTGCTTGATGCGCAGTGCCCGCAGCTCGGGGCTGTCGTCGGCGTAGCCGAAAAAGTGAAACACCAGCTCAAACTGGTCTGGCCCCTTGGGCAAAATTTGCCGCGCCACCAGGGAGTTGTGAATCTGCTGCAAAACACCTTGCGGAAACAGCGCCTGAATGTGGTTGGTGCAGGCCTCGTCGTGCTCCTGAATAAAGCCCAGCACGCTGTCATCTTCCAGGGTAAAGCCGTCGTCCATCGAACGAATGGCCTGCTGCTTGTAGGCGGCTGACGTGTCCTGGTCGTCTATTTTGGTGGCGGTGATGATGCTGTGCATGCCGCCTACCGGGTCGGGGATGGCGCGCGCCTTCATGCCGACCCTGAAGATGTTGAAGGTGGTGTGAAACATGTGCAGCAGGCTGGCGTGGTACGGGTCTTTGACGTTTTCGTAATACAGCTTCCAATTTGACTTGGCGTACTGGCGGGTGCAGCCCAGGTAAACGATGGGTTTGCACATGACACGGTCTATCCAGCTGCACATCAGCTCGCCCAGGTAGGTCACAAGCGCTGGCGCCTCGTCGCTGAAGCTGGCAAACACCATGCCTTGGTAACTGGCCACGCGCAGTTGCCGCATGCCGTGTTCAGCCAGATTGAAGTCAGGCGGCATACCGGGCACGCCTTTTTGTCCGCGCCTGAAGGGCACGCCCTGCAAATTGCCGGCGGTGTCATAACTCCACTGGTGGTACACGCAGGTGTGCAGCGCAGCATTGCCCCGGGCGTTGCGGCAGACCAGGGCACCCCGGTGCGCGCAGCGGTTCACCCATGCGGCCAGACCCCCGTCAGGCCTGCGAGTCACCACCACGGGCGTGTCCCCCACAAAGGTGCTTTTGTAGTCGTGGGTGTTGGGCAGTTCACAGTCAAGCGCGACAAAGCTCCAGGTCGGACCGCGAAAAATCCGCTCTTGTTCGCGCTCATACACCGCCTGCGAGCTGAACACTTTGTACGGCACACGCGAGCCATCAGGGTGCGGAAAATGCACTACCGCGTCGTGGGCTGATGGCGTATCCGGTTTTTTCAAAGCTGACGTGTCAGTGATCATGTTCATGGCGGGTATCTTGTCATGGGTTTCATGGTGCGGTGCCGCAGCTGGCGGGATAGCCGCTCACGGCAGTCTGACGCTCGTTTGGCTGTCGTTTGGCTGTCACCCGACCATTATGGTGAGGTTTTGCCTGCGCGGTCAGTCGCAAATGATCGGCAAGGGCCAAGCGAGGTCAGCCAGCGCCAGCCGAGCCATACTGTACGCCACCGTCAAGCCATTGACGGCTGACCTGTCTTTGCTATTCATTCAGGAGCTGCTCGCGCAGGTTTTAATGGGCCTAGAGACTATATTGATACCTGAAAACGCCCCCTGAACGGCTGTTTTTGGGTTTTTAGGCGCAAAATATGCCCATGCAACTCAACTACATCGCCAACGCCTGCGTGCCCTCTTCTTCCGGCAAAACCATCCCCGTCATCGACCCATCAGACGGCCAGGTGTTTGACGAGATTCAGCGCAGCAATGCGGCGGACATCGATACCGCCGTCACCGCTGCACGCGACTGCTTTGACCTGGTGTGGCAGCACATCCCCGCTGCTGAGCGCGGGCGGCTGATGCTGCGGCTGTCTAACAAAATTACCGAGCACGCCGACGAGCTGGCCCTGCTGGAGCAGCGCGACTGCGGCAAACCCGTCAAGCAAGCCCGTGCAGATGCCGCCGCTTTGGCCAGGTATTTTGAGTTTTATGCAGGCGCGTGCGACAAGTTGCATGGCGACACCCTGCCCTACCTGAATGGCTACAGCGTCATGACTTGGCGTGAACCGCACGGCATCACAGGCCACATCATTCCGTGGAACTACCCAATGCAGATTTTTGGCCGCAGCGTGGGCGGCGCGCTGGCGGCGGGCAATGTGTGCGTGGTCAAGCCGAGTGAAGACGCCTGCCTTTCACTCATCCGCGTGGCGCAATTGGCAGCAGAAGTCGGCTTTCCGGCCGGGGCGATCAACATCGTCACCGGCTATGGCCACGAGGTGGGCGACGCGCTGGCGCAGCATGCCGGAATTGACCACATCAGCTTTACCGGTAGCCCATCAGTGGGCACCTTGATTCAACAGGTCGCAGCCGTGCGCCACTGCCCGGTCACGCTGGAGCTGGGCGGCAAAAGCCCGCAGATCGTTTTTGCCGATGCCAATCTTGACGAGGCCATCCCCACCCTCATCAACGCCATCGTGCAAAACGCCGGGCAAACCTGCTCGGCTGGCTCCCGGCTGCTGGTAGAGCAAAGTATTTACGAACCCTTGCTGGAGCGCCTGGGCGCGGCCTTTGAAGCCCTGCGCGTTGGCCCCGCAGCGATGGATTTGGACGTGGGCCCCCTGATCCGCCAAAGCCAGCAGCAGCGCGTGTGGGACTTTTTAAGCGATGCGCAAGTCGCAGGTATACCCATGGTGGCGCAAGGCCAGATCGTTGACGAGGCGCCTGACACCGGCTTTTACCAAGCCCCCACCCTGCTGCGCGACGTGCCCGTGATGCACCGCCTGGCGCAAGAAGAAGTCTTTGGCCCGGTGTTGTGCGCCATGAGCTTTAAAAATGAAGCGCACGCCATCGAGCTGGCCAACGCCACCGCATTCGGCCTGGTCGCAGGCGTGTGGACACAAGACGGCGCACGCCAGTTCCGCATGGCCAAAAAAGTCCGAGCGGGCCAGGTTTTCATCAACAACTACGGCGCCGGCGGCGGGGTTGAACTGCCGTTTGGCGGGGTGAAGTCGTCTGGCTACGGACGGGAGAAGGGCTTTGAGGCGCTGCTTGGGTTCACGACGCTGAAGACTGTGGCGGTAAAGCATGGGTAACATCATTTGCATCGCCCTTAACCTACTATTCAGATTCAGGGCCAACTAAATACGGGGCGAGCAGCTCCTGATTCAATAGCAACTAAAGAACACACCATGAGACTCAAAAACAAATCCATCATCGTCACAGGCTCCGGCGGCGGCATTGGCGAGGGCATTGCCCGGCGCTTGGCGGCTGAAGGCGCCAGCGTCATCGTCAATGACATCAACGCCGCCATGGGCGAGGCGGTGGTCGCCGCCATCGTCAAAGCAGGCGGCCAGGCCTCGTTTTTTCAGGCAGACGTGACCCATTCTGAACAGGTCAAGGCGCTGGTCGCTGCCGCAGTTGCGCGCCACGGCAAGCTTGACGTGATGGTCAACAACGCTGGCTGGACGCACCGCAACCAACCGGCGCTGGACGTGAGCGAGGACGACTTTGACAAGTGCTACGCCATCAACGTCAAAAGCATTTATCTCAGCACCATTCACGCCGTGCCGCACTTCAAGGCCCATGGCGGCGGCAGTTTCATCAATATTGCGTCGACCGCAGGCGTCAGGCCTCGTCCGGGCCTGACCTGGTACAACGGCAGCAAGGGTGCGGTGATCACCACGTCGAAGTCTTTGGCGGCCGAGCTGGGGCCAGACAATATTCGGGTGAACTGCATCAACCCGGTGTTTAACCCAGACACGGGTTTGTCGGCTGAATTTGCCGGCGGCCCGATTGACGAAGCGCGCAAAGCCAAGTTCCGCAGCAGCATCCCGCTGGGGCGCTTTTCAACCGCACTGGACGTGGCCAACGCCGCGCTTTACCTGGCCAGCGACGAAGCCGACTTCATCAGCGGTGTGTGTATTGAGGTCGATGGCGCGCGTTGCGTTTGACAAAGTACGCATCATGTCGGCCCATTTGATTCAAGGACAACGATTTTTATCAGACCGATGTCTGCCCAGTCATCAGCCTTTGATTTGAGCTGACTTGACAACACTTTCTGCCTTGCCCCGCAGTCTGCTGAAGAAGGACAACTTGGGCGCCAGAAAGGTGGCGGCAAAAAGCTCATCTTTTTTAACGGCCACCCAACCAATGCCCAACAGTTGAACGTCGTCGGATTTGCGAAGTACTGAAAACTCAAAGCGGATGCCTTTTTCGCCTGCAAAAATCGTGGGCTCCACTTTGTTGATGGTCACGCTGGAGCCATCGGACGAATACATGGTTTCAAACAGGCTGACCAACTGATCTGCCTCCATCCCTGTCACAAATGTAGGAACACGCGCTGATTTACCGCCCTGGGGAACACTGCCTGAAGGCGCCCTGACCAGTTCACCCCGGTGGGGCACAGCGGCCCAAAAGCGAAGGGTGTCAACTGTCAGGCCTTCTTGCGTCCACACGTCGAAGGGCTGGCGGTCGTTGGGCAACTGAACTTTGTTCCAGGCATCGGCCAGCTTCAGGGACATCCGATTTCTGATGGTTTGCTCACCGTCGACCTTGACGATGCTGGTGCAGGCCACCAGACTTAAAACGAGAACAACGGCAAAGAGTTTTTTCATGGCGTCAGATCAGTGATGTAGTTTTTAATGAGGCTGGCGTCGGCCGCTTCGGGTGCTGCGGCCAGGTATCTTTCAAATGCTTGCAGCGCCAGGGTCGTGTCTTGTTGTTTTTTATAAATCAGGCCCAGCGAGCGAAAGACCTCCACAGGCGGGTTGCCGAGTCGGGCAGCGCGACTCAAGTCCTCAATAGACAGTTGCGGATCGTCCTTGTCGTCACGCTGGCGGTACACCTCACCCCGTGCAAACAGCGTTTGCGCGTCCGCTGGATTTTGTCCAATCAGCCGGTCAAACAACACCAGGCTTTCTTCGTATTGGCCGCGTTTGATTTCGTCTTGCAACCAGGTCATTTTGTGCAGGGCTGTTGCTTTTTGAAATTCAGTCGTGCCAGTTTCGCCTGATTTGTCACCCGCCAGCCGCATCAAATCGTCGCGGCGCGTTGCAGCCGGCGGGTGGCTGGCCAACAGGGGGCTACGCGAACCGGCCTTTTCGCCACCCCTGATTTTGAGCTCACCAATCAGGTTGTCCCACACTCTGGCTGCCTGCTGTCCGTCATAGCCGGCGCTTTGCATCAGGCGCATACCAGCGCGGTCGGCACTGGTTTCCTGCTCGCGTGAGAACGCAGACATGCCCGACAAAACACCGAGTTGTCCAAGCGCGCCAACCACACCAAACATACCTATGACTTGCGCAAAAGCCGCGCGGTTTTTCATATCACGCAGTCGCTCCAGCGTGTGTCGCTCAAGATAGTGGCCAATCTCATGACCCAAGATGGCCGCCAGCTGGGCCTCGTTTTCAACCCGCAGCAGCAAGCCGCTCCAGACCTGCATCATGCCGTTGGGCGCCATGCTGGCATTAAACAGCGGCGTGCGCACCAGATGGACGCGTACGTCTGGGCAATGGTCAGCTGCCAAACGACACGCTATGTCCTGAACATACTTGGTCAGGGCAAGATCACGAATGACGAAGGGGCTGCGGCGCAGTTTGGCTTCCTCGCGGTCCATCATCCCCCACAGTCCCCCCTCCTCTGTGTCGATGCCTGGGCGCTCAAAGCGGCCTGGCAAGGCAGGCGCAGAGTTAGCGGCAGGTTCACTGCTGGTTTGTGACAAAGCCAGGGGCGCTTGGGTCAATGCTGAAAAGCCCAGGCACTGCTTGCAGACGGAGCCCAACATGCCTCTGCGGGTCAACATGGGTGCGCTCATTGAGATACCGGAAATCCCTTGAGTAAGGCGTCAACCGTCTCCTGTGCGGACTGAGCTTGACGCAGGTCTCCGAAAACTCGGCGCAGATCGTTGAACCAGACGATGCGGCCGTCATTCAAATCAACGAGTGAGGCATAGCCAAGCTGTGAACCACCGGCCAGGCCAACCCCCAGCAAAGCCATGACCACCATGGCGGCCTTTCGCTCGGAGCTGGCATAGGTGTCCCTGACCCAAATAAAGAGCGCGTAGTCAGCACCCGTTTTGGTTTTCAGCGGCTTGACCGAATCGCCCAAGGACCAATCGAGCAGGCCCGCCTTGGTCGGCAGCTTGGCAACATTCAGAACATGATGCAGAAAGACTGATTGGGCGACAGCACCATGCAGGGCATTGATCTCGGCCATGTCGTCAATATCTTTCTCAGCCAGATCAACAACGTTGACACCCAGTAGTCCTTTGCGTTTGTCCAGGCCCTCTTTGAAGTGTTTGACCGCCGACTGTGTCCAGTCAGCTTTGGGCTCTTGCACGCCACCAACGCTGATGGAGAAAAGCTCCATATCAGTTGGCAGTATCACCAGCTTGGAGTTGGCGGGCCGGGAGGTGAACCCCGGGGCCAGGTTTTTACTGTCTTGCGCATACGACACGGCAGGAAAGGCAGCACAGGCCAGCGCGAATGCACCGAGACGCCCGACTTTGTTCAAAAACCGTAAAAACATACCCTCGCTCTCTTTCGCTCGATAACTTACAAATTTGTGTGAATTGTGACAGAGCGTTTTATAGACGGGCGAGACAATCAGTAAACTCGGCATTCGCACCATGATTCAAAAAACCATCAACGTCAAAGACCTGCGCCAGATATCACCTGGCGTTTTGGTGCCGGACTTGGCCATCCCCGCCACGGGCCTGCTGAGCGACACCCTCGCCCGACCCCTGCGCGATCTGCGCATCAGCGTGACGGACCGCTGCAACTTCAGATGCAGCTACTGCATGCCGAGCGAGGTCTTCAACAAAGATTACACATTTTTGTCACAAACCTCCTTGCTGAGCTTTGAAGAAATCGCGCGGCTGGCGCGTATTTTCATCGCCCATGGGGTTGAGAAAATTCGCCTGACAGGTGGCGAGCCACTGCTGCGCAAAAACCTGGAAGTCCTGATTGAGATGCTGGCCGGCATGACCACTGTGGCCGGCAAACCGCTGGACATCACACTGACCACCAACGCATCGTTGCTGGCCAAAAAAGCGCAGTCACTCAAAGACGCTGGATTGCAGCGCGTCACCGTCAGTCTGGATGCGATGGACGATACGATTTTTCGCCAGATGAACGACGTGGACTTTCCGGTGGCTGACGTGCTGCGCGGGATTGAAGTGGCGAACAAGGTCGGCTTGCTGCCGATCAAGATCAACATGGTCGTCAAACGCGGAACGAACGATCAGGAAATCGTGCCGATGGCCAGGCACTTTCGCAACTCAGGCAACGTACTGCGCTTTATTGAATACATGGATGTCGGCGCGACCAACGGCTGGCGCATGGACGAGGTGTTGCCGTCTGCCCAGGTGATTGAGCGCATCAACGCAGAATTTCCTGTTGCTGCCATCGACGCGAACTATCTTGGCGAGACAGCCGAACGCTGGCGTTACGCGGATGGTGGTGGCGAGATCGGTGTCATCAGCAGTGTGACGCAAGCCTTTTGCAGTGACTGCAATCGCGCACGCCTGTCGACCGAGGGCAAACTGTTTTTATGCCTGTTTGCCAGCCAGGGACATGACCTGCGCGCCCTGCTGCGGGGTGACCACAGTGCCAAATTCAGTGACGAACAAATCTCAAGTGCCATTGCACACATCTGGCACAAACGCGACGACCGCTATTCAGAACTGCGGGCAGCGCTGCCCCCTGACACCCAGATTGGCGACGGTAAAAAGCGGGTCGAAATGAGCTACATAGGCGGATAAATGGATCACGAAGACATCAACGCACCCCTGCACATCGAGGCCATCACCGCCGTCATCCTGGCTGGCGGACGTGGCTCGCGCATGGGCGGCGTCGACAAGGGCCTGCAAAATTTCAACGGCGTGCCGCTGGCCTTGCACACACTGCTGCGCTTGTCGCCGCAGGTAGGTGATGTGATCATCAACGCGAACCGCAATCTGGCGGCTTATGAATCGTTTGGCGTGCCGGTATGGCTGGACACGCCCAACATGGGCGACTTTGCTGGGCCGCTGGCGGGTTTTATGACCGGGCTGGAGCGATGCGAAACCCCCTATTTGCTGACGGTGCCTTGCGACACGCCACTCTTTCCGCACGACCTGGTGGCACGTCTGGCAGATGCGTTTGAAGCGCAGTCTGCTGACTTTGCCGTGGCCAGTGCGCCTGAAGAAGACGGCCAAACCCGCGCGCAACCCGTGTTTTGCCTGATGGGCACGCATATGCTGGAGAGCCTGCAGCGCTTTACCCAAGGTGGTGGCCGAAAAATTGATGCCTGGACGGCCCAGCACAAAGTGGTGCATGTCCCCTTCAACCTGCCGGGTGATGATGCCCAAGCGTTTTTCAATGCCAACACGCTGGCTGAACTGCATCAGCTTGAATCACGAACACCCGGGTGAAACGACCGGAATGAAAACGCTGGACCAAATCGCCGCCGAGCTGCAGGGCTATGACCCGCAGGCGCTGTCTGCTGATGATGTGTTGCGCTTCCTCGCCAAGCTGGTCGTGCCTGTGCAAGAAGTCAGCGACGTGCCATTGTTTGAAGCACTGGGCCGGGTGCTGTCTGCGGATGTTGTCTCGCCTTTTGATGTGCCACCGCATGACAACTCGGCCATGGATGGTTATGCGTTTGATGGCCAGCAACTCACAGATGCACCCTTGAACCTTGAAGTGATTGGCACCGCATTTGCAGGAAAAGCCTGGCAAGGCAGCGTCAAACCAGGGCAGTGCGTCAAGATCATGACCGGGGCCATCATGCCAGCAGGACTGGATACGGTGGTGCCGCAAGAGTTGGTATCGGGCAATGACCACAGCATCAAGATTGCGCCCCGACTCCTGAAGCCCGGTGACAACCGCCGCCACCGGGGTGAAGACCTGATGCAGGGAAAAGCTGCACTCTTCAAAGGTGATCTGCTCACGCCTGCCAGACTTGGCCTGGCAGCTTCTTTGGGTCTTCAAACCGTGCCCTGCTACCGCCAGCTCAAGGTGGCTTATTTTTCTACCGGCGACGAGATTTTGTCGCTCGGCGATTCGCCACGTGAAGGTGCGGTGTATGACAGCAACCGTTATACCGTTTACGGTTTGCTGACCCGCCTGGGCTGCCAGGTGATTGACATGGGCGTGGTGCGGGACGATCCGGTCTCCTTGAGGTCTGCATTTACCCAAGCGGCCGTGCAGGCCGACGCCATCATCACCTCGGGCGGTGTCAGTGTGGGCGAGGCAGATCACACCAAAGCCATGATGAAAGTGCTGGGTGATGTGGCTTTTTGGCGGATTGCGATGCGTCCCGGCAGGCCGATGGCTGTTGGACGCATCCAAAATGCTGTTTTGCAGCCAGTTTCAGACATTGAATCGGCGTCCAAGCCAAGAGATAAAAGCGCCACCAGCTCTGAAAACAGTAGCAGTCACGCGGGTGCTATTTTGTTTGGCTTGCCCGGCAATCCGGTGGCGGTGATGGTGACCTTTCTGGCGTTTGTGCGCCCTGCTCTGTTGCAAATGATGGGGGCATCGCCGACGCCACAGCCACTGCTCAAGGCACGCAGCCAGGAGGCGATGCGCAAAAAACCGGGCCGCACCGAATACCAGCGCGGCTGGGTGTCAGTCGCTGATGACGGCACGCTGCAGGTGAAAACCACTGGCAACCAAGGCTCGGGCGTTTTAAGCTCGATGGCCCAAGCCAATGGCCTGATTGTTTTGCATCATGCGCAGAGCAATGTGGCCGTTGGCGACACCATCGACGTGCTCATGTTTGACGGCGTGATGTAAGTCACAAGGCCGGATCCACGGCCCCTTCAAGAAGCAACAAACAGCTGGCTTACTTGGCGACGTACTCTGGATGGACAGCAACTGAGTCCGGCTCTTCTTTGGCCACGGTCTTGTTCTCGCCAGGAATGGCTTTGCGGGCAAACAGGGTGTACATGGTGGGCACCACAAAAATCGTCAGCAGCGTACCGAGTGACATGCCGCCCACAATGACCCAACCAATCTGGGTGCGGCTTTCAGCACCAGCGCCTTGGGCAAATGCCAAGGGCACCGCACCCAGCACCATCGCGCCGGTTGTCATCAAAATCGGCCGCAAACGCTGCGATGCCGCTTTGACAAGTGCTTCTGTCATTTCCATGCCGGACTCACGCAACTGGTTGGTAAATTCAACAATCAAAATCCCGTGCTTGGTGATCAAGCCCACCAGGGTAATAAGACCAATTTGTGAATACACATTGAGCGAGCCGCCTGACCATTTGAGCGCCAGCAGCGCGCCAATCATCGACAGCGGCACCGACAGCATGATGACCAGCGGATCTATAAAACTTTCAAACTGCGCGGCCAGCACCAGAAAAATAAACAGCAGCGACAGGCCAAACACAATGATGAGTGAGCCTTGCGAATTGCGGAATTCGCGCGAGGTGCCGTTCAGGTCTGTGGTGTAGCCGGGTTTGAGCAGTTTGACGGCCGTGCCGTCGAGAAAGTCGAGCGCTTGTCCCAGCGAATAGTCAGCTGCCAGGTTGGCCGTGATCGACACCGAGCGGCGCTGGCTGAAGTGATTCAACTCGCGCGGCGCAACCGATTCGCGTACTTTGACCAGACTGGCCAGCGGAATCATGGCCTCGTTACGGCCACGCACAAAAATCTTCTCAATGTCATCAGGCGTGTCACGGCCCGTGGCGGCGGTTTGCACAATCACGTCGAACTGGTCGCCCTCCCGCTTGTAACGTGTGACTTGCCTGCCGCCGAGCATGGTTTCAACTGCACGGGCAACCACATCAACGCCGACGCCCAAATCAGCTGCCTTGTCGCGGTCCACGTCAATTTTGAGTTCGGGTTTGTTCAAACGCAGATCAATGTCAGCACTCAAAATGCCTGGATTTTTGGCAATCTCGTCCATGAACTGACGGGTCAGAGCCGCCAGGTTTTGGTAGCTGTCGGTCGTCACAATCACAAAATTAACAGGACGCTCCCGAAAACCCTGACCGAGCGACGGCGGCGTGATCGGGAAGGCGGTCACGCCCGGCAGGCCAGCCAGCCTGGGCTGAAGTTCGCGGGCCATCTCCAGCGTTGAGCGTTTGCGCAGGTCCCAGTCAACAGCCCGGAAAAACACGCTGGCCTGTGACACGGTTGGATTGCCCGAAGAAACAAAAATACGGTCAAACTCTTTGAAGGGCGCGCCCATGCGCTCAATCGCATCGACATAGCGATTGGTGTAGCCCAGAGTGGCGCCGTCCGGTGCCGTGACCACTGCCAATACCTGGCCGCGGTCTTCTAGTGGTGCCAGCTCTCGCTTCATGCCGGGCAAGACCCATGCAATAGCGCCTGCAGATACCAGCATCACCGCCACCACAATCCATCGGGCGTTAAGCAAAAAGCGTTTGACGGAGCTGCCAAAACCACGCTGCTGGTGCTGGCGGTCATAACCGGTGGTGACCAGCCAGGCGAGCATGACCTCATACCCCGCGGACAATCGGGTCAGAAGCTTTTCCATGGTTCGGTCAAACCAGCCCGGCTTGGCGTTGTGCTTGAGCAGCAATGAGCACATCATTGGAGACAAGGTCAGCGCGATAAAGCCCGAGACCACAACCGCACCAGCCAGCGCCAGTGCAAACTCGATAAACAGACGACCCGTGCGGCCTGGCGTGAACGCAAGAGGCGCGTAAACCGCCGCCAGCGTGACCGTCATCGCGATCACCGCAAAGCCGACCTCGCGCACCCCTTTGATGGACGCTGAAAACGGATCCAGCCCTTCTTCAATGTGGCGGTAAATGTTTTCGAGCACAACGATGGCGTCGTCCACCACCAGCCCAATGGCCAGCACCAGCGCCAGCAGGGTCAGGGTGTTGATGGAAAAACCAGCCAGCGCCATCAGTGCAAAAGTACCCACCAGACACACCGGAATCGTGATGATGGGAATGATGGACGCGCGCAGCGTGCGCAGAAACACAAAAATCACCAGCGCCACCAGCACCACGGCCTCCAAGATGGTTCTGAAAACGCTGTCAATCGACTTGGCGATAAATACCGAGTTGTCGTTGGCAATATCGATCTGGATACCCGGCGGCAAGTCGGCTCTGAGCTTGGGAAGCATCGCCCGCACACCATTGCTCAAGTCCAGTGGATTGGCTGTGGCCTGACGAATCACACCCGCCGTGATGGCCACCCGACCATTCAGCCGAGAGCCGCTGCGCTCATCGGCTGCGGCTTCTTCGACACGGCCAACATCACGAATACGCACCGGAAAGCCGTTGGCATTTTTGATGATGATGTCTGAAAATTGTGAGGGGCGGGACAGGTCGGTCTGGGACGTGACGCTGAACTCGCGCTGGGTCGATTCAATGCGGCCTGCTGGCACTTCCAGATTGCTGCGCCTGATGGCGTCTTCTGCATCTTGCGTGGTGAGCTTGTAAGCCGCCAGTTTGTCAGGGTCCAGCCAGACGCGCATGGCATATTTTCGCTCCCCAAAAATGCGCACATCAGCCGCGCCCGTGACGGTTTGAAGGCGCGGCTTGACAACGCGGTTAACCAGATCGTTGATCTGAAGGCCGGTCATGGTGTCGCTGGTAAAAGACAGCCAGATCACTGGAAAAGCGTCGGCCTCCACCTTGGCAATCACCGGCTCTTCTACCGCTTGCGGCAGACGGTTGCGAACCCGGGAGGTGCGGTCACGCACCTCGGCAGCGGCGGTGTCAGCGTCTTTTTCAAGTCTAAAACGCACAGTAATTTGAGTTTGCTCAGCCCGGCTGATGGACGTGATCACGTCCACCGCATCAATGCCCGCAATCGAGTCTTCCAGTGGCTTGGTCACCTGCGATTCCATCACCTCAGCAGAGGCACCAGCGTACTTGACGCTGACAGTGACCACGGGCTCATCAATTTTGGGGTACTCGCGCACCGACAGCTTGGTCAGGCTGACAGCACCAATGAGAAGCACCAGCAGCGACAACACCGTGGCAAAGACCGGACGACGGATTGAAATTTCAGCAAGTTGCATGGTGAACCTCTGTCAAAAGTGCGGTCACGCGGGTTTGATGGCGGGCATCGCGCCAGGTTTGGCATCGGGTTGCTGGCCAGGCTTTTGCCCTGGTTTGCCGCCGGACCCGGCAGCCGCGGCCGGACCGTCCCCGCAGGGGTTGGGGCCTTCAGGTGCTTTGGCCATTTTGCCGGCTGGCGCAGCAGGCTTGGTCGCAGCGGGCGGCGGCACGGGCAAAACTGCGGCAGAAGCCGCAGAAGCAGGCGTGGCCGCAGAGGCCGCTGTTGCAGCTGGTGCCGATGCTGCCGCACCCGGTGGGCCTGCGCCTTCGCCGGGTTTGCCGCCACGGGCAGACAAGTCGAGCAGGTTCACCACCGTGCCATCTTTTTGCACCCGCTGCTGGCCGTTGGCAACCACACTGTCGGTAGGCTCCAGACCTTCCAGAATTTCCACCCTGCCAGGGCGGCGCAGGCCAACCTTGACCTCGACGCGCTGTGTGGTGCGGGTTTTTTCGTTCGGGCCGGGCAGAAGCTTGATGACGAATACTTTGGGACCTTGCGGAATGATGGCTTCTTCGGGGATCATCATGGCCTTCTCGCGCACACCGAACACGGCGTTGACCCGGGCAAACATCCCGGGTCGCAACTGCAACTGGCGGTTGTCAATGCAGCCGCGCACACCGACCGAACGGCCATTCGCATCGATCAAAGGGTCAATCGCCTGAATTCGGGCGGTGTACTTGCGACCCGGCAAGGCATCAATGTCGATGCTGGCCGTCTGGCCAGTTTTAACCTTGGACTGAAATCGCTCGGGCAACCTGAAATCAACAAAAATGGCGTCGATATCTTCGATGTTGACGATGTCTGCGCCGTCTTTGAGGTAATCACCGACATTGACCGACCGGATGCCCACCATCCCATCGAAAGGCGCAATGATTTTTAAACGGTCAGCCGTGGCTTTGGCCAGTGCCAGCTTGGCTTGCGCCACTTGCAGGTTTGCGGCACTTTCATCCAGCGACCGCTGGCTGATAAAGTTTTGTGACACCAGCTCCTGGTTGCGCTTTTGATTGGCCTGGGCAATCGACAGTTCAGCCAAGCTTTGCTGCATTTGGGCCAAGGGCAATTGGTCATCAAACTGCACCAGCACCTGGCCTTTGCGAACCCGCTGACCATCCGTGAAATTGAGCTGCGTGATGCGCCCGCTGACCTCGGGGCGCAGCACCACGCCAATGCGTGACTTTAAAGTGCCAACCGCTTGCGTGTCGTCCGTCAGGCGCAGCGTTTCCACTTTGGCAGCTTCGACAGTTGGCGGCCTGGCTGGGCCACTTGCCGCCGTTAGCGGCGCACCGGCAGCTGGCGGCGACCCCGCACCTGTTGAGGTTTGAGAAAAGCTACTGCTGTTTTTTGGCTGCTGAAACCACCACGCCGCACCCGATGCCGCAGCAATTCCCACCACCGCGATCGCTGAATAAATTACTCTAGAAGCCATAGTTTGGAGCCACGCTTTAAAACTGTTGAATTACTGGTCGTTATCAGATGAAAACGTCGAACCACACGCCAATGTAGCAGGACACGCTCACTTTGCTGCGTTAGGGCGCTTCGATCGGCGGCCCGGCGCGACTAATTTACAACGCCTTCACATCACGCCAAGGACGCGATGCTAAGCATGCATATTGTGCATGAGCCCAGTTTTAAATGAATGCCTCACGCTCTGCGGCTTCAAAGTCGTCCCAAAGCACGCTCTACGCCTTTATTGGCCAGCCCATCCGCACGTTCATTGCCCGGGTCACCGGCGTGGCCCTTGACCCAGCGCCAGTCGATGTCATGACCGCTGCTGGCCACCAGCGCATCGAGTCGCTGCCACAGGTCTACATTTTTGACTGGTGCTTTGGCTGCGGTCTTCCAGCCCCGTGCCTTCCAGCCATGGATCCATTCAGTAATACCTTTGCGCACGTACTCGCTGTCGAGGTAAAGGGTAATACGGCAGGGCCGCTTGAGCGCCGCCAAAGCTTCAATCACAGCCGACAGTTCCATGCGATTGTTGGTGGTGCCCAGCTCACCGCCAAAGATTTCCTTTTCGCTGCCTTCCATGCTCAGCAAGGCGCCCCAGCCGCCAGGACCCGGGTTGCCCTTGCAAGCGCCGTCGGTGTAAATGGTGATGTGTTGCAGTTCTGTCATACGTTCAATACCAGGGTCAGGGCTCAGGTTTATCGTTGAATACCTGCCGGTAGGGCTCTTTGTTGGCCACCACGGCAGGCGCACTGGCGGCGGCTTTTCTGCCGCGCCATGCAGGCTCCAGCAAGCGCATGCCGCGCACGCGCTTGACGGCCACCAAAAAGTAAACTGCCCCCAAAATCGGCCACCAGCGCCGGCCCGCCTTGTCCATCCATTCAAATCGGGACAACCATTTTTCAGTTTCAAAAGCTGGCCGGTAGCAGCCAAAGCGGGCAGACTCGACCTCAAAGCTCAGCAGGCGCAGCCAGTCACGCAAGCGCCAATAGCCAATAAATTCACCGGCTTGCGGCAGGAACAACTTGCCGGTACCAAAGCGCTGGTACAGGTGCGCGCGCCGCTGGCGCATGCCCCACAGACTGGCCGGGTTCATGCCGCTGATCACGACCCTGCCCTCCGGCACCAGCACACGTTCAACTTCACGCAAAGTGGCATGCGGGTCCGAGCTCAAGTCCAGCGTGTGCGGCAGCACGATCAGGTCCAGACTGCCCGCGGCAAAGGGCAAGGCAGCTGAATCTGTCACAAAAGCGCCCCTGAGTCTGTTGGGGCGGTTCGCCGGGGAACTTGCCTCTTCGGCGGAGGTCACACCCGCTTGCTCAGCCATTAAAGAAATTGCAAGCCATTTGTGCGGCATGCGGTTAGCCTGTAGCGTATCGAGTTCAGGCATTCCCAGTTGAAGCGCGTGGTAGCCAAAAACATCGCTCACAGACTGGTCAAATTGCTCGCGCTCCCACGCCAGCAGGTATTGGCCGGGTGGGGTTGTGAGCCAGTCCGTCAAACCTATAATTTCAGATCCCATCAAAACCACTGCATGTTGACATTAATCCCCATCCCCGCGTTTACCGACAATTACCTCTGGCTGCTGCATGATGGTCAGCGAGCACTGGTCGTCGACCCAGGCGATGCGGCACCTGTGCTGCGCAAGCTGGCAGAACTCAAACTCAAGCTTGATGCTATTTTAGTCACGCATCACCATGCAGACCACACGGGCGGTGTCGACGAACTGCGTCATACAACCGGTGCCAAAGTGTATGGGCCAGCCGCCGAAAATATCCCGAAACCCTACAACATGCTGGGTGAAGGGGACGTGGTTCAAGCTGCAGGTTTGGACTTTCAGGTCATCGACGTACCCGGCCACACCGCTGGGCACATTGCTTTTTACGCATCTGGCGTTAACGGTAAACCCCTGCTGTTTTGTGGTGACACGCTGTTTTCTGCTGGTTGCGGCAGGCTGTTTGAAGGTACACCGGCACAAATGCTGGCGTCGCTCGACAAACTGGCCGCGCTGCCGGGCAACACCGTGGTCTGCTGCACCCATGAATACACGCTGAGCAATTTACGGTTTGCTGTGGCGGTAGACCCCGCAAACCAGGATTTGGCAAACTACCAGGCGCACTGCATCGAACTGCGCAAACACAATCAACCCACGCTACCCACGTCCGTCTCCCAAGAACTTCTGATCAACCCCTTTCTGCGTACCCGGCATTCCGCTCTGATTTCTTCTGCCCGGCAGTTTGATGCCTCAGCCGACGACGACACATCTGTATTTGCCGCCATAAGGCAGTGGAAAAACCAATTCAAATGACGCAACACTTTCTACACGCCATCCTGCTTTGCGCCGTCTTTTTAGCAGGCTGCGCCAGCCAGCCTGGCCTGCCTGGCCTGCCTGATGTGGCTGGTGTGGCTGGCGCGCCTGGTGTGGCTGGCGCGCCTGGTGTGCCTAGCGTACCGGGCGTGCCGGATAACCCGGTTCTGGCCACCCCAACGCCCACGCAGGCTTCGGAAATTCCCGGTGGGCCGCTGCAAAGCATCACGCCCGGTCAGGTCGGTGGCTTCAAAATTGCACACGCCGAGCCACCCAAGGAGCTGTGGGACCGTATCCGTCGGGGGTTTGCCATGCCGGACTTGCAGGACACATTGGTAACAGACCGCGAGCAGTGGTATTCAAGCCGACCTGACTATATCCAGCGCATGACGGAACGCTCGAGCAAGTACTTGTTTCACATTGTTGAAGAGCTTGAGCGCCGCCAAATGCCGACCGAGCTGGCGCTGCTGCCCTTCATTGAAAGCGCCTTCAACCCGCAAGCGGTGTCGAGCGCGAAGGCTGCAGGCATGTGGCAGTTCATGCCAGCCACCGGCAAATACTTTGATCTGAAACAAAACGCCTTTCGGGACGACCGCCGCGATGTGCTGGCATCGACCCGCGCCGCGCTCGACTACCTGCAAAAGCTGTACGGCATGTTTGGCGACTGGCATCTGGCACTGGCCGCCTACAACTGGGGCGAAGGCAGTGTGGGCCGCGCGATTGCACGCAACAAAAAGGCCGGCCTGGGCACGGGCTATCTTGACCTCAACATGCCGGCAGAAACACGGCTGTATGTGCCAAAGCTACAGGCAGTGAAAAACATTGTGGCCAATCCACAGGGGTTTCGCACCGAGCTTCCCCTGATTGCCAATCACCCGTATTTTCAGCAGGTGCAGTTGAGCCGCGACATTGACGTGGCCTTGGCGGCGAAGCTGGCTGACGTGGGGATTGATGATTTCAAGGCATTAAACCCGTCAGCGCACCGACCGGTGATCATTGCGTCGGGTACACCGCAAATTTTGCTGCCATGGGACAGTGCGCTGGTTTTTCAGCGCAACTTTGACGCCTATCAAAAGGGCCAGTATGCCAGTTGGACAGCCTGGAAAGCACCCACAACACTGAGCGTCAGCGAAGCCGCAAAACGCGTTGGCATGAGCGAAAACGACTTGCGCACTGTCAATAACATACCGCCGCGAATGTTGATCAAGGCAGGCTCAACCCTGCTGGTGCCGCGTTCCGCAAAAATGGAAGTCGATGTCGCCAGTCATGTCGCCGACAACGCGAGAGTAGATCTGGCGCCTGAAATCGTGACGCGTCGCACCACTGTCAAAGCCCGCAAGGGCGAAACGGTGGCCAGCATGGCCAAGCGCTACGGCTTGAGCCCGGTCAACGTGGCCGAGTGGAACAGGATTGGCGTCGCAAGCGCCTTTAAAGCGGGCCAGCAAGTGGTGCTGTTTTTGCCTGCCAAGGCAAGCACTGGGCATCTTGCCGCCAAAAGCAAAGCTGGCGTCAAGCCTGTCGGTCGCAAACCGGTCGTGCAGACCAAAAAGCGCTGAAATACCCAGGCAAATGCATGCCGCCCTCAGGCCAGAAAACGCTGTTTGGCCCGCCGCGAAAACTCATTGGTGTACGTTTTACTGACATTGAGCCGGGCCAGGCGCAGCGCTGCGTCATAGTGGCCGAAGGCAGCCAGTGCAATGGATGGCCCATCGTCGGGCATCATGCCGTCCGGTGAAATGGATTCGCGGATCTTGTTGAACGATGCCAGGTACAAAGCCCTGTCACCCAGCAGATAGCTTTCAGGAACGGTATTGATCATGTCGCTGGGCCCTGCCGTCTGCAACCATTTCAGGCTGTGAACCATGGCATTGGTCAGCGCTTGGCAGGTGTTGGGGTTTTTCTGGACAAAGTCGCTGGCCGCATACAGGCATGCAGACGGCATGCTGCCGCCGAAAAGGTCTGACGTGCCTTTGAGGGTGCGGGTGTCCTGAATGATTCTGACCTCGCCTCTTTGCTCCAGCATGGTCATCACAGGGTCAGTGTTGCAGAGCGCATCAATTTGCCCCGTGCGCAGCGCCGCCAGCGCATGGCCCCAGGAGCCAAGCTGCACAAAATTAACTTCTGCAGCATTCAAACCACCTCGCGTCAAGTACAGGTGAGTCATCATGCTGGCCATGGCGTCAAGCGAGGCTACACCGATTTTTTTGCCTCGAAGGTCAGCAATGCGGGTATAGCCGGGCAGGTTGCGGGTAGACACGCCCAAGGCAAGCTGCGGCGTTCTGCCCTGCAACACAAAGGCCTGAAACATCTGGTTTTTGGACTGCAGATACAGCGTTCGCTCAAACATGCCTGAGCAGACATCAGCCGCGCCGCTGACCACGGCAGCCGATGCGCTGGCAGCGTCTGCAAAGTCACTGATCTGCACATCCAGTCCCTCAGCCCTGAAAAACCCGAGTTGTTCGGCAATCGTCAATGGCAAATAGCCGAGTGCCGACTTGCTGTCGACCGTGACCACCAGCTTGGTTTTTTCAATTTTTGGCTGCGCATTCAAGGTGGGCAGCGCCAGCACCGAGCCCGCCAATGCCAGGCTGCTGGCAAAGCGTCTGCGGGACAAATCATCAAGACCAGGCATGCGGTTGGAATACTTTTGTGTTTGAGCCCTCAGACTATCAAGACATAAAAAAACCCACATCGGGAACATCCCGTGCGGGTTTTTACTCAAGCGACAGCCGGAATTGACGACTGCTTACACCTGCCGCTAGGGCTAGGCTCAAAACATCAGCGAAAACCGCTCAAAAGTATCCAGATATTGACCAAAAAGGCAGTCACCCAAATGGCGCTGCGGATTTTGGCCATATTAGCCACGTACATCACGATGTAGGCAATACGCAGCACCACAAACATAAAAGCCAGAATGTCGACCACCGCCTGCCGGGCCTGCAACTGGTGCGCGATGATGACGGCGGCAAAGAAAAACGGCAAGGCCTCAAAGGTGTTGGCCTGGGCTGCATTGGCTCTGGCGCGCCAGTCGGTTTGTCTGGCCAGCCAAGCACGCGGGTCGTTGTTGTCATAACCGCCCTTTTTAGGCGAAATACGGAACATACCGGACTTGGCAATGCCGGCGCACACCACAGGCAGGATCGCCGCCACCAGGACGCACCAGTAAGCGATGGTAAAGCTTAAAAATGTCATTCTCAACTACCCTTCCGGCCTCAAGGCCTCGTTTTATATGTGCTGCGAGCTATTGAAAATATAGCGAACATACAGCTGCAATATTTTCAACGCCGGTCTACCAAAGCGTGGGCAATGGTGCCCAGGTCAACATATTCCAGTTCACTGCCCACCGGTACGCCGCGTGCCAGCCGCGTGACCTGCGCGCCGCGCGCCTTCAGGGCCTGTGCAATCACGTGGGCTGTGGCTTCGCCTTCGGCCGTGAAGTTGGTCGCCAAAATAACTTCCTGCACTTCTCGCTCGTTCGCTGGCACCGGCTGGCCGTCCGCCGTTTTGGGAACGACTCGGTCAAACAGCTTTTGCAGGCCAATGTCTTTGGGGCCAATGCCATCGAGCGGGCTCAGCTTGCCCATCAGCACAAAGTACAAGCCCTTGTAAGCCAGCGTGCGCTCTAGCGCAGCCTGGTCGGCCGGGGTTTCAACCACGCACAGCTTGCTGCGGTCACGCTGGGGGCTGGCACAGGTGCTGCACACGTCAAGTTCGGTCAACGTGTTGCACAGCGTGCAATGCTGGATGCTGGCCACCGCATGCTCAAGCGCCCGGGCAATTTGCAAGGCAGCGTTTTTGTCATGCTGCAGCAAGTAAAACGCCATCCGCGCCGCAGACTTGACCCCCACGCCAGGCAGCTTGCGCAAGGCCTGGGTCAAGCCTTCAAGTGCATTAGACATCAAGCCCCCACGTTCGCTCACTGCGTGTAGCTCTCTGCCCCCCGAGGGGGCGCTGCGCCTGCGGTCTGGCAAAGCCAGTCCCGCGGCCCCTGCTTGTAAATTCAAATGTCAAAATCAAAAGGGGAGTTTCATGCCGCCGGGCAGGCTTGGCATACCGGCCGTGATCTTGCCCATCTTCTCGCCACTGACCTCTTCGGCCTTGCGCACAGCAGCGTTAAAAGCGGCGGCCACCAGGTCCTCAATCATGTCTTTGTCATCTGTCAGCAGGCTTGGCGCAATCTCCACCCGTTTGACTTCGTGTTTGCAGGTCATGGTGACCTTCACGAGACCCGAGCCGGCTTCAGCCGTGACTTCGATGAAAGCCAGTTCGTCCTGGGCTTTCTTCATGTTGTCCTGCATGGCCTGCGCCTGCTTCATGAGTCCGGCAAGTTGCCCTTTGTTGAACATGTTTTATTCCTTTGGAGATGGGTTTTTAAATGGCATGAATCATATCGGCTTGGCGTGTCATGGGCACTTCAAGCC
This sequence comes from Comamonadaceae bacterium, assembly GCA_947478725.1. Classification (GTDB taxonomy): domain Bacteria; phylum Pseudomonadota; class Gammaproteobacteria; order Burkholderiales; family Burkholderiaceae_C; genus Polaromonas. Next base: position 52,666 of record CANJWZ010000028.1, read on the forward strand.
GCCGCTTGTACGGTGTGTTTGATGCTGCCGGGAACGACTTTGCCACCCCAGTGGCGCACCATATCCTGCACAAACGGGTCGTTGTGTATCAGCGCTTCAGCCTGGGCCTGACGCTGTTTGGCCAGCGCCTGGTTGCGGCGCACGGGCGTGTCCGTGACGGGGCCGATTTGTACGGTCAGCTGAACGCTTGCGCTGGGCTGCTCTGCGTTGATGGCAGTTTGCAGCTTGTCGACGTTGGCGGGGCTGTTCAGTGACGGGCTTTCAACCCGCAAAACCCACGCCGCCCCATCGCAGGACATCAGCTGCGACTGCAAGGCCAGCTCACGCGGCATGGTTTTGATGGCGTCAGCGGCGACAAGTTGAGTGACCAGAGCGGCCCACATATCACCCAGCGCCGTTTTGGCAGATGCAGGAGCTTCGTCGACCGCCACTTGGGGCGCTATCAATTCAGGATCTACCAGTGCTTGTATTGATTGGCCTGGAGGCAAATTAGGCACCCCAAAGCCACTGTTGTCAGGCGGTGAGTGGGCGATTTTCGGGTCCGCCGCCTCTGCGTGCTTCGCCAGAGCCACGGGAGCGGCCCGAACAGGCTCCGGGTGAGGCACCCGGACGGACTCAGGCGGGCCCTGGGGCTTTTTTCCAGGCTCGGCGGCGCTCCCCGTCTTGGAGGCCACAGGCAAGGGCACGCTGCCCGTGGGCTTGAAAGCCAGCAGACGCAGCAGTACCATCGTCAGCGCCGCGTACTCGTCGGGCGCCAGGCCCAGCTCGCCGCGGCCGTGCAGGCACAGGCTGTAAAGCAACTGCGTTTCGTCAGGCGGCAGCATTTGCGCCAGCCGGGCTGTTTCGCTCGCTTCCGGGTCGGTATCGTCATCGACCTCGAGCGACTTGGCCATCATGTCTGGCACCGCTTGCAGCACCGCCATGCGTTGCAGCACCGTCGTCATTTCTTCCAGGGTAGAAGCAGCGCTCAGGCCGTTCAAGCGCAGCGCTTCCGATGTTTCGACCACGGTTTTGCCATCACCCCGCGCCAGCGCATCGAGCAGCTTGAACACATAGCTGCGGTCCACGCTGCCCAGCATCAGGCGCACGCTGGCTTCCTGCAGCGCGCCCGAGCCAAAAGCAATGGCCTGGTCAGTCAAAGACAGCGCATCGCGCATCGACCCACGCGCCGCCCGGGCCAGCAAGCGCAGCGCCTGGGGCTCTGACGGCACGTGTTCAATGCCCAGCACATGGCCCAGGTGCTCAAGAATCGTTTCAGGTGCCATCGGTCGCAGGTTAAATTGCAGGCAGCGCGACAACACAGTGGCGGGCACTTTTTGGGGGTCCGTCGTGGCCAGCACAAATTTGAGGTATTCCGGCGGCTCTTCCAGCGTTTTGAGCATGGCGTTAAACGCCGTGTTCGTCAGCATGTGCACCTCGTCGATCATGAAGACCTTGAAGCGCCCGACCACCGGCTTGTAAACGGCCTGCTCCAGCAGCTGCGCGATTTCATCAACGCCCCGGTTGGACGCCGCGTCCAGCTCGGTGTAATCCACAAACCGGCCGCTATCAATATCGGTGCAAGCCTGGCAAACCCCGCAAGGCGTAGCGGTGATGCCGCCCTGCCCGTCGGTGCCAATGCAATTGAGCGACTTGGCCAAAATACGTGAAATCGTCGTTTTGCCCACGCCCCGTGTACCCGTGAACAGGTAGGCATGGTGCAAACGCTGGGTGGTCAAGGCATTGCCCAAGGCCTGCACCACATGCGACTGCCCGACCATTTCAGAGAAGTTTTTTGGGCGGTATTTGCGGGCCAGGACGAGATAAGACATTTGCACATTCTAAAGTGCCGAATCACCTACAATCTGCGGTGACGAGCCTTCCCGCATGGTAAAGCGGCCAACCGGGTCAGGTGGGGAACCAAGCAGCCCTAACTGTGGAGTCAGTGCCGGGGTCAAGGCTCGTCACCTTATTCATCGATGAGTGAGCATCCATGCGGATTAGCGGCCTACCGGCCTCCGCAAGACCTCACCTTGTAGCACCTAGGTGTGAAGCGTAACCTTTACGTGGACACTCTAAATGTCTCGACTGACAGGCCTTTTCCAGCGCGGCGGCTCCTACTATCTCCGCATAGTTTTCCCAACAACCACACCCTCATGGATACAGCACTTAAATCCATGCTGAAACCCAAAACAAGATGTGACAAGAAACAAATGCATGCCTGATTTTTCTGACTGGGTGTTGGCGCTTTCACTGACGGCACCCCCAAACCCTCCCGGACTGTTAATCACTTGACAGTCTCCCCGCGCCCTCCTCGCTAGAGTCCCGTAGATACCGACCAACTCCAGAGGCTCCCGTGACCACAATCACCCAAAAGCTAGCCGCCTTCGTAGCCGACACCACTTACGACAGCCTCCCCCCCGAAGCCACCGACGTCGCGCGCCGCACGCTTCTTGACACCGCCGGGGTCGCGCTCGCGGGCCGGCGTGAATCGGCCGCCGATATCGCCTGTCGCTACGCCCAGTCGCTGCAATGCGCCGGCCGCGCAAGCGTGCTCGCCGGCGGCTTCCAGACCAGCGCAGAAGAAGCCGCGTTCGCCAACGGCGTCCTGTCGCATGTGCTCGACTACGACGACGTCGGGCACCGCGCCCAAGGCCACCTCAGCGCCGTGCTGTACCCCGCCATCCTTGCCGTCGCCGAAGAGGTTGGCAGCAGCGGAAAAGAGGTGGTCACTGCCTACGTACTTGGGGTGGAATGCTGGGCCCGCGTCGCATGGACCATGCCGCTGCTGCACACCAAGGGCTGGCATCCCACATCCATCTTTGGCATCCTAGGCGCGACCGCCGCAGTGTCCAAGCTCATGAAGCTGCCGGCCGACCAGATCGCGCACGCCTTCGGCATCGCTGCGTCCATGGCCAGCGGCCTCACGCAGAACTTTGGCACCGACACCAAGTCGCTGCACGCCGGCCAGGCCGCAAAGAACGCAATCGTCGCGGCCAAGCTCGCGGCGCAGGGCTTCACGGCTGCAATCGATGCCATCGAAGGCGCGCTCGGCTTTCAGGTGGGTTTCTTTCGCGGCGAGGCGGTCGACTCCAAGTCCATGACCGCCAATCTCGGCCAGCCGTTTGCAGCCATCGATCCTGGCGTCAACGTGAAGAAGTATCCGTGCTGCATGCTGCCGCACCGCACGATCGACGCAGTGCTGCACCTCACGAAGACGCACGACCTGCGCGCCGCGGACATCGAGCGCATCGACTGCCAGATGCCCTTCCTCGGGCCGAAGATCCTGTCGTACGACCGGCCGAAAGACGGGCTCACCGCCAAGTTCAGTCTGCAGC